>JBAPYW010000030.1:0-97007 GCA_049284935.1 Xanthobacteraceae bacterium
CGCGCCGTATATCGGACGGCATGTTTCTCGCTGCGGCGCGCACCATCGCCGAGCTGTCGCCGGCAAAGCACGATCCGCGCGCCAATCTCTTGCCGCCGCTCGCGGAGCTTCGAAAGATCTCGTTCCAGGTGGCGATCATGGTCGCCCAGCAGGCCGAAACCGAGGGCTTGGCGGCGCCCCTTCCGGATCAGGATTTCAGCGCGGCAGTCTCTGCGAAAATGTGGGAGCCGCATTATGCACCGTATCGGCGGCTGCCACGCTAACGCCCTTCACCAAGTCGCACGCGAGTTGGGCGGTGTACTCATAAAACGCGCTGGCAATGTCTGGTTTCCGGGGAACAGCAGACATCGCACATTCGAGCCGCATCGTCCGCTTGTGACCCAACGCTGACTTTCGGCAGGCTGGTTTTTTTGCGACGCACACCGCACATCAGTGGGGCGGTGTGCGAGAACCCTTTTTGCCGTTCTCGATGTGTTCCAAAGCAAAGGCGGAAAGAATCGGACGTGCGGCGTGGAACCCTAGCCTTAGCTTTTGCGTTTATTCGCTGGCCGAAGGAGGGGAATCGCGATGAACGCCAGCCGTGCCGTCACCATAGGACAGTCGGAATTTCGCTGTCCCTGCCATGCCTGTGCTTTTTTCAATGGCCGGGACGAAGAATACGAATTTTTATTGCCCTTCACCAAGGACGGTTACGAAGCCGGCGACCTGATATTTCAGGTCATCGACAAGGAGCATTGGGATGAGCGGCGAAGCCGGCTCTCAAACTCCGGTATTAACCTGGAGAAGGCTGAGGGCACAGGGCAGCTCGAAATCCGTGTGTGGGAAGAAGCTTATCTGCGGGGCAATCGTTTTGACCAACACGCGATGCTGGAACTCGCCGAATCGGTTTTACGAGAGGGTCGTAATAAGGGCTTCCCCGTGACGCGGTTCTGGGCAAACATGGAATGGGCGCTGGAGGATTTTCCTGGCGTCCACGGCATCGTCGAATACGAAGCTCGGGCGAATAAGTTCCTGCCGCAATATGCCGCATTCGTCGTCTGTACCTACGACTTAAACAAGTTCAGCGCACCCGTTGTGATGGACATTATGCGCACACATCCCCAGGTGATTATCGGAGGAGTGTTGCAAGAAAATCCCTTCTATGTACCGCCGGATGATTTTCTTGCCGAGTTGAGTCGTCGCCCGATGTGATGGCAATGGTCGCGACGCGGGCGCTGTTTGAACCTCTCCAAGATGGCGACACAGAAACCGAGCTTCGGCGGTGTATCCGCGACTTGGTTTCATTGTCGAGCTTGCCGGCGATTTGGATCAAAGCCGATGCCATCCAAATAGCCGACAGCCTTGGCCAACTCGCAGTGAGTATCCTCGATGCGGAATTCGCTTGCGTCCTCCTGCGCGATCCCGAACTGGAAGTCATCCATTGCCACGATCGGTCCATCGCAAGGCCGATCGATCTTAGGCAAGTTCGCGAGAGATACCGGCCGAATTCGAAGTTTGAAATCGACGACGGGCATTACGGTCAGTTGCATGCAATGTGTGTGCCGATTGGCCGTGAGGGGGGATCGGGACTTATCACCTTAAGCCGAAGGTCCGGTTTCCCGACTAACACCGAGCAGACGTTGCTTCGGGTTGCGGCCAATCTGGCTGGGATTGCGCTCCAAAGATGGAAGTCCGAAGCGCAACGTGCAGAACAGACGCGTCTCCTAGAACGACAGAATGAGACTGAGAAAGCATTATATACCTTCACGGATCGGCTTTTCCGTGCCAAGTCGCGCAACGACATCTACGAGGCCGGCCTAGATGCGATTCTCGGCGTACTGCGTTGCGACCACGCGTCGATCCTTCTGTTCGACGATTGCGGCGTGATGCGGTTTGTGGCTTGGCGCTATCTTTCTGAGGAATATCGTAGCTCTGTTGATGGCCACTCACCATGGAAGCCAGACGACCACGCTGCCAATCCAATTTATATTGACTACATCGGAACGACTGACGCTCTTTCCGAAGAGCTAAAGGCAGTCGTTATAGCTGAGGGGATCGCCGCGCTTGCGTTCATTCCTATTTTTGCAGGCGGCAAGATCGTTGGAAAATTCATGGCGTATTACGATGCGCCGCACACTTTTGAGCCTAAGGAGATCGATGCCGGCATCACCATTGCCCGGCAATTTGGGTTTGGCCTCGAACGGCTGCGCGCTGAAGAGACGACGCAGCGGCTTGCCACAATCGTAGAAACATCCGACGACGCCATCATCAGCAAGAACCTCGATGGTATTATCTTGACCTGGAACCGCGGCGCACAGCGAATCTTCGGCTACACGGCCGAAGAGGTCGTCGGCAACGCAGTGACGATTCTGATGCCGCCGGAGCGATATGACGAGGAGCCGGGAATCCTTGCGCGCCTGCGGCGGGGAGAACGGATAGACCACTATGAGACGGTGCGACGACGGAAGGACGGTACTCTCATCGACGTTTCGCTTACCGTCTCTCCGGTACGGGACAAAGCTGGGCATATCATCGGCGCTTCGAAGATTGCGCGCGACATCAGCGATCAGAAACGCGCTGAAGTCGGGCTGCGCGAGCTTGCCACCCTCGTGGAAGCTTCGCGCGATGCAATTTGGAGCTGGGCGATCGATGGCACTATCACTTCATGGAACGCTGAGGCAGAGCGAATGCTTGGCTACAAAGCCGCAGAAATCGTTGGGAAGTCGATACTGACGCTGATTCCACCTGATCGGATAACGGCTGCCCACGACATCATCTCGAAAGTGAGGCAGGGCCAATCGTACGCCCCTTGGGAAACGATCCGATTGGGTAAAAATGGCAAACCGCTCCCGGTGGAGCTAACAGTCTCTCCCATCCGCAGTTTCGAAGGACGAGTAACAGGCGCGGCAACAGTTTGCCGCGACATTAGCGCTCGTAAGCAGGCGGAAGTCCGCATCGCCTCAGATTTACGGGACATGACGCGGCTTAATGAGCTCAACAACAGGCTCGTTCGTGAGGGGACCGAGACCGACGAAAATCTCACTGCGATCGTTGAGACGGCGATTGCTTTGGCCGGCGCGGACAAAGGCAATTTGCAGCTGTTCAATTCGGAGACAGGCATGCTTACCATTGCTGCCCAGCGTGGCTTTGGAGCCCCTTTCCTAAAGTTCTTTGAACGTGTGCGCGATGACGCCTTCGCCTGCTCTACCGCAATGCGGTTCACCGAGCGCGTGATCGTCGAAGACGTTGCAAGCAGCGAAATTTTCGCCGGGCAGCCCTCTCTGGACGTGCTGATGAAGGCCGGCGTGCGCGCAGTGATTTCCACCCCTTTGATGAGCAGTACGGGCGAACTATTGGGTATATTCTCGACACACTTTGGCAAGCCGCACCGCCCGGACGAGAGAGAATTACGTCTGCTGGATTTGTTAGCCCGGCAAGCCGCTGACTATCTGGAACGGAAGCGTGCCGAAGAAATCCAGCATACCCTAACTCATGAAATTCAGCATCGCAGCAACAATCTGCTTGCGGTTATCCAGACCATCGCCCGTCGAACCCTGTCCGGAGACTGCTCGCTGGCAGACGCAAAGGCGGGTTTTGAGGCGCGACTGCAGGCTTTGGCCAGAGCCAACCAGCAACTGACCGCATCCGATTGGAGCGGCGTGAGTTTGACCGAAATCGTGCACTCAGAATTGCAGCCGTTCGGCGGTCGCATTGTCATTGATGGCGTCAATGTTTTACTAGACCCGAAACATGCGCAGAATTTTTCACTTGCTTTGCATGAACTTGCGACAAACGCTGCTAAATACGGCGCCCTCTCGAACGGAAACGGCCAGGTTGGAGTTTCATGGGCGCTGACCACCCAGCGTAAGACTAATACATTAAGATTCCAATGGCGTGAAAGCGGCGGGCCGCCAGTCGCAAGGCCGACCCGATATGGCTTCGGGACAGCGCTGCTCAGGACGACATTTCCGGATGCTCGCATTGACTATGCAACCGAGGGGCTGAGCTGTGAGATCGACATCAAGCTCGGCACCGACTAACCGAAGGGACCAGAGACGAGCTGATGCCGATCGATTCATATTTCGCTGGCCAAGTGTTCGGGCTCGAGCCGGTCCACAATGCCGTTCCCCACTCCTAAAGCTCTGCACTCGTGTATTTTGTGCAACGAAGAACCGACTTATCCGCGTGCCATGCGGCGCAGAGCCTGAGGCGGTTGACCGAAAGCGCGGAGAAAGGCGCGTCGCATCCGCTCCGGGTCGCCGAAGCCGGCCTTGGCGGCGATGCTGTCGATCGGTTCGGCACTCGCTTCAATTCTTTCGCGCGCCGCTTCGACACGCAGGCGCTCGACGGCCTTGGCCGGCGTGATGCCCGTCTCAGCCGCGAAGGCACGGGAAAAATGGCGCAGGCTCATCGCCGCCTGATCGGCTAATCGCTCGACGCCGAGCGATTGATGCAAGCGCTCGCGCGCCCAGCTCAAGAGCGGACCGAATCGCGCCTCCGGCCGGCCGAGTTCCAACAGCGCCGAGAACTGCGATTGGCCGCCGGGCCGCCGGTAATAAACCACGAGTTGTTGGGCTGTGAGTTTGGCAATCTCCTCGCCGAGGTCCTCCGCGATCAGCGCCAGCGCCAGATCGATGCCGGCAGTGATCCCGGCCGATGTCCAGATTGGCCCATCTTTCACATGGATGCGGTCCGGCTCCACCCGCACTTTGGGAAAGCGGCGCGCGAATTCCGCCGTGCGGGACCAGTGCGTGGTGGCGCGGCGCCCGTCGAGCAGGCCGGCGGCCGCCAAGATAAACGCGCCGGAACAGACGCTGGCGACGCGACGCGCGCGACTGGCGGCGCGGCGGACGAATGTAACGATGCGCTCGTCCTGAAAAGCTGTACGGGTGCCGTCGCCGCCAGCTATCACCAAAGTGTCATACGACACCCTCGGACGGCAGGCGGACGCGGCGATCGCAGCGCTTGATGAACTCGATATCAGACCGCTCTCAGTGGCGATCACTTCGAGCGCATAGGCGCCTCCGCAATGACGGCCGGCGATCTCGAAAGCGGCGATCGGCCCCGCCGCATCGAGAATCTGAAACCCGTCGAAAATGAGAAAAGCGATCCGGCGAGTCATTCTGATGGTTCTGATGGTTATGGCTGAAATTGAGGGAACATTGTCATTTCGGACACACCTTAAACCTGCGACAATACCCCCGTCAAATGCGCGGGAGACGTCAATGACCGGCAGCCCATTCCGTATCGTCGAAGCAATTTATCCAGGCATGACTCAGCTCGACTTCACCGCACCCCATACGGTTTTCAGCCGCATTCCGAATACCGAGACGATTGTCGCCTCGGAAGCCGGCGGGCCGATCGAGTCGGAGGGCGGCCTCGTCTTCGCCGGCACGCGCCGGCTCGCTGAGATCGATCGTTGCGATCTGATCTTCTTTCCTGGCGGCGTGGCGGTGACGGAAGCGATCAACAATGCGGCTTTCATGGCGCAGGCGCGACGCCTCGCCGCCGGCGCGCGCTATCTGACGTCGGTGTGCACCGGCTCGCTGGTTCTCGGCGCCGCCGGTCTGTTGAGCGGCAAACGCGCCGCTTGCCATTGGGCTTGGCGGGACATGCTGACCCTGTTCGGCGCGTTCCCCGATGCTGACCGCGTGGTACGGGACGGCAATATTATTACCGGCGGCGGCGTCACGGCCGGCATGGACTTCGCGCTGGTGGTTGCGGCCGAACTCGCGGGCGCGAGCTTCGCCCAGGCGCTGCAGCTCGCTCTGGAATATGCGCCGGCGCCGCCGTTCGATTGCGGTCGCCCGGAGACGGCGCCGTCGGAAATTCTAGCCGAGGTCAGAAGCCGCATGGCCGCGATCATGCCGAAGCGTCTTGCCGAAGCGCAGGCGGCCGCGGCGCGCTTGGCGTCATCGCCGTAAGCGATATTTGGCCGAGCGATGCGAGATCGCACGCTCGAATACGCAACCAAGGGCCAACCGAAATACGCTCTTAATGCCCGGCCATATGGCGGCCGACTTCGGTGAGATCGGCTTCGCTGGCGCGTGCTTCGTAGACCAGGGCGCCGTGGAACATCACCACGATGCGGTCGGAAAGCTCGAGAAGCTCGTCGAGGTCTTCGCTGACCAGCAGCACGGCCGCGCCGCGGTTGCGCGCCGCCATGATCTCGGCGTGGATCTGCGCGACCGCGGCGAAATCCAATCCGAAGCACGGATTGGCGGCGACCAGGATGTCGACTTCGCCGCCAAGCTCGCGCGCCAGCACGGTGCGCTGCACGTTGCCGCCGGAAAGCTCGCCGATCGGGGTATCGTCGGAGCGGGTCTTAATCTTGTAGAGCCCGATCTTGCGTGTCGCCTCTTCATGGAATTTCGCCCGATTGAGCCACCAGCCGCCATAGGCGAACGGCGACCGGTCGAACTCGCGGAAGGCGAGATTGTCGGCGACGCTCATGCGCGCGACGCAGGCGTTCTTCAACGGCTCCTCGGGAAGCACCGACAGGTGATTGTGCCGCATTTCCTCGCGGGTCGCATAATAACGCTCGCCCTGCAGATAGATTTGGCCGCTCTCGGCCTCGCGCTGGCCGGCCAGGACTTCGATGAGCTGGCGCTGGCCGTTGCCGGACACCCCGGCAACGCCGACGATCTCGCCGCCGCGGATCGACAAGGACACGTCGCGCACCGCCGGCTGGCCGCCGTCGTCGAGCGCATGCAAGTTCTCGATGTCGAGTCGTGGCGCGCCGAACTCGCCGGTGCGCGGCGGCTGCACCGTCAGTTCCTCGGCGCCGATCATGGCGCGCGCCATGGTGTCGGGGTTCAAATCCTTGACGTGCCCCTGCCCCGCCAATTTGCCGCGCCGCAGGATGGTCACTTCGTCGGCGAATGCCATGACCTCGCGGAATTTGTGAGTGATCATCAGAATTGTCAGAACGCCCCGCGCCACCATGTCGCGCAGCATGCCGAGCACTTCGTCGGCCTCACCGGGAGTAAGCACCGAAGTCGGCTCATCAAGGATGAGAAAGCGGCGCTGCAGGTATAGCTGCTTGAGGATCTCGCATTTCTGCCGCTCGCCGGCGGAGATCGCCGACACCTTGGCGTTCAGCGGCACGCGAAAAGGCATGCGCGACAGAAATTCCTCCAGCGCCTTACGCTCGCGCGTCCAATCCACCACGGCCGGCACGTGGTCGCGCGCCAGCACAAAATTCTCGGCCACCGTCATCGCCGGCACCGAGGTGAAATGCTGATAGACCATGCCGAGGCCGAGCGCATGCGCGGCGCGGGGATTGCCGATGACCTCCTGGCGCTCGTCGACGATGAGTTCGCCGCCGTCGGCCTGGTAATAGCCCATGATGCATTTGACCAGCGTCGACTTGCCGGCGCCATTCTCGCCGAGCAGCGCGTGAAACGTACCGGTTCTTACCTTCAACGACACCTGATCGAGCGCAGCGAACTCGCCGAAGCGCTTGGTCATGGCGATGGCTTCGACGCCGAAGGTCTTCTTGCCCGCGGTCGGCGAAGGAAGCCCGCCGGGCGGGACGAGGGTTGCCATTTCGCTCACGCGATCACCTCAATGAATTTCGCCGAATCGGAAACAGCGCCGAACACACCACCCTGCATCTTGATCATCTTCAGCGCGTGGTCGTGGTTGCCCTTGTCCGTGGCCCCGCAGCAGTCCTCCAGCAACAGGCACTCGAAGCCGCGGTCATTGGCCTCGCGCATGGTGGTGTGCACGCACACGTCGGTGGTGATGCCGGTGAGCACGATGTTGTCGATGCCGGCCAACCGCAAAAGGAGCTCGAGGTCGGTGGCGCAGAACGAGCCCTTGCCCGGCTTGTCGATGATCGGTTCGCCCTCACGCGGCTTAAGCTCGGGGATGATCTCCCAGCCGGGCTCGCCGCGCACCAGGATGCGGCCGCAGGGTCCCGGGTCACCGATGCCGGCGCCAATCTGGCGCGAGCGCCAGCGTTTGTTGGCCGGCAGATCGGCGAGGTCGGGGCGATGGCCCTCGCGGGTGTGAATGACATGGAAGCCTCTGGCCCGCGCGGCGGCGAGCGTGCGCTTGATCGGCTCGATCGGCGCCCGGGTCAGCGACAGATCGTAGCCCATTTTGTCGACATAGCCGCCGACGCCGCAGAAGTCGGTCTGCATGTCGATAATGATGAGCGCGGTATTTTCCGGCCGTAGGTCGCCGTTGTAGGGCCACGGATAAGGATCGGCCGCCACGTAACGTTCGGAACTCTCGGCTTCTTGGCGTGCCAGTTGGGGCATGGCTCACCTCGTAATCGACAGCTCTGCGGGCGCACCGATCAGCGTGCGTTTGGGCGAGCAGGTTGCGATCATGATCAGCAAAGTCAAAATGTAGGGTGCGGCATTGAACAGATGATAGCCGTGGCTGTAGCCGACCGATTGCAGCGCCGGACCAAGCGCCGCGGCACCGCCGAACAGGATCGATGCAGCCAGGCACAGCATGGGATTCCAGCGCGCAAAGATGACCAGCGCCACCGCCGTAATGCCCTGACCGCTGGAAAGCCCCTCGTTCCAGCTGCCGGGATAGTAGAGCGACAGGAATGAGCCGCCGATCCCAGCCAGAAACCCACCGAACATAGTTGCGCGCAGACGAATGAAATTCACCGAGTAGCCCATCGCCAACGCGGCGTCGGCGCTTTCGCCGGCGGTGCGAATGATCAAGCCCCAGCGCGTGGTGCGCAACGCCCAGACTAAGACCGGCGCCAGCGCCACGCCGATGAGGAAAAGCGCATTGATGCGCAGCGCCGCATGCAGTTGCGGAATATCGGTCCACCAGCCGAGATCGATCGAAGGAAGTCGCGGTGCCGTCGGCTCGATCAGCGGCTTGCCGAGATAGAACGCCAAGCCGACGCCGAACAGCATCAGCGCGATGCCGACGGCAATATCATTGACGCGCGGCAGCCCGCAGATGCCGGCATGCAGCGCCCCCATGCCCGCGCCGGTGATTCCGGCTGCAAGCACGCCGAGCCACGGCGAGCCGGTGAGATACGAGATGCCGTAGCCGGCCATCGCGCCCATCACCAGCGTGCCTTCAAGGCCGAGATTGATGCGGCCGCTCCGTTCGGTGATGCATTCGCCGAGGCTGACGAAAATAAATGGTGTGGAGACGCGCACGGCGCCGCCAAGCACCGCAACCGGCACCGTCCACAAACCGATGTCGCCCGCGCCCGCCACCTTAGGATGCCTTGTCCTTGAAAAAGCTCCAGCGGCCGTAAAGCGTGTCGCTGGCCAGCACCATGACAAAGATCATGCCTTGCAGCACCAGAACCGAGGCATCCGGCAAGCCGAGTCGACGCTGTAACAGCCCGCCGCTGGCGCCGATGCCGCCGAGCAGGATGGCGACCGGGATGACGGCCAGCGGGTTTTGCCGGGCCAGGAACGCCACCAGAATGCCGGCGAAGCCGTAGCCCGCCGCCAGATTAGCGTTGGTGCGCCCTTGCACCGCCGCAACCTCCATCATGCCGGCAAGCCCGGCCGCGGCACCGGCCAGAAAGCAGATGATGAGAATGAGCTTGCCGACGCTCAGCCCCACGACCTTGGCGGCGCGGATGTTGCCACCGGCGACGCGCGCGGCAAAGCCGAACACCGTGTGGTAGATCAGGATGTAGGACAGGATCGCGGCGATGATGCCGAACACAAAACCCCAGTGCACGTCGGTGCCCGGGATACTGCCGATCATATTTGCGGCGCCGATTTCAGGTGTCGACGGCTTATTGAGGCTGGTCGGATCGCGCATCGGACCCTCGACCAGAAAATTGAGAATTGCGAGCGCGATATAGACGAGTAACAGGCTCGAAATCGTTTCATTGACCCCGCGATACTGGCGCAACGCACCAGCCAGCATGATCCACAAGCCCCCCCCGATCATGCCGGCGCACGCCATGGCCACGTCGACGACGAGCGGCGGCGCAGCGGGCATCGCCAATGCCGCGCTCGTCGCCGCCAGCGCGCCGATCAGCAGCGCGCCCTCCCCGCCGATGATCACCATGCCGAGTTGCGCCGGAAGCGCGGTGCACAGCGCAGTGAGGATGAGCGGCGCGGCGCGGGTAAGCGTGTTCTGCCAGGAGAACCAGGTGCCGAACGCGCCCTGATACATATAGAAGTAGAGGTCGAGCGGGTTCTTCCCGAACAGCGTGACAAAGATACCGAACAGAACGAGCGAACCCGCCAGGGCGAGCGCGGGGATGACGATATATTCCGCCGCCCCGCCGAATTTCCGGCCAAAAGGGGGTAGGCGAAGAAGCTCGCCTACCCCGGTTTTGGCAACAGGTGCGCCGACATCGGCCTTCACGAAGTCGCTCCGATCACGCCCTCGACCAGGTAACCCATCTTTTCCAGCTCGGGATCGGTCTGGCCGCGGGACACGCCGGCCGCGATGACGGTAGCACCCTTGTTGTCGACGATCGGTCCTTTGAAGATGACATAAGTCCCGGCGGTCAGGCCGGCCTTGACCTCGTCGGCCTGCTTGCGCGCGGCGGCCGGAACCATCGCGCCATACGGCGAAACCTTGACGATCTCTTCCTTCAACCCACCGCGGTAGAAGTTGGGAATCGTCTCGCCCGACGTAAACATCTTGACGAAGCGCGGATACAGCACTTCCCAATTCCACTCCGCGCCGGTGAGATAGGCTTTCGGCGCAAGCACGGCCTGATTGACGTGATAGCCGGTCACCATGGCGCCGCGCCGGGCCGCGTTCTCGACTACGGTCTTCGGGCCGTCAACGTGGCAAGTGATGACGTCGACGCCTTGGTCGATGAGGCTGTTGGTGGCTTCGGCCTCTTTCACCGGCATCGACCAGTCGCCGGTAAAGATCACCTGGGTGGTGATTTTCGGATTAGCAAGCTTGGCGCCGAGCGTCCACGCATTGATGTTGCGCAACACTTGCGGAATGGGCTTGGCGGCGACGAAGCCGAGCTTGCCGGATTTCGACATCGAGCCGGCGACGATGCCGGCGACATGCTGGGCCTCGTCGATGTAGCCGAAATAGCTTCCGGCGTTTTTCGGATCCTTGTCCGTCCACAGGCCGCCGCAGTGCTCGAAGCGAAGCTTCGGGAACTTCAGCGCCATCTTGATCATGTGCGGGTTGTAGTAGCCGAAGGAGGTCGGGAACAGCAGCGTGGCGCCGTCGAGATTGATCATCGACTCCATAGTTTTTTCGACCGCATCAGTCTCCGGGACCTTCTCTTCCTCGACGACCTTGATGCCGGGCATCTTCTTCAGCGCGGCGGCGCCCGCCGCATGGGCTTGGTTGTAGCCGTAGTCGTCGCGCGAGCCGACATAGATGAAGCCGACGGTTGTGTCCTTGGCGAAGGCCCGGCGCAGCGGCAGAGTGGTGCCGAGGGCCAAAGCAGCCGTCCCTTGAAGGACGCGGCGACGTGAAATGTTATCGAGGTTCATTGCATGCTCCCTGTATGCACGCGAGCGCTGGCGGCGCCGCTGGTTGCCGGCCATCAGGACGATGGGCGATCTTCGGTTGGCGGTAAGCGCAATCGCAAGGCCCATGCCAGCGACAGAACCCGCATGGCCCATCCATATCGCTTTGAAACCGCTTATGATTTTCTGATAAGGAAGGCGGAGGACGAGGTCCCTTACCTAAGCCCCGCGGCCGTCTGATGAAAAACTAGGCAGACTCGTAACTATTCTGTGCACGCCGAAGGGCCGCACGAATGGCTAGGCGACGCGGACCGAGCGAGAAAGCGCGAAATTGACGGCAGCACAGCAATCGGCAAGAGTTGATCGCAGGCCTTGGCCTTACACGCTAGCATTTCTCTCAGACTTGATCTCTTCGCCAAGAGCGGCCAGTGAAGCCGCGGCGCTAGTGAGCCGATCGAGCTCCGCCTTCACCGCGAACGATCGATCACGCCGGCGCGCGACAGCGTCCTCAATCACGCCGCGGGTGGCCTTGATGGTTTCGTCAAGCCGTTCCAAACGCGCCGTCGCCTTGCGAAAGGTCTCGTCGAAACCGCGCAGGATCGCCCAACGAAGATTCTCGGCATTGCGCACGATGAGTTCGTCCGCGTGCCGGATGACGCGCGCCCGCAGCCGCGTCCGGCGTAGCCTTACCGGAAGTGTTTGGCGCCGCCCGCCCGCCGGAGCCAAACCGAATGCAACTGACGCCTACTGTCAGCGACGGCGATAATCCGACGTTGATTTCGCGGCATAATTCCGCTGCGTTACCGCGGCGCAATTGAACGACTCGACGGCGATATTGACGCCGGCATTGCGGATGATCCCGGAAACAATTCAGGCTTGTCATCGTTGAACTCACGGCTACAATGAATTGCTTCAGGGGATGGAGTCCCCCGGTAACCGCCGATTGGGCTGATGACTCCTACCGGGCGCTTGGCGTCGGTAGGAGTCTGCTTTGCACTCCCGCTGCCTCCAGGTTTGTTTTGTGTGACCGTTCGAATGCGGACGCGTGCGCGCGTTGCGTCGGGCGATTGAGCATTGCGCAGGAGGCTTGCCGATGACCGCTGTTTGGACGCTGGTAACATTGTGGCTGGGTCTGGCGTTGATCGCGAGCCTGCTTTCGGCGTGGTTGCGGGTCTCCACCGCGTTGACGGAAATCGTCGTCGGAACGCTGGCGCAACTGATCATCGGCACGGCCTTCGGAGCCACAGCGCTCGGCGTCGACGAGCCTTGGGTTAAATTCCTCGCCGGGGTCGGCGCCATCGTGTTGACCTTTCTCGCCGGCGCCGAGCTCGATCCCGAGGTTTTCAAGAAGAAATGGAAGGAGGCCACCACACTCGGCCTGGTCGGCTTCTTCTTTCCGTTTTTCGGCTGCGCGGCAGCGGCCTATTTCGTTCTCGGCTGGCAGGTGATGCCAAGCTGGCTCGCCGGCGTCGCGCTATCCACCACCTCGGTTGCGGTAGTCTATGCGGTGATGATCGAGACCGGCCTGAATCGGACCGAATACGGCAAGACCGTGCTGGCGGCCTGTTTCATCAACGACCTCGGCACCGTCCTTGCCCTTGGTTTCATCTTCGCTCCATTCACGCTCAGGACGTTGATCTTTGCCGCGATTGCGATCGCGGTGTTCGCAGGCTTGCCTTGGTTGACGCCGCGATTTCTCCGCAGGTTCGGCAACCGTCCCTCGGAAATGGAGATAAAATATCTGCTGTTCTTTCTCATGGGGTTGGGCGCCTTGGCCGGCTGGGCCGACAGCGAGGCTGTGCTACCCGCCTACATCATCGGCATGATGCTCGCCGGCACCGTCGGCAGGGACCACGCGCTGGTGCGCCGGTTGCGGGCACTGACCTTCGGCTTGCTGACGCCGTTCTATTTCATCCGCGCCGGCGCCTTCGTCTCCATCCCGGCTCTGATCGCCGCCCCGTTTGCCTTTCTCTTCGCGCTGCTCGCCAAAATGGTAAGCAAGTTCGTCGGCGTCTATCCGGTCACCCGCATTTACAAAACACCCAATCCGGAGGCGATGTACACGACGCTGTTGATGTCGACCGGCCTGACCTTCGGCACAATTTCATCTCTGTTCGGGCTTTCCCATGGTATTATCGATCGGTCACAGTATTCGATCCTGGTGGCCGGCGTGATCGCCAGCGCGGTGATTCCCACTCTGATCGCCAACGCCTTTTACCTGCCGCGCCATCTGCTCGTCGATGAGTCGGAACGAGAAAACAAAGAGCCCGCCGTGGCGCCGCCGCCGCGCGAAGCCACCAGCAAGGCCGATTGAGTCCGGAGGAATCGATGTTCAAAAAAATTCTGTGCGCCAATGACGGTTCTGAGCACGCGACGCGTGCGCTGGCGCTGGCCATCTCGATCGCCAAGGATCATGCATCCGAACTCCACATGGTCTCTGTCGAGGAGATCGACTACATGCCGGAGTTCATCGAAGAAGTCAGAGAAGAGACCGGGACTGCGGCGCGGCGTTTTCACAAGGTCCTGCAGCGCGCACGGGCGATGGCTGAGGAACAGCAAGTAAACATACGAACGCACGTCCTCACCGGACATGCAGTGCGCGACATCGTCGCGCTTGCGGCCGAGCTGAAGGCAGACTTACTGGTGATCGGGTCGACCGGCCGTTCTCAGTTCTATGAACGCATGCTCGGCAGTCGCGCCGGCAGGCTCGTTCACTTCGCCCCCTGCCCCGTTTTGATCGTGAAATGACCGGCGCGGCTGCACGCACGTGAACCATTGTGTCAACAACGGCACGTTTCTACGGCGGCGTTGGGCGCAAATAGGCGGCGGACCACCTGATTCATCGTAAGTCGAACATCAGACTTAAACTTCGCGCCTCAACTATTCCTCAGATTTCCACACAATCGGTCACGCTTCCGCCCCGGCCGTCGATTGTGATGCGGATGGCCGTTCGGTCGGGAGCTCCGGTATGTATGGCCGGGCCATAGCTGCAACTCTCTTCCTGTTTCTTGCAGGATTTCTCACCGTAACCGTTTGCCAGCGCGCGGGCGCGGCTACGCCGCTCGATTCCGCGATCGCGGTCGCCGGCAATCGGCATATCGATGCGGCGATGATCCGCTCGCATTTTGACGCCGGCGCCGCCGGCCGGTTCGATGCCGGTGCGCTCGATGCGGCGCTGAAGAGCCTGTATGCCACCGGCCTCTTCCAAGACGTGAAAATTTCGCAAGCCGGCGATCGCGTCCTGGTGACCGTCATTGAAAATCCGACCATTGCGCGGCTCGTCTTCGAAGGCAACAAGAAGATCAAGGATGAAGACCTCAAGAAGGCGCTGCAATCGAAAGACGGCGGGCCGTTGTCGCGCGCCATCGTCCACGACGATGTCGAGCACATCGTCGCGCTTTATCGCCAGCACGGCTATTTCGAGGTGCAGGTCGAGCCGAAGACCATCGATGCCGCGCGCGATCGCGCCAATCTCGTCTTCGAGATCAAGGAAGGCGACAAACTTGCGGTCAAGGAAATCCGCTTCGTCGGCAACAAAGCAGTGCCACAAAACAAGCTCGCGGGCGTGATCAAGACGGGTGCAACGAATGTCCTGAGTTTTCTGCTTGACAACGACGGCTACGACGCCGACCGCATCGAAAGCGACATCGACCTCCTCCGCCGCTTCTACCTCGCGCATGGCTTCGCCGATGCGCGCGTTCGCTCCGCCTCGACCTACGAGGCCGACAAGAAGGGCGTGGTGCTGACGTTCACGATCGAGGAAGGCCGGCACTATCGGCTCGGCCGTGTGGATATCGAATCCACCGTGCCATCCATCGACGCGGCGGTGTTGCGGCGCTACCTGCGCACGCAGCCCGGCGAGATTTACGACGCCGACGCCGTGAGCAAGAGCGTCGACGCCGTCACGATGGGGCTCGCCCAGAAGGGTAAGCCGTTCGCGGCCGTTCTCCCCCACAGCGAACGGCTGCCCGAACGCGGCCTGATTAATCTTGTCTACACGGTCGACGACGGCAAGCGCCTCTACGTGGAACGCATCGACATTCATGGCAATACGCGAACGCGCGACGACGTGATCCGCCGCGAATTCGATTTCGGCGAAGGCGATGCTTACAATCGCGCGTTGACCGATCGCGCCGAGCGCCGCTTGCAAGGGCTCGGCTATTTCAAGTCGGTCAAGATCAACGCCCAGCCGGGCTCGGCGCCGGACCGCGTCGTGCTCGATGTCGCGGTTGAGGAAGACAAGACCGGAAACTTTTCAATCATGGGCGGCTACTCGTCCGCCGACGGCCCGCAAGCGACCATTTCCGTCGGCGACAAGAATTTCCTCGGCACCGGCGACATCGCCAAGGCGTCGCTGACCTACGGCGAGTACGCCAAGGGCTTCGATCTTTCCTTCATCGACCCCTATGCGCTCGGACCGCGGCTGTCGCTCGGCGTCGATCTGTTCGGCAAGGAGACGTTCGCCAGCAGCTATCAGTCCTATGACAGCACGTTCTATGGCGCCAAGGTTGCGGTCGGCACGCCGTTGAACGATCAGCTCGGGATGCAATGGAACTACGCGATCTACAATCAAGGCTTGACGCTGGTTCCCTCTGTGGGAACGGCCTCGCTGCCCATTCAACAGGCGGCGCAGGCCGGACCGATGTGGGTGTCTTCCGTCGGCACCGGCATCACCTATTCGACGCTCGATAATGCCAAGAGCCCGACCGATGGAATTCGCGCCCAGTTCAACAATGACTTTGCCGGCCTGGGTGGCGCCGCCAAATTCGCCCGCACGACCGATGATGTTCGCTATTACCATGAGATCGTCGGCGACGTGGTCGGCATGGTACGGGCGCAGGGCGGTTACGTGATGCCCTGGGGCGGCCAGCAATTGCCGCTGCTCGACGGCTTCTTCGGCGGGCCGCAACTCATACGCGGCTTTGCGCCCAACGGCTTCGGGCCGCGCGACATCACCCCGGGCACCACCCAGGACAACATCGGCGGCAATATCTACTGGACCACCTCCGCCGAGCTGCAGGCGCCGATGCCGCTCGTCTCGGCGGACGCCCAGCTGAAAGTCGCGTTATTCTCCGACGCCGGCAGTCTGTGGGCGACCAACGCATCCAGCGCCGCCAGCCTCGCCTCGTTGTCGCCGTCGCAGCAGATCGCCAATTCGCGCGCGATCCGCGCTTCGGTCGGGGGAAGCTTGATCTGGGACTCGCCGTTCGGGGCGCTGCGGGTCGATTACGCCTACCCGCTCGCCAAACAGAGCTACGATGTCACGCAGCGGCTGAATTTTTCCGCCGGCGCATTTTAGAGGTTACGCCGCCTTCGCCAGCTTCCCCGCCGCCGCCAGGCCGCGCTCGATATCGGCGATGATGTCGTCGATATGCTCGATGCCGACGGAGAGACGCACATAGCCGTCGGTTACGCCGGTCGCGTCCAACTCATGCGGGTTGAGCTGCGAGTGCGTGGTAGTGGCGGGATGGATCGCGAGGCTGCGCGCGTCGCCGATATTGGCGACGTGATAAAACATCTCCAGCGCGTCGATGAAGCGGCGGCCGGCTTCCTTGCCGCCGGTCAGTTCGAAGCCGACCAGACCGCCAAGCCCCCCGTTCAGATAACGCTCGGCCCGCTGGCGATGCACGCCGGTTTGCACCGACGGATGGATAACCGTCGTGACCTCTGGCCGCGTGCGCAGGAAATCGACCACGGCCTGCGTGTTCTCGCAGTGTTTGGCGATCCGCAGCGCCAGCGTCTCCAGTCCCTGCAGCGTTAGGAACGCGTTGAACGGCGACATCGCCGAGCCCAGATCGCGTAGCAGCGTCACACGGGCCTTGATGATGTAGGCGATCGGCCCCAACGGTTTTACCGCTTCGGTCCAGACCGCCCCGTGATAGCTCGGATCTGGCGTGTTGAGCGCCGGCTGCCGCTGCGGATGCGCGGCCCAGTCGAAAGTGCCGCTGTCGACAATCAGCCCGCCGATCGAATTGCCATGGCCGCCGATATACTTGGTCGTCGAATAAACGATGACCGCCGCTCCGTATTCGAACGGCCGGGTGAGGATCGGCGCCGCCGTGTTGTCAATGATGAGCGGGATGCCGAAGCTGCGGCCGATTTCGGCCACCTCGGCGATCGGAAATACCGTGAGTTTCGGGTTCGGCAGCGTTTCGGCATAGTAAGCCCGGGTGCGCTCGTCACTCGCGCGGCGGAAGTTGTTGGGATCGATGGGATCGACAAAGCGGACTTCGATGCCCTGATCCTTCAGCGTATTGGCAAACAAATTCCATGTTCCGCCGTATAGATCGGTTGAGCTGACGACGTTGTCGCCGGCGCGCGCCAGATTTTGCAGCGCAAAAGCGGAGGCTGCCTGTCCCGACGCCAACGCCAACGCGCCGACGCCGCCCTCCATCGCCGCGACGCGTTTCTCCAGCACGTCGTTCGTCGGATTCATGATGCGCGTATAGATATTGCCCAGTTCCTTGAGCGCGAACAGGTTCGCGGCGTGCTCGGTGTCGCGGAACTGATACGACGTTGTCTGATAGATCGGCACGGCAACGGCACCGGTCGTCGGATCGGACCGGTAGCCGGCGTGAAGAGCGAGTGTCTCTGGATGTTTAGACATGAGAGGGACCTCCCGGTGACAAGGCGCGGCGATTCAGGGGGAATTTCAATGACCGGAGCGCCATGGAGTATAATGTTCCACATTAGTCAAGCAAAGCCGCAGACAAAATAATTATTTCTCCTTATTGCCAACAAAACGGCAGAAATATTCCACCAACGCCCGAAATGGCAGACCGCAGTGAGGCCGGCCCGAAATCGAGGCAATAAAGCTTCACAACGCTGGCGGAGCGGCGCCGCGTGAGTGCGTGCTGCGCCGCACCGCGACGATTTCCGCAAGAATCGAGATCGCGATTTCGTCCGGCGTGATGGCGCCGAGATCGAGGCCGGCGGGAGCCTTGAGCTTCGCCAGGCGCTCGGCGGGAACGCCGCGCTTGGCCAGCGTCTCCTTCAGCGCCTCGGCCTTCTTGCGGCTCCCGACAAAAGCGACGTAATCGACATCGACGGCGAGCGCCGCCAGCAACGCGGCTTCGTCGCCGCGGCCTTGCGTCGAGACCACGACGTAGCGGGAGGCTGCTTCGTCGACCGGCAGCGCATAGCCTTCGATGCGGCGGTCGGCATCGCCGAAAGCCGGCTGCTCGGCCGCCGGCGCGCATACAGTGACGGCAAATCCTGTGCGCTTGGCCAGATCGGCGACGGCGACGGCAACCGGGCTCGAGCCGCAGATGACCACTTGCGGCCGCGGCAGCACCGGCTCGACGAAGATGTCCATGGTGCCCTGGCTGGGGCACATGTTCTTGGCGAAACGAACGCCCTCCTGCTCTTCGCCGGGCTCCACGCCACGACCGGCCAGCAGATCGGGCGGCTGCACCGAGACGAGCCGCGATTGGCCGTCGGCGAGCGCATCCTTCGCGGCTTTAATCACCGCCGCGCGAGCGCAGCCGCCGCCGATCCAGCCTTCCGAGATCGTGCCGTCGGGCAAGATCACCGCCTTGGCTCCCGCCTTGGCCGCGGTCGCCGCGACCGTGCGGACCACGGTCGCCAGCGCGAACGGTTCGCCGGCCGATTTCCGCGTCGCGATAATCTGCAGAATTTCGTTCGCGCGATCCATGGGTCAGATCCTCGCCAGGAACGGTTCGAGCGCCGCAAGACTTTCCAGGTTGTGCGCGGGCGCGAACAGATCGACGTAAGGCAGCGCCGCCTGCATACCGCGGGCCTGCGGAGAATAGTCGCGCCAGCCGATCAGCGGATTAAGCCAGATGATCCTGCGGCAGCGCCGACGCAAGTGCCGCATCTCTTCGCCCAGTTGCTCGGGCCCGCCGGTATCGTAGCCGTCCGAGACGATCATGACGGCGGTGCGCGAATTGATGACTCGCCGCGCATGCCAACGATTGAAGGTGGCGAGGCTCTCGCCGATGCGGGTGCCGCCGCCGATGCCCTGGGCCATCAGCGCCAGCTTGTCGACCGCCCGCGTTACATCGCGATCGCGCAGCGACGGCGAGACATGCGCCAGCCGGGTATGGAAGACGAAGGCCTCGGCTTCGCGGAAGCTGTCGACAACGCCATGCAGAAACCGCACGAAGAAGGCGGTGTAGAGGCTCATGGAGCCGGATGCGTCGAGCAGGACGACGAGCCGCAGCGGCTTGATCTTGCGTTTACGCCAAGCCAAGTCGATCAGCGTTCCGCCGTGGGAAACGTTGCGGTGGATGGTGCGGCGCAGGTCGAGCCGGCGGCCGTGACGGCGAACCTGCTCACGCCGAATAAGCCGCGCCCGCATGGTGCGGGCAAGCCGCGCCGCCAGCGCATGCGCCGCCGCAATATCGTCGGGATCGACGATATGACGCAGATCGGTTGCCGATAGCGATTCGGCGCGCGAAGCGCCTTCGCGGCGGCCGCGGCCGCTATCGGAGCTGTCGCCATTGCCATCGGTGCGCCGCTCCACGCGATGGGGAAGCCCGAGCGCTTCCTCCGGCACGCGCGCTTCGGCGAGCCGCCGCGCCGGTGCATGGCTCGCGCTCGGTGCGCCCGAGAGCACTTGTCTCTGACGCATGCCGCGGCCCTGCCAATAGGCGTCGAATATCGCGTCAAAGCGTTCCCAGTCCGAATGCGTCGCACAAAACAGCGATCGAAAGGCCGGCTTGAGCGACGAAGCACGGATTGCGGCCGGCGAGCCGAGCAGCGCCAACGCGTCTTGCGTTTCAGCAAGGCCGATCTTGAAGCCGTTATCGCGCAGCGTGCGGGAAAAACCGGCGAGGCGGCGGCGGGCGCCAAGTAATTCGCTCCGCTCGTCCCCGCGCAGGCGCGGACCCAGTGCTGGATTCCCGCTTTCGCGGGAATGAGCGGATTGATGTCCGTCGGCGCTCATCACGCCACCTTGCCGAGAAGGCGCTCGCTGACCTCGCGGGTGAGCCGCGCGCGATCCTCCTGGGTCTTGAGCAAACAGATCATCGTCTCGTAAACCGCCTCCGGCTCCTGCCGGAGATCGTGCAGCTCGAGCCCGGCGAGCGTCGCCGCCCAATCCAGCGTTTCCGCAACGCCAGGCACCTTGCGCAAATCCTCCTTGCGCACCGCCGCCACCATGCGCGCGATTTGCAGCGCAAGCGTCGTATCGATCCCCGGCGTCCGGGTCAGGATGATTTTCGCCTCGCGGTCGACTTCGGGGAAGTCGATATAATGATAAAGACATCGCCGCCGCAGCGCGTCGGACAGTTCGCGCGTGCCGTTCGACGTGAGCACGACGCGCGGGATCGACGTGGCCTTGATGGTACCAAGCTCGGGGATGCTGACCTGGAAATCCGATAATAGTTCGAGCAGGAACGCCTCGAACTCCTCATCCGCGCGGTCCACCTCGTCGATCAGCAGCACCGGCGGCGCGGCGCGGCGGATGGCGGCGAGCAGCGGCCGCTCGAGCAGATATTTTTCCGAGAAAATGTGCTCCTCGATCGCATCGGCATTCTCGCCGATGCCTTCGCGGGTCTTGATGGCGAGGAGCTGGCGCTGATAGTTCCACTCGTAAAGCGCGGCGTGCTGGTCGAGGCCCTCATAACACTGCAGACGGATCAGCTCGGCGCCGTGCACGGCGGCGAGCGCCTTGCCCACCTCGGTCTTGCCGACGCCGGCCTCACCCTCGAGCAGCAGCGGCCGCTTGAGGAATTCCATGAGCCACAGGGCGGTCGCGATATCGCGGTCGGCGACATAGCCGACGGCGGCGAGTTTGTTCGAAATTTCCTCGCGCTTGATGGTCATGAAGAGACCAACGCCTCTTGCCCGTCATGGTCGGGCTTATCCCGGCCATCCCCGTCTTTACTCTCCTCATAATGTTGAAGTCGCGGATGCCCGGCACAAGACCGGGCATGACGAATTTTGGCCGTTATCTGCTCACCCATGCAGGCCGAGCTTCTCCGCGGCGGTCCAGGTGCGCCAATTGTCGTGCGGCATCTGGATGTGGGTCGAGCCGAGGAACCCGAAGGCGTCGTTCACCGCGTTGGAGAAGCACGGCACGCCGCCGACATTCGGGCTCTCGCCAACACCCTTGGCGCCGATCGGGTGATGCGGCGACGGCGTCGTGGTCCAGTCGGTCTCCCAATGCGGGGTTTCGACGGCGGTCGGCAGGAAATAGTCCATGAACGACGCCGTCGTGATGTTGCCGTCGTCGTCGTAATGGAGCTCCTGGCCCATGGCGATGGCGAAGGCTTCCGTCAGGCCGCCGTGGATCTGGCCTTCGATGATCATCGGGTTGATGCGCGTGCCGCAATCATCCAGCGCATAGAAGCGCCGGACCTTGGTCGTGCCAGTGTCGACATCCACGTCCACCACGCAAATGTAGGCGCCGAACGGGAAGGTGAAGTTGGGCGGATCGTAGTAGTCCACCGCTTCCAGTCCGGGCTCCATGCCGGGCGGCACCTCGTGGTAGGCCGCCCAGGCAAGCTCGGTCATGGTCTTGAAGCGCTCCGGGTTACCCTTGACACGGAAGCGGTCGACGTCCCATTCGAGGTCGTCGTCGTGCACTTCGAGCATGTAGGCGGCGATCATCTGCGCCTTGGCCTTGATCTTGCGGCAGGCCATGGCGGTTGCGGCACCGGACACCGGGGTCGAGCGCGAGCCGTAGGTGCCGAGCCCATAGGGCGCAGTATCGGTGTTGCCCTCCTCGACCATGATGTTGTCGGCCGGCAAACCAAGTTCGGTGGCGATGATTTGGGCGTAGGTCGTCTCGTGACCCTGGCCCTGCGACTTGGTGCCGAGCCGGCAAATGCCGCTGCCGGTCGGGTGAATGCGGATCTCGGCGGAATCAAACATGGCGATGCCGAGAATATCGCAGGCGCGCGAGGGACCGGCGCCGACGATCTCGGTGAAGAAGGCGACGCCGATGCCCATCAGCTCGCGCGTCTCGCCGCGCTTGAAGGCTTCCCGCTTCGCCTTCTGTTCTTCGCGCAGTTTTTTGTAGCCGACCGATTGCATCGCCTTGTTCATGGCGGTGTGATAGTCGCCCGAATCGTATTGCCAGCCGAACGCCGACGTGTAGGGGAATTGCTCGCGCCGGATCAGGTTCTTAATGCGGAATTCGGCCGGATCCATGCCGAGCTTTTGCGCCATGATGTCCATGGCGCGCTCGATGCAATAGGCCGCCTCGGTGACGCGGAACGAGCAGCGATAGGCGACGCCGCCCGGCGCCTTGTTGGTATAGACGCCATCGACCAGCACATGCGCGGTCGGGAAATCGTACGAACCGCTGATGATGCTGAACAGCCCCGCCGGCCATTTGGTGGCGTTGGCGCAGGCGTCGAAGGCACCATGGTCGGCGATGGTGTAGCAGCGCATCGCCGTCACCCTGCCGTCCTTGGTCGCGGCGATTTCCATGTCCATGTGGAAGTCGCGGGCGAAGGCCGTGGCGGAGAGATTCTCGATGCGGTCCTCGACCCATTTCACCGGACGTCCGGTCACAATCGAGGCGACGATGGCGCAGATGTAGCCCGAGTAGGCGCCGACCTTGTTGCCGAACCCGCCGCCGATGTCGGGGGCGATGACATGGATCTTGTGCTCGGGGATTTTTGAAATCAGCGAGCCGACCGTGCGGATGACATGCGGCGCCTGAAACGTACCCCACAGCGTCAGTTCGCCCTTGATTTTGTCGAAAGAGGCGACGCACTGACAGGTTTCGAGCGGGCAGGGGTGACAGCGCGGATAAACGATGAACTCCCTGATCGTCACGTCGGCTTTGGCAAAGGCCGCATCGGTCGCGGCCTTGTCGCCAGCCTGCCAGGAGAAGATGTGGTTGTAGTGCTTGCGCTTGCCGTGCGCGCCTTCGGTCTTGTCTTTCAGGTCCTCGCGGATCATCGGCGCGCCGTCGGTCATCGCCTTAAGTGGATCGACGTTGCAGGGGAGCGCCTCGTATTCGACTTCGACCAGTTCGACGGCGTCCGCCGCGGCCTCGCGATTCTCCGCGATGACAAAAGCGACTTCCTGGTTCTGGAACAGCACTTTGCCGTCGGCGAGCACCATTTGCACATCGCCGGCGAGCGTCGGCATCCAGGCGAGGTTGACGGTTTTGAGCGTCTCCGCGGTAATCACCGCGACAACGCCGGGAACCGCCGCGGCCTTGGTCGTGTCGATTTTCTTGATGCGGGCGTGGGCGTGCGGCGAACGCACTAAGTCGCCGTAGAGCATGCCCGGCAGTTTCAAGTCGTCGACGTAATTGCCCTTGCCCTGGGTGAAACGGATGTCCTCGACGCGTTTCCTTTTGCAGCCCATGCCTTCGAGCTTGGCGGCGCGTTCGGCGGAGGTGGGAGTCATGTCGTTCATTCTGCGGCCTCCTGGAATGCCACGCCGTTGAGCTTCGCGGCGGCGAATTGGATGGCTTTGACGATGTTCTGATAACCGGTGCAGCGGCACAGATTGCCGGAGATGCCGAAGCGGATTTCCTCCTCGGACGGATTCTTGTTCTCCTGCAACAGCCGGTAGGCGCGCGTGATCATCCCGGGAGTGCAAAAGCCGCACTGCAGCCCGTGCATCTCGCGGAAGCCTTCCTGTAGTGCGTGCAGCGTGCCGTCGGCGTTCGCCATCCCCTCGATGGTGCGGATGTCGGCGCCGTTCGCCTGCACGGCAAAGACCGTGCAGGATTTCACCGATTTGCCGTCAAGATCGACGGTGCAGGCGCCGCAGTGGCTGGTCTCGCAGCCGATATGCGGGCCGGTAATGCTCTCCTGATCGCGCAGGAAGTGGATGAGCAAGGTTCGCGGCTCGACCAGCGCTTCGATGGTCTTGCCGTTTACCGTCATCGAGACTTGGGATTTGGCCATTGTTCCGCTCCTGCCGACTTTATTTGTTAGAGCATGATCTTCTGCAAAAACCGGATTCCACTTTACGGGATCATGCTCAACCGCGGGCGCGCGCTTTGGCGCGGGCAAGCGCCCGCGACAGCATCACGCCCGCCATTTTAGTGCGGTAATGCGCGGGTCCGCGCGCATCGGCGGCCGGCGCGGTGATCGCCTCGGCGGCGGCGACGGCCCTTTTTACCGTTGCCGCATCGAGCGCGGAACCGACGAGGATTTTTGCCGCTTCCTCCGCCCACAGCGGCATCTCGGCGACGTTGGTCAGACCGATCGAGCAGCTCGATACCTTGCCGCCGCTCATGGTCAACACGACGGCAGCGGCCGCCGTCGCGTAATCACCGATCTTGCGCTTGAGTTTCTCGTAGGCGTAACCGTGACCGGCGGGCGGAACCGGAATGCGGACGGCGGTGAGCACGTCGCCTGCTTCCAGCGCGGTGAAATAGGCGCCGTGGTAAAACTCGCGCGCCGCGACGCGGCGTTCGCCGGCCTTGCCCATGACGTGATAGGTCGCGGCGAGGCACATCATAACCGCCGGCATGTCATTGCCGGGGTCGCCGTTGGCGACGTTGCCGCCGAGCGTGCCGACATAGCGCACCTGCGGGTCGGCGATCTGCAGCGATGTCTCGCGCAGGATAGGGATTTTCGAGTTCAGCTGCTCGGAGCCGGCCAGCTCGTGCTGCGTCGTCATCGCGCCGAGGACGATGTCGTTGCCCTCGCTGCGGACACCTTTCAGTTCGGCTATGGCCGCGAGATCGACGAGGGTCGCCGGCGTCGCCAGCCGCAGCTTCATCATCGGGATAAGGCTATGGCCGCCAGCGAGCGCGCGGCCGTCGTCGCCGAGCCGGGCGAGCAAGCCAACCGCTTCCTTGATGGACGTAGGACGATGATAGGCGAATGAGCCTGGTATCACGGGCATCCTCCCTGGCGCAGTCCGCGGCGCCAAGGTCATCGCCAAGGCTCCTTCCGGATTGCGCACAATACCGTCAGGTTCTGACTCTAAAATTTTGCCGGGTTGTGCGACGCAGCAGCAAGAAGCCGTGCACCAGCTTGTCCTGCGATGCACGAATGGCTCGGTCGCCGCACGAACGGTGTGAAAATTCGCACGAATTGCGTCAGCATTACTGACACATCAAGATGAAACCCATCATCACCTACCTAGTTCTATTGCGACGCAAAACGGTGTCGGCGACGCAGCGTAAATTCAGGACCGGCACCCGTCAGTGCGGCAACCCGCGACTTGAGCGAGCCGACGCGGCTGCGGCTCACCGGCACCAGATAGGGATGTACGCCGGCCATCTCGACCAATTCGTTGTCGCCGGAGCGCTTGTAGCCGACGACCCGGCCGATATTGATGATGTGGCTGCGGTGAACCCGGACAAAACGACTGTTGTCGAGCCGCGATTCGACGTCGCCTATGGCCAGCGGGCAAAACAGCTTGTCGTTGCCGTCAAAGACATAAGTGTAATGCGCGTTGGCATGAACCGCGACCACGTCGTCGACGGCGACGAAATGAGTGCCGCCATCGCGCTCGATCGGAAGGTGACGGGCAAAGCGCCGCGGTGGCGCACCCGCCCCGCCAAGCGGCGCGTAGGTTCCGCGTCCGAATTCGGGGGCTTCGCCTTCGCCGCCGGCCGGGACTGTTGACGGCGCCGCCGGCACCTCCGTGGCGGTGACCGCTATCGGTTCGCCGCGCGGGACCACAGACAACGGCGCGCGGGACGAATCGGGCAAAAGCAGCAGCAGAAATATTCCGGAAATGCAGAAGGCCACGACAGCGACCACGATGGCGAGAAGGTCGCTCGACAGGGCCGGGGCTCCCGATGTCGAGGTCGCAAACGGATAAAGCGTGACCCCGGCCATCGCCGTGTAGTGCATGCCGGAAACGGCGATGCCGAAGACGATCGCCGACAGGATCAGCGGCGGCCGTCCTCCCCGGCCGGTCGCAAGCCAAAGCGCCAATCCGGATGCGGCAATGGCGATGGCCATGCTCGAGGCGACATAGACCGGATCATGGATCATGTACGTGCTGGCATCGAGCGCGCTCATGCCGATGTAGTGCATCGTGAAAATGCCGCCGCCCATCAGGCATGAAGACAGCGTCAGCCGCAGCAGCGTCAGCGGCCCGGAACTGGTGGCATAAACCGCCGCCCCGACCACGATGGCGCAGACGAGGAACGACAGCAGCGTCGGCATCACCAAATAGTCGACTTGGAAAGGCAGCCGGACCGCCAGCATGCCGACAAAGTGCATGGTCCAGATGGCGACGGCCAGCGAGGCGGCGGCGCCGGCAAGCAACAGGCGCCGCCGTATGCCAGTCGCGTCCGCGATTTGCACGGCGAGACTCAAGCCGACATAGGCGCCTTGGGTCGCCATCACGATCGAAAGCAAGACAAGCCAAGTCGCGTAGGTCACTGGCATTGCCGTCATTTCCTCTTCGGCATGCGACGGCCACTTCGCCCCATCGGGTCTAAAAGTACTATAAAGGAAATTCAGCCGATCGCCGAGACCTATCGACCTGCTGGTTGCAAAACTGGGTGATCCAGGCGCCGCCTCGGGCGATGCTCGGCCGTGCAAGCTGCTGCGCTCTCCGCGGGGGTCCTCGGCGGCTCAGCCCAACGACTCCATGAGTTTCTGCAGCGAAACGGCGGCGCGTTCATGCTCCATCGTGGCGACGGTACGCGCGCCATCCTCGATCCGCACCGAGAATTTGAAGCGATTCTTTTCCTTTTGCACCAGCGCCGCCTTGATCACCAATTCGGCGCCCACCTTGCTCGCTCCCAGATGATTGATGACGACGCGGGTGCCGACCGTGATCTGCCCGGGCTCCAGCCGATCCTTGACCAGTGCCCCGCAGGCGATCTCGCCGATAGTCACAAGGTAAGGCGTCGACGCGACCGCCGGCATGCCGGGAAGAACTGCTGCGACGGTGTCCTTGTGTTCGACCACGGCGCGCGAGATCGAGCTGAGCTCTGGTGTCGAAGTCGCAGTTTCAAAAGAACTCATCATCGCTCCTGATTGCGGAGATAACCTCCCCTCTTCCCGCGAGCAGCCGCATCTCCAATTCGAGGGTCGGCGGACTGCGGGAACGAACGGCGGCCCGATTCGATCCTGCTAATTTCCGTTACATGCGCCGGCGGCCGGGGTTCCAGCTGTGTTCCAGGTTTTCGATGAGCTTGGGATCGTAAATGCACAAGCTCTGCTGCCGCGCATAGGTCGCCATGTAGCGGCGAAACACCGACAGTGGCTCTTGCGCGACACGTAAGGCCTTACGGTTGCTGACCGCGCTCGTCATTCCGGCGCGGACCAGTTGCTGGGCGTTCCGCTCGATCGCCGCATCCATTTCGCCGGCGGGAACGACTTCGTCACAGATCATCCGACCCTCCGGAGTATCCGCATGGAAGACACGCTCGAAGAAGATGCCTTCGCGAGCGAGCTTGATGCCGACCAGGCGCGGCAACCGCAAATTGGCCGCGCCGGGGATAAAACCCTCCTTGCTGGCGGGGAGATTGAAATACGAACCCTGCTCGGCCAGTACGCGATCCATGACGCAGAGGAGCTGGCAGCCGCCCCCGATAGCGAACGCTTCGACCGCCGCCACCCACGGCTTCTCGACATAGTCCTCAAACTGCTCATCATAGGACTCCGCACGCCAATGGCCGCGATAGATCTTGTGGAGCAATCCCAGCTCGCGCTCGATGAAGAACGTGAAGGATATCTGTCCGTAATAGAGATGCGTGAGGTTGAGTCCGGCGCTGAAGATGCGGCGGCCGGCATGTTTCGGATGTTGCACGGTGCCGCCGCGCAGCACACCGACTTCGATCGCGTCGTCGAGCAGCACGAGATCGACGGCAGTTTCCAGCGCCGCGGTAGCTCGATCATCTTCGGCATTGAGGAATTTAGGGTTGGTCAATGTGACGTGTCCAACCTGGCCCTTGCGTTCGACCTTGGCTTCGCCGAGGTCGGCAAAACCGCTGCTGCGGAATTCGGCGAGCCGGTCCAGCGCCTCCCGCTTCGGCTTGAGCATCGCATGCATCAGATGCATGCCGCATCGCTTGTCGGCGAGAACTTGGGCGATGAACAGCCCCTGATCGATCTCGAGGCCCGCTTTCGCGCTCTGCTGCAACAGCGCCCGTTCCTCGTCGATCCGTTGGCGGGTCGGCAACAGCGCCGGATAGCGGCCGGACGCCGCCGCCAGCAGCTCGGACACGCGCAAGCTGCGCCCGCAATGATCGGTCAATTCGTCGTAGATCGCAGCGGCGTGAAGCCTGAAGAAGTGCTCTTTCACGTCGCGGGCACGCGCTTTCAGCGCCGCTGTTTCGTCTCGCCGGTCGTCCGCGCGCGCGGACTGCAGGCGGGCCTCGACGTCAACGAAATACTTGCTGGCGGCCTCGGCGTCGCGCGAAAGCGACGCGCCGAAAACAGGCTCGGCAGCAGCCGAAGGGGCTGAGCGGACGGCAAGTTTTTCCACGGACACCTCCCTAGTGCGGTCGCAGCAAAGCGCCGCTTGCACTTTAAATCAACGCAGTTCGCGCGTGAACCGGTGGCAATGCATCGGATAAATGGAACGCGGTATCATGGAAAGGTGGCATCGCTCAGCGCCGTAATGGTGCCGGAGAGCGAGGCGTCGTAGCCGGGATAGGCGTGCACGATGCGGCGAAAGGAATCACTGCGTAACACGGCAATCAGGCTTTCGACGTCCTCACGCTCGGTCGTTTCTCGTTTGGCCAGCAAATAATAATCCTCGGCAAAAAGCGGCACAAACTCCATCTTCAGCTTGCGCGCGGCCGCTTCGATTCCAAGGCCGACATCGGCCACGCCGCCGGCAATTGCCGCGGCAACGGCAAGGTCGGTGAATTCCTCGGAATAAAATCCGACGATGTCTTCTTTCTCGATGTTGCTGTCCTTGAGGATAGTCTCCAGAGCGAAAAATGTTCCGGAGCCGCGCTGCCGGTTCATGAACCGCGCTTTGGTCCTGGCGACGTCGGCGAGATTGCCGATGTTGAGCGGATTGCCCGGCGCAACGATGAGCCCCAAGGTCCGGCGGACGAAATGGACGAGCCGCTGCACCCGCGGCTTTAGCCACGGCTCGTACTTGCGATAGACTTCGCGGCCGAGTGCGCCTTCGGGGAGGTGAAAGCTCGCCAGCTCGCAGCGCGACTTGCACAGCGCCACGACGCTGTCGAGACTTCCAGCGAATCGCACGTCGAGTTGCGGCCCCGATCGCGTCCGCAGAAAATCCCGCAGCTCGGCCAGTGCCAGATCGTGGCTGGCGTAGAGGCAGAGCGCCGGATACGGCTCGTTGAGGACCTCCTTGAGCTGTTGCTCGATTTCAGACGACGCGCTTTCCAGATGCGGCAAAAGCCGCGCCGTGATGCGTTCGCGGATCCACAAGAGCCGCTCCCCGAGCGCGGTGAGTCGCGTGCCCCGTCCTTGCTCTTTGGTGACGAGCGGCTGTCCCATCTTGTCCGACCATAGCGCGATCAGGCCCCAAGCCTGTCGGTAGGGGATTCCGACCTGCGCGGTCGCCGTGGTGAGCTTTCCCGTCTGCTTGATCGCCTCGAGCAGTCGGAAAAGGTCCGGGTCAATTTGCCGGCGGCCCTGGCCGGCCATCCACACCAAATCGAGGTCGAGCGCCGGCCTTTGCTGGAGGGCGGGAAGTCCCCGTTGCAACATATGCGTCATTATTCCTATTTATGGGCAGCCCTTTTGGACTTACTATTATTTACATAATAGTACGCACTATATGCGTACCGACGCATATTAAGGGAGATGTCCCCGGGTGTCCACAATGCATCAAGGAAGCCGCCAACAAAGCCGCGTCCCTTGGAACAAAGACATCGCGCTGACCCGCATCCGGGAATGTCTTGATCGCGAAGGTCCGCTGCTGCTGATCCTGCACGCGCTGCAGGAGGAGTTCGGCTACATCGACCAAGCTGCCGAACCGCTGATCGCCGAAACGCTCAACATCACGCGCGCCGAAGTGCATGGCGTTGTGACTTTCTATCACGATTTCCGCCGTGAGCCGGCTGGCCGACATACGCTCAAGCTCTGCCGGGCCGAGGCCTGTCAGGCTGCCGGAGGCGATCCGCTGGCCCGCCACGCCGAGACGCGGCTTGGGGTGTCGATGGGCAATACCGCCGCCGACGGCAGCGTAACGCTGGAACCGGTTTATTGCCTCGGCCTTTGTGCCATCGCGCCATCTGCGATGTTGGATGGGCGCGTTGTCGGACGCCTCGATCAGGGCCGGCTCGACACCTTGCTGGCGGAGGCGCAGCGATGACGTTGCGGTTGTTCATACCCGCCGATGCCGGCGCGCTGGCGGTCGGGGCCGAAGAAGTCGCATGGGCCCTCCGCGCCGCGGCGGCGCGACAGAAAGTCGCGGTCGACGTCGTACGTACCGGCTCGCGCGGCCTCTATTGGCTCGAGCCGATGGTCGAGGTGCAGACCGCGGCTGGCCGGGTCGCCTACGGCCCAGTCGCGGCCAGCGACGCCGAGGGCCTCCTCCGCGCCATCCTTGCCGACGACGCGCATGCGCTGCGGCAGGGCCTGACCGAAGAAATCCCCTGGCTCAAGCGGCAAACGCGGTTGACGTTCGCACGTTGCGGCGTCGTCGACCCGCGCTCGCTGGAAGATTATCGCGCCCACGACGGCGGCAAAGGCCTCGAACGCGCGCGTACGCTCGGCCCCGCGGCGACCGTCGAGGAAGTCGTGCAGTCGGGCTTGCGCGGCCGCGGCGGCGCAGGATTCCCGACCGGTATCAAATGGCGCACCGTGGCGCAGACGCCGCCCCAGCAAAAATACATCGTCTGCAACGCCGACGAGGGCGACAGCGGCACCTTCGCCGATCGCATGATCATGGAAGGCGATCCCTTCGTGCTGATCGAAGGGATGGCGATCGCCGGCATCGCGGTCGGCGCCACCAAGGGCTACGTCTATATCCGCTCGGAATATCCGCATGCTGCGGCGACCATGGAGGCGGCGATCGCCGCCGCCCGCCGCGGCGGGCTCCTCGGCGACCGCGTTGCGAATTCATCGTTTGCCTTCGACATGGAGGTGCGCGTCGGCGCCGGCGCCTATGTCTGCGGCGAGGAAACCTCGCTGCTCGACAGTCTCGAAGGCAAGCGCGGCCTGGTCCGGGCCAAGCCGCCGCTGCCCGCCCACAAGGGCTTGTTCGGCCGGCCGACAGTCATCAACAATGTTCTGTCGTTCGCCTCGGTCCCGATCATCTTGGACAAGGGTGCAGCATTCTATCGCGATTTCGGCATGGGCAAGTCGCGCGGCACCATGCCGATCCAGCTCGCCGGCAACATCAAATACGGCGGCCTGTTCGAAGCCGCGTTCGGCATCACGCTGGGCGAATTGGTCGACGACGTCGGCGGCGGCACGCGCAGCGGCCGCCCGGTGCGGGCGGTGCAGGTCGGCGGTCCGCTCGGCGCCTATTTCCCACGGGCCTTGTTCGATACGCCGTTCGATTACGAGGCCTTCGCCACCCGCGACGGCCTGATCGGCCATGGCGGCATCGTGGTCTTCGACGACACCGTCGATATGGCGAAACAGGCGCGCTTTGCCATGGAGTTCTGCGCCATCGAGTCCTGCGGCAAGTGCACGCCGTGCCGCGTCGGCTCGACGCGCGGCGTCGAGGTCATCGACCACATCATCCGCGGCGACAATCGCGCCGCCAATACCGCGCTGCTGGAAGACCTGTGTCATACCCTGAAGTTCGGTTCGCTGTGCGCGCTCGGCGGCTTCACGCCCTATCCGGTGATGAGCGCGCTGACCTACTTCCCCGAGGATTTCGGCGCGCCCCCGCGCCTGCTTGCTGCTGAATAGGAGACGCCCCCAATGTCTCTCGCTGAAACGTCGCTCGTCGAAGAGCCGCTCCGCCAACACTCGCTCGTGCAAGAGATCGATTACGGCACGCCGCGCTCGCTGTCGGAGAAGACGGTCACGCTGTCGATCGACGGCAAGCAAATCTCGGTGCCGGAAGGCACGTCGATCATGCGCGCGGCCATGGAGGCCGGGATCGAGATTCCGAAACTTTGCGCCACCGATATGCTCGACGCCTTCGGATCCTGTCGGCTCTGTCTCGTCGAGATCGACGGCCGCGCCGGAACGCCGGCGTCGTGCACGACGCCGGTTGCCGAAGGCATCGTGGTGCATAGCAAGAGCGAGCGCCTCGACCGCATTCGCAAGGGGGTCATGGAGCTCTACGTCTCCGATCATTCGGTGGATTCACTCGATCGCACCGAGTATCCCGACGTCGATTTGCTCGAAACCGCAGCGGAGGTCGGACTGCAGGAGGTGCGCTACGGGTTTGCCGGCGCCCGCCACCGCAATCCGGGCATCGACGACTCCAATCCGTATTTCGCCTTCGATCCTGCCAAGTGCATCGTCTGCTCGCGCTGCGTGCGCGCCTGCGAGGAGGTGCAGGGCACCTTCGCGCTGACGATCTCGGGCCGCGGCTTCGACTCCATCGTGGCCGCCGGAATGGACGAAAAATTCATCGAATCCGAATGCGTCTCCTGCGGCGCCTGCGTGCAAGCCTGCCCGACCGGCTCGCTGATCGAGAAGACGGTCATCGAGAAGGGCAAGCCCGAATGGTCGGCGATCACGACCTGCGCCTATTGCGGCGTCGGCTGCGCCTTCAAGGCGGAGATGCGCGGCGACGAAGTCGTGCGCATGGTGCCGTACAAGGACGGCAAGGCCAACCGCGGTCATTCCTGCGTCAAGGGGCGCTTCGCCTGGGGTTACGCCAATCACCGCGAACGCATCCTCAAGCCGATGCTGCGCGAGAAGATCACCGAGCCCTGGCGCGAGGTTTCGTGGCCCGAAGCGATCGGCCGCGTCGCCTCGGAGTTCAAACGCATCCAGGCGAAATACGGCCGCGGCTCGGTCGGCGGCATCACCTCCTCGCGCTGCACCGACGAGGAAACCTTTTTGGTGCAGAAACTCGTGCGCGCGGCGTTCGGCAACAACAATGTCGATACCTGCGCCCGCGTCTGTCATTCGCCGACCGGCTATGGGCTGAAGACCACGTTCGGCACATCGGCCGGAACGCAGGATTTCGATTCCGTCGAGCATGCCGACGTCATCATCGTCATCGGCGCCAACCCGACCGACGCCCATCCGGTGTTCGCCTCACGGATGAAAAAACGTTTGCGGCAGGGCGCCAAGCTCATCGTCATCGATCCGCGGCGCATCGATTTGGTCCGCACGCCGCACGTCGAAGCGGCCTATCATCTGCCGACCTTGCCCGGCACCAATGTCGCCATGCTCACGGCGCTGGCGCATGTGATCGTGACCGAAGGGCTGGTCGACGAGAAGTTCGTCCGCGAACGCTGCGAATGGGACGCCTTCCAGGATTGGGCCGCCTTCGTCGCGCAAGAGCACAACAGTCCGGAGGCCGTCGCCAAGGTGACGGGCGTCCCGGCGGAGATCATCCGCGCCGCGGCGCGGCTTTACGCCACCGGCGGCAACGGCGCGATCTATTATGGTCTCGGCATTACCGAGCACAGCCAGGGCTCCACCGCCGTCATGGCCATCGCCAATCTCGCCATGGCAACCGGCAACATCGGCCGACCCGGTGTCGGCGTGAATCCGCTGCGCGGGCAGAACAACGTCCAGGGCTCCTGCGATATGGGCTCATTCCCGCACGAGCTGTCCGGTTATCGGCATATCGGCGACGACGCCACCCGCGCCATGTTCGAGGCGCTGTGGCATAAGCCGCTCGATGCCGAACCGGGGCTGCGCATCCCGAACATGCTCGATGCCGCGGTCGACGGCACGTTCAAGGCGCTTTACATCCAAGGCGAGGACATCCTGCAATCCGATCCGGATACGCACCACGTCGCCGCGGGCCTGGCGGCGATGGAATGCGTCGTCGTGCAGGATCTGTTTCTGAACGAAACCGCGAATTACGCCCACGTGTTCCTGCCCGGATCGACGTTTTTGGAAAAGGACGGAACGTTCATCAACGCCGAGCGCCGCATCCAGCTCGTGCGCAAGGTGATGGAGCCGAAGGCCGGCTATGCCGATTGGGAAATTACCTGCGCGATCAGCGAGGCCATGGGCTATCCGATGCACTACAATCACGCGTCGGAGATCATGGATGAGATCGCGCACCTGACACCGACCTTTGCCGGCGTCTCCTTCCAACGGGTCGCGGAGCTTGGCTCGATCCAGTGGCCGTGCAACGAGAAGGCGCCGGAGGGCACGCCGGTGATGCATATGAACGGCTTCGTGCGCGGCAAGGGCAAGTTCGTCGTCACCGAATATATCGCCACCGACGAGCGGACCGGACCGCGCTTCCCGCTGCTGCTGACAACCGGCCGCATTCTCAGCCAGTATAATGTCGGCGCACAGACCCGCCGCACCGCCAATGTCATGTGGCACGAGGAAGATCGATTGGAAATCCATCCGCACGACGCCGAACAGCGCGGCATCCGTGACGGCGATTGGGTAAAGCTCGCAAGCCGCGCCGGCGAGACATCGCTGCGGGCGCTAATTACCGAGCGCGTAGCGCCGGGCGTCGTCTATACGACGTTCCATCACCCGGACACGCAGGTCAATGTCGTCACCACCGAGTATTCCGACTGGGCGACCAATTGCCCCGAATACAAGGTCACCGCGGTCCAGGTGACGCCGTCGAACGGCCCGACGGAATGGCAGCAGCAATACGACGAGCTCGCCCGCAACAGCCGGCGGGTGGCCGTGACAGCGGAGGCAGCGGAGTAGCGGCATGCGCGAGCCGACGGCCACCGTCGCTTGCTCGATCTGGCGCCGCAACGGCGTCGCCGACGGCACGCGCATCATTCCCGAGGAGACCGCCATCGCCTTTACCTATGAGGGCGGCTCCTATGCGGTGATGATGGCGACGCCGCAGAATCTTGAGGATTTTGCGGTCGGCTTCACCGTCACCGAGGGCCTCGCTGCTTCGCCGGCGGACATCCGCCAACTCGATATCGTCGAGCATGCTGCCGGCATCGAACTGCGCATGTGGCTGACCGAACCGCACGCGGCCGCCTTGAGCGAGCGGCGGCGGCATCTCGCCGGCCCGACCGGCTGCGGCCTCTGCGGCATCGAAAGTCTCGACGAAGCCGTGCGGACGCCGTCGCGCGTGCGCCAAGGGGATACCTTTACGCCGGCGGAGATCATGCGCGCGCTCGAGGCGCTGGCGCCGCGCCAGGAGCTCAACCGGCAAACGCGGGCGGTCCATGCCGCGGCCTTCTGGCAGCCCGGCAGCGGCCTTCTCGCCGTCCGCGAAGATGTCGGACGCCACAACGCGCTCGACAAGCTGGTCGGCACGCTGACGCGCGACCGCGTGCCCGGTCATTCGGGCATGGTGCTGCTGACCAGCCGCGTATCCGTGGAAATGGTACAGAAAACCGCCGCCGTCGGCGCGCCGCTGTTGGTCGCCGTGTCGGCGCCGACGGCGCTCGCGCTACGCACTGCCGAGACGGCCGGCATCACGCTGGTTGCGGTCGCGCGCGGCGACGGCTTTGAAGTTTTCACGCACCCGCAGCGTATTAAGGAAATCAGCAAAGAAACGATGACCTATGTCGCTTGACAAGCTAGTGTACATGGCCAATCAAATCGGCAAGTTCTTCGCGACTCAGGGACCGGAGCAAGCCGCGGCGGGGACGGCCGATCACATCAAAAAATTCTGGGACCCGCGGATGCGTGCGACGATCCTCGCGCATCTGCAGGCGGGGGGTCAGGGACTGGACCCTGTGGCCCGTGCAGCCCTTGAACGTCTGACAAAAGCGAATTCGGAGGCAGCAAAGCAAAAAGCATAACTACGATAAATGCTGGCACTGTCTAACAACAAAAATGCCACAAGGAGGAAACGATGAGTGCAATGATGCAGACGCAAGCATCAGGGGGACTATTCGGCTTTCTTGACCGAAGTCGGACGATTGCAAAGCCAGGATTCAGCCGCTGGATGGTACCTCCGGCCGCGCTGTGCGTGCACCTTTGCATCGGCCAAGCCTATGCCTTCAGCGTGTTCAATCTGCCGATGACAAGGCTCATCGGCATCACACAATCGGCGCCGGACGACTGGCATATCCCAGAGCTGGGTTGGATCTTCTCAATTGCGATCTTTTTCCTCGGCACCTCCGCGGCGGTGTTCGGCCGCTGGGTCGAGGAAGGCGGCCCGCGCCGGGCGATGTTCACCGCCGCGTTGTGCTGGGCCGGCGGCTTCTTCATCTCCGCGATCGGCGCCTACATCCACAATCTCTGGGTCATCTATCTCGGTTATGGCGTGCTTGGCGGCTGCGGGCTTGGTATCGGCTACATCTCGCCGGTCTCGACCCTGATCAAATGGTTCCCCGACCGTCCGGGCATGGCGACCGGCATGGCGATCATGGGCTTCGGCGGAGGCGCCTTCATCGCCTCCCCGCTCTCGGTGTACCTGATGAGCGTATTCAGGACGCAACACCACGTCGGGGTCGCCCCCACATTTGTCGTCATGGGCGCGATCTACTTCGTCTTCATGATGGTCGGTGCATTCATCGTGCGGGTACCGGCGCCGGGCTGGAAGCCGGAAGGCTACACGCCGCCGGTGCAGGCATCGAAGCTGATCACCACGAGCCACGTCTTTGTCTATGACGCGCTGAAAACACCGCAGTTCTGGCTGATCTGGTGGATCCTTTGCCTCAACGTTACCGCCGGCATCGGCGTGCTTGGGCAGGCCTCCGCGATGAGCCAGGAAATGTTCCCCGGCCACATCACGCCGGTGGCGGCGGCGGGCTTCGTCGGGCTGTTGAGCCTGTTTAACATGATCGGCCGCTTCTTCTGGGCCTCGACCTCCGACTTCATCGGCCGCAAGAACACCTACTTCTGCTTCTTCGTGATCGGAACGGTGCTCTACGCGCTGGTGCCGTGGACCGGCGAGATCCACAGCGTCACCCTGTTCGTGCTGTGCTTCCTGGTGATCATCACTATGTACGGCGGCGGCTTTGCCACCGTACCGGCCTATCTCAAGGACATGTTCGGCACGCGTTACGTCGGCGCCATCCACGGCTGGCTGATCACGGCCTGGTCGATGGCCGGCATCTTCGGGCCGGTGCTGGTGAATTACATCCGCGAGTACAACATCACTCACGGCGTGCCGAAGGCGCAAGCCTACAACGTCACCATGTACATCATGGCGGGACTGCTGGTGATCGGCTTCATCTGCAACTTGCTGGTCAAGGCGGTGCATCACCGCTTCCACATGAAGCCCGACCACGAAGCTGAGCTGGCGCAGGCGGAAGTTGCCGCCGCGGGCGAACCGGCCGGAGCATAAAGGAGTGACATCATGCAAGATGCAAATCAGCAGACCGGCACGACTACGCTGCAACTCGTGCTGGCGTGGGGCTTCGTCGGCATCCCGTTAGCACTCGGCGTATTGCAGACCCTCATCAACTCGATGAAGCTGTTCCAATAAGCACCGAGCGTCGATGACCAGTGCGGCGGCTTCGGCCGCCGCACCTCTTTTAGGGCGTTTTCCGGCCCTCCCCTGCACGCGCTGGACGAGCTGCCGGGGCAACAAGCCCCTTGACGATCGGGCAGCTTATCGGCGTGACTTCACCGGGCGCCTTCCGGGGGAATCGACCATGGCCGGCACACATCTTTCCATCCGCATCGATCTGGCAACCGGCGACCGCATTGGCCCGGGCAAAATTGCGCTTCTGGAAGCGATCCGGTCGACCGGGTCGATCTCGGCCGCGGCGCGCTCGCTCGGCATGTCCTACCGCCGCGCCTGGCTTCTGGTCGAAGCGATCAATCACACGCTGCGGGAACCGGCGGTGACGGCGGAAACCGGCGGCTCGGGCGGCGGCGGCGCGGTGGTTACTCCCGTCGGCGAACGCGTCGTCGGCCTTTATCGGGCCATCGAAACGCACGCGCGGGCCGCCACCGGCGGAGACTTCCGGGCGATCGGCAAGCTCATTCGCCACGACAAACATCCGGGCTGAGGCAACCTTTCCGGCTGCCACTAACAGTCTGCCGCCCCGCTAATCGTTCTGGCGCCTGCGCGCACAATAAGTGATATTGAGTGAGAGGAACCGGCGAAGGAGAGGCCTATGACCGGCGCTGTCGCGGTGACCGATGATGGCGCCGTGCGCATCATCCGGATGAAACGCCCGGAGAAGAAAAACGCGCTGACGCTGGCGATGTATGCCGACATGACCGGGGCGTTGCGCGAGTCCGATCAAAGCGACGCCATCCGTTGTGTGATGTTCGCCGGCGCGCCCGGGGCGTTCTGCGCCGGCAACGACATCGGTGATTTTCTCAAAGCCGCAGAAGGCGGCCGCAATCCCCAGGCATTCGACTTTCTCAAGGCGCTGGCGCTTAGCCAAAAACCGATGGTCGCGGCAGTAGCCGGCGTTGCCATCGGCATCGGCACCACCATGCTGCTGCACTGCGATCACGTTGTCGCCGGCGCCGATGCGATATTCTCCACGCCGTTCTTGAAGCTTGCGCTCATTCCGGAAGCGGCCTCTACCCTGCTGGCGCCGATGCGCATGGGTTATGCGCGCGCTTTCTCGCTGCTGATGATGGGCCGTCCGCTTTCCGCCGAGGACGCCAAAGCTGCGGGTCTCGTCAATACCGTCGTCGATGGCGCCGAGGTCGATGCCGTCGCACTGAAAGCAGCGCAAGAGATCGCCGCGCTGCCGCCGCGAGCGCTGGCGGTTGCGCGCCGGCTGATGCGCGGCCAGCGTGACGCCGTCATCAAACAGATCGAAGCTGAATCGATGCATTTCGGGGATCTGCTGAAATCCGACGAGGCGCGCGCGGCCTTCCAGGCGTTTCTCGCCCGCAAGAAGTGAGGCCGACGATGTCGTTAGCTGGCAAGACCCTGTTCATCACCGGCGCCTCGCGCGGCATCGGGCTGGCGATCGGACTGCGCGCCGCTCGCGACGGCGCCAATGTCGCGATCGCCGCCAAAACCGCGGAACCGCACCCGAAGCTGTCCGGCACCATCTACAGCGCCGCGGAGGACATCGAACGCGCCGGCGGCAAGGCGCTGCCGCTGGTGGTCGACGTCCGCGACGAAGCGATGGTGAAGGACGCGCTCGCCGAGACGGCGGCGCGGTTCGGCGGCATCGACATCGTGGTCAACAATGCCAGCGCCATCTCGCTGACGCCGGTCGCCACGACCGACATGAAGCGATTCGATCTCATGCATCAGATCAACACCCGCGGCACGTTCGTCGTCTCCAAATGGGCCATTCCGCATCTGGAAAAGGCGGCAAACCCGCATATTCTTATGATCTCGCCGCCGCTCGACATCAAGGAGAAATGGTTCGCGCCGCACACCGCCTACACCATCGCCAAGTTCGGCATGAGCCTGGTCGCGCTCGGTCTAGCCGGCGAATTGCGCGGCAAAGGCATTGCCGTCAATGCGCTGTGGCCGCGCACGGTCATTGCCACGGCCGCAGTGCAAAACTTGCTGGGTGGCGATGCCTTGATGCGTCGATCGCGCAAGCCGGAGATCATGGCTGACGCGGCCTATGCCGTATTCACCCGGCCCTCGCGGCAGCTCACCGGCCGCTTTCTCATCGACGACACGTTCTTGGCCGAAACTGGCGTCAAGGATTTCGATCGGTATCGGGCCGATCCGACGCAAAAACTCGCCTCGGATTTTTTTGTGCCGGACGATATCGCACCGCCCGAGGGAGTGAACCTCGACTCCTGGCCGCGCTGACCGCACCTCGGTCGAATATGATTCCGCTCACCCCAGCCAGCGCTTGCGCCGCTTGTAGTGCTTGCCTTCGCGGAACGATTTGCGTTTGCCTTCGGCAACGCCGAGGTAGAATTCCTTGACGTCCTCGTTCTGCGCCAGCGCGGTCGCCGTGCCGTCGAGCACCACGCGTCCGTTCTCGAGGATGTAGCCGTAGCTGGAATATTTGAGCGCCAAGTTGGCGTTCTGCTCCGCCAGCAGGAACGAAACCCCTTCGCTGTCGTTGAGGCTCTTCATGATCGTGAAAATTTCCTCGACGATCTGCGGCGCCAAGCCCATCGACGGCTCGTCGAGCAGGATCATCTTCGGGCGCGACATCAGCGCGCGGCCGATGGCACACATCTGCTGCTCGCCCCCGGATGTGTATCCGGCCAGCGCCAGCCGGCGTTCGCGCAGTCGCGGAAAATAAGCGTAGACCTTTTCCAAATCGGCGCGGATCGCAGCCATCCCATCGCGCCGGGTGAAGGCGCCGGTCAGCAGGTTTTCCTCGATGCTCAAATGGCCGAAGCAATAGCGGCCCTGCATCACCTGGATGCAGCCGCGGCGCACCACCTCGTTCGGCGCGAGCCCCTGAACCTCGGTGCCGTCGAACACGATCGCGCCCTTGGTCACTTCGCCGCGCTCGGAATGCAGCAGATTTGAGATCGCCTTCAGCGTGGTGGTCTTGCCGGCGCCGTTTGCTCCGAGCAGCGCCACGATGCCGCCGTTCGGCACCGAGAGCGATACGCCCTTGAGCACGAGAATGACGCGGTCGTAGACCACTTCGACGTTATTGAGCGAGAGAATCGACGCGGAATTTTCTGCCGCGACTGGCGCGGCCATCGTCGAGGTGGCGGCAGTCATCGTCGCTTTCTCCCTGTGTTCCAGGAGAGATCGATTGTGGCTCGGGAAGCAGACAGGACGAGGGTCCCCGGTTACGCGAGACCCTCATCCCTTTGTCTTCTGCCGCCCAGGGTCCCTTTGCCGCAGGCGGCGCGAGAATCAACCTACGAAGACTTGTCGCAAGGCTCGGTCCGCTTCGGCCAGCCGGCGTTGGCCTTGACGTAGTCCTCGGCCGTGCTGTCGATCAGCGGCAGAACCTTGTCCTTGATTGGCTGGATCGAGGGGACCACCGTGTTCCACTTCGTTCCATCCCACTGGACGAGCGAGATGCCGCTATGACCATTGTGGTCGGCGCAGCTCAGATGGATCGGTGAGGCAAAGCCCGGCAGACCCATTTCCTTCCAGCGCGCATCGGTGATGTTGAGCGCCTCAAAGCCGCGGCGCACGTCTTCGCCAGTGACCTGCTTCTTGCCGGTCAGCTTCTGCGCCGTGCGGATCGCCTCGGCGATGATAGCCGAGTTGAGAACGGCGCGGTTGTAGAGGTTCTCGCCGACCTTGTCTCTCGAGGCGACTTGGCTCTTGCCCTTGTCGACCACGTATTTGAGGATGTCCTGGATCGCCGGGAAGTTGGTGCCGACGCCGTTGATGTCGAGCGAACTATATCCCTTGGCTTCCGCGCCGGCCGGACGCGCATCGTCGTCGCCGCCGGACCACCAGACGCCGACCAGCCGATTCATCGGGTAGCCGATCTTAGTGGCTTCCTTGACCGCAGTCGGGTTCATGGCGCCCCAGCCCTGGATGTAAATCCAATCGGGCCGGTCGCGACGCACGTCGAGCCAGAGCGAGGTCTGATTCTGCATTTGCGATGCCGGCACGGGATAGAGCTTCAGCTCGAAACCGTAGTCCTGGGCGAGCGCCTGAAGCAGCGGGATCGGCTCCTTGCCGTAGGGCGCGTCAAGATGGACCAGACCGATCTTCTTGCCCTTGAGCCTGTCAAAGCCGCCTTCGACATCGGCGGCGTGACGGACGAAAGCTGACGCGCCGTCCCAATAGGTAGCCGGCGGATTGAATATCCAGGGGAACAGGTTGCCGTCAGCCGAAGCCGAGAGGCCGTAGGCCATCGAAAAAACCGGCAGCTTGTCGACCGCCGCTTTTGGGATTACTTGCAGCGTTATGCCCGTCGAAAAGGGGGTGATGACAACGGGGTTTTTGCCCTTCACCGTGTCGTAACACTCGACGCCTTTCTTGGTGTCGTAACCGGTTTCGCATTCGTCGACGATGAGCTTGACACCGCCGATACCGCCGTCGCGCTCGTTAAGCATGTTGAGATAATCGGTCAGCCCGTTGGCGATGGGTATCCCAGACCCGGCGAAGGGGCCGGTTCGATAAGTGAAGAACGGAACGTAAAGTCCGTCCTCTGCCTGCGCCGTCGCGACCGCGGCTGGAACCGCGGTCACTACCGCCAGGCCGAGAGCAAGATGCTTCAGACGCATGGCCGTTTCTCCCTTGTTGGCGCCGGTTTAACCGGCGGGTCCGTGCGGCCCTCGATCCCCGTCCGCGGGAAAGAGGGTCTCCCGGCCGGCCAGTCCGCCGGAGCGCGGGAATTGGGGTGTAGTGTGCACCATCAGTAAGGAAAGGGCCACACCCTCAACTTCTGTTTTCCGATCTGCCAGAGCCGCGCCAGCCCGTTCGGCTCCATCACCAGAAACACGATGATCAATGCCCCGACGATCACGAAGGTCAGCTGCTCGGCGGCGGCCGGGCGGATCGGCAAGCCGAAGGCCGCGGGGATCGCCCGCAGCGCGATCGGCAAAATGTAGATTAAAGCCGCGCCGAAAAACGAGCCGATCAGAGTTCCCAGCCCGCCGATAATCACCATGAACAGCACGAGAAAGCTCTGGTCGATGGCAAACACGTCCGCTTCGGCGCCGCCGTACCACAGGAACACCATCATCGCCCCGGCCACCCCGCAATAGAACGAGGACACCGCAAAGGCGAGCAGCTTGGCGCGCAACAGCTTGATGCCTATCAGCTCGGCGGCGAGGTCCATGTCGCGCACCGACATCCACATCCGGCCGATGCGGCCGTGGACCAGGTTCGAAGCCACCCAAGTCATCGCGACAACGATGCTCAGGACGACCAGATAGCGCGTTACAGAGGTTGCGGTCGGGCCGGTGATTGGAATGCCCATGAAGGTCCGCAACGGAACTTCGATCGCTCCCGAGACGCTGTTGTTGTAGAGCCAGGGAATGCGGATGAAGCACCATTCCAGGAAGAATTGCGCGGCCAGCGTCGCCACCGCGAGATAAAAACCTTTGATGCGCAGCGACGGCAGTCCAAACAGCACACCGACGGCGGCGGAGAAGAAACCCGACGCGATGATCCAGATGATGATATCGACGTTAGGGAAGAACGTCGTGAGCTTCAGGCAGGCATAGGCACCGACCCCCATGAACCCGCCGGTGCCGAGCGAAAGCAACCCGGTATAGCCGGTAAGCAGGTTGAGCCCGATGGCGGCGAGCGAGAAGATGAGAAACGGGATCAGCACCGCGTTGAGGGTGAAGTCACTGCCGGCAAGCGGAAAGACCACGAAGGCGACCAGCAAAATGACCAGCATCCCGATCCGGTCCTGCAGGATCGGGAACACCGCCATGTCGGCGGCGTAGTTGGTCTTGTACTGGCCGGCCTCGCGATACAGCATCGTCAAATCCGCTCGATGAGCCTTTCGCCAAACAGGCCCTGCGGCCGGAACACCAAAAATCCCAGCGCGATCACATAGGCGAACCAGCTCTCGATGCCGCCGCCGAGCAGCGGCCCCCAATAGAATTCGGCGAGTTTCTCGCCGATTCCGATGATCAGGCCGCCGACGATGGCGCCCGGGATCGAAGTGAGCCCGCCGAGGATCAGCACCGGCAGCGCCTTGAGCGCGATGATCTGCAGCGAAAATGAAACCTCCGAGCGGGCCCCCCACATGATGCCGGTGGCCAGCGCCACGATCCCGGCGGCAAACCACACGATGACCCAAATCTGCTCCAGCGAGATGCCGACCGACAACGCCGCCTGGTGACTGTCGGCGACCGCGCGCAGCGCCCGCCCGATACGGGTGCGTTGAAAGAACACCGCCAGCACCGCCACCATCACCGAGGCGATGATCACCGCCGCGATATCGATCTTCTGCAGCGACACGAAGCCGCCGAGCCCTTTGAATTCGATGGCGCCGCTCGGCAGATAGAGCTGCTGCGCGATCATCACCTTGGGATTGCCGCCGAACACCAGCTGGCCGAAGCCGATCAGGAAATAGGTGATGCCGAACGTCGCCATGAACAGAATGATGTCCGACTGGTTGACCAGCGGCCGCAGTACCAGCCGTTCGACCCCGAACGCCAGCATGAACATGACCACGACGGTGAGGCCGAGCGCAACAAAGGCCGGCACGCCTTGCTCGTGCAGGCCGACCAGCGTCAGCGCCGCGAACACCACCATGATTCCCTGCGCGAAATTGAATACGCCCGACGCCTTGAAGATCAGGACGAAGCCGAGCGCGATCAGGGCATAGAGCACGCCGCCGACCAGGCCGTCCCATAGTGTCTGCACCAGAAGATCCGGCGCCATGCCCATCTGCACAAACGGATCGATGAAGACCTTGTGGAGGATATCCATGTGCGACCTACCCGATCGCCTGAGCAGGCACGATGACGCAGCGACGAGGCGCGCCCGGGAGCGGATTCACCGTCATACGCTGACCCCATGCGGCTCGCCCAGATAGGCGCGGATGACGTTCTTGTCGCTCTTCACGTCGTCGGGCGCGGCGTCGGCGATCTTGCGGCCGTAATCGAGCACGACGACCCGGTCGGATAGGTCCATGACCACGCCCATGTCGTGCTCGATCAGCGCGATTGTCGTACCGTATTGCTGGTTCACGTCGAGAATGAATCGCGACATGTCCTCCTTCTCTTCGAGGTTCATGCCGGCCATCGGTTCGTCGAGCAGCAGCAGGTCGGGCTCCATGGCCAGCGCACGACCGAGCTCCACCCGCTTTTGCAGGCCGTAGGGCAGACGTCCGACCGGGACTTTGCGGATGGCCGCGATCTCGAGAAAGTCGATGATTTCCTCGACCCGCCGCCGATGCTCGACTTCTTCGCGAAGCGCGGGGCCGTAGCGGATGAGCTGCCAGAAGAAGCCGCGCCGCATCTTGAGCGCGCGGCCGGCGAGGATGTTGTCGAGGGTGGTCATGCCCCTGAACAGCGCCAGATTTTGGAAGGTGCGCGCGATGCCGCCTTCAGCAGCGGCATAAGGCCGCATCGAAGTGCGCTCCTTGCCCTTGAAGGTGATACGGCCGGATTGCGGTTGGTAGAAACCGTTGACGACGTTGAGCATCGAGGTCTTGCCGGCGCCGTTGGGCCCGATGATGGCGCGGATCTCCCCCTTGCGGATATCGAACGAGACGCCGGTCAATGCGCGAACCCCGCCGAATGCCAGCGAAACGTCCTCCACTGCGAGCAGAACGTCGCCGAACGCCGCCTCGCGCGAGGACGGCGCCCTCATGCCGCGCGCTCCAACTTCGCGGCGCGCGCCGGATAAGCTTGCATGTCGCGGATCGCCAAGCGCGCCGCGATCACGCCTTTATGCCCGTCCTCGAAGGTGACTTCGGTCGAGATTTCCGCAGTCGCTGCGCCGTTGTAGAACGCCTCGACCAGCGGCCCGTAGCGGTCGATGATATGGCCGCGGCGAAGCTTCTGCGTGCGCGTGAGTTCGCCATCGTCCGGATCGAGTTCCTTGTGCAGGATGAGGAAGCGCCGGATTTGCGCGCCGGCCATCACTTCTTCTTCCGCAAGCGACCGGTTCACTTCATCGATATGCCGCGCGATCATGTCGTAGACCTGCGGATTGGCGGCGAGCTCCTGATATGAGCCGTAGACAACGTTGTTCCGCTCGGCCCAGCTGCCGACCGAAGTCAGATCGATATTGATCATGGCGCAGACGAAATCGCGGCTGGCGCCGACCGCGACGGCCTCGCGGATGTTGGGATAGAACTTGAGCTTGTTCTCGATGTATTTGGGCGCGAACACCGTGCCGTCGCTCAGCCGCCCGACGTCTTTGGCGCGGTCGACGATCTTCAATTGGCCGCTCTTCGGGTCGAAGAAACCGGCATCACCGGTGTGTACCCAGCCGTCGGGCGTGAGCACCTCGGCGGTCTTGCCGGGATCTTTGTAATAACCGGCGAACACGCCGGGCGAACGGTAGAGGACTTCACCGCTGTCGGAGATCTTGACCTCGACATCGGGTGAGGCCTTGCCCACCGTGTCGGAGTAAATCTCGCCGTCCGGCTGCGCGGTGACGTAGACCGAAGCCTCGGTCTGGCCGTAGAGCTGTTTCAAATTGAGGCCGATGCCGCGCCAGAAGCGAAAGATTTCGGGGCCGATCGCCTCGCCGGCAGTATAGGCCACACGGACTCGCGACAGCCCGAACTGGTTCATCAGCGGGCCGTACACCAGCAGGTTTCCGATGCCATAGAGCAAGCGCGCGCGCAGCGGCACCTTCTCGCCGTCAAGAATCTTCTGCCCCCAGCGCCCCGCCACCGCGATGAAGAAATCGAACACCTTGCGCTTGAGCGCGCCGGCATCGGCCATCCGCACCGTGGTCAGCGTCAGGATGTTCTCGTAGACCCGGGGCGGCGCAAACGCGTAAGTCGTGCCGATCTCGCGCCGATCCTGGACCACCGTATCGGGCGCCTCCGGACAATTGACGCAGTAGCCCGCCACATAGGACTGGACATAAGAAAAAATGTAATCGCCGACCCACGCCAGCGGCAGATAGGCAATCACCTCCTCGTTCTGATCGAGATGATCGAAGGCATTGGCATTGCGCGCGGAGACGATCGTATTCTCGTAGGTCAGCATCACGCCTTTGGCGCGGCCCGTCGTCCCCGAGGTGTAGAGGATGACGCTGAGATCGCTGCCTTTGCCCGCCGCGACGCCGGCTTGCCAAAGCCGCAGACATTCGGGATCGCTCGCAAGCTTTTTGCGGCCGAGTTCTTGCACGTCCTCGAAAGCGATCAAGCGGCTGTGGTCGTAATCCTTCAATCCGCGCGGCTCGTCATAAATGACTTGGCCGAGATGCGGCAGCCGATCCGACACCGCGATGATCTTGTCGACCTGCTCCTGGTCCTGGACGACAGCCAGCATCACCTCGGCATGCGCCAAGACGAAGGCCATCTCGTCGGCCACGGCATCGGCATAAACCGGCACCGGCACGGCCCCGAGAGCCTGGCCCGCGCACATCGCCCAATAGAGCCGCGGGCGGTTGCTGCCGATGATGGTGAACTTATCGCCGCGCTTGAGGCCGCGCTCGGCGAGCCCGATCGAGAAGGCGCGAACCTCCTCGAGCATCTGCGCCCATGTCCACGCCTGCCAGATACCGAGATCCTTGTGGCGCATGGCGGGTCGGCCGCCGATTGCGGCGGCGTTGTGGATCAAAAGCTTGGGCAGCGTGTCTAAGCCGGGATCGACCGATTGCACGGCGTTCCTCCGCCCCTATTGGTTTCGCGCTTCGATGAGAAGCGCAACGCTCGTAACGGCGGTCCGCACCGCTTGAGCGATTCAAGGGCGCCGTCAGTACACCGTTCTACGCGGAAACCGCAGATCTCCCAATCCATGGTCGCCGGCGTTGGTTACTTAGCCTAATATGCACCTAAATTCTCGCATTGCTGGAGGAAAACAACAATGCTATTTCACACCTAAGCCTAGGCATTTTGACGCGAAATCACCCCCGGGGGTGCCGAAGCCTCCGACCCAACTGGCCGCCAGGCTGGTAACGCCTTTATGCTCGATTCACCCTCAGCCCGTTCGCCGCAATTTTCTCTCGCTGAAGACCAGATCGCCGTCCGCGACATGGCCCGCGCTTTTGCCGCGGAAGTCTTCGCCCCGCAGGCGCTCGCCTGGGACGAGGCCAAGCACTTCCCCGTCGCTGAAATGCGCCAGGCGGCCGCGCTCGGCATGGGCGGTATCTATATTTCCGCGGATGTCGGGGGCTCGGCCCTGTCCCGGCTCGACGCGGCCTTGATTTTCGAGGCGCTGGCCACCGGCTGTCCGACGGTGGCGGCCTATATGTCGATCCACAACATGGCCGCTTGGATGATCGATGCCTATGGTTCCGATGAGCAGCGCAAGACATGGCTGCCGAAGCTGTGCACGATGGAGCTTCTGGCGAGCTATTGCCTGACCGAGCCGGGTGCGGGTTCGGACGCGGCGGCGCTGACGACGCGCGCCGTGCGCGACCGCGACACCTACGTGCTCAACGGCCAAAAACAGTTCATCTCCGGAGCGGGCGCCGGCGACCTCTATGTGGTGATGGCGCGAACCGGCGGTGCCGGCCCGTCCGGAATCTCGACTTTTGTGGTGCCCGGCGACAGCGCCGGCATTTCGCTCGGCGTCAACGAGCGCAAGATGGGCTGGAACGCGCAGCCGACGCGCGCCGTCATCTTCCAGGACGCGCGCGTACCGGCCGGCAACCGGCTGGGCGAGGAAGGAATCGGTTTTAAGATCGCCATGGCCGGCCTTGACGGCGGCCGGCTCAACATTGCGGCCTGCTCGCTCGGCGGCGCCCAGGTCGCCCTAGAAAAGGCGCTGGCCTACATGAAAGAGCGCCGCGCGTTTGGCAAACGCCTGGAAGAGTTCCAGGCCCTGCAATTCCGCCTTGCCGATATGGCGACCGGGCTGGAGGCGTCGCGCACGCTGTTGTGGCGGGCGGCCGCGGCGCTCGATCGCAAGGATGCGGATGCGACGCAGCTCTGCGCCATGGCCAAACGCTTTGTCACCGATACTTGCTTCGAGGTTGCCAATCAGGCGCTGCAGCTGCACGGCGGCTACGGCTACCTGTCGGAATTCGGCATCGAAAAGATCGTGCGTGATTTGCGCGTGCATCAGATCCTCGAAGGAACCAACGAGATCATGCGGCTGATCGTGGCAAGAAGCCTCGTCGGACGATGAGCGGAGCAGTGCTTCAGGACGGCGAACTGATCGTCCGGCAGGAGCGGGCGCTGCGTCGGATCACGCTCAATCGACCGAAGGCGCTGAATGCGCTGACGCTGGACATGGCCGTGGCGATAACCGCGTTGCTGCGCTCCTGGGCGACGGACCCAAGCGTCGGCGCGGTCTTGATCGACGGCGCCGGCGAGCGCGGCCTGTGTGCGGGCGGCGACATCCGTGCGCTCTATGATGCGGCCAAGTCCGGCGACTCCCTTCCCGCCCAATTCTGGTCGACCGAATATCATCTGGACGTGTTGATTGCGCGCTATCCGAAGCCGGCCATCGTCGTGATGGATGGCGTGGTGATGGGCGGCGGCGTCGGGCTCTCGGCACACGCAGCACATCGCATCGTGACCGAACGTTCGGCCGTGGCGATGCCGGAGGTCGGGATCGGATTTTTCCCCGATGTCGGCGCCGCGTTCTTGCTGGCGCGATCGCCCGGATATACCGGCACGCATCTGGCGCTGACCGGCGACCGCATGAACGCGGCCGACGCCATCGATTGCGGGTTTGCCGATGTGCATATCGCCGCCGCCCGGCTTGGCGAACTGCCGGCCGCACTCGCCGAGTGCCGCACGGCCGATGATGTGCGGGCCCGCCTCGGCGAAATTGCGACCCCGCCCGCACCCGGCCGGTTGCCCGCCGCGCGGCCATGGATCGATCGCTGCTACGCCGCAAACGATGTCGAAGGCATCGTCGAGCGGTTGCGCACCGACGGCGGCGATGCCGCGCTCGCGAATATCCTGACAAAGTCCCCGACCTCGCTCAAAGTCACATTGCGAAACATTCGTTCGGCTGTATCATTCAGCAGAGTTGAGCAAAGCTTCCAGCAGGATTACCGCATCGCGCTCGCCTGCATCGCCGGACACGACTTCATCGAAGGCATCCGCGCCACGATCGTCGACAAGGACCGCAATCCCGCCTGGCGACCGGACCGGCTCGAAGACGTGACGAAAGAGATTGTCGACCGGCACTTCCGGCCGGTCGGCAAGTTGGAACTGACCTTCGACAATTGAGAGAGGGTTACCGCCATGCCGACCATCGGATTCATCGGTCTCGGAAACATGGGCGCGCCCATGGCCGCCAATCTCGTCAAGTCCGGCGAGCGGGTCTTGGGCTTTGATATGGTCGCGGCGGCGCGCCAGGCATCGGTTCAAGCCGGCGTGCAAATCGTCGCCGACGCCAAGCAGTCCGCGGCGCTTGCAGACGTGGTGGTAACCATGCTGCCGGCCGGCGAGCACGTCGTCTCGGTCTGGCGAGATGTGCTGCCAGCGGCGAAGAAAGGCGCGCTGTTCATCGATTGCTCGACGATCGATGTCGCCAGCGCGCGGGCGGCGCACGCGCTGGCGGCCGAGCACGGCATCGCTTCGCTCGACGCCCCGGTCTCCGGCGGTGTCGGCGGCGCCAAGGCGGCAACGCTCACCTTCATGGTCGGCGGCGCGGCGGAAGCTTTCGCGCGCGGCAAGCCGGTGCTCGAGCGCATGGGCAAGCGCATCGTCCATTGCGGCGAGGCGGGCAACGGTCAGGTCGCCAAGATTTGCAACAACATGATCCTCGGCATCTCGATGATCGGGGTGAGCGAAGCTTTCGTGCTGGGCGAAAAACTCGGCCTCTCGCATCAGGCTTTGTTCGACGTCGCCTCGGCGTCCTCAGGTCAGTGCTGGTCGCTGACCAGCTATTGTCCGGTGCCGGGGCCGGTGCCGGCGAGTCCGGCCAACAACGGCTACAAACCGGGATTTGCCGCCGCCTTGATGTTGAAGGATCTCAAATTGGCCCGCGCGGCCGCGCAGTCGGTGAAGGCGAAAACGGCACTCGGAACGCACGCCGCCGAGATCTACGATCTTTTCGCGCAGCAAGACCAGGGAACGTCGGACTTCTCCGGGATCATCAACTTCGTTCGCGGGCAATCAGGAAAGAGCTGACGGCTCACCTTCAGGCGTTCGCAGCAACCTCCACCGACGCGCCGCGGCTGAGCCAGCCTGGGTCGGTCGTCGGCAGCGGGATGGCGTCGATCAACATGCGCGTGTAGGCGGCAGCCGGCGCGGCGAAGATGCGTTCACACGGCCCCTCCTCGACCACCCGGCCCTCGCGCATGACCACGACCCGCTGGCAGATCGAGCGCACGACCGAAAGATCGTGACTGATGAAGGCGAGCGCCAGATGCATTTCGCCGGTCAGCTCCTTGAGCAGGCGCAGCACCTGCGCCTGCGTGGAAACGTCGAGCCCCGACACGATCTCGTCGGCGAGCACGAAATCGGGCCGCAGCACGACCGCGCGCGCGATGCCGACCCGTTGCCGCTGTCCGCCGGACAATTCGTACGAATAAAAGTCGACCGTGCGCCGCGACAATCCGACGCGATCGAGAATGCCGTGCACCAGCGCCAACGCCGCGGCGTGGCTCTTGGCCAAGCCGTGCAGCAGGATCGGCTCGATCAGGATGCGCCCGATCGTGTGCCGCGGATTGAGCGAGGACATCGGATCCTGAAAGATCATCTGAATGCGCCGGCGCAGCGGCCGCCTGGCGCGTTCGTCGAGCGCGGTGATATCGCTGCCATCGAATACCACGGAGCCAGCCGCCGGTTGGATCAGACCGAGCAGCGCGCGTCCGAGCGTGGTCTTGCCGGAGCCGGATTCGCCGACAATGCCGACCGTCTCGCCTTTGCCGACGCGAATATCGACGCCATGCAAGACAACCGGTAAATCGCCGCGGCGCGTGAACAAACTGCCAGGCCGTCCGTAAGCCACGACCAGCCCGCGGGCGAGGAGAAGATCGTCCGCCATCAGCGCGACCCCGCAACGCCGGCGTCGAAGGCGGCGATCTCGGCGCGCAACGCCGCAATGACCTCGGGCGGCGTCGGCTCCAGCCCGGTATCCGGCTGATCGTAGCGCGGATTGGCCGCGAGCAGCGCCTTGGTATAGGGGTGGCGCGGGGCTGCGAGTACGTCCGCCGTGCTGCCCTGCTCCATCACCTTGCCCATATACAACACGGTCAGCCGGTCGCAAATTTTCGCCACCACGCCGAGATCGTGGGACACAAACAGCACGCTGGTGCCGTGACGCTCCTGCAGCGAACGGATCAGCCGCAGAATTTGTTTTTGCACGGTGACGTCGAGCGCGGTGGTCGGCTCGTCGGCGATGACAAGCTTGGGTTCGAGTGCGAACGCCGCAGCGATCAGCACGCGTTGACGCATGCCGCCGGAAAGCTGATGCGGATAGCTGTCGAGCACCCGCTTCGGATCGCGAATCTGCACCTCTTCGAGCAAGGCGTGCGCGCGCAGCCGGGCGTGTTTCGCCGACAGGCCGCGCTTGAGCCGCAGCCCGTCGGTCATTTGCGCGTCGATCCGTCGCGACGGATTGAGCGCCGTCGAGGGGTCCTGGGGCACGAGCGCGATGTCGCGGCCGAGCACCGCGCGCAGGTCCTTCGGCGACAGCGAGAGAAGGTCGCGGCCCTCAAACCCGATGCGTCCGTCCGTCACCTTCACTTGCGAGGGGATAATTCCCAGGATTGCCTTGGCGATGGTCGACTTGCCCGCCCCGCTCTCGCCGACCAGCCCGTGCACTTCACCGGTGGCGACGGCGAGCGACACGCGGCGCAGAATCGGCCGGTTCCCGTCGCGCAACGAAATCGCGCTGAGCGCTTCGATCGCAAGCCGGGGCGTGGTCATCGGCGCAGCACCGGATCGAGGCTGCGGGCCAAGCCGTCGCCGAGCTGGTTGAAGGCGACCACCGTGGCAAACAACGCCGCCAGCGGCGCCGCCAGCACCCACCACGCCTCATGCACGATCTGGCGGCCCTCGGCGATCATGCCGCCCCAGGTCGGAGTATCCGAAGATACCGACAGCCCGACAAACGACAGGATCGCTTCGACCACGACGGCGATGCCCATTTCCAGGGTCAGCAAGGCGATAAGCACCGGAACGACATTCGGCAGAATTTCGCGGAACAAGATGGCCGGGCGCGAGAAGCCGATGGTGCGGGCGGCGACCACATAGTCCATCTGCGCCTGACTTTTGGTCTCGGCGCGGACCACGCGGCAAAAGCGCGTCCAGTCGATGACAACGATGGCGGCGATCACCGAATGCAGCCCTGTGCCGATTACGGCGATCAACAGGATCGACAGCAGCACCGGCGGAAATGCCATCCACACATCGACCAGCCGCGAAATCAGCGCGTCAACCAGCTCGCCGAGAAAGCCGGCCAACAGGCCGAGCAGCGATCCGATCAGACACGCGAGCCCGGCCGCGACGAATGCCACAGTCAGCGAAACCCGGGCGCCGTAGATCACCCGCGAGAGCACGTCACGGCCGAGCCCGTCGGTGCCGAACAGGAAACCGGGCTCGGCATCAGGAAAGCCGGCGGGCGGTGTCGTCGCCAGCAACAGATTCTGCGCCAGCGGATCCTTTGGTGCGACCCACGGCGCGCCGATGGCGACAACGATCAACAGCAGAATGAAACCGCCGGCGCAAACGACTTTGGGATCGCGCATGAGCCGGGCCGCAACCGTGGGCGGTTGCGGTCCGCTATCCATCGTCGATGTTGATGACCAGTGTTCCACTTCGCGCCGGTTCCGGCTCAGCCATGCCGTAGTCTCGGATTGAGAGTCGCAACCGTGAGATCGACCGCAATGTTGATGAGAATGAAGATCAATCCGAACAACAGTACCAAACCCTGGATCAGCGGGAAATCGCGATTGATGACGGCGTCGATCGCCAGGTTGCCGATGCCGGGATAGGCGAAGATGCGCTCGACGATCACGGTGCCGCCGACCAGGAAGGTGAACTGGACGCCGGTGAGCGCGATGGTCGGACCGACGGCGTTGCGCAACGCTTCCTGCAACACCAAGCGCAGCTCCCGGAAGCCCTTGATGCGCGCCAACAGCACATAATCCTGCACCATGGCCTCCTTGAGCGACTGCTTGAGCAGCCGCACGATCACGGCGGCCAGCGGCAAGGCCAGCGCCAATGTCGGCATCGCCATATGGCTGAGGATGTTGCCGGCCACGGCGAAGCGGCCGGTGACGAAGCTTTCGGCCAGATAAAATCTGGTGACAAAGCCTTGCGCCAAATCCGGATCGATGCGGCCGGTAAGCGGCAACACGGGAAGCGCAACGGCAAAGATGAGAACCAAGGCCAGCGCCCAGATGAAGTCCGGCACGGCCAACATGATGCTGTTCAATCCGTCGATCGCGGCCTCGCCGGCGGTGCGCCGCATTAGCGTGCCGGCGACCGCGATGCCGCCGCCCAAGGCGACCGCGACCAGGAGCGCGAGTACGGCGAGCTCAAGCGTCGCCGGCAGCCGCGAGGCGAGCACCTCGGTCACGTAGAGGTGCAAGGTGATCGAGGTGCCGAAGTCTCCGGTGACTACCCCCCTGATCCAGATCCAGAACTGGGCAAGCAGCGGCGCATCGAGGCCGTAATGCGCCTTGAGCGCGGCGATGTCGGCGGGGCCGGCGCCCGGCGAGATCATCATGGCGACGGGATCGCCCGGCACCACGCGCAGCAGCACGAACACCACGACCGCCACGCCAGCGAGCGTGATGAGCGCCATGGCCACGCGATTGACGACGATGGCAATCAACATGAACGGTCCATGAAACTGACCTCGTCAATTGCCGCCGCGCGCCCGGCGCGGCGGCGGACCGCATCGACGAGGTATTAGGCCTTCGCGATCAGCGTCGCCGGTTGCAAGGCTCCCGAAACGTTCGGGGTGACCTTGAGGTCGGACTTGTAGAGGATCGGCTGGGCGTATTGCAGCAGCGGCAGGATATAGCCCTGCTCGGCGATGTAGCGATCCACGTCCTTCCAGCCCTGGATACGTTTCTTCTCGTCCTTCTCGCCCCACAGCGGGCCGATCTTGGCGTCGAGATCGTCCGAGTGCCAGGCCGAGTGCGGCGATTTGCTCCACATCGCGAACCCGGTGGAGGTGGTCGGATCGCCGATCGCGTTGCCCCAATTGTAGAACGCCGCCGGCGCGAGCTTGTGCGACATGCGCAGTTCGAAATGCTTGGCGATTTCGTAGATTTCGATATTGGCGTCGATGCCGACATTGCGCCACATGCCGACGACCGCCTGGATCATTTCATAATCCTTCGGCTTGAAGCCGCGCGTCGTCTGGATGGTGAACTTGACCGGCTTTTCCTTCGAATAGCCGCTGGCGGCGAGCAGCTTTGTCGCCAGCGCCGGATCGTAAGGCACCTTGATCGACGGATCGTAGGCGGCGTATTCCGGCGCTTCGAGCGTATCGATGGCCACGCCATAGCCGCGCAAGAGCCGCTTGATGATGGTTTGCTTGTCGACGGCGTGACACATGGCGAGGCGAACGTTCTTGTCGTCCATCACCCCGCCATTGGTGATGAAGATCTGGCCGATGTCCGAAATGGGCGTACACACACCTCTAAGCCCAGCCTTGCTCCTGAGCCGATCATATTCCTCGTACGGTACTTCGAGGGTGACGTCCGAGGAGCCGCTTTCGATTTCGGCAACGCGGCTGGTCGCATCCGGCACAAACTTGAACACAACGGTTTCGAACGCGGGCTTGCCGCCCCAGTATTTCGGGTTGGCCTTGAGCCGCAGGTAGGCGTTGCCCTCATAGGCGTCGACCATGTAGGGGCCGGTGCCGATCGGCTTTTTCTCGAAGCCTTGGGGGCCGACCTTTTCGTAATAGGCCTTGGGCAGCACGTAGCCGGTGAGGAACGCCATCCACTTGAAGAGGACCGGGTCGTATTGTTTCACGTCGGCGGTGATGCGATGGCCGTCGATCTTGAAGTTGTCGATGCCGGCCCAGATGAACGCCACTGGATTGCCGCCTTTCGGGTCACCTTCGCGCCGGATCGACCACACCACGTCCTCGGGCGTGAACGGCGTACCGTCGTGCCAGACGACATTCGGCCGTACATCCATCCAAACCTTGGTCTTATCGTCGTTCCAGCCCCAGCCGGTCAGCAGACCGGGCTCAAATGCGAGATTGGGCTTCTGGCCGATGTATTGATCGAACACCGAGCGATAGATCGCCTGAATCGTCGGGTTCACCGAGGAGGGCCCGACGTCGGGGTCGAAGGACGGCAGGTTGACGTTATAGGCGATATTGAGCGTGTTGCCGGCGGCGGCGCCGGCATAGCGTCGAGGCGCCAGCAACGTTGCAAGGAGGCCGCCGCTCGCCGCGAAGGCCTGACGACGCGTAACGTTGAACATGTTGGACACTCCCCCGTTTTTGACCACCGCAGGCGGCCGCCCGTTCGCTCGACTTCACGCCAAGGTGCGTTGCGGATCGGCACCGCCAAGCCGATACTTTAAGCCTAAAGCAACACCCGGACAAGCTGAGGCTTTGGGCTTTTTTCCGCAATTTTAGGCAGCAACCGCGTGGACAATGCCGAGCGGGCGCAACCGCGGCAATCGGCGGCCCGGCGCGACAGCGAGTCCCTGTTGCATGAGCCGCCAGGCCGTTGCAAGACGAATGGGAAGGTTTCATAAATGTTAGATCGGCCGGCCTCGCTTGATCGATAATGTCGGCTCGGAGGCTTTCATGGCGGAACGATCGTTTGCACGCGAAGTGCAAGATCTCAAACTGGGCGACGGCGAGGAGTTCCGCGGCGAGGGAATTCTCGCCATCACCAAGGCGCTGCTGCAATCCGGCGTAGCGTATGTCGGCGGTTACCAGGGTGCGCCGATTTCCCATCTGATGGACGTGCTCAACGACGCCAAGGACGTGCTCGACGAGCTCGGCGTCCATTTCGAGAACTCGGCATCGGAGGCAGCGGCCGCAGCGATGCTCGCGGCCTCGGTCAATTATCCGATCCGCGGCGCGGTCACCTTCAAATCCCCGGTCGGCATCAATGTCGCCTCCGATGCGATCGCCAATCTCGCCTCTAGTGGCGTCACCGGCGGGGCGCTGATCATCATCGGCGAGGATTACGGCGAAGGCTCCTCGATCATGCAGGAGCGGTCGCATCCCTACGCGATGAAATCGCAGGTCTGGCTGCTCGATCCGCGCCCGAACCTGCCTTCGATCGTCAAGGCCGTAGAAGACGGCTTCGCACTTTCCGAAGTCTCGCACACGCCGGTGATGCTGGAAGTCCGCATCCGCGCCTGCCACGTCCACGGCCGCTTCGTCGCCAAGGACAACAAGCCGCCGGCCTTCTCGTTGCGCGAGGCGCTGGAGAACCCGCGGCGCGACACTGAACGCGTGGTGCTGCCGCCTGCCTCCTATCTCCATGAGCGGGAAAAGATCGAGCAGCGCTGGCCGGCCGCCGTCAAGTTCATCAAGGAGCGCAAGCTCAACGAATTCTTCGGACCCGAAACCGCCGATGTCGGCATCGTCGTGCAGGGCGGCTTCTACAATTCGGTGATGCGCTCGCTGCAGCAGCTTGGTCTGGCCGACGTCTACGGCGAGACCGCGGTGCCGATCTACGTGCTCAACGTCACCTATCCGCTGATCGACGACGAGGTGGCCGCCTTCGCGGTCAACAAGAAGGCGATCCTCATGGTCGAGGAAGGCCAGCCGGAATTCATCGAGCAGGCGCTGAACACCATTCTGCGCCGGCGCGATATGCAAACCAAGATCAGCGGCAAGGACGTGCTGCCGATGGCGGGCGAATATACGCCTGCGGTCGTCACCAAGGGCATCAAAGCTTTTCTCGAGCTGCATGCCAACCAGTTGCTCGGCAACGCGCCGCCGCACCCGGACGCTTCGGCGGTGCTCGGCGATCCGAAGGTCAAGGCGCTTGCGAAAGCGGTGCCGCCGCGGCCGCCGAGTTTTTGCATCGGCTGCCCGGAGCGGCCGATTTTTGCGGCGCTGAAGCTCGTCCAAGCCGAACTCGGCGAGCATAACGTTGCCGGCGACATCGGCTGTCATCTGTTCGCCTGCCTGCCGCCGTTCAATGTCGGCGCCACCACCATGGGCTACGGATTAGGGCCCGCATCGTCCTCCGCTTTCAACGTCAAAGCCGACAAGCGACCGATCTCGATCATGGGCGACGGCGGCTTTTGGCATAACGGCCTTTCCTCGAGCGTCGGCAACGCCGTCTATAACAAACAGGACGGCGTCATCATGGTGGTCGACAATTTCTATTCCGCGGCGACCGGCGGCCAGGACATCATGTCGTCGCGCGCGATCAACCCGGCGCGCTCCACCAACAACAGCATCGTCGATGCGGTGAAGGGCGTCGGCGTCAAATGGGTGCGCCACATCGACCGCACCTACGACGTGCCGCGCATGCGCGACATCTTGCGCGAGGCGCTGACTAGCAAAGAGGAGGGTCCGAAAGTGATCGTCGCCTCATCCGAATGCATGCTCAACAAGCAGCGCCGGGTGAAGCCGCTGTTCCAGAAATCGGTGCGCGACGGCGAGCGCATGGTGCGCGAACGCTTCGGCGTCGACGAAGACGTTTGCACCGGCGACCACGCCTGCATCCGGTTGTCCGGCTGTCCGTCGCTGTCGGTGAAACATACCGACGATCCGCTCAAGGATGACCCGGTGGCGGCGATCGACCAGAATTGCGTCGGTTGCGGCAATTGCGGCGAGGTGTCGGAGGCCGCCGTGCTCTGCCCGTCGTTCTACCGCGCCGACATTATCCACAACCCGACCTGGTTCGACCGCTTCGTCTCCGGGCTGCGCCGCGCGGTGATCGGCTTCCTGCAACGCCGCCGCGAGACCCGCCGGATCGCCTTCGCGGAATGACGCGGGACGCGGCGTCATGAACGATCTATCGCGGACGTCGGCGAGATTGACCACCGAACGGCCGATTTGCGTCGCCGTCCACGCCATGGGCGGCCAGGGCGGCGGCGTGCTGTGCGACTGGATCGTGGAGCTTGCCGAGTCGCAGGGCTGGCACGCGCAATCGACGTCGATTCCCGGCGTCGCCCAGCGCACCGGCGCGACCCTTTATTATGTCGAGATGCTGCCGCCCAAGGATGGCCGGGCGCCGATCCTGTCGCTGATGCCCGCCCAGGGCGAAGTCGACGTCGTGCTCGCCGCCGAACTGATGGAGGCCGGCCGCTCGATTCTGCGCGGCCTCGTGACGCCGGAACGCACCACCTTGATCGCTTCGACGCATCGCTTGTACGCGGTTGCCGAGAAGGAAAAGCCCGGCGATGCCACCGCCGATCCGAATACGGTGGTCGAAGCCGCCGGTGTCGCGGCAAAGCGCGTGATCGCCTTCGACATGGAGGCGGTCGCCAACAACAATAACAGCGTCATCTCGGCGTGCCTGTTTGGAGCATTGGCGGCGTCCGGCACCTTGCCGTTTACGCGCGAAAGCTTCGAAGCCATCATCAAATCCGGCGGCCGCGGCGTGGCGACGAACGTCAACGCCTTCCGCGCTGCCCATGAGCAGGCCGCGCAGCCGCCAGCTCCCAAGAACCCGGCGCTGAAAAAGCCGGACAAGCGTTTTACGCCGCTGCCCGCTTCCGGCGGACGCGCCGACCTTGACCGGCTTTTGGCGCGCATCCGCAAATTTCCGGCGCCGCTGCACGACATGGTGTTCGCGGGTGTCAAGCACCTCACCGATTTCCAGGATCCGGCCTATGCGAACGAGTATCTCGATCGCCTGACCAGGTTCTACGAGCTTGACGGCGCGCATGGCGGCGCCGCCAAGGCTTACGCGCTCACCGCCGCCGCCGCCAAATATGTCGCCGTGGCGATGGCCTATGACGACGTCATCCGCGTCGCCGATCTAAAAACCCGACCCAGCCGTTACGACCGCGTGCAGCGCGACAACGCCGTGGGCGAAGGGCAGATCGTCTACACCACCGAATACATGCATCCGCGGCTCGAGGAAGTGGCCGGCACGCTTCCCGCCTCGCTCGGGCGCTTGCTCGAGGCGAACCCGGCTCTGTTCGGCTGGATGTTCCGCAACGGTCGGCGCGTGCGCTCGGGAACGATCCGCTGGTTTTTGATGCTCTACGGGCTTGCGGCGCTCAAGCCGATCCGCCGCACGACGTTGCGCCACCGGCGGGAAATGAAACATCTCGAAGAGTGGCTGTCGCTGGCCGCCGCTCACGTGGCGCAGAACTACGATCTCGCCGTCGAGATCGTCAACGCACGCCGCCTGGTCAAGGGCTATTCCGATACGCACGCGCGCGGCATCTCGAAGTTCGACCGCGTGATCGGCGCCGTGCCGCTGCTTGCCCCTCGCGCCGATGGCGCCGACTGGATGCGGCGGCTGCGCGACGCCGCGCTCATGGACGAAAACGGCATCGCGCTCGACGGCGCGCTCAAGACCATCGCCACGCTGTAGCGATTGCCCCTGTCGTTTGCCCTCGGCTGCCGATGGACGCGTCAGCGGCGCGCAATGAGGAGCGCATATGGCTCATGCGGCAATCGCCGACATTGTTTCTTTCTGGCGGGAAGCAGGGTCGAGAAAATGGTTCGAGAAGGATGACGATTTCGACCGGACCATCAGGTCGAGGTTTCTTGCGATTCATGAGGCGGCGGCACGGGGTGAGCTCGCAGCTTTCGAAGAAAGCGCGGAAGGAGCCCTCGCCCTTCTGATTCTCCTCGACCAGTTTTCCCGCAACATGTTCCGCAATAGCGCGCGCGCGTTCGCAACCGACCACTTGGCGCGCGTCGTAGCAGACCGCGCTCTTGCTCGGGGGTTCGATCAGGAAGCCGACCCACCCATGCGGCCGTTTTTTTATCTGCCCTTCATGCATTCCGAGCTACTGGCTGATCAGGATCGCTGCCTGCAGCTGTACGAGGCCTTCGGCGATCCGGAGCAACTGGAATTTGCGGTGACGCACCGCGATATCATCGCGAAATTCGGACGATTTCCCCATCGCAACCGCGTATTGGGCCGCGAGACGACGCCGACCGAACGGGAGTTTTTGGAAGGCGGTGGCTTCGCGGGATGACGATATCCGCGACACTCAACCCAACGCCTTCGCCAGCAGAAATCCCGAGCCGCCGCCGAGCCCCGGACCGGGATGGGTCGAGGCGCCGATGTGATAGAGCCGCGCGACCGGCGTGCGGTGATTGACCGAACTGTGAAATGGCCGCCACAGAAAAAATTGGTCGATGCCGCAGAACCCGCCATAAGGATCGCCGCCGACGAGATTGATGTTCAGCGCTTCGAGGTCGGCCGGCGAATAGGACTTTCGCGCCATCACGTTGTCGCGGAAACCTTCGATGTGCGAAGCGAGGATCGCCTCGACCCGGTCGGCGTATTTTTCCCGTATCGCTTCGGTCCAGCGCCCGTCCGCCGGCGTGACGATTTCGCCGGCCGCATCGCCCTTCAAGGTTCGCGGCGCCTCGGGCAATTGCAGCCACAGGATCGAGGCGCCCGGCGGACAGCGCGAGGGATCGAGCGTCGCCGGCTGGCCGACGCAGATGGTCGGCACCGCGGGCAGCATGCCGCGCTCCGCTTCGTTGGCGGCTTTCGATACGCCGTCCAATCCCGGCGTGAGATGAATGAGCGCGACCGTCGCCAGCGCCGGCGCTTTCCACTGCGGCGGCGCCTTGAGCGCATAGTGGATCTGCATATTGCCCTTGCCGTAGCGGTACTGCGCGACGGCCGCGGTGACATCCGCCGGCAGCGCCACGTCGGCGAGGAGCCGCCGGTAAAGCTGATTGGGCGTCACCGAACAGATAACGCCCCTGGCGGCCTCGATCTCTTTGCCGCCGGCGAGCCGAACGCCGCACGCGACGCCATTTGCGTCGACCAGCACCCGCTCGACATCAGCGCCGAGAAGAATGTCGCCGCCCTGGTCGCGGATCAGGCGCTCGAACGCCGCCAGCGCGTTCTTGGCGCCGCCCTTGACGATCGGCGCACCGGCGACTTCGAGCGCAAAGGCAATGACCTTGCCCATCTGGCCCGAATAGGCGCTTTCCGGCCCGAGGCCGGTGTGCAGCACCCAGGGCGCGAACAGCGCGCGCACGAGATCGGACTGATAGCGGCTTTCGAGCCAGCCGCGCGCGGTGCCTAGCGCCTCGCCGAAGAAATTGGCCAGTCCGCGTAAGCCGCGGCGCCAGGCTTCGCGCGCCACGATCATGAGCATCGCGCGCGACCACAGCGAGCCGCCGAGCAGCGCAAACAGAAACGGAGCGTCGGCGCCGACGCGATCGATGTCGGCGGCAAAGCGTGCGCCGTCGCCGGCCGCGAGCTTGTCGAAGCTGGTGACGTTCGCCTTGCGGTCCATGGCGAGAACAGCATGACGGCCGTCGGGCAACAACACCGCGGTCGGCGTCGGCGTATGGGCAAAGGCAAGGCCGCGCTTTTCCAGCTCGGGTCCCAGTTCGGCATAGGCGGGCGACGTCAGGAACAGCACGAGCGTCGTCGCCATGACGTCGTGCAAAAAGCCCGGCGCGGTGATCTCCTCGGTGCGAATGCAGCCGCCGATGCGATCGTTGCGCTCGAGCAGCAAGACCTTGTAGCCTTTGCGGCCCAGCAAGGCTGCCGCGACGAGCGCATTGATGCCGCTTCCGACGACGACGTAGTCGGCGCCCGCCATTTTGGGCGTGCCCCGCTAGTTCTTCGGAACGAGCGCCAGCACCCGCAGCGGGCTGCCGGTCCCTTTGACGATTTTCAGTGGCGCCGCGATCAGGATGGCGCCCTTCGGCGGCAGCTTGTCGAGCTGGCAGAGGCTGGCGAGGCCGTAACGGTTGGCTTTGTGCATGAAGGTGTGCGCCGGGAACGGCGGGTCCATGCCGCCCGCGGAGCCGGCATCGGTACCGACCGTCTCGGACCCCCAGCCGATGACCCCCTTCGCGACCAGATAATGGATGGTCTCGGCCGCCGGACCCGGTGAATGCGGCCCCTTGTCGTCGACATTGAGGAATTTTGCTTCGCTGGCGTTGCGCTTGTACCAGTCGGTGCGCATCAAAACCCACGAGCCGGCCGGGATATCGCCGTGCGTTTTCTCCCAGGCTTTGACGCCGTCGACCGTCAACAGGAAGTCGGGATTCTTCGCGGTCTGCGCCGAGCAGTCGATCACGCAGGCCGGCGCCACGAAATTCTTCACCGGGATGGTGTCGGTGCCGCCGTCCTTGTAGTCCCTGCCGCTGATCCAATGGTTCGGCGCGTCGAAATGCGTGCCGGAATGTTCGCCGAGCTTCAGCCAATTCCAGGCCCAGAACGGCCCATCCTTGTCGTAGTTCGAGATCGAGTGAATCTCGACCGGCGGGGTATTCTTGCCGATCTCCGGCGGCAGCTTGATCAAGGGCGTTTCCGGCCCGAGCGGCGCGGTCAGGTCTACCACCTCGACGGCGCCGGACGCGAGCGCCGATGCAAAGTCGCTGAGAACTTGAGTGCTGGTCATGCGGTTTCTCCGTCGCGCTTGTTAAAGGATTTCCACAAAAAGCCGGTTGTGGCGGTCAGACGAAAATCTAGCCTAAACATTTTAGATATGAAATATCTGCGCTGGCAAGCGACCGGCTTGGCGGCGGGCTGGCCGGGTCTGCGCAACGCGGGGCGAGTGAATGGCTTACGATGCGATCGTGGTCGGCGCCGGCATCAACGGGCTCGCCGCCGCGCTGCATCTTGCCGCCAAGGGCTGGAAGGTCGCCGTCGTCGAGCGCGCGGATGTTGCCGGCGGCGCGGTCAAGACCCGCGAAATCACGCTGCCCGGCTTTCGCCACGACCTCTATGCGATGAATTTGAGCCTGTTTGCCGGCTCGCCGTTCTTTGCCGCCCACAAGGATCGCCTCACCGCCCAAGGCCTCGCCTTCGTCGGCGCCGAGCAGTGCTTCGCGACGGCGTTTCCGGATGGCGGATGGCTCGGGGTGGAGCGAAACATCGAGGCCACGGCCGGCCGGATCGCCGCGCTGAGCCCGGCCGACGCCGAGCGCTGGCGCGCCATGGTGACGGCGTTCGGGCACGATGCGCCGCACATTTTCGCGTTGCTTGGCTCGCCGATACCGTCGTTGCCGGCGCTGCGCGCGATTTTTGCGGCTTGGCAGGCGCGCGGCACCGGATGGGTCGCCGACACGGCGCGTCTCCTGGTCGCGTCGCCACGCGAGTGGCTGGACGAGAACTTCGAGAACGAAAAGCTCAAAGCCATGATGGCGGTGTGGGGCATGCATCTTGATTTCTCGCCCGACTGCGCCGGCGGCGCGCTGTTTCCCTATCTGGAATCGATGGCCAACCAATGCTTCGGCATGGCCCTCGGCCGCGGCGGCGCCGACACCGTCGTTACGGCCCTGGTGCGCGCCATCGCCGCCGAAGGCGGCGACGTCCGGCTCGGCGCGCCGGTGCGCAGCATCACCGTCGAGGGAGGTGGCGCCAAAGGCGTCGTGCTCCAGGGCGGTGAGCGCATCGAGGCGACGCGGGCGGTGATCGCCAACCTGCATCCGCGCGTGCTGTTCGGCGATCTCATGCCCGCCTCGTCACCGGCGGCGCAACGTCTTGCCAAGCTTCGGCCCGGCCCGGCCACCATGATGATCCATCTGGCGCTCAACGACCTGCCGGCCTGGAGCGCCGGCGCCGAGCTGCGGCGGTTCGCCTATGTGCATCTGGCGCCCTCGTTCGCCGCCATGGCGAAGACCTACACCGAAGCGCTCGACGGCTTGCTGCCGGCGGAGCCCGCCCTCGTCGTCGGCCAGCCGACCGCGATCGATCTGTCCCGCGCGCCGGATGGACGGCACGTGCTCTGGGTCCAGGTGCGGGTCCTGCCTTCGCGGATTCGTGGCGATGCGGCGCGAGGCATTACCGGCACCGACTGGGACAGCGTCAAAGAAGCCTATGCCGACCGCGTGATCGGGATCATCGAGCGCTACGCGCCCGGTTTGCGCGCAAACATTCTCGCCCGCGCCGTGCTCTCCCCCGCCGATCTCGAGCGCGACAATCCCAATCTCATTGGCGGCGACAGCCTCGGCGGCAGTCACCACCTCGATCAGAACTTCATCTTCCGGCCGGCCTTCGGCTGGTCGCGCTACCGCACACCGATCGAACGCCTCTATATGGTCGGCGCCTCGACCTGGCCCGGCGCCGGCACCGGCGCCGGTTCAGGCTTCATGCTGGCGAAGATGCTTGCCGGCGCTTGACCGGCCCCGTCAGTTTCTTGGCTTGAGCAGCTCGCGGCCGATGATGAGTTTTTGCACCTCGGTCGCCCCCTCATAGATTCGCAGCGGGCGGATCTCGCGATAGAGCCGCTCGACCACCGAGCCGACGCTCACGCCGATGCCGCCGAACATCTGCACCGCCCGATCGATCACGCGTTGCGCGCCTTCGGTCGCCGCCATTTTGGCCATCGCGGTTTCCTTGGTCGTTGCCACGCCCTCGACGTCGCGCAGCCAGGCGGCCCGATAGGTAAGGAGCGCCGCCGCATCGATCTCGAGCGCCATGTCGGCGAGCGCGGCCTGGGTCAACTGGAAATCGCCCAGCGTCTGCCCAAACATTTTTCGCGTCTTTGCGCGCGCCAGTGCCTCGTCGAGCGCGCGGCGGGCGAAGCCGAGCGCCGCGGCCGCCACGGAGGCGCGAAAAATATCGAGCGTGCGCATGGCGATCTTGAAGCCTTCACCCGGCGTTCCGAGGAGGTTGGAGGCCGGAATGCGGCAGGAGCGAAAGCGCAGGCGCGCCAGCGGATGCGGCGCGGTGACGTCGATCCGCTGCGCGATCTCGAAGCCGGGGGTGTCGGCGTCGACCACAAAGGCGGAAATGCCGCGCGCGCCCGGCGCTTCGCCGCTGCGGGCGAACACGGTATAGAAATCGGCGATGCCGCCGTTCGAGATCCAGGTCTTCTCGCCGTCGAGCACGTAATGGCTGTCCACGAGCCGCGCCGATGTAGACAGCGCCGCCACGTCGGAGCCGGCCTCGACCTCGCTGAGCGCGAAAGCCGCGATCCCGGCGCCGGCGGCCACGCGCGGCAGATAGCGCTGCTTGAGCTCATCCGAACCGGCAAGCGTAATGGGACCGCTGCCGAGGCCCTGCATGGCGAAGGCGAAATCGGCAAGCCCGCTGTGCCACGCCAGCGTTTCCCGCGCGATCACCAGATAACGCGATTGCAGCGTGTCATGGGCGCCGCCACAGGCGGCGGGAACGCAATACTGCAGCCAGCCGGCGGCGCCCAGCGCCCGCACCCAGCGCACGCAGGTTGCGTCGATGTCGTCGCCGTGTCCGATGTCGGCAGCAGTGTCGCCGGCCCATTGGTCGATCTCGTCGGCGAAAGCGCGATGTTTCGCGTCGAAGAACGGCAGGCGCAGATGCGCGGTCCGGCTCATGATGATTTCCCCTCGGTCGTTTCCGCAGTCGGAGCTCTGCGCGGAATAGCGGTCGTTGGCTATGGCCTACAGTACACTGCCGCCATACGACTATCCCGGAGGCAAATCATTGCATTTTTTGCCCGCCGCGGCAGACTGGCCGGCCGCTCGGTGATGGCGGGGCCGGAAGGCGTCATCGATGCGGTCGAAGCCCGCGCGCCGGATGGTTTTTCCAACATCGGCGACGTCTTGTCGTTCGAGCAGCGGAAGGCGATCGTGCGCGGCTACGCCCCCCGCCGCCGGCTATGCCCGCGAGCAAGTTAACAAGGCAGCGTAAGGCCGCTACGCCCGCGTCTCAAAAAGCGCGTTCTGGAGCTGAGCGGCGGCGTTGGTTCGCGGCCGCAAGTACCGCGGTGGAACACCGTCAGGCGAGCGCGCTGCGATCAGCGCGAGCCGCGCCCGAAGCAGATGGTTTGCGCATACTGCGTAAACTTGTCTGCGGTGCGGACCATCGGAAGACATGCGCCTGGCGGCGTTCTGCCTTCCTGATTTTATTTGTTGTTGTAGCCCGGGTTGAACCAACGGGTCCGGCCCGAAGTGGCCGGCCCGATGACAGGCTCCGTGAAGCCCGGGACGATCGTAAAACTTGAAGGTGACCTCGGCCGCCGGCCGGTAAGGAGCGGTATGCTCGATCGAGATGCTAGAGCGCAATCGCTTCAGGTTGAATCGATTAGCAGCTCTAGGTTCCTCGGTGGAGCATGATCTTTTCGGAAAACCGGCTTCCACCCCGGATCAAGTCCGGGGCAGGCTTTTTCCGGATCATGCTCTAGCTCTCCGGCACCACCGCAGTCGCCTCGATTTCGAGGCGTGCTTCGGGCGCGACAAGGCGGGTGACGGCCACCAGCGCCATGGCCGGATAGTGATCGCCCATCACCTGACGATAGACCTCGCCGAGCGCGGACCGCGCCTGCAAATATTCGTCCATGTCGCGGACATACCAGGTCATGCGCACGATATGGCGGGCCGACGCGCCGCCTTCGGCCAGTACCGTCAGAATATTGGCAAGGAGCTGGCGCGTCTGCCCGAGGAAGTCCGGTGCAAAGCGGCCGCGCTCATCCGCGCCGACCATGCCGCCGATGAAGAGGAGGTCGCCGCGTGCCTTGATGCCGTTGGCGTAGCCTTTCGGCCGCGGCCAACCGGCGGGCTGCAGCACGACGTTTGGCATCGCGTGCGGCAAAGCGTCGATCGGACCGTCGGACAATTTAATCTCCTTTAAGCTGATCTGGAGAAACGGAAGCCAGTTGCGAAAGTATCATGCTCCATCTAGGACGCGAGCTTGCTGGCGGCCGATTCCGCCGCGATGCGCCGCAATGCGAAGCGTTGCAGCTTGCCGGTTTCGGTGCGCGGCAGGCTGGTCACGTATTCGATCGCGCGCGGATATTTGAAAGGCGCCACGCTCGACTTGACGTGTTCCTGCAGCGCGCGGGTCAGCGCCATGTCGGCCGCAAAACCCTGCTTGAGGACCACGTAGGCCTTGACGATCTGTCCGCGCTCCGCATCGGGCTGGCCGACGACGCCGCATTCCGCGACGGCCGGATGAGTCAACAGAACCGTCTCCACCTCCGGCCCCGCAATGTTGTAGCCAGCAGATATGATCATGTCGTCAGAGCGCGCCTGATACCTGAAATAGCCGTCGGCGTCCTGGATATAGGTGTCGCCGGTGACGTTCCAGCCTTGCTGCACGTACTCGGTCTGCCGCCTGTCGCCGAGATAGCGGCAACCGGTCGGCCCGCGCACGGCGAGACGGCCGGCCGTGCCCGGCGGCAGCTCGCGGCCGCCCTCGTCGATGACGCGAGCTTCGTAGCCGGGCACCGGCTTTCCGGTCGCGCCCGCCCGCACCGCCCCTTCCGGCGATCCGATGAAAATGTGCAACATCTCGGTCGAACCGAGGCCGTCGATGATGCGGATACCGGTCGCCGCCAGCCAGGCATCGAACGTGGCGGCAGGCAACGTCTCCCCCGCCGAGACGCATTTTCGCAGCGACGAGAGGTCGTGGTCCGCGAGCTTGCCGAGCATGTAGCGGTAGGCGGTCGGCGCGGTGAAACAGACCGTGGCGCGAATTCTACCGATCGCCGCGAGCAGGTCGTCCGGCGCGGCTTTCTCCAGCAGGATGGCGGCGGCGCCGACCCGCAGCGGGAACAGCACCAGCCCGCCAAGCCCGAAGGTAAACGCGATCGGCGGCGAACCGATGAAACGATCGTCACGGCCGGCCCGCAGCACGTATTTGCCGAAGGTGTCGCAGATCGCCAGCATGTCGCGATGAAAATGCATGGTGCCCTTGGGCACGCCGGTGGTGCCCGAGGTAAAGGCGATCAGGCACACGTCGTCGCTCGCGGTATCGCAAGCCTCGAAATGCTCATAGCCCGGCTTCATCATCAGAACTTCGAGGCTGTCACCGGCGCCGGAGCCCCAATAGACGACCTCGAGCATGGGCGCGAGCGCCCTCGCCTTCTCCATTTCGTCCGCAAGCCGCACGTCGCACAACGCGAGGCGAATTTCAGCCTTGCCGACCGGGAACGCGATCTCCTTGGCGCGCAACAGCGGCATGGTGGCGACCACGACGGCGCCTGCCTTGATGACGGCAAAATACGCCGCCACCATCATCGGGCTGTTGGGTCCGCGCAGCAGAACCCGATTTCCGGGAATGACGCCGAGATCGCGCGTGAGCACGTTGGCGATGCGGTTCACACGCTGCGCCAGACCGGCATAGGACAGTCGCTCCGTCGGCGAAATCAGGCAATCGCGGTCGCCGTGCCCGGCGGCGCGCCAAACGTCGACGAATGCCGTCACGCAGTTCAGTCGGTCCGGATAGCGCAGCTCCGGCAGGGTAAACAAAAAGTCCGGCAGCAAATCGGGTGTAGGCAGATGATCCCGCGCAAACGTATCGATATGTGCCGAGCGGATCATGGCTGCATTATCCTTCCACGTCCCGCAATGAAGCGATCACGACAGATCCAATGGCCCTCGACCAGCGGCTTCTGCTTGTCCGACCCGATTGGCGCCGATCATCTTAACGGTTTCCCGGAAATCGCGCGGCGCGCCGACGCTTTCGTTTTGGCGAGAAGCCGCATCAATGCCTCGACGTCGGCGGACGTCAGATCGGAGAATATCTCGGCGATCCAGCCCTCGTGGGCGCGCGCCATGGCACGGAAGGCGCGGCGCCCCTCCGCGGTCAAGCTCACAAGCTGCGCTCTGCGGTCGCTTCGGGACTGTCGCCGATCCAACAGCCCCAACGCCATAAGCCGCTCCGATAGTCCGGTGACGTTGCCGTTAGAGACCATCATGCGCTGCGAAAGCTCGCCGAGCGTCATACCGCCGGGTGCCTTGTCGAGTTGCGCCATGAGGTCGAATCTCGGCAAGGTGACGTCGAATTCCTGCCGTAGCCGGCGCCGCACCTCGCCCTCGATCAAAGTGGTGCAGGTCAAGAGCCGCAGCCAGAGCCGCAATTCGCTTTCATGGTCGCCGGGCCGTTCGGTGACCTTGGTTTCCGCGTCCAGCGGGATGCTCGTCACTTCCTGCACGCGATGCCTCGTTGTCAGCTCGGGAAGCACGGCGCCGCCGACTCGCAACCATTCCCCGATGCAAACATTTTAAGGTTCAAATTTATAGGCTTCAAGTAGCCCCGGAAATCCGCCGCCCTAGCCGGCCATGACTTCGCCGCCGGCAATCACAATAGCCTGGCCGGTGATGGAAGCCGCGTCGGCGGACGCGAGCCACAGCACGGTTCTCGCCACCTCCTCCGGCGTCACCAGACGGCCTTGCGGGTTCGACGCGGCGAGCGTGGAGCGCGCATCGTCGCGGCTGCGCTTGGTCTTGGCCACGATGTTGTCGACGGCGCGCTCGAACAGGTCCGTGTCGGTATATCCCGGACAGACCGCATTGACCGTGATGCCGGCACGGGCGAATTCGAGCGCCAAGCTGCGGGTCAGCCCGATGACGCCGTGCTTCGCGGCCACATAGGCCGACACATAGGCATAGCCGACAAGCCCGGCCGTCGAGGCGATGTTGATCACCCGTCCGGCCCGCTTGACGATCATGTCGGGCACGACCTCTCTCGTCACGAGGAATGTACCGGTGAGGTTTACCGCGAGCACGTGCTGCCATGTCGCCAAATCGATTTTGGTCAACGGCGCGCTCGGCGCCTCGCCGGCATTGTTGACCAGAACATCGACCGGGCCAAAGGCGTTGCGCGCGGCAGCGACGCCGGCGTGGACTTTCTTCTCGTCGGTGACATCGAAATCGGCCACCACATGGGCGCGGGTCGGTCCCAAGGACGCTTGTACCGCGACCAGCGGATCGCGGCGGCGGCCGACCAGGCTGACGCGTGCGCCGGCTCCGCCGCAGGCGAGCGCAATCGCCGCGCCGATGCCGGTTCCGGCGCCGGTGACGAGCACGTGCTGATTGTGCAGCGAACTGTTGGTCACGGTCGTCGGGCTCCCGCTCAGGCTGGCGGCGGACCGGCAGCCGCGCGCGCCAAGTTAGTTTCGTACTGAGTCTTGCCGGACAGATATTGCTTCGGCCAGGGCACCGATTTGACGCCGATTTTGGCGGCTTCGTGCAGGGTCCAGGCGGGATCGGCCAGATGCGGCCGGGCAATGGCGCACAAATCGGCGCGACCGGCGCCGATGATCGAATTGGCGTGGTCGGCTTCCGAAATTGCCCCGACGGCGATGGTAGCGATGCCGACCTCGTTGCGGATCTTGTCGGCAAACGGCGTCTGATAAAGGCGACCGTAAACCGGCTTGTCGTCATGCCAAACTTGCCCGGACGAGCAGTCGATCATGTCGGCGCCGGCGGCCTTGAACAGCCGCGCGAACAGCGCCGCATCTTCCGGCGTGTTGCCGCCTTCCGTCCAGTCGTGACACGACAACCGCACCGACATCGGCCGATCCGCCGGCCAGGTCGCCCGGATGGCGCGAAAGATTTCCAACGGGTAGCGCGCGCGGTTCTCCGGCGAGCCGCCGAATTCGTCGGTGCGACGATTGGTCAACGGCGAAAGAAAGCTCGAGAGCAGATAGCCGTGCGCGCAATGCAGTTCGAGAACGTCGAAGCCGGCCTTGGCGCCGCGGCTCGCGGCGGCGCAGAAATCCGCCTGCACCCGTTGCATGTCATCGCGTGTCATCTCGCGCGGGATGGCGCCGTTCGTCAAATAGGTCACCGGCGAAGCCGACATGACCGGCCAATTGCCATGCTCCAGCGGCTGATCGACACCTTCCCACGGCACACGGGTCGAGCCCTTGCGGCCGGAATGGCCGAGCTGAAGTCCGGCCTTGGCCGGGGTGGTGTGAATGAAATCGACGAGGCGTTTCCAGGCTCCCGCCTGTTCGTCGTTCCAAAGACCGAGGCACCCCGGCGTGATCCGTGCGTCCGGCGACACGCAGGTCATCTCGCCGAAGACGAGCCCGGCGCCGCCCAGCGCACGGCTGCCCAGGTGCACCAGATGGAAATCGTTCGGCATGCCGTCGACGGCCGAATACATCGCCATCGGCGAGACGACGATACGGTTCGGCAAGGTGACGCCGCGGATCGTGTAAGGCGTGAACATCGGCGGCACCGTCGGGCTGTTGGACAGCACGTTGACACCGCAGCGCGCCGCGAACCAGCGTTCGTAGCCTTCCAGCCAGGACTTGTCGCGAAGCCGAAGATTCTCGTGACTGATGCGCTGCGAGCGCGTCAGCAGCGAGTACATGAACTGCTCCGGCTCGAGCGTGTCGGCGTAGCGGCTGCCTACCACCTCGAACCATTCCATGGCGTTGCGCGCGGCGTTCTGGATGCGGGCGACGTCGACGGCACGCACCTGTTCGTAGGCGGCGAGTACATCGGGGATCTTGTCCGGCGTGGCGTCGAAGCTGCGAAATTGCCGGGTCAGCTCGATGGCGTCCTCGAGCGCGAGCTTGGTACCCGACCCGATCGCGAAATGCGCGGTGTGCGCCGCGTCCCCCATCAGCACGACGTGGCTGCGGCCGTTGAAGTGGCTCCAGGTGCCGCAGATCAGCCGGTTGAAATTCAGCCAGGCCGAGCCGCGCAGGTGCCGGGCGTTGCTCATCAGCTTCGCGCCGTCGAGCACTTCGCTGAATAGTTGCTCGCAGAACGCGATCGAGCGCGCTTCGTCGGCCTTGTCGAGGCCGTGCGCCCTGAAGATTTCTTCCGTCGTCTCGACGATGAAGGTGGATGTGTCTTCGTCGAATTTGTAAATGTGCGCCTGGAACCAGCCATGCTCGGTACGGCGGAAGTCGAAGGTGAAGGCGTCGTAGGGCTTGTTGGTGCCGAGCCAGATGAAGCGGTTCGGCCGTACGACCAGATCGGGTTTGAATACGCTCCGGTAGCGGTTGCGAATTTTGGAATTGATACCATCCGAGGCGATGACCAGATCGGCATCCGGGAACTCGAGGTCGGAATCGACCTCGCGATCGAAGACCAGCTCGACGCCGAGCTCCTCGCAGCGCGCCTGCAGGATATTGAGGAGCCTCTTGCGGCCAATGCCGACGAAACCGTGGCCGGTGGTGCGCATGCGCCGGCCTTTGATCAGGACCTCGATGTCGTCCCAGTGATTGAAAGCGCTTTCAATGGCCTGCGCGGTTTGGGGATCCCAGGCGCGCATGTTCTCCATGGTGGCGTCGGAGAACACGACCCCCCAGCCGAACGTGTCGTACGGACGGTTGCGTTCGATCACAGTCACCTGGTGTGCCGGGTTCTCCTTCTTCATCAACAGCCCGAAATAAAGCCCGGCCGGACCACCGCCGATGCAAACAATGCGCATAGTGTTCTCCGTGCATTCCAACACCGCCTGGTTCGACACGGAACCTTGGCAGCGGGTCCGAACCGCGGCGAAAGCATCCACTACAAGCGGAGCGAGCGCGGTCGAATCTCAGGCAATTATACGTGGCGCTCGCGCTGCGGGGTCAACCATTAATACTCGTAGCCTGCCACTCACGACAATCATAGGGCGCATGTCGGTTCAGCGCAGTCCCGCGTTCATTTTTCAATTTGACCATTACGGCCGGCGGTGGGACTGGCGGGCGCCGCTCAATAAGTCGCCCGGCCGCCGGACAGATCGAAGGCCGCCCCGGTGGTGAAGGAATTCTCGGCGCTGGCAAGCCAACAGATCATCGACGCCGCTTCCTCAAGCTCGAGCATCCGGCCGCGCGGGATTTTCGCGACGATCATCGCCAAAAAGTCCGGGGCCTGGCTCATGGCGAGCGTCGTCTTGGCCACGGCCGGCGTCACGCAATTGACGCCGATATTGTAGGCGGCAAGCTCCTTGCCGAGCGACTTGGTCAGCGCGATCACGGCCGCCTTGGTCGCGCTATAGGCCGGCGCATTCGGATTGCCTTCCTTACCGGCGACCGAACTGAGATTGACGATGGTCCGTAATTCGCCGCGATCATGTGCGGCACGACTGCGCGGCAGCAATAAAAGGTGCCGAGCAGCCCGACATTGACGACATCGCGAAAGGCCTCGGGCGGATATTCCCAGGTCGGCGCGTTCGGGCCGACGACCGCCGCATTGTTGATAAGGATATCGATCTTGCCGAACTTTCCGATCGTCGCTTTGGTGGCGTCTTCGACCGCGGCAGATCGGCAATGTCGACCGCAAGCCCCTGCACGCGGTCGCCCTCGGCAATACGCTTCACCGTCTCATCAAGGAGCGCGCGGTCGCGATCCCATATGGCGACGCGGCCACCGGAGGCCAGAATACGATTGGCCACCGCAAGACCGATACCTTGAGCCCCGCCGGTGACGATCGCGACCCCCTGGTTCAGATCATAGACATTCATAGGACCGCCGCGTTACGCCTGTTGAGAAGAAGCAACTTGTCTGTCGGCGGACCTAGGGTCCCTCGATTCCGTAGTTCGCAAACGAGGGTGCCGCATCATGATGCGAACTTCGGAATCGGGACACTAGCCTCGAGGCGCGCACAACGCCTCGAGGCCTCGGCACAAAAGCGTCAGCCGTGCACCAGCGGGCAATTCCCCTCCTTCAGCGGCCGGAACGCCTGATCGGGTGGAATCGTCGCCAGGATCTTGAGGTAATCGAACGGGTATTTCGATTCGGCAGGCGACTTCACTTCCTCGAGATACATGTCGCGCATCACCCGGCCGTCCTCGCGGAGCCAGCCGTCCTTGGTCATGAAGTCGTTGATCTTCATCTTGCGCATCTGCGCGACGACCTTGTCGGCATCGTCGGTGCCGGCGGCCTGGATTGCGTTGAGGTAGAAAGTCACTTCGGTGTAGATGCCGGCCTGGATGTAGGTCGGCGGCAAGCCGGTGGGATTTCTCGCCATGAATCGCTTGGCGAAGGCTCGGGACGCATCGTCCTTGTCCCAATACCAGGCCGACGTGATGGTCAGACCCTGTGCGATCTTCAGACCTAGCGAATGGATATCGCTCAGAAATACGAGGAGTCCTGCCAGCTTCTGGCCGCCCGCCACAATGCCGAATTCGGAGGCTTGCTTGATCGAGTTGATGGTGTCGCCGCCGGCATTGGCAAGCCCGATGACCTTGGCCTTGGAGGCTTGAGCCTGTAGGAGGAACGAAGAGAAATCCTGGGTGTTGAGCGGAGCGTTGACCGCACCAAGCACCTTGCCGCCCGCCGCCTTGACGGCATCGCCGGTATCGCGCTCCAAAGCATGGCCGAAGGCGTAGTCGGCGGTGATGAAAAACCAGGTGTTTCCGCCTTGTTTGACCAGAGCGCCGCCGGTGCCGTGGGCAAGCGCGTAGGTGTCGTAGGTCCAATGGATGCCGTAGGGCGAGCAGGCCTTGCCGGTCAGGTCCGAAGATGCCGGCCCTGACATCAGGAAGATCCGCTTTTTCTCGCGCGTGACTTCCTGGATTGCCAACGCCACCGACGACGTCGGCACATCGACGATGGCGTCGACATGGTCGGTATCGATCCACTGGCGCGCGAGGCCGGCGCCCACATCGGGCTTATTCTGATGGTCGCCGCCGATGATCTCGATCGGTGCGCCCAAAACCTTGCCGCCAAAGTCCTCGGCCGCCATCTGCGCGGCGACCACACCGCCCTTGCCGGAGACATCGGCGTAGAGACTCGACATGTCGTTGAGCACGCCGAGCTTGACGACGCCGTCCGAAATCTGGGCCCACGCTGTTCCACAACTTAGAATGCAGGCGATGGCCGTTAGGCCAAGCAAGCGTTTCATGCGTTTTCTCCAAAGTACGTACTGTTGGGCTTTAGTCCAGCGTCATTGGTTGCATGAGCATTGCACCAACAGAACGCATGTCGGCACTATAGCACGCCGCATTCGGGCTTCCAGTCGGTTCGGAAACTGCCTACCATTGACATTAAAAGACAAGCGCGGGCGGCGGCACGGCAACCGACGCAAAAGCTCGCTTTCAGGGAGGAAACGTCATGCTCCAGGTCGATAGTGCCGCGGCCCTTTCCACGCTCGGCGATATCCCGCGCCATCACGCCCGGAGCCGCCCGCATCGAGTGGCGATCCATTATGAGGGACGGCACCTCAGCTACGGCGAACTCGATCGGCGCACCAACCAAGTCGCAAACGGATTGCTCGCCGAGGGCCTCCGGCCGCAGACGCGCGTCGCAATTCTGTCGAAAAACGCGCCGGCTTTCTTCGAGCTCTGGTTCGGCGCCGCCAAGGCCGATCTGGTCCTGGTGCCGGTCAATTTCCGCCTGGCGCCGCCCGAGGTGGCCTACGTTGTGGAGGACGCCGGCGCCGAGCTGCTGTTCGTCAGCGCCGATTTCTACCCAGTCATCGAGAAGGTAGCGGGCGAATTAAAGTCGGTTCGCCGGATCATCGCGCTCGATGGCGGCCACGCTTCCTGGCCCGACTATACCAGATGGGTGGCGGCGCAGTCGGCAAGCGATCCCGCCGTGAGGATCGCGACGGATCACTGCGCGATTCAGATGTATACCAGCGGCACGACCGGCTACCCGAAAGGCGCGCAGCTCAGCCACGCCAATCTGCTGACCTTGCTGCCGGGCGCGCTGCGCCAGTTCGGCAACTGGCATGACGACGACGTCAATCTAGTCTGTATGCCGCTGTTCCACATCGGCGGCAGCGGTTGGGGCTTGGTCGGTTTCTATCGCGGTATCGAAACCGTTCTCATGCGCGACCCCGACCCGGCAGCCATTCTGCGGTTGATCCCGGAATATCGCATCACCAAGGCCTTCCTCGTTCCGGCGCTTCTGCTTTTCCTGCTGCAGACGCCACAATGCCAGACGACGGATTTCTCGTCGCTCGAGCTGATCGTGTACGGCGCGTCGCCGGCGCCGGTCGATCTCGTGCGCAACGCGCTCAAGGCGTTCGGCTGCGACCTGGCGCAAGTCTATGGCCTGACCGAAACCACCGGCGCCATCACCTACTTGCCGCCCGAGGACCATGGCGAGCAAGCCGGTGCGCGGCTCAAGTCGTGCGGCAAGGCGATGACCGGGGTCGAGCTTCGCGTCGTCGACGCCGCGGGCAACGACGTCGCGACCGGTGAGGTCGGCGAGATCGCCTGCCGATCGCCGCAGATCATGCTGGGCTACTGGAAACAACCCGAGGCAACGAGCCGGGCGATGCGCGGCGGCTGGTTCCATACCGGCGACGCCGGTTACCTCGATCAGGATGGCTACCTCTACATTTACGACCGCGTGAAGGACATGATCATCTCGGGCGGCGAGAACATCTATCCGGCCGAGGTCGAAAGCGCGCTGTTCGGCCACCCCGCGGTCGCGGACGTGGCGGTGATCGGTGTGCCGGACGATCAATGGGGCGAGGCGGTGAAGGCGTTCGTGGTGAGAAAACCCGGCGTCGAGGTCACGCCCGATGAATTGATCGGCTTCGCGCGCGAGCGTATCGCCGCCTACAAGGTGCCGCGGTCGATCGATTTTATCGACGCCCTGCCCCGCAACCCGACCGGCAAGATCCTCAAACGCGAGCTACGCAAACCATTCTGGATCGGGCAGGAACGGCAGGTTCACTAGGCAGTCGCAAGTCCCATGACGCCGCGAGCTTCCGCGGGGCTTGCGATGACACGGCCGGCCTCGCGCGCATAGCGAGCCAGCATCTGCACCAGCGCTCCGTTCGAGCCGACTTTGCTGCCGTCGGGCAAATAGAACGTGTCTTCGAGGCCTGTCCGTAAATGGCCGCCGAGCTCGGCAGCGCGCCGGTGCAACGGCCAGATTTCCGCGCGGCCGATGGCGGTGACCTGCCAAGGCGCGCCGGCGAGGATGAGCTTCTTCAGGATCGGAAGCAGGTCCGGATCGGCCGGCATGCCAGACTCCACGCCCATGACGAAATTGTATTTCGGCCGGCCCCTGTACATGCCGTTCTTCGCATACATGCCGACACAGCGCACGATGCCGACGTCGAAACATTCGAATTCGGGCTGGGTCCCGGTCTCGGCCATCACGTCGAGATACGCTGTTACTTTTTCGACCGGATTATCGAAGACGTGCGGCGGCCACGCCCACGACCCGTCGGAACGCACTTTCAGGTAGTTCAGCGAGCCCGCATTGCAGGCGGCGATCTCAGGCTTGACGGCGCGCAAGCAAGCGAGCGGGCCGGAAATATTCGACCCGATCGTGCCCGTTGACTCGTTGAGAATCACGCCCGGGCAGGCGTCGCGGATCGCCTGCATGATGGTGACGGCCAGCTCGGGCTCCCACGACGGCAGGTGCCCCTTGCCGGGCGCTTGCTGGCGGAAATGCACATGCATGACCGCGGCGCCGGCGTCGAATGCGGCTTTCGCCTCGCGCGCCATCTGTTCGGGCGTAACCGGTACCGGATGCTGCTTCGGATCGGTCAGCACGCCGGTGAGCGCGCAGGTGATCACGACCTTGTCGCTCATGCGGATTCCTCCATCTCATCCTTGCCTGCAACGTTCTCGGGCGCGAGCACGGCGAGAAGCTGTCGGGCGGCGACCTGCTCGCCCGGGTTGACCAGGATCTTCTCGATGGTGCCGTCGCGCTCCGCGCTGATTTCGTGCTGCATCTTCATCGCTTCGAGCACGACGACGCGCTGTCCTCTGATGACGCGATCGCCCGCTCGGGCGAGCACCCCTACGATCGCGCCATTCATCGGCGCGACGAGGCGGGAGGAACCGTCGCGGCGTCCAGAGCCGGCCGCCTCGAGAGCGGTCTCGCGCACGGCGACGGTGGTTCCGTCGAGATCGAGATGCAACACGCCGTCCTGAAGAGCGAAGCGCGCGGTCTGCTGCAGGCCGAAGACGGTGAAGCGAACCGAGCGTTCGCCGCGTTCGACGATCGCAACCTCGACCTCTTCCTTGCCCAGCAGAACCGAATATCCATCCGGCCTGACAGCCATGATGCTGGCCGAATGATGAACGTCGCTCAGTGTCAATCGCAAAGGCCAGACTGCAATGCCCGTCGAAGACCAATTCATGGTTGCGCGCGACGCGCTGGCGGCGCTGCGCCTTCGGTCCTCGAACAGCAGCACCGCCGCGATCGCCAGAATCCGGAGATCGGCCTGCGGACGCCGCATGGCGTCGCTCCCCGCCGGAAAATACCGTTGAATAAACGTGGTCGTCGCTTCCCCGGCGGCGAAGGCGGGGTGCCGGAGCATCGCGATGAGGAAGCTACGGTTGGTGGTCAGCCCGAGCGCCACCGTGTCCTCGAGCGCAATGAGCAACCGGCGGCACGCTTCTTCGCGCGTCGCACCATGGGCGATCACCTTCGCCAGCATCGGATCGTAGAACGGGCTCACGCTCTGGCCCGGCGCCAGCGCGTGGTCGATGCGCACGCCCGCGCCCGATGCCGGCCGCCAATCGACCAGGGTTCCGGTTTGCGGCAAAAAGTTTTTGTGCGGATCTTCGGCATAAAGCCGCGCCTCGACCCCGTGGCCACTGAACCGTACTTCGTGCTGATCGAGCGGCAGCCTCTCGCCGGCCGCCACCCGCAGCTGCCACGCGACCAAATCCAGTCCGGTGACCGCCTCAGTCACCGGATGTTCGACCTGAAGCCGGGTATTCATTTCGAGAAAGTAGAATTTTCCCGACTGGTCGAGCAGAAACTCGACGGTGCCGGCACTCACATAACCGATGGCGCGGGCCGCCGCGACCGCGGCATCGCCCATATTCGACCGCAGCTCGGTCGAGACCGCCGGCGAGGGTGTCTCCTCGACGACCTTCTGGTGGCGGCGCTGAATCGAGCAATCGCGTTCGCCGAGATGGATGACGTTGCCGTGCTGGTCGGCAAAAACCTGGATTTCGATGTGTCGCGCGTCGGGCACTGCATGCTCAAGGATCAACTCGTGCGACCCAAATGCGGCCGCCGCCTCGGAACGCGCCCGCGCCAGCGCGTTGGCGAGATCGTTGGCGGAGGCCACGAGGCGCATGCCGCGCCCGCCGCCGCCGGCCGCGGCCTTGACCATCAGCGGAATGCCGATGCGCCGGCCTTCCTTTATGAATCTCTCGTCGGACTGATCCGGCCCCTGATAGCCCGGCACGCAAGGAACGCCGGCAGCCTGCATTAACGCCTTGGCCCGCGCCTTGTTGCCCATCGCGGCAATGGCCGCCGCCGGCGGACCGATGAAGACAAGACCCGCCCGGGCGCAGGCCTCCGCGAACGCGGCATTCTCCGAGAGAAAACCGTAGCCGGGATGGACCGCGTCGGCGCCCGCGAGCTTTGCAGCCGCCAGCAGCGCATCGACATTCAGATAACTGTCCTGCGCGGGCGGCGGCCCGATGCGGACAGCCTCATCGGCCTGCCGCCTATGCAAGGCGTCGGCATCCGCATCGCTGTACACCGCGACCGTGCGATAGCCGAGAGCCTTCGCCGTACGGATGATGCGGCAGGCGATCTCGCCGCGATTGGCGATCAGGATTTTGCTGAATGCGATCATGTTTCAAAGGCGCTGGCCGAGCGAAAGTGTGTTCGGAAAGAGATCATCCCTCACCCACCTGCGTCACCCAGGACGGCTTGCGTTTCTCGACGAACGATCGGGTGCCCTCACGACCTTCCGGGCCGCGTACCGCGGCGGCGAAGCTCTCGGCTGCGTCGTCGAGCAGCTCCGACATCGGACTCGGACCGGCGGCGCGCAGCATCAGCCGTTTGGTCGCGGCGACCGCGCCTGGAGCGCATTTGAGAACTTGATTACAGCTGTCGCTGACGGCCGCATCGAGCGCGGCGGCGTCGGCGACCGTGCGATGCGCGATACCGATCGCGGCCGCCTCGGTGCCGTCGAGGCGCGCCCCGGAGACCGCCAAGCGCCGCGCGGCCGTAAGCCCGATGCGCTTGACCACGAACGGCGAGATCGCCGCCGGCACGACGCCGATCGTTACTTCCGTCATGCCGAACTTGGCGTCGGCCGTCGCGATGGTCATGTCGGCGACGCAGGCCAAGCCGAAACCGCCGCCCATGGCGTAGCCTTCGACCGCGGCGATCACCGCCAGCGGCGCCGCGTTCACCCTGTCCAGCATGGCGCCGAACCGCCGGTTGTTTTCCTTCAGCTCGTCGGTTGCGCCCGGCGGCGGAGCCTCGTGCGCAGCCGACATGCTCTTGATGTCACCGCCGGCGCAGAATGTCCCCCCTGCCCCACGCAGCACGACGACGCGCACCGATCGATCGTCGGCAATCGCGGCAAATGTCGCCAGGATCTCTCGCACCATTTGCGGGCTGAGGGCGTTGCGCAGTTCGGGCCGATTAAGCCACAGGTGCAGCACCGCGCCGCGCAGATCGAGCCTGATATGCGCGGTCTCCCGCGGCAACTCAGCCATGATCGGCCCTTTGCTCCGGCGCATTGGAGGTCCCGGGCAGCGTTCCCATTAGCTTGCAGATGATGGTCAGCATGATTTCGTCGGCGCCGCCGCCGATCGAGCCCAGCCGTCCATCGCGATACGCCCGGCTCACCGGCGTCTCGTTCATGAAGCCCATGCCACCCCAATATTGCAGGCAGGCATCCGACAGCTCGCGGCGCAGCCGGCCGCCTTTGAGCTTGGCCATCGAAGCCAGCCGCGTGACATCGGTGCCGGCAAGGTAGAGTTCGCAGGCCCGATAGGTGAGCGCGCGCAACAACTCGACCTCGGTCGCAAGCTCGGCGAGCCGGAAATGCACCACCTGATTGTCGAGGATCGACTTGCCGAAGGCCTTGCGGTTGCGGGTGTAGTCGATGGTCTGCGCGATCAGCCGCTCCATCGATTTCAGGTTGGCGGCTGCAGCCCATAGCCGCTCTTCCTGGAACTGCAGCATCTGATAGACGAAGCCTTTGCCCTCTTCGCCGATCAGAAACCGTTGCGGCACGCGCACATTGTCGAAAAAGATCTGGGCGGTGTCGGAGGAGCGCATGCCGAGCTTGTCGAGCTTGCGGGCGATCTCGACGCCTTTGGTCTTCATCGGCAGGCAAATCAGCGACTTGTTCTTATGCACCGCGCCGTCAGAGGTGTTGGCAAGCAAGCACATCCAGTCGGCTTGCGTGCCGTTGGTGGTCCACATTTTGCCGCCGTTAATGACGTAATCGCCGCCGTCCTTGCGCGCCGTGGTCTTGATCGAGGCGACGTCGGAGCCGGCGCCGACTTCGGAGACGCCGAGACAGGCCACGTAGTCGCCGGCAATCGACGGCGCCAGGAACTCGCGCTTGACCTCGCCCGAGCCGAACCGGGCAAGCGCCGGCGTCGCCATGTCGGTCTGCACGCCGATCGCCATCGGCACGCTCCCGCACTCGATGTTGCCGAGTTCCTCGGCCATGACCATCGCGTAGGAATAATCGAGCCCCTGGCCGCCGTATTCAACCGGCTTGGTCAAGCCGAGGAAACCCAGATCGCCCATTTTCTTGAACAGCTCGTGGGCCGGAAAGATGCCGGCTTCTTCCCATTGATCGACGTGGGGGTTGACCTCCGCGGCGATGAATTTCTGCAGGCTGCGGCGCAGCTCCTCATGCTCGGGCGTGAACAGCATGGCGTTTCCTTTTTTTACATGCGCCCGACGCCGAACGTATTGCGTTTGAGCGGGCGAAGTTCTGCCTCGCGGCAGATCGACAGACAGAAGCCTAGCACCTTGCGGGTGTCGCGCGGGTCGATCAGCCCGTCGTCCCACAAACGCGCGGTAGCATAGAGCGCGGTGGATTCGCCTTCCATGCGCTTGATGATGGCTTTCTCCATCACCTCGAGCTTTGCCTTGTCGACCGGCTTGCTCTCGCGTTTGAGCTTTTCCTCGGTGACGATCGCCATGACCTTCGCGGCCTGCTCGCCGCCCATGACCGCGATGCGGTTGCTCGGCCAGGCGAAAATAAACCGCGGGTCATAGGCGCGGCCGCACATCCCGTAATTGCCGGCCCCGAAGGAGGCGCCGACATGGATGGTCAGTTGCGGCACCGTGGCGTTGGCGACCGCCTGGATCATCTTCGAGCCATGCTTGATGATACCGGCCTGCTCGGCCTCGCGTCCGACCATGTACCCGGTGGTGTTCTGCAGATACACGATCGGCATGTTGGCTTGGCAGCACAACTGGATGAACTGCGCCGCCTTGCTGGCGCCGTCGGCGTCGATCGGCCCGTTGTTGCCGATGAGCCCGATGGCTTGGCCCTCGATCTCGGCCTGGCCGCAGACCGTATGCGGGCCATAGAGCGCCTTGAAGTCCAGGTAATCGGAATCGTCGACGATGCGGGCGATGACCTCGCGCACATCATAGGGCTTGCGATAGTCGGTCGGCACAACGCCGGCCAGTTCCTCGGCCGGATAGCGCGGCTCCTTGAAGGACTTTTGCTGCCGGACTGGAAGCTGCTCGTTCCAGGGCAGCCTGGCCATGATTTCGCGGGCGAGGCGAATGCCGTCGGCATCATCCTCGGCGAGATATTCGCCGAGCCCGGAGATGGTCGCATGCATCTCGGCGCCGCCGAGTTCCTCGTCGGTGGCGACCTCACCGGTCGCGGCGCGCAACAGCGGCGGCCCGGCCAGAAACACCTTGGCCCGGCCGCGCACCAGGATCACGTAATCTGAGAGACCGGGCAGATAGGCGCCGCCCGCAGTCGACGAGCCGTGCACCACGGTGACCTGCGGGATGCCGGCTGCCGACAGACGCGCCTGATTGGCAAAGCCGCGGCCGCCTTCGACGAACATCTCCGCCTGGTAGAGCAGATTAGCGCCGCCGGATTCCACGAGACGCACCATTGGCAGCTTGTTCTCGCGAGCGATCTGCTGGACGCGCAGATGCTTCTTGACCCCCATCGGAGTCGAGGTGCCGCCCTTGATGGCGCTGTCGTTGGCCGAGACGATGCAGCGGATGCCGGACACATAGCCGATGCCGGCGATGCCGCCGCCGCCCTGGATGCCGGCGGCGCCGTCGTCGTCGTGCATGCGAAAACCGGCGAGCGTCGACAGCTCCAGCCACGGCGCGCCGTAGTCGAGCACCAGAGCGACACGCTCCCGCGGCAGCAGTTGGCCACGGGCGCGAAAGCGCTCGCGCTTGGAGTTGGAGAAATCCCGCACCTTCTGCTCGAGCGCGCGGAAATCGCCGATCAACGCCAGCATCTGCTCGCGGTTGGCGCGAAAGGTCTCGGATCTGGTCTCGATGCGGCTCTCGATGATCGGCATGACCAATGCAGCGGTAACGCGGGCGGCGACGGGCCGGACAGAAGCCTTTGCAGGCGGCGGTTAGGCAAGTCAATATCGCGACCCGCTGCCAATAGCGGAAACGAACGGCGCCCGCATGCGCTATCCGCGCTGAAACGGCAAAAACCGAGATGCCCCGCGCACTCCGGTCATCTACGAAATCGTGCGCCGGCTCGGTGAAGAGGAGATGGCCCGGCCGGTTACCTCGCTGCGGCTGATGAAAGAGCTGTCGCTGGCGCAGCCGCCCTAACAGGCGCCGACAGGGAACCAGCTTGCGATCGTTGCTGGGTACGCCGGCGGCGTGATAGGAACCTAAGGGAGGAGCGCAACAGACAAAATCAGCGGATAGGAGCATAGGCCATGCGCGCACACGCCATCGTCGCCCTTGCCGGGGCTTTGTCGGCGACAGCACCGGCACTTGCGCAGCAGACGATCAAGATCGGCGAACTCAACAGCTACAAGAGCCAGCCCGCCTTCCTCGAGCCCTACAAGAAGGGCTGGGAGATGGCGATCGACGAGATCAACGCTGCCGGCGGCGTCTTGGGCAAGAAGCTCGAAGTGGTCTCACGCGACGACGGCGCCAATCCCGGCGACGCGGTGCGCGTCGCCGAGGAATTGGTGACCGCGGACGGCATCAACATCCTCTACGGCACGTTTCTCTCCAATGTCGGCCTCGCCGTCACCGAATTCGCCGGCAAGAAAAAGGTGTTCTTTCTTGCCGCCGAGCCGCTGTCAGACAAGGTCACCTGGGCGAACGGCAACCACTACACCTTCCGCTTGCGGCCCTCGACCTACATGCAGGTGGCGATGCTCTTGCCCGACGCGCTCGCGGCGAAGAAGAAGCGTTGGGCGCTGGTCTATCCGAATTACGAATACGGCCAGTCCGCGGCCGCCACTTTCAAGGAACTGATGAAAGCGAAACAGCCCGACGTCGAGTTCGTCACCGAACAGGCGTCGCCGCTCGGTAAGATCGATGCCGGCGCGGTGGCGCAGGCGCTCGACGATGCCAAGCCCGACGCCATCTTCAGCGCGCTCTTCGGCGGCGACCTCACCAAATTCGTGCGCGAGGGCGATACGCGCGGCACGTTTAAGGATCGCGTCGTCGTCGACCTGCTCGGCGGCGAGCCGGAATATCTCGATCCGCTCAAGGACGAGGCGCCGGTCGGCTGGATCGTCACCGGCTATCCCTGGAACGAAGTGCGGACGCCGGAGAACAAGGCATTCGTAGCCGCCTACCAGAACCGCTACCACGACTACCCGCGGGTCGGCTCGATCGTGGGCTATCTGACCATGAAGTCGATTGCCGCCGGCATCGCCAAGGCTGGCTCGACCGACACCGAGAAGCTCGTTGACGCCTTTCGCGGTCTCAAGATGGACGGCCCGTTCGGGCCGTTTCATTTCCGCGCCAGCGATCATCAAGCCACGCTCGGCGCCTTCGTCGGCAAGCTCGCCTTGAAGGACGGCCATGGCACCATGGTCGATTTCAAGTATGTCGACGGCGCCAGCGTGCTCCCTTCCGATGCCGAGGTGAAGAAGTTGCGGCCGGCGTCGGCCGATTGAACATCGGCAAGGCGCGATGACGCACCTGCGGGTCTCTGCTATCGTTCGGCAATGAACTGGGAAGGCCTTGCTTTCCAGGCGCTCGACGGCCTGGCCTCGGCGTCCGGCCTGTTCTTCGTCGCAGCCGGGCTTTCCCTCATCTTCGGCGTCACGCGCATCATCAATATCGCGCATGGCTCGCTCTACATGCTGGGGACCTATATCGCCGTCACGCTGGTGACGGCGATGGGCGGCAGCGCGCTTGGCTTTTGGGGCGGCATCGTCGCATCCGCCCTCATCGTCGCCGTCATCGGCGCCTTGATCGAGGTTCTGCTGCTGCGGCGCGTTTATGCCGCGCCGGAGCTGTTTCAGCTGCTCGCCACCTTCGCGCTGCTCCTTGTCATCAATGATGCGACGCTGTGGCTGTGGGGACCTGAAGATCTGCTTGGGCCGCGCGCTCCCGGCCTGCGCGGCGCCATCGAGGTCCTCGGCCGCAATTTGCCGAGCTACGATGCCTTCCTGATCGTCGTCGCCCCGATCGCGCTCTGCGTGCTGCACATCATGTTTGCGCGCACGCGCTTCGGCCGCTTGGTGCGGGCCGCGACCGAGGATCGCGACATGCTCGGCGCGCTTGGCGTCAATCAGTCGGTGCTGTTCACCGCCGTTTTCGCCCTGGGCGCCTTGCTCGCGGGTCTCGGTGGCGCGTTGCAGGTGGCGCGCGAGCCGGCCGATCTCGGCATGGACCTGACCGTCATCACCGACGCCTTCGTGGTGGTCGTCGTCGGCGGCATGGGCTCGATCGTCGGGTCCTACATCGCGGCCGTGCTCATTGCCGAGGTCAAGGCTCTTTGCATTGGCCTTGGGCTCGTAACTTTCGGCGGTTTTTCGGTGAACTTTTCCAAGTTCACGCTGGTCGCCGAGTTTCTGGTCATGGCCATCGTGCTGATCGCCAGGCCGCACGGTCTGCTCGGCCGGCCGCAGGTCGCGGCGCGCGGCGCCGCCGCCGAGCTGGAGGCGCCGATCCGTCCGGCCTCACGCACTGTCGTGATTATTGGCGTCGTCGTTCTCCTCGTGCTGATCGCGTTGCCGTGGTTGGCGCGCGCTTCACCCTATGCCTTGGTGCTCGGCATCGATGTGCTGATCGCGGTGCTGTTCGCCACCAGCCTGCATTTCATCATGGGCCCGGGCGGGATGGCGTCGTTCGGCCACGCCGCCTATTTCGGCCTCGGCGCCTACGGTGCCGCTTTGGCGGTGAAATGGCTCGCCGCGCCGATGGGCCTCGCTCTCGCCGCGGCTCCGGTCGCGGCTGCGCTTGGCGCGTTGCTGTTCGGCTGGTTCGCGGTCCGTCTGTCCGGCGTCTATCTCGCCATGCTCACGCTCGCCTTCGCCCAGATCGTCTGGTCGATCGTTTTCCAGTGGCAGGAGTTTACCGGCGGCTCCAACGGCGTGCTCGGCATCTGGCCGAGCGTTCCGTTCGACCGCCTCTCCGTATTCTTTCTTCTCACGCTTGTGCTCGTCGTCGCCGGCATTCTGCTGCTGCGGCGCATGCTGTTCGCGCCGTTCGGCTACGCCATGCGCGCCGGCCGCGATTCGCCGCTGCGGGCGGAGGCGATCGGCATCGACGTGAAAAGGGTGCACTGGCTCGCCTTCGCCGTCGCGGGAACGGTTTGCGGCGTCGCCGGCGGCATTTTCGCTTTCGCCAAAGGCTCGATTTCTCCGGAAACGATCAGCATTGGACGCTCGATCGATGGCCTGGTGATGGTGCTCCTCGGCGGCGTGCAAACGTTGTCCGGCCCGATCGTCGGCGCCTCGGTGTTCGCCGTGCTCCAGGATTTGGTCATGCAGCAGACCGAATACTGGCACGCGCTCCTCGGCGGTATCATCCTCGTGCTGGTGCTCGCCTTCCCCGCCGGCCTCGCCGGCGGATTCCTGCGCCTCGCGGCGCGCTGGCGTTCCTCATGACGGAGCTTGCGGTCAGCTCGCTGAGCAAAAGCTTCGGCGCGGTGCGCGCGGTCGACGGCGTGAGCTTTTCCGTCAGCGGCGGCGAGTTTCTCGCTTTGATCGGACCCAATGGCGCCGGCAAGACCACCTGCTTCAACACCATCAACGGCCAATTGTCGCCGGACGCCGGAACGATCCGCTTCGATGGCAGCGACATCGCCGGGTTACCGTCGCGCGACATCTGCCGCCGCGGCATCGCCCGCACGTTCCAGATCGCCGCAACTTTCGGCTCGATGACCGTCGTCGAGAACGTGCAGATGGCTCTCATAGCGCACGCGCGCGAGACCTACCGACTATGGCGCGCTGCGAGATCGTATCATCGGCCGCGCGCGCTTGAACTCTTGCGCCAGGTCGGCATGCATGAGGCGGCGGATCGGCCGTGCCGCGAACTTGCCTATGGCGACGTCAAGCGGGTGGAACTCGCCATTGCGCTCGCCAGCGACCCTCGTCTGCTGCTGATGGACGAGCCGACGGCCGGCATGGCACCGCGCGAGCGCAACGAATTGATCGCTCTGGTCAAAATGCTGGTGGTCGAGCGCGGCGTCTCCGTGCTGTTCACCGAACATTCCATGGACGTGGTGTTCGCGTTCGCGGACCGCATTGTCGTCATGGCGCGCGGCCGGTTGATCGCCGACGGCGACGCCAAGACGATCCGCAACGACCCGCTGGTGCGACAGGTCTATTTCGGCAGCGGCAGAACGTTCGAGCGCGCGAGGACGGTTTCATGAACGCGTCGCCGGGGCTCGCGGTCGAGCATCTCAACGCCTGGTACGGCGCCGCGCAGGTTCTCTACGACCTGACGTTCACTGTGGGGCCGGGCGAGGTCGTGGCACTGATGGGGAGGAACGGCGCGGGCAAATCGACGACCATGAAGGCGATCATGGGGCTGTTGCCGCGACGCAGCGGTATCGTGCGCTTCAACGGACGCGACATTTCCGCGCTCAAGCCGTTCGAGATTGCCCGCCTCGGCGTCGGCTTCACTCCGGAGGATCGCCGCATCTTTTCCGATCTCACGGTTCTGGAAAATCTCGACGCTGGCCGGCAGCCGCCGCGCCAGCTAGCCAACGGCACGCCAGCACCGGCGTGGACGCCGGAGACGCTGTTCCGGTTGTTCCCCAATCTCGCCGAACTTCGTCACCGGCCCGGCGGCCGCATGAGTGGCGGCGAGCAACAAATGCTGACGATTGCGCGCACGCTGATGGGCAATCCGCTCATCGTGCTGCTTGACGAGCCGTCGGAAGGCATCGCACCGCTGATCGTGGAACAGGTCGCCGACACCATCGTCGAACTGAAAAAGCGCGGCTTATCGATCCTGCTCTCCGAGCAGAATGTCGGCTTCGCCGAGATCGTATCCGATCGCGCCTATATGCTGGAGAAAGGCCAGATCCGCTGGGGCGGAACAATGGCGGAGTTGGCGGAAAACGTGGAGCTGCAGCGCAGTTATCTGACGCTGTAGTGACGTGCGTCGACGACGAGAATCGCGGAACGCTCGCGTTGAGACCTCCGATTATTTAGCTTACAAGGCTTTGGGAGTTTCTGGTTCGAGAAGGGGCCTGGCCCGGTGAAGCCCGCGCCGTTCGTCTATCATGCGCCGAAAACCCTGGACGACGCGATAGCGAAGCTCGCCGAGCTGAGTTCGCGCGATGGCCGCATCCTGGCCGGCGGCCAAAGCCTGATTCCAATGATGGCGTTCCGCATGGCGCGGCCGGCGCATCTCATCGACATCAATTCGGTGCCCGGTCTCGATCGGCTCGCGGTTGAGCAAGACACGCTCTCGATCGCGGCATGCGTCCGTCATGCGGCGTTTCATCATCCGGTCGTTCCAGGGCCGACCGGATCGCTGCTCGCCGCGGTGGTGCGGAATATCGCGCATTACCCGATCCGGCTGCGCGGCACGTTTTGCGGCAGCCTGGCCCATGCCGATCCCGCCTCGGAATGGTGCCTGACCGCGGTGACCCTCGGCGCGAGAATCGTCGCAGCAAGCCTGCGCGGCCGCCGCACCATCGCTGCCGACGATTATTTCGAAGGGATGATGGTGACGGCGCTGGCCGAGGATGAATTGCTGCTTGAGACCCGCCTACCCTTGCTCGCTCCGGATACGCATTTCGGTTTCTATGAATTCAGCCGTCGCGCCGGCGACTACGCGCTGGCGATGGCGCTGACCACCTACCGGCTGCAGAATGGCCTGATCGTCGAGCCGCGGATCGGGATCGGAGGCGCCGAGGGTCGGCCGCGCCGGATCGCCGCGGCTGAAGCCATTCTTGCCGGTCGTAGGCCCGACAGTGAAAGTTTTCGTGCCGCAGCGGAAGCTGCCGCCGAGGCGGTGGATCCATTGGAAGATGTGCATGCGGATGCCGAGTTCAGGCTCGATCTGGTGCGCGCCGTGACCCGGCGCGCGCTCGAGCGGGCGGTCGCATGACGGCGCCGGCCAAAGGCTCGGGTTCGGCGTGGGTCGGCCGCTCCATCCGCCGGCTCGAGGACCCGGCTCTGCTCACCGGTCGTGGCCGCTTCACCGCCGACCTGCCGGCGACTCATCGGGTCCGCTTCGTGCGTAGCGCTGTTGCCGCGGGCGAAATCAAAAAAATCACGGCACCCGACGACGCGATGGTGTTAACGGCGGCCGACCTTGCGGCGGTGAAACCGATCACGCCGGAGTTGCATAAGTTCAACTACGTTCCAGTAGCGCAGCCGGTTCTGGCCTCGGGTTTCGTCAGATTCGTCGGCGAACCCATCGCCGCGGTCGTGGCGCCGAGCGAAGCGGAAGCCGAAGATATGGCCGAGGACGTGGTGGTGGACATTGCCGAAGCCGCGCCGGTGATCGACGCGCTCGCGGCGCTCGCCGATGACGCGCCGACGGTTCACGCCGAGGCCGCGCGCAATCTCGTCGTTGAGGGAAAGATCGATACGCCGGGATTTGCCGCCGCGCAACAGGCGGCGCATTGCCAGGTCACGGTCGAGGCTCGTTCGCGGCGCCAGAATGCGACGCCAATCGAGGCGCGCGCAGGCCATGCCGCCTTCGATCCCGCATCGGGGCGGGTCACGCTGACCTGTGCCACGCAGATGCCGCACCTGATGCGGACGGCGATTGCGGATCTGATCGGCATCGCCGAAACCGAATTGCGCGTCGTCGCGCCCGATGTCGGCGGCGGGTTCGGTCAGAAGATGTCGCTCGTTCCCGAATACGTCGTGCTGGTCTGGCTGGCGCGTAAGTTGCGGAGCTCGGTCGCCTGGACCGAGGACCGCCGCGAGAACCTGGTCGCCTCGTTTCACAGCCGGGATCAGTACATCCGATTGCAAGGTGCGTTCGACGCCGATGCAAAAATCGTCGCGCTTGCCGCCGATGTCACCGCCAATGTCGGCGCCTATTCCTGCTATCCGACGACCTGTGCGGTCGAGCCGCTGATGGCGATGGCCGAGTTGCCCGGCCCCTATGACATACGCGCCTATGCCTGCCTCGCGCGCGGCGTGCTCACCAATACGTGTCCGATGGCGCCCTATCGCGGCGTCTCGCGCCCGGTAATTACAATGGCCCTGGAGCGGCTGATGGATCGCGCCGCAGCGCAATTCGGCTTGGATCCGGTCGAAATCCGCCGGCGCAACCTCATCGACAAGTTTCCCTACACCTCGGCAACCGGTCTCGTTTTTGACGAGGGGACCTACCGGCAAACGCTCGACATGGCGGTCAAGGCACTCGACTTGGCAGGATTCCGACAACGCCAGCGGCACGCGCGATCGGAGGGACGTTATTTGGGCATCGGGTTTGCGACGTTTTCCGAGCGGACCGGCTACGGCACGCCGGCTTTCGCGGCGCGGGGCATGGGAGTTACGCCGGGATGGGAGACGGTCGAGCTGACGATGGACCCTTCCGGCTGCGTCGAGGCACGGATTGGCGCCAGTCCGCACGGCCAAGGCCTGCGCACGACCCTCGCCCAACTCATCGCCGATCAGCTCGGCCTGTCTCCCGATCGGATCAAAGTGGTCCATGGCGACACCGACCGGACGCCCTATGGCTGGGGCACGTTCGCCAGCCGATCGCTGGTCATCGCCGGCGGCGCAAGCCTGCTGGCGGCGCGCAAGGTGCGGGCGAAGCTTATAAGGATCGCCGGCAGTCTCCTGGAAGCCGCAGCTGACGATATCGTGCTGCAAGACGGCGCCGCGCGGGTGATCGGAACCGATCGTTCGATCCCCATCGAAACCTTGGCGCGCGCCGCCTATCACCAGATTCATCTCTTCAAGGGCGAAATCGACCCGGGAATCTCCGAGACCGCAACCTACGACCCGCCCGGCACGTTCTCGAACGCCTGTCATGCCGCGATCGTCGAGGTCGATCCGGAGACCGGGCTGGTCACCGTCGAAAAATTCGTGGTGGCGGAGGATGCCGGCCGTCTCATCAATCCGATGATCGTCGATGGCCAGATCCTCGGCGGAGTCGTGCAAGGAATCGGCAATGCCCTGCTGGAAGAAATCATCTACGACGACGTGGGCAATGTGCTGACGGCGACACTGGCCGACTTTCTGCCGCCGACCAGCCGCGAGGTTCCGCCGATCGAGCTGTTTCATCTGGAAACGCTGAACGGCGCTACGATCACCCAGGCCAAGGGCCTCGGCGAAGGCGGCGCGATCGGCGCGCCGGCCGCCATTCTCAATGCCATCAATGACGCGCTCGCGCCGCTCGGAGTGTCGATCGACGAAATGCCGGCCACGCCTCGTCGCATCCGCGCGGCGTTGCGCCAAACGAGGAAGCAACACGCATGAGTGAGAGAAGCGAAATCACTCTAACGATCAATCAGCGGGCTCACACCATTCGTGTCGAGCCGCGCCGTACGCTGGCCGACGCGATCCGCGAGGATTGCGGTCAGACCGGCACGCATATCGGCTGCGAGCACGGCGTCTGCGGCGCCTGCACGCTGCTCGTCGACGGCGAGCCGGTGCGTTCGTGCCTCATGTTCGCGGTCCAGGCGAACGGCAAGGAGATCCGCACGGTCGAAGGCCTGGCGAACGGCGACGAGCTCAATCCGCTGCAGCGCGCCTTCATGGAGCATCACGGCTTGCAGTGCGGTTTCTGTACGCCCGGCTTTCTCATGCTGATCACCGGGGTACTTGAGCGCGATCCCGCTATCAGTGACGAGGATCTTGCCGACGTGCTCTCGTCCAATCTTTGTCGCTGCACCGGCTATCAGAACATCGTGAAGGCCGCGCGTTCGGCCGCCGCCGAGCTGCGGCAGCGTTAAGGGGCGTCGGCAGGATCGGGGCAGCGGGACCGGCGGCCATGGCAAAAGCAAAATTTGTCGGCCAGTCGGTGCCGCGCTTGGAGGATCGGCCGCTGCTGATGGGCCGCGGCTCTTTTGCCGCCGATGTCTCGTTTGCAGGGCAGCTGCACATGCGTGTCGTGCGCTCGCATGTCGCGCACGGTCGTATGCGGTCGCTCGAGATCACCGCGGCGCTCGCGGAACGCGGCGTCCGTGCGGTCTGGACCGCCGCCGACGTTGCCAACATTCCTCCCATCGACTTTCGCCTCACCCGCATCGAAGGGCTCGAGCCCTACCGTCAGAGGCTGTTTGCCACCGGCAAGGTGCGTTACGTCGGCGAGCCGGTGGCCGCCATTTTCGCCGAAGACCCGTATCTTGCCGAAGATGCGGCCGAACTTGTGGTGCTGGACGTCGAAGAATTACCGGTCATTTTGCACGCCGCAGATGAGCCCGGGGAGTTCGAGCCCGGCCGGTCGACCGAGCCTGCTATCGTCCGTAAAGGCTACGGCGATGTCGACGCGGCTTTTCGCTCCGCTCACGCCGTGGTCGCCGCGACGCTGTCGATTGGGCGGCATTCGGGCGTGCCGATCGAAACCCGCGGCGCCATCGCCCGATACGATGCCGCGCGCGACATCCTCGAGCTTTACGGCGCCGCCAAGGTGCCGCATTGGAATCGGGATCAGATTGCCCGCATGCTTGGACGCGCCGCGTCGTCGGTTCATCTGCACGAGGGGCACGTCGGCGGCGGCTTCGGCATCCGCGGCGAGCTTTATGCCGAGGACGTTCTGGTGTGCGCGGCGGCGCTGCGCCTGCAGCGGCCGGTCAAGTGGATCGAGGATCGCCGCGAGCATCTGATCGCCGCCAACCATTCGCGCCAGCAGCAGCATCACGTCCGCGCCGCCGTCGATCGTGAGGGGCGCATTCTCGCGATCGAGGACGAAATATTTCACGATCAGGGCGCCTATATGCGCACCCACGCGGCGACCGTCCCCGATCTCGCCGCGGCGATGCTGCCGGGCCCCTATCGCGTGCCCGCCTATCGCGCCAATGCCCATATCCGGCTGACCAACAAGACGCCGTGCGGAACCTATCGCGCGCCGGGCCGGTTCGAGAGCACCTTCGTGCGCGAGCGGCTCATCGACGCGATCGCCGACAGGCTCGATTTGGATCGCGTCGAAGTGCGCCGGCGAAATCTCATCGCCAAGCACGAAATGCCCTATTCGCGTCCGCTCGATACGCTCGGCACCGATATCATTCTCGATTCCGGCGACTATGCGGGACTGCTCGACAAGGCGCTGGCTGCCATCGAATGGCCGAAACTACGGCAAACGCTGGCTACGCGCCGCGCCGCCGGCGAGGTTGTCGGTGCGGGCCTTGCGCTATTCGTGGAAAAGAGCGGACTTGGTCCGTTCGATCAGGTCAAGGTCGGCGTCGATACCGACGGCAAAGTGGAGGTCGTGACCGGCTCGGCGTCGCTCGGACAGGGTATGGAAACCGCGATCGCGCAAATCTGCGCTGACGCCCTTGGTGTCGACTACCGGAGCATTCGGGTGACGCACGGGCAAACGGATCGCATCGAATACGGCATGGGGGCGTTTGCCTCCCGCGTGACCGTGATGACCGGCGAAGCCACGCGCATCGCGGCCTGCGCCGTCAAAGCCAAGGCCATCGAAGTCGCTTCCGAACTGCTGCAGGCGCCCGCCGCCGTCCTCGATGTCACCGATGGCGAGGTTGTTCGCACCGACACCGCGGCCGGCCCCTCGATCGGCCTCGGTGCGATCGCCCGCGCCTTGTCGCCCGGCTCGAATTTGCGCCGCGGACGCCCGCCGGGGCTTTCGGCGGACGGCTGGTTCCATACCAATCACATGAACTACCCCTACGGCGTGCACATCGCGGTGACGCGCGTCGATCGCGACACCGGCGCCGTCGCCATCGAGCGCTATCTGGTCGCCTACGACATCGGCAAAGCCGTCAATCCGATGTTGATTGAAGGCCAGATCGCCGGCGGCTGCGCGCAGGGTATCGGCGGCACATTATTCGAGGAGTTTTTGTATGACGCACGCGGCGAGCCGCTGTCGGTGACGCTCGCCGACTATCTCATGCCGACCGCGCGCGAGGTGCCGCCCATCGAGGTTCTGATTTGCGAAGACGCGCCCAGCCCGCTCAATCCGATGGGGATGAAAGGGGCCGGCGAAGGCGGTGCCAATGCGGTCGGAGCGGCGATCGCCGCGGCGATCGACGAGGCGCTCGGGGTGCCTAACGCTGTGACCGAGCTTCCGGTGACGCCACAACGGCTCAGAGGGCTGATACGGCGCACGGCCAAGCATCCGCAAGCCCCGCAAACCGGAGCTGCTGGACCGATCGCGTAACGCCCGGTAGTCAATACGCGGCAAACCGGCGTTCAAGTGATGCGTTTGCGAGGGAGAAGAACGGATGGACCTGAGACTTCACGGCAAGACGGCACTGGTGACCGGCGGCAGCGAAGGCATCGGCAAAGGCATTGTGCTGGCGCTGGCGAAGGAGGGCGTCGACGTCGCCATGTGCGCCCGGCGCAAGGAGCCGCTGGAAGCCGCCGCCAAGGAAATTGCCCAGGCGACCGGCCGCAAGATCGTTGCCATTCCCGCCGACCTGCGCCAGGACGCAGACGCCAAGGCCTTCATCGAGCAAGGACACAAATCGCTCGGCCGCGTCGATATCATGGTCAACAATGCCGGATCGGCGGCGGGCGGCGTCATCGAGCATCTGACCGAGGACGATTGGGAAAAGGGCCTTCAGCTCAAGTTCATGGGCTATGTGCGCTGCCTGCGCTACGTGCTGCCGATCATGGTCAAGCAAGGCGGCGGCCGTGTCGTCAACTTGATCGGCAATGACGGCGTCAAACCGTCTTACTGGGAAATATGTCCGGGCGCCGCCAACGCGGCGGGACAGAACCTGACGCTCTCGCTCGCCGGGCAATATGGCAAGCACGGCATCAGCTTCGTCGCGGTCAATCCCGGCCCGGTACGCACCGAGCGCTGGACCGGGCTGGTCAAGGCCATGTCGCGCGACATGAAGATTTCATACGAGGAGGCCGACACGCTGGCGCCCGCCTCCATTCCCATGGGCCGCATTGCCGAGGTCGAGGAGGTCGCCAATCTGGTGGCGATGCTGGCCTCGCCGCTGATGCAGATGGTCAACGGCACCATGATCGAGATCGACGGCGGCCAGGACAAGCCGCTGATGGACCGTTTTCGCGACAAGAACCGCTAGCTCGCCGCGCGCGACATGACCCCGGCGTTCCCATAACTGTGACACTACTCGTGCCGAATTAGCCGCTTTCTAAGACGATCACATTCAAGCCGCCGCGTTAAGGTGGCGACGATCCGTGGCAGGTATTGGCTCGACAATGAAGATACTGACCGTCGGCGGCGCCATGATCGACACGATCGCGATCATCGACAGCGATCGCATCGAACGCATGACCATGCTGAATGCGGACTCCTCCTTTCTGCTGCTGGAGGAAGGCCGCAAGACCGAGGCCGAGGAGGTGTCGACCCACCCCGGCGGCGGCGGCGTCAACGCCGCGGTCGCCATGGCGCGCCTGGGAATGGACGTCGCGCTGCTGGCGAAACTCGGAACCGACGCGCGCGCCGAAGCCATTTTGGCGCGGCTGACCCAGGAGGGCGTGTCGAGCCGGTGGACGAGCCGCGACGCGCGCGCGCCGACCGGTGCTTCCGTCCTCGTCTCCTCGCATGATCGCAACGCCGCGATCTTCACCTTCCGCGGCGCCAACACGCTGCTGCAGGTCGAGGACCTTCGCGACGAGGCGTTCGCCGTCGACCTCGTCTACATCGCCAATTTGAGCAATCAGTCGGCCGATTGCTTTCCGGCGATCGTCAAGCGCGCCAAAGCACACCGTGCGCTGGTGGCGGCAAACCCCGGGCCGCGTCAGTTGTCGGCCCGCGGCCAGGCATTCCTCGAAAATCTGTCGGCGATCGACATCCTGATGTTGAACCGCACCGAAGCCGATCTTTTGGTGCCGAGCCTGGTCGCTCGCGCCGGCGAAGGCGGCCCCACCCTCGCCCTGGCCCCAGGGGAAGAGGTGCCGGCGCTGGCGGCGCGCGGGCTCGTCGGCGGCGGCTTCGAGATGGGCATTGCCGCGTTCTTTCGCGCGCTCGCGCGGCTCGGTCCCAAGCACATCGTCGTCACCGACGGCGCCCGCGGCGCCTTCGTTGCATCGACCGCGGAGATCCTGTTCGCGCCGGCGCTCGAACCGAAGGTCGTCGGCACGGCCGGAGCAGGCGACGCGTTCGGCGCGACTTTTGCCACCTACGTGATGCTCGGAAAGCCTATTGGCGACGCGCTGCGGGCGGCGACGATCAATTCGGCCTCGGTCGTTGGGCATATCGATACCCAGACCGGCATGTTGCGACGCGAGGATCTCGACCGGCGGCTCGCCACAACCCCACCGCAACCGGCGATCCGCAGGTGGGCAAAGTAGGGGCCTCAAGGTTTCACCTCCTGTCAGCTTCGCAGGACGGATAAGCAAAATCCTTCTCGCGGCGCGGTGCGCGCCCGAGGCATGCCGTACAACGCGTCGAACGACTCCGCCGAGCACCATCGCGTCACGCCTGAACCGGCGGTGGGACCGGCCTTCGGCTCGATCATGCTTCGGCAAACAAATGCAAAGCCAACCGTA
>JBAPYW010000031.1:0-25036 GCA_049284935.1 Xanthobacteraceae bacterium
AAACGCTCCGGCCAAGTCGCAGGAAACATGGCCTGACGCTGAGCCTTGGGGACGAGAGTCCCTCTGGCGAGAGCCGCGAGTGGAACGCCGGCAGGCGAGCGCGCCTTGCAAGGCGCGAGCCGCACCGCTGGGTGCGGAGGATAAGGATCAGCGTCTACCGGCGTTCCGCTTCCTTTTTCTCTTTCCCGAGAGCGAAAGGAAGAAGCCAAAGCTCCTTGATCGATACTGAAAGTCGAGGAGCCAAGATCTGAAAACCCGCAGCGCCGAACAAAAATCGCGCCGCGGGAACGAATTTCTTTACCCTCCCACCGAACTCGGGTGTTCCCGAGTTCGGCAATATTAAGTGGCCGAAGTCGGAAACATCCGACTTCGGGTGCGGGGAGAGGGGGCGCGTGTTACGGAATGTAATAAAACGGATTCGACACTTTGAATGTGCGTTCGGCGTGGCCGCCCCTGAGGTCGCTGTCCTGATCGCCGACGTTGGCGATGATGGTGTAGCCGAGACGGCCGTCGATATCGCTGCGCGCGGCGGTCTTATAATCGGCGACCGGCTGGCCGAGCGTGCTCGGGTCGCGCAAATAAAGGCCGTCCCAATCGTGATAGCCGGCCTGCTCGAGATCCTTTTCGGTCGCCTCTTTGATCGCGGCGATTTGAATCCGTCCGGTGATGAAGAATACCGCGACGTTGGTGCAGTTGAGGTGGGGCGGCTGGTCTTTGCACTTGGCGAAATTGAACAGATCGAGCGTGGGCGTGAGCGCCGGCGCTTGCGCGCTTTCTTCCCAGGCCTCGTCGCCGCAGGCGGCGAGCTTGTCGGCGAGGTCGCAGGAGCCGTGCCAGAAAAAGGCGAAATGGTTTTTGTAGATCCTGGTCCAGTTCGACAGCGAGGTTTCGTCGATGTCGAGGACGATGGCCGGCTTGCTCACTTGCGGCGCGCGCATCGCGACCCAGTCGCGCGCTTCGGCCAGCGCCTTGGCGACGTCGGCGTCGTATTGCGTGCAGCGGTAAGCAACGAGCCGGTTCTTGATGAGATCGAGGTTGAGCGGCTGCGAGAAGTCGATGGCCTGCGGCGCCGGGGCGGGGCAGCCCTCCGGAGCTTGCGCCCAAGCCGGAGCGGCGGCGAACAGGCCGAACAAAGCGACGGCCGTCGCAACCAGGCTCAAATATTTTCGGGTGATCTGCATGTCCGGTTCCGACCTTAAGGCAAACATGTTGCGCGCTGGCGACAGCGGTGGTGCACGTCATGGTAGTATTTTCGGTGAGGCGCGGGCAAGGGCCTCGCTTGCCGGAAGCTTACCGCCAGCCGCCGCCGCCGTTCACATAGACCGTATCCGCCGTCATGAACGGGCAGGCGTCGGAGCAAAGAAACAGCACGAGTTCGCCGATCTCTTCCGGTTCGCCGAACCGCTTCATCGGCACGTCCTCGAGGAATTGCTTGACCAGCGCGGGCGACGATTGCGCCGCGTCCTGGAACGGCGTCCTGATCGGGCCCGGCGAGATCGAGACAGCGCGGATGCCTTGGGTGGCGAACTCGCGCGCCACGCCCATGGTCATGGTCACTACCGCGCCCTTGGCGGCGGCGTAGTGGATCGACGAGCCGGGGCCGCCGCGGCGGTGCGCCATGCTCGCCATGTTGACGATGACGCCGTGCCTGTTGGCCAAGAAATGCGGCAGCACCGCCTGCATGGCGTAAAACGTGCCGTTGACGTTGAGCGCGAAGGTTTTCTCCAGCAGCGCATCGTCGATGTCGAGGAATTTGGCGCGGCGGATGGCGGCGCCGGCCGAGTTGAACAGAAACTGCACGCTGCCGAACGCGGCGATGGCGCGCTCGATCATGGTGTTGACTTCGCCGCGCGAGGTGACGTCGGCCTTGATCGCCAGCGCCTGGCCGCCCTTGGCGTTGAGCGCTGCGGCCGTCTCGCGTGCGCCTTCCTTGTTGAGGTCGGCGCAGACGACGTTGGCGCCTTCGCGGGCGAAGATCAGCGCCGTGGCGCGGCCGATGCCGCTGGCGGCGCCGGTGATGACGATGGTCTTGGCGGCGAAATAGTCCGGAGTTTTCGGCATGATCGTTGTTATCCTCGCTGCTGCCGCGCCGATTGTGCCCGCTCGGCGGGTCGGTCACAATCGGGCTGCCAGCGTGAAAAGTGAGGGACAGTTTCGCCACGCCGCCTCGCGCAGCGGAAGAAAGCGGCTACAATAACTTCGACAAGCCGGGGATTCGCCTATGCTCCATTACACCGCACTGGTCACGGTGCTTGCCATAATCTTTTATTTTTACACGGGCGCACGCGTGCCGGGCGCCAGGCAGAAATTCGGCCTGAAGGCACCGGTGATGATGAGTGGCCAACCCGAATTCGACCGCATTTTCCGCGTGCAGCTGAACACGCTGGAGTGGATGCCGATCTTCCTGCCGCTCTTGTGGCTGTTCGCCTATTACGTCAGCGATCGGGGCGCGGCGGCGCTCGGTCTCGTCTGGATCGCCGCCCGCATCCTCTACATGGTGAGCTATACCAAAGACGCCGCTAAGCGCGGCCCGGGTTTTGCCATCCAAGCGCTCGCCTGCGCGGTTCTGGGCTTCGGCGCGCTCATCGGTATCGGCACGAGCCTCGTCCATGGCGGCTGACGGCTGACGGCGGCGGCCGGAAGTCCCGTCGTTCTCCACCTTCATTCGCTTCCTTTCATCTTCATAACGGGTCGCCAGACCGATGCCGCGTACGCTTGAAAAATTCGCCGTCTTCGCGGCGCCAGGCGTTTTCGTCCTGCTCTGGGCGTCCGGCTTCATCGGCGCGAAGCTCGGCCTGCGTGACGCCGAGCCGCTGACCTTCCTGGCGGTGCGCATGATCGCGGTGGTGGGGCTTTTGGTCGTCATCATCCTGTCCACGCGACCAAAGTGGCCGAGCGGCGCCGACATGGCGCACAGCGCGGTGACCGGTACCCTGGTGCACGGCTTCTATCTTGGCGGCGTCTTCGTCGCGATCGAAAACGGCCTTCCCGCCGGCCTGGCCGCGCTGGTGGTGAGCCTGCAGCCGGTCTTGACCTCGACGCTCGCCAACCGCTGGCTCGGCGAACGCGTTAAGCCGCGCCAATGGCTTGGCTTGCTGCTCGGCCTCCTCGGCGTCTATCTGGTGGTGCGGGAGAACACCGCCGGCGGCGCCACCGCGCCGTTGGCGTGGGCGGCGATCGTGGCGGCGCTCGTCGGCATCACCGTCGGTACGCCTTACCAGAAGCGTTTCGGCGGCGGCATCGATTGGCGGCCGGCTTTGTGCGTGCAATACGCGGCCGCCGGACTTCTGTTCGCGCTCGGCGCGCTCATCTTCGAAACGCGCGTTGTGCATTGGACCGCCGAATTCATGTTCGCGCTCGCTTGGCTGGTGTTCGTGCTGTCGTTCGGCGCGATATGGCTGTTCTATTTCCTCATCCGCCGGACGGCGGCGACGCGCGTGGCGAGCCTGTTCTATCTGACACCGCCGCTCACGGCGCTGATGGCGTGGGCGCTGTTTGGCGAGCGCCTGGCGCCGCTCGCTCTCGTCGGCATGGCGATCTGTGTCGCCGGGGTCTTTCTCGTCAACTGGCGCCCCGGTGGTGCGGCGGCGTAAGCCGCGGTAACGTCGCTCGCCGCACCGCATGTGTTGCTGAGGAGCAGATGTCATGAGCGCCCACGGACCGATCGAGTATCGCGACGCCGCCGCGGACGTGCGCGCAGTGTTCGAAGACATCAAGCGCACGCGGCAGGTCGAGGACGTGAACAATTTCTGGAAATACCTGGCGCAGGACCCGGCGACGCTCAAACGCACCTGGGAGAGCGTCAAAGAGATCATGGCGCCGGGCGCGCTCGACGCGGTGACCAAGGAGATGATCTACCTGGCGGTGAGCGTGACCAACGGCTGCGGCTATTGCATCGCCAGCCACGGCGCCGCGGCGCGCAAGGCCGGCATGAACGAGGCGATGTTCGGGGAACTCATGGCCGTAATCGGCATGGCCAATGAGACCAACCGTCTGGCCAACGGCTATCGCGTGCCGATCGATCCGGCATTCGAGAGGTGATGTGCCGATCGATCCGGCATTCGAGAGGTGATGTGCCGAGCGAACGTGATGGGGTTGTACGGCAAAGTGACTTTTGCGACGAAGCGGCTATTGTGCGCGCGTATTGCACGCCATTTGCGCTCGTAGCTCAGCTGGATAGAGCACCAGACTTCGAATCTGGGGGTCGGGGGTTCGAATCCCTCCGAGCGCGCCAGCAGCTCCTTTGCGGCGGAGCTTTGCCGCCCCGCCGTCTCCACATCGCCGAGAGGAGGAGTCCGGTTAAACGCGCACTCACCCGTCTATCAATTCATGCACGCGTGGCGTCGCGCTCTCGCTCAAGCCATGAGCATGAGGAGGCGCGAATGCCGGCGTCTGCAGCACGGTCGCGCGCTGGCCCGGCGTCAGCCGCGTGACGAGAACGATCTGGCCGCCGGGAAATTCGAGCGCGTCGTGGTGAACGTTCGGATCGTTCATGTTGATCTGGCGGAAGCGGGCCACTTTGTGATCGACGCGCGCCTTGCCGAACAGACTAAAGGCGCGGTCGTATTGAACGTCGCTCTCGAAGGCGAGCTCGGTGCCGGGCATTAGACACACGGCGACGTCGGGTTCTCCGACTGCGGCGAAGCCGCGGGTGATCGATCGCGCGAAATCCGTCGCGATGAGCATCTCGCCGACCTTGGCCGGCCGCGAAGCCACGAGGTGCAGACTGTAGTCGCACATGGGAAAGTTCTCCTCTCCAGCGAATTGCGGACAGCCGCGGGGCTGATCCTCAGGCTGAACACGCGCGTTGATGAAATGTTCCTGTCGAGGAGCTGTCTCGATCGTCGGCGTGCGGCATCGCCCCAACGAGGGCGTGCGCCGGGGCCGGACGCCGCGCTCGATGCGACGCGCCGGCTTCTTCAGGTGATCGAAAAGGGTGCTGGCGGCCGCCACCCGTAAAGCCAGTCGTAGTGGTGTAGCAGGCGCTTGCCGCCGAGCATCCGCATCGCGGCATCGCGCAGCCGAGCCCGCGTGTCCGCGAGGTGATAGCGCGCGCCATTGCGGGCCGCCAAGCGTTGCACGCGTGCCGTGCGGGCGCGGCGCATCGTGCAATAGGTTTGGAGCGCGCCCGCCGCATCGTCCGGCTGCCGCGCCAGGCATTGTGCGGCAACGGCGGCATCTTCGATCGCCATAGCGGCGCCTTGCGCCAGAAACGGCAGCATCGGATGGGCGGCATCGCCAAGAAGCGCCACCGCGCCCTGCGACCAGCGGCTCAGCGGCGGCCGGTCGTAAAGGGCCCATTTCAGCCAAGCCTCCGGCAGGCCGACCTGCACCAGCGCCGATTGCGTCCAGCCCTCGGCGGTCAGGCGCGGGATGAGATCGGCAGGGTTCGCCGGCTCGCTCCAGCCCGGAGCGTTCCAGCTATCCGTCGTGATGGCGACGACGTTGATGAGGCGGCCGGCCTTGACCGGATAATGCACCAGGTGGGCATCGCGCCCAAGCCAGAGATGGACCAGGGGCTCCCGGAATTCGGGCGCCACCTGATCCGCGGGAACCAAGCCTCGCCAAGCGGTTCGCCCGGCAAAGCGCGGCGGCTCGCCATCGCCGAGGCGTTCGCGCAGAACCGACCACAGCCCGTCGGCTGCCAGAAGGGCGAGGCCGTCCTCCTTTGTCAGGCCGGCATGCGTATGCGCCCAGACAGTGACCTCGGTTGCATCCGCGGCGAAGCCTTCCACGCGCGTGCCAAGCTTGACCGTAATGGCGGGATGCTCGGACACGGCGGCAACAAGCGCCGCCTGTAAATCGCCGCGATGAATCACCCAATACGGCGCGCCGTAGCGCCGTTCGGCGGCTTCGCCGAGCGGTATGCGCACGATTTCGCGTCCGCTCGTGGCGCCAAGAACGCGCAGCGCGGTAGGCGCGACGGCCTCCGGCCGCAGCCGGCTCTCCAGCCCGAGGTCGATCAACGTGCGCGCGGCATTGGGCGAGAGCTGGATACCGGCGCCGGTTTCCTCGAGCCGCTGGGCCTGCTCCAGCACGGTGACGCGAAAGCCGTTGCGCGCGAGCGCAAGCGCAGCGGTCAGCCCGCCGATGCCGGCGCCGGCAACGATAACGCTACGCGGGGACGTCAGGGCAGGAGCTCCCGCCCGCGGCTCAGGCGGCAACGTCGTGCAAGGCGCATTCCGCTGGCCGCGCCGCGCCCGGCGCCAGCGTCGGGTCATAGCGGTAGAGCGTCGAGCAATAGGGGCAGATGTATTCGCTGTCCTCGCCCATGTCGCAGAACACGTGCGGGTGATCGAACGGCGGCTTGGCACCGACGCACATGAATTCCTTGGCGCCGACGTCGATGACCGGAACGCCGAGGTCGTTGTGGAAGTGAGGAACGATCGTGTCCGTCATGGTCTCGTTGGGATGTGGTTTAGGGCACCGGCACCATAGCGGCCCCCGGCGCCAATTTCCAGCGGTCCATTCCGGGTGACGAATCATTATTGAGGCCGCACGTGGCGTGGGGCCTCGGCGACTTTGGCCGCCGCGAGATGCAAAGCATGAGCGCGGGCGCTAACGTCACGGCATGCCGCGCTTCACGCATGACGGGGTGGAAATCGCCTTTCTCGACGAAGGCGAGGGCGAGCCAATCGTGCTCGTGCACGGCTTTGCCTCCACCAAGGAGGTGAATTGGGTTTTTCCCGGCTGGGTGACAACGCTCACGCGCGCGGGACGCCGTGTCATCGCGCTCGACAATCGCGGCCATGGCGAGTCGACCAAGCTTTACGTGCCGGCCGCCTACCACAGCTCGCTCATGGCCGAGGATGTGCGCGCCCTCCTCGATCACCTTGGGCTCGGCCACGCCGACGTCATGGGTTACTCGATGGGCGCGCGGATCACGGCGTTCCTGGCGCTGGCCCATCCCGAGCGGGTGCGTTCGGCAGTGCTCGGCGGCCTTGGCATCCGTCTTGTCGACGGTGTCGGGCTGCCGGAGACAGTCGCGCAAGCCCTCGAAACGCCGGCGCTCGCCGATGTGTCCGACCCCACCGGCTATATGTTCCGCGCCTTTGCCGAGCAGACGCATTCGAATCTCCGCGCGCTTGCCGCGTGCATGCGCGGCTCGCGCCAAACGCTGAGTCCTAGCGAGGTCGGCCGTATTGCGGTGCCTGTTCTTGTCGCGGTGGGCAGTCGGGACCCGATTGCCGGTTCGCCGGAACAGCTTGCCGCGCTCATCCCCGGCGCGCGGGCCCTCATCATTCCGCGCCGCGATCATATGCTTGCGGTCGGCGACCGGGCGTTCAAGACCGGCGTGCTCGAATTCCTGGCGCAGCGGGAGTAAGCGATGCAATCGGCCATTGGCCCAATTTCCTTCGGCCAATGGCGGACTTAGCGCGGCGCTTGCGGTCGCTGGCAGCCCCTCTGGTTTCTGTCCTGCGCCGCCCCAATTATGATAGGATCGGGTTGTTTCCGGGAGGCACTGCGATGGCGCAGTATCAGGTGAAGCCCGCGCTCGATACCGTGGACCCGGTATGGGCGCGCATCCGCCGCGAGGCGGAAGAGGTGGTGCGGCGCGAGCCGGAACTGGCCACCTTCATCTATTCGAGCATTCTGCATCACGACGCCCTTGAAGCAGCCATCGTCTATCGGCTGGCCGAGCGGCTCGACCATCCAGCGCTGTCGGGCGAGTTGATCCGGCAAGCCTATGCGGATGCGTTCAAGGATACGCCGTCACTCGGGGACGCCTTCCGCGCCGATCTCGTGGCGACGGTCGACCGCGATCCGGCGACCCATCGCGTGCTCGAGCCGGTTCTCTATTACAAGGGCTTTCATGCCATCCAGGCGCATCGGCTCTCGCATTGGCTGTGGGGCAAGGGTCGCCGCGATTTCGCGCTTTACCTGCAGAGCAGGGCGTCGGCGGTGTTCCAGTGCGACATCCACCCGGCCGCGCGCATCGGGCGCGGTATTTTCCTCGATCACGCCACCGGACTCGTGGTCGGCGAAACCGCGGTAATCGAAGACGATGTGTCCATGCTGCACGGCGTGACGCTCGGCGGCACCGGCAAGGAACACGAAGATCGCCATCCGAAAATCCGCTACGGCGTAATGATCGGCGCCGGCGCCAAGATCCTCGGCAACATCGAGATCGGGCATTGCGCGCGCATCGCGGCGGGGTCGGTGGTGATCAAGCCGGTGCCGAACAACGTCACGGTCGCCGGCGTTCCCGCCAAGGTGATCGGCGTTGCCGGCTGCCCGGAGCCGGCGCGCACCATGGATCAAATGTTTCAGGACGAAGCTTGACGGCGAAGGAGCTGTTCGGCTCGTCATTGTCGCGGCCGCCTTCGCATGCTAGGCGGCAGCAGCGGGAGATGTTCGGTGGACGTGCAGGAAGTCAAGAAGCTCGACGCTTACCTCAAGAAGCTGTTCGGCAATCCACGTCTTCGCGTGGTACCGCGGCCGAAAGCCGACGATTCGGCCGACGTCTATGTCGGCGACGAGAGATTGGGCGATCTTAAGCTGGACGACGAAGATGAGGACCTCTCCTATAATTTTCGCATGGAAATAGGTCTAGGAGAAGTGAGCGACGCCGATCAGATCAAGCGCTTGGAGACGTATCTGAAGCGAAAATTCGACAATGAGACCGTACGCGTTGTGCCCCGGATGAAGAAAACGGATTCGCTCGAAGCCTACTTAGGCGATGAATTCATCGGCGTCTTATTCGTCGATGATGAGAAGCGGGGCCGATCTTACATTCTTGAAATGCCGATTCTGGATATGGACTTGGCCTGAGCCGCCCGGGCTTGCAGGAAACTTGGATTACCTCGCCGCCGAGCCGCTAGTTTCCCTGCGGATGCAGTTGCGCGATCAGCTGGTCGAACGAGGCTGCGACGCTGCGCCAGTGATTGAGCCATTCCCGCGGAAACCGCAGCGTGATCTCGGCGGCGCCGAGCGAGCGCTCGTTGACGCATGTGCCGGGCAAAATCCGAATCGGCCGCGTGCAGCGCACGAAGAATTGCTCGGGCTGCTCTGCGAGGTAGATCAGATCTTCGCTCTCATAGGGCGTACCGGTACGGAAGGCGACGACCGCTAGCCCGTCCGGACCCGCCGTCGCCTGCATCTCGATGTAACGCGGATAGATGGTGCGCAGCCGCTCGGCCGGAGCGAGCATGGCGCCAAGGTCGGAGATGGTGACGAACAGGCGGTCGTCGGCGCTGGGCAACGCGGGCGGCGCATCGCCGTCGCGCATGACCGGCGGCTTGGTGGGCGGTGCGCCGTCCGATGGCGGCGACGCGAGCGCGGGCCACAGGAAGACAAGATCGATCCGCTCATGGGCGCCGGGCTGGCGTTGCACGACCTCACGGATCGCTGCTTGTGGCACGTTGAAGAGTACGCCCGCAACCGTGACCGGAACAGCCGGCGCATCGACAGGGATCGCCGCGTTCGGCCATGTCGGCCACAGCACATAGGAGACGAAGGTTCCGACGGCGGCAAGCAGCAGAACGAGACTCGCAAGCGGCAGCAGCACAAAGCTGCGCGACTTGTGGCGGACTTTGCTCCGGGAAACCGCGTGCGCCGTCATGCCCTAAGGCCCGCTGCGAATCGGAAGCAGTATGGCACGGCAAGGAGAGGCCGGGCCGTTAACCCTTTTTTAAGCAAGTCATGGCGGCGCGCCGCGCGCTTTGCCAAGTTTGCGGAAAATCGGGGGCGTTTGAATGCTCGAAATCATGCAGACGGCGATTTCGCCCGATGCCGTCGAGGTGGTTTTCGCAATCGCCATCGGTTTTTCGGTGGCCGGACTGTGCGCCTGCGGCTATCGCCTGTTCGGGATGCATTTCCCAAGTTTCCGCTTGCTCGAAGCAGGGCCCATGGCGGCGCGCTTTGCCGCGGTTCCCTTGCTCATCTTCTCCGCTCCTTTCCTGATCATGCGCAACACGCTGCACGGCCGCCGCGTCGAGCGCCGCCGCGTCGAATTCGTCGTCGTAGCTGTGGCGATCGCCGGACTGTGGAGCCTGATGTCGGGGACGGCCGTCATGATGGCGCTTCAAGCGCTGCTCAGCGTCTGATACGGATTGTTCAGTCATTCGCGGGCGCGGACGAAGTCCGCGAGTCCGGAATCCGTATTCGCTGACCGTGGTTATGGATTCCGGGCTCGTCTGTTTGCCGGCCCGCAACGACGAATTGGCAGGGTGACCATCGCTCATGATCTACGAACTCGACGGGCAGAAGCCGGACTTGCCGGAGGAGGGCCGCTTTTGGGTCGCGCCCAGCGCGGCGGTCATCGGCAAGGTGCGGCTGAAAATCGACTGCAGCGTCTGGTTCGGCGCGGTGCTGCGCGGCGACAACGAGTGGATCGAGCTCGGCGAGCGCTCGCAGATTCAGGACAATGCGACGCTGCACACCGATCCCGGTTTCCCGATCACCATCGGGCCAGGTTGCGTCATCGGCCATAGCGTCATCCTGCACGGTTGCACTATCGGCCCGCACGCGCTGATCGGCATGGGCGCCATCGTGCTCAACGGCGCGCGCGTCGGCGCCAACAGTATCGTCGGCGCCGGCGCGCTTATCACCGAGGGCAAGTCGTTTCCGGAAAGATCGCTGATCGTGGGAACGCCGGCGCGCGCCATCCGCACGCTCGACGAAACGGCAGCGGCGGGAATCGCCGACGGCGCCGAGTTCTACGTCGGTAACTTCAGGCGCTATGCCAAGGGCCTGAAACCGATCGGATGAGGGGGCGGCAAGCGTTTGCCTATTTCGCCTCGGCGGTTTCCGGTTCGCCGGGCGTTCCAGGCGCGCCGGTAACGCGGACTTTGTCGCCGGTCGCTATGCCATCGGGCGGGTTCGCCACCACGCGATCGTCGGCAGTGATCCCCGATCCGATCTCGACCTCATTGCCTAGATCGCGAGCAATCGTCACCTGCTTGAGAATGATGCGGCCGTCGCTGCCGACGGTGGCGACGTGCAAGCCGCTCTGATTAAAAATCAGCGCACTCGCCGGGACGTTGATCGCGATCTCGGGATGCGGCAGATCGAAGGTTACATTGGTGAAATCGCCGGTCATCAGCTCGGCGTGCGAGTTGTCGACGACAAGCTGCATCCGAGTGGTGCCGGAGGCAATGTCAACGGCCTGAGCCGACGCCTCGACCGTCGCCGGAAACGTCCGCCCCGGATACTCGGGCACCGAGATCTGCGCTTTGGTGCCGATCGGGATGTTGGGCACGTAGCTCTGCGGAACATTGACGTAGACGCGCAGGCGGCTGGTTTCCGAAACCACGAACAGCGGCGGCCCGCCGCCGCCAGCGTTGATCAGCGCTCCGATATCGGTGGTGCGCGCGGTGACCAGCCCGTCGAACGGCGCGGTCAGGCGCTTATATTGTTCGAGGACGCGCAGCCGGTCGAGATTGGCCTGTGCCGCCCGCACCAGCCCCTGCTTGTTGGAGGCATCGGCCGCCCGCTGGTCGAGGTCCTGTTGCGAGATGGCATAGGTCTTGATCAATGATTGGCCGCGCGTGAGCGTCATATCCGACAACACGGAATTGGCCTTGGCGCTGGCCAGATTGGCCTCCGCCTGCATGATCTGCTGGTCGAGATCCGGCGCGTCGATTTCGGCCAGCAACTGGCCCGTCTTGACCGGCGTGCCGATGTCGGCCTTCCAGTCCTTCACGTAACCGGTGACGCGGGCATAAATCTGCGCCTGCGTGTAGGCCTCGAGCCTGCCCGGAAGTGAGAATGTCGTCGTTTTGCCGCGGGTGTCCGGCAGCGTGACGGCGACCACCGGCACCGCCTGGGTCTCGGTCCATTCTTGCAATTTCGCGTCGGCGATCTTGCGCGTGGTGATGCCCACGACGACGATGACCACGCCGATAATCGCCGCCGAAATCCCGGCGATATAAAGCCCGCGCCGCGATAGCGTCGGGATGGGCGGGGTGGAATCAGGCGGCATGCGGCTCTCCGATCGCGGCGCCCACCGAACCGCGACGTTGGTGGATGATGCTGAAGACCACCGGCACGAATATCAGAGTTGCGACAGTCGCGAAACAAAGGCCGCCGACCACCGCGCGGCCGAGCGGCGCGTTTTGTTCGCCGCCTTCGCCGAGGCCGAGCGCCATCGGCAACATGCCGATGATCATCGCCAGCGCCGTCATCAGAACCGGACGCAGGCGGACAAATCCCGCTTCGATCGCGGCGGCGACCGCGTCGCCGTGCTGCTGCAGCCGTTCCGTGGCGAAGCTGATGACCAGAACGCTGTTGGCCGTGGCGACGCCCATGCACATGATGGCGCCGGTCAGCGCGGGAACCGACAACGTCGTCCCTGTGGCGAACAGCATCCACACGATGCCGGCCAGCGCCGCGGGCAGCGCGGTGATGATCACAAACGGATCGGCCCAGGACTGGAAGTTGACCACGATCAATAGGTAAATGAGCACGACCGCGGCGAGCAGTCCGAAGATGAGCCCGGAGAACGAGTTGTTCATGGTCTTGACCTGCCCGAGCATGACGACGCGCGCGGTCTTTGGCGCGTCCTTCGCGGCTTCGTCTAGGACCTTTTGGACATCGGCAGCGACGGCGCCGAGATCGCGACCTTGGGTCGTGCCGTAGATTTGGATCATAGGCCGAATATCGTATTCCGAATACACTGCCGGCAGGGTCGTCCGCTTGATGTCGGCGATGGCACCCAGCGTCTGCGGCGGCGCTCCCGGCGCGGTGATCGGCAGATTGCGCAGCGCGTTCAAGGAATCGACCTGATATTGCGGCGTCTGCATGACGATCGAGTAGTTCACGCCATTCTCCGGATTGAGCCAGAACGTCGGCTGCACCTGGCTCGAACCGGCGAGGTTGACCACCATGCTGTTGGTGACATCGCGTTCGGTGATGCCGACGTATTGCGCCCGCGTCCGGTCGACGTCGACATCGAAGGTGGGAGCGCCCAGTGACTGCTGGATGCGCGCGTCGACCAGACCGGGAACGTGGCGCAGCCGCCGCAGCAGCTCCTGCGCGTAGGCGAAATTCTCATCGAGATGCGGCCCGCGTATTTGCACTTCAATCGGCGCCGGCGCGCCGAAATTGAGAATTTGGCTGATGATATCGGCCGGCAGAAATGAAAACGTCGTACCCGGGAACCGGGCCGGCAGTTCCTCGCGCAATCTGCGCACGTAATCCGCCGTCGGCCGGTGATCCTCGCTCAGGCCTATCTGAATCTCGCCGTCCTGCGAGCCGATGGTGCCGGTGTTGTTGTAGGTCATGTTGATACCGCTGACCGGAAAGCCGATGTTGTCGACCAGCGTCTTGAGCTCTTCCGGCGGAATGATTTGGCGGACCACCTTCTCGATTTCGGCGAATTGGCGGGCATTTTCCTCGACCCGCGTGCCGACGTGGCTCCGCACATGCATCAGGATGCGTCCGCCATCGACGGACGGAAAGAAGTCGCGCCCGAGATAAGGCGTCAACGCGAACGTGCCGACCACAAAGGCCAGGAAGCAGCTGACGAATATCGCCCGACGGCGGAGCGCCATCGTCAAAAGCTCGCGATAGGCGAGGCGGGCGCGCTCGAAACGCAATTCAAAGCCGCGCTGCAAGCGCACCAAAGGGTTTCGCGACCGCGGCAGCGCGCCGTCGAGGCCGTGCATGTCGGTATGTGGTTCGTGCTTTCGCAGCATGTATTTCGCCATCGTCGGCACCAGCGTGCGCGAAAGAATGAACGACCATACCATGGCCGCCATCACCGCTTCGGCCAGCGGCACGAACAGGAAGTGCGGCACGCCGGTCAAAAAGAACATCGGCACGAACACGATGCAAATGCACAACAGCGAAACGAACGCCGGCGTCACGATCTGCTCGGCGCCGTCGAGGATGGCTTGCTCGACCTCCTTGCCCTGCTCGAGATGCCAGTTGATGTTCTCGATCGTCACGGTCGCCTCGTCGACCAGGATGCCGACGGCCAGCGCGAGCCCGCCCAAGGTCATGATGTTGAGCGTTTCGCCCAAGGCCCACAGCGTCGCGATCGAGCCGAGCACCGACAGCGGAATGGAGGTGGCGATGATCAGCGTCGAGCGGAAGCTGCCGAGGAACAGCAAAATCATCAAGCTGGTGAGCGCGGCCGCAATGACGCCCTCGCGGACCACGCCCCCGATCGCGGCATTGATGAATATCGACTGATCGCCGATCGGCGTGAGCAGGAGATTGCTGGGCAGGGTGTTTTTCATCTCCTGCACTTTTTTCTTGACGCCCTCGATGATCGAAAGCGTCGAGACCGCGCCGTTCTTCAATACGACCATCAGCACGGAACGGTTGCCGTCGACGTGAACGATATTGGTCTGCGGCGGGTTGCCGTCGCGGACATGGGCCACGTCATGAATGTAGACCATCGCGCCATTGACGGCTTTGATCGGCAGGTCGCCGAGCGCGTTGATCACGGAAGGCGCATTGTTGAGCTGAATCGCGTATTCAAAGGTACCGATCTTTTCCGTGCCGACCGGGGTAATCAGATTCTGCGCGGCGAGCGCGTTGGCGACGTCCTGGCCGGAAAGGCCGCGCGCCCGCATTGCCTCCGCATCGACATCGATTTGCACCTGGCGAAACTTGCCGCCGAACGGCCAGGGCATCGCCGCACCGGGCACGGTGACGATGGGAACGCGGACAAAGTTGAGGCCGAGATCGAACAGCGTCTGTTCGGGTAGGCCTTTGCCCGACAGCGCGAGCTGGATGATCGGGACGGTCGAGGCGTTGTAGTTCAGGATCAGCGGCGGCACGGCGCCGGGCGGCATGTTCCTGAGCAAGGTCTGCGCGATGGCGGTGACCTGGGAGTTGGCGGTACGAATGTCGGCACCTTGCTGGAAGAACACCTTGACGATGCCGACGCCGGTGTACGAGTTCGCCTCGATGTGCTCGATGTCGTTGACGGTCGTGGTCAGGGCTCGCTCGAACTGGGTGACCATGCGGCCGGCCATCTCCTTCGGCGGCAATCCGGTATAGCCCCAGATTACCGCGATCACCGGGATTCTGATCTCCGGGAAGATGTCGACGGGCGTGCGCCAGGCCGCGAGCGGCCCGATGATGAGGAGAAGAAGAGCGAGGACGATGAAGGTGTAGGGGCGCCGCAGTGCGATGCGGACAAGGGCAGTCATTCGGTACCGGCTCCCCAGTTAGTCAACACGGCCGCCCGCCATGGATTGCACAGAGATCGCCCCGCCGGGCGAATTTCCTTCTGCGCGGCGCAACATAGCGGCACTAACCGCCGGCACAACTCACAAAGACGTTTCCCCCCGCCCCGCGGGGCGGGGGGTACGCCCGAGTAATGGCCAAAATCGCAAGCACCAGATGGGCAAGCTCTGAACCCGGAACCGCCGGTTCCGGCCTTACCCGCTTCGAAAACGATGCGCCCGCTCCCGGGAGAAGTGCTTGGTGTATATAGAAAAATCAAAAGCTTAGCGATGATCGCGCCCCAATTGCGGGGGTCACAGTCGATTTCTGGGCCGCTTTGCCCTCAAGAGTGCGGGTCCGCAGCCGGACAAGCTCGGCAATGACGGGTGGTTGAACTAGGCCGCTTCCGTGTCGTCCGCGCCCGGAAAGTTGCTCTTCAACTGTTGGAGTTTGCGGCGCAGCGCTGCAACCGTGGACTCGAGTTTTGCCACGCGCTGCGCCAAATCGCCGAGCTCCGGCGCGGCAGCGGAAAGCGCGAAATCGGGGAAACCGAGGCCGATCTCATCCCCGTGGCGCCACTGTACGCGCGCCCGCACAGTCTGTTCCTTCTGCGGAATGTAGAGCTCGACGACGTCGGGAACATTCACAGTGTCGGAAAAGATGATGCGCGCTCCCTCGTCGGAGATTTCCCGGATCAGACAATCCACCGCGCTGCGTCGTTTGTTGAAATAGACACAACCGCGCAGGAAGCTCTTCTGCCGTGTGGCGCGACGGCGTTCTGCCATGATCGTTTCCTCGACCGAGCGGTTCTTTGCGAAGGATAGGCAGGCCCCGATTAACGCATTCTCAACGCTGCAATCGGCGAGGCGGCGAGCCGGAACAGCGCGACAAAATCAAACGCGCAAGCGCTGATTTTCGGTGCTTGACGCAGATCAATGGAAGCATCCGCGGATTTTCGCATTATGGCGATGCTTTCAGGCAAGCTGGGTTTGATGTGCCGAAGCATTGGCGCGGAATCCATAGGACACGGAGGCGAGGCATGGACCTCAAGGAAGCGATCTACACACGTCGCGCCGTACGGGAATTCACGGCTGAGGGGGTCAGTGAAAGCATCATCCGTGACCTCGTCGGGGCGGCCGTTCAGGCGCCGAGTGCGGTCAATCAGCAGCCCTGGTCGTTCTGCGTAATCCGGGATAAGGGCGTACTTGCCGAAATATCACGTGAGGCGAAGGCGTATATGCTGAGAACGTCGCCGATCGGGCTCGTATCACATCATTTCGATCAGATATTGAACGATCCGAATTTCGACGTCTTCTATCATGCCCCAGTCCTCATTGTGATTTCCAGCGTGGCGGACATCCCATGGGCCGTCGAAGACTGTGCCCTCGCCGCTGAGAACCTGATGCTCGCAGCCCGCGCCGCGAGGCTCGGGACGTGCTGGATCGGATTTGCCCAGGCGTGGCTTGGGACCCTCGAGGGGAAGGCGATCCTCAAGCTTCCCGCGCCGTACAAGCCGGTTGCTCCGATCATCGTCGGCCACCCGAAATCGGCGCCACCACCTGTTCCGAGAAAAGAACCGGAAATTCGCTGGATTGGCTCGTAAGCCCGCGAACGCCGACGGCGCGAACGACTAGACTACGATGAAGGACCTGCCTTTATCTAAAGTCTACCAATTGCTCGAGCCGGGCCCGGTCGTGTTGCTGACGACCGCCCGCAAAGGGCGCACCAACGTCATGGCCATGTCCTGGCACATGATGGTCGAGTTCGAGCCGCCGCAGGTCGCCTGCATCGTCAGCAGCGCCAATTACAGCTTCGCCGCGCTTCGCACCACCGGCGAGTGCGTGATCGCCGTCCCGGCACGGAAGCTTGCGGCCAAGGCGGTGAAGGTCGGGAATTCATCGGGCCGCGACATCGACAAATTCGCCACGTTCGGTCTGACCAAAATGCCGGCCAAGCGCGTGGCGCCGCCGCTTATCGCCGATTGTTTCGCCAATCTCGAATGCAAGGTGACCGACACGCGCTTGGTGAACAAGTACAACTTGTTCATTCTCGAAGTGCTCAAGGCCTGGATCGATCCGGCGCAGAAGAATCCGAAAACGATTCACCACCGCGGATATGGCACATTCGTCGTCGACGGCGACACGATCACGTTGAAGTCACGAATGCGGTGATGCAAGCATCCGACCGATCACTCTCCGACCACGGCATCATGCGCGGCGGCCGAGGTCCGGACCAGCGCCAGTGCACGAAGTCTTCTTCAACAAATGGCGGATCGCGCCGGGTTGGTGTGTTGCAAAAAAGGTGCGGCCGGCTCCTGGGGAAGAGCCGGCCGCGCGAACCCGGTCTGGGGACGGGGAGGGGTGGGGACGTGACCGGGGTCGCAACTCCTTAAAGATCAGCGCGAGGTGGCCGTCGCCGGCGCGTTGCGCGGCTCGCCGAGCGCAATCCACACATTCGGGTCGGCTTGCGACTGGCGCTTGACGAAGCGATAGCCGGTTTCCGACCACGGCAGAATTTGGTCGTTCTGGTTGTCGAGGATGTATTCGCCTTTGTCGGTCTTGACGGTGAGCACGGCGTGACCGTCGCCGCGTTTGTCGCGCACCACGGTGATAAGCAACGCCTCGCGCGGCCAGCCCGCTTGCATCAGCATGCGGCGCTTGAGCAGCACGTAGTCTTCGCAGTCGCCGTAGCCGTCGTCGGGATAATTCCAGCGCTCGACCACGCCCCAATGATCCATATCGGTCATCGGCTTGATGTGCGTGTTGACCCAAAGGTTCACGCGATCGAGGGTTTTCCAGGCGGACGTGGACAGCATCACGTCGCGCGGTTGCGACGGCTTGGTCTTGCATTCCGGATCGTACTCGACGCAGAACTCGATCCAGCCGATGGGCGCTCGCGTCGTCTCGCCCAATGTGATGAACAGGGGGCGTTCCTCCGCCATGCTGGCCGTCGGCATCGCCTGCACAGCTAGGGCGAGGAGGCCGGCAGCCGCGCCGCGCCTGAGCAATGCCTTGACAACCGAACTCATGACCCCTCTCCCGACTTGTTGGGGCCATGCTTGCCACAAAGCTTTTGCGCTGCGCCTAAGTTGAGTGCTGCAATTTGAAGTAAAGACCGATAAACAGCCGAGAAAAAAGCGAGAATATTCTCGGGAAGCTCAAGTAAAGTTTTAGTTGTTCAATTTCGCTTCAAATTGTGCGCGTCGCGGCGGCGGCAGCGGTTTTGTGCGAGGCCTGCATGACGTTGCGTTCCCGATCCGCGCGGCGGTGCGACGGTTCCGGCAGTATCAAGGTAACGTGCGTGGCCGCGGTTGCAACCGGAAGCCATTGCGTCGACGTTTACCCGGCAGTGACGTTCTTTGTGAATCGTCCTTTAGCGGACAGACCTTAGTGTCAATGCGACGGAGCCTGGATCGGCGCGCAGTTCGTTCAGTCCGAGAGAAGGCAATCTTGCGTGCGCGCCGAGTTCCCGCGCGCGAGCATCCGCAAGGTCTCACGCTCGTCCCGAACGGCTGAAGGGGATTATTCGCCGCCGGTGACGTTCTCTTCCAGCGAGTCGGGGTGCTGCAGCCGGGTGAACTCGATGGCGAAGCCGTCGTCGATGTAACGCACCACGCGGCCCTGCACCTTGCCGAGCGTGACTAGCGAACCGATCGGCGGCCGTTGGTCGCTCATGATGCCGGCGCCGGATTGCGAGACGTCGATGATCCGGCAACTGAGATTGAGGCCGTTCGGCAGAATCAGACGCCCGACGGGATTGCGCGGCACAAAACGGCCGTGGCGGCGGTCTTCCGGCGAATCGAGGAGGTGGCGATTGGCGAGCCAGGTCAGCTGTGCGGCAAGCTTGTCGCGCTTGCGCGTCGTTGCCGAGATCGTCATGGCGAAGCCGTTCTGAAAGACCCGCGCGACGTTGCCTTCGAGCCGACCCAGATGATCGACATAAGCGATGACGCGATCGCCCGGCTGGCCGCTGACCGGTGCAATCAGCGCCATGCCTCCGGGCGACATGTTCACGACCTGGCAGGGGAACTCGCGGCGATCCGGCAGCATATAGCGGCCGAGCAGGTCGACCCGGACACGCTGAAAGCGGCGGCGCTCTTCGCTGAGCGCCCGCAATCTCGGTTTTGGTTCGGCTAGTGCTATGCCCATTTGCCTGCCGCCGTGCGCGCAAGCAGCCTAGGCTGGGCGATGTTAACGCCCCGTTAACCGCCCTTAACGTGAAGCCTAATCAGTTCGTTCCCACGCAATATCCGGCTCGTTTTCCCCATTTCGCGCGGCTGACCGTCCGCCTTCATAAACGAGCAGGCCGCGGCGGCTGCGGGGCGCCATAAAGCGCGGCAGCAGGCGCTTCTCGAGCGCAACGCCTACGTGCCGACGGCCGCCGAGATTGAGAGCGCCGATCGGGCTTAGGCCCAGCCAATGCGGGACTTTGAGCGGTGCCAGCACGCCAATGGCGCGTGCGAACTTTGGGCGCCGTGTGCCGACCGGCAGCAATAAAAGCTCGAGGTCGATCGGTTCACCGGTCTTGTTCTGTGCCGTCACCGCCGCAACCGTGCCGATGCATTCGTCAGCAAGGATCGCAAGCAGGTCGGCCACGGTGGGCCGGCTTGCCGTGGTCCAGAGGCCGAGGAAGGATTCCCCTTTGAGTTCCCGGCCGAACAGCGCGCAGACCCGCGTGCCGGCGAGGCGAGCCGGATGACCGGTACTGCGATCGAGCGCAAGGATGAAGGTGTCGCTGAGCGCGCCGCGAATGGCGCCGGGCTCGATGTCGGCGCGCTCGGGCGCCGGACGCGTCCCGCGCTTCTCCTGCCAATAGGCATAAAGCTCCCGGCTCGCGGCGTGCTTCATGAAGGCTGCTCCCGTACTCGCGCCCGCCGTTCACACTGTCCCCGATTGGGACAGGGATCACGGCGTTTGGCCGTCCGGCAAGCTCGGAGCAGAGCTTGTGCCGTGCGCGGCTTTGGCGGTGGCGCGTGGGCGGCAACGCTCAATTAATACTAACGAAACGTTGATGTTGGCGCCGCCGACGCGGCCGCATAGGGTGGCGGTCAGCAACGTCACGCGCTGACGACGCTCCTCGGCGGCATTTATTTACGGGAGGCGAGGGGATGTGACCGGCGCCGGGCGACCGCGAGATCGCCGGCGTCGCGTGCGGAACCAAGCTGCAAAGGGAGGGCTCTTGCCCTCCCTTTTGTCTTTCCCGTGCGCTCGCGCTCGCCCATGACGGCTTGCCGTCGCAGCCATGGCGGCCTATCTCGGCAGCACGCTAGGTGCATCCCGGTGATTCAGCGTTCAGAGCCGATGTTCAATATACCGCCCGTCGTTATTGCGACGGTGGTGGTGCTGGTCCTCGTCCATGCGCTGCGCATGCTGGTGTTGAGCGACGCCGAGGATCTGCGGTTCTTGCTGACCTTCGCGTTTATTCCGGCGCGCTACGACACCGATCTCGTGCTCGGCGGCTCTTTCCCCGGCGGCCTCGGCGCCGATGTGTGGACCTTTTTCACTTACGCTTTTCTGCATGCCGATCTCCTCCATATCGGCCTTAATCTGGCTTGGCTGTTGCCCTTTGGCACCGCGCTGGCGCGCCGTTTCGGTACGTGGCGCTATGTGGCTTTCATGCTGGTGATGGCGGCCGCTGGCGCGTTCGCGCATCTTGTCAGCCATCCGGGAGCGATGGTTCCGATGATCGGCGCCTCGGCGGCGATTTCCGGCGCTATGGCGGCGGCGCTGCGTTTTGTTTTCCAGCGCGGCGGCCCGCTGGGGTTCTGGCGGCTGGATAGCCCCGGCGACAGCTACCGCGTGCCCGCCGCGCCGTTACTTACGACGCTCCGCGACCCGCGCTTTCTTATTTTTCTCGGCGTCTGGATGGGGCTGAATGCGCTCTTCGGCCTGGGCTCGACTTCGATGGTGGGGGACGGGCAGGAAATCGCCTGGCAGGCGCATATCGGCGGATTTGTCGCCGGCCTTTTGCTGTTCACCGCGTTCGACCCGGTCATGCCGCGGCGGGAATTGGATACCAGGCCAAACGGGTAATGCCGTTCTCAATCAGTTCATGCGACCGCCGCATTCTCGTGCTATAAACTAAAGAGAGTCAGCGCCGGTTTTATGGGCGACTAAGCGAAGACTCGATGCTGCGTCGCAATAAGGCGCAGGCAGACGAGGACGGATCCCGCCCGCGTGGAGCGGCCCGCCGATGAAGGTTCTCGCCCGTCGGACCTCGGCGCCAACCTAAAACATAAACTCAGACAGACGCGGCCCATGCGTGCGGGTCGTGTTGTTGTGAAGCAAGGGAGGCTACCGATGACCGTCAGTGTTATTGTCGCGAACAAGGGCCGCGAGGTCGTCAGCATCGAACCGAACGCCAGCCTTGCTGATGCGGTACGGCTTCTCGCCGAGAAGCGTATCGGCGCCGCGGTCATCCTCGGCGCTGACCGCCGCCTCGCCGGCATCATCTCCGAACGCGACATCGTGCGGGTGCTTGCCGAGCGTGGCGCTGCCGTGCTCGACGAACCGGTGAGCCGGACGATGACGCGCAAGGTCGAGAGTTGCAACGAGAACGAGACGGTAGCCCAAATCATGGAGCGCATGACGCAAGGCAAGTTCCGCCATATGCCGGTCGTCGACCAAGGGCAGGTGGTGGGCGTCGTCTCGATCGGCGACATCGTCAAGCACCGGCTGCATGAGATGGAACGCGAGTCGACGGCGATGCGCGACTACATCATGACGGCGTAGCGCTCTCGCCGCCGCAGGGCGACGTGGCGATCGCGCTCTAGATTCCGCGAGCCCGGAGATTGGGCTATCATCGCCGCTCACGCGTTCGATGCGGAGGCGGTCATGCGCAGCCTTGCAACTCTTCTCGCTGTGGCGGCAATCGGCGCTGCCGCATCCAGCGCTTTCGCAGAAGCAAGAATCCGGCTGGCGCAAACGTCGGCGGCGACCACCTGCATGATGACCTGCAATGCCCAGGCCGCGAGTTGTCAAACCGCGTGCGTCGTTCCGAGCACGCCGCCTTCGGCCGCGGCGACCACCACGAGCAACGCCACGGCGAGCACGATGTGCTTATTGAATTGCAGCACCGCCCAGCTCACGTGCCAGACGAGCTGTGCACGGCAATCGCCTTCTCAGTAACGGTTTTTCGCGACCGCGTCTCAGCTAGGTGTGTTCAGCCCAGCGCGGCGATTGTGTCGGCGATCGGCTCCAGGGCCATTTCCGTCGCCGCCTTGCCCGCCGCGATCGCATCCGCGGCGCGATGGAAATCGAGCCAGCCGATATGCCCGATATGCGGCGTGATGTGCACGTCCGGCGGGTCGCCGGCGAGCCGCATGCGGGTGAGGCGGTCCTGCATGATGTTGAACGCTTCGATCATCACCGTGGAGAAACCCGGTCGCGCGTCGCTGGTGAGTATTTGGCGCTTGAGCGTCCGCTCGGTGCCGAACATGCCGCGCAAGCCCAGCAATCCGTTGCGCGGCGCCCCCGGCGGCGGTTCGGGCGTTTCATCGTCCACATCCGAGCCGTGGCTCGCGATCGTGGCGCCGCGGGCAAAGCGATCGGCGTCGAGATTGACCGCGATGACGACGCGCGCGCCGAAGGCGCGCGCTGCACTGACCGGCACCGGATTGACCAGCGCGCCATCGACCAGCCAGCGCCCGCCGAGGCGCACCGGCGGAAAGATCCCAGGCAAGGCATAGGACGCCCGCATCGCCAGCGACAACGCACCTCGGGTGAGCCAGATTTCGTGGCCGGTCCCCACCTCGGTCGCGATCGCGGCGAACCGTAGCGGCAGGTCCTCGATTGACGTCGTGCCCACGGCTTCCACGAGCCGCTTTGCCAGTCGTCCGCCGCCGATGAGTCCGGAGCCGCTGATTCTAACGTCAAGATAACCGATGATGCGGCGAACCGTGAGGGAGCGCGCCCAGGCCTCCAGCTCCTCGAGTTGGTTGTTGGCGTAACAACCGCCGACCAGCGCGCCGATCGAGGTGCCCACGATGATGTCAGGCCTGATCCCATGTTCCATGAGCGCGTGAATGACGCCGATATGGGCAAAACCACGCGCCGCGCCGCTGCCGAGAACAAGCCCAATAGACGGCCGGGCGGCCTTTCGCCGAATGGGCTTGGGTCCAACGTCGACGATCGTCACTGCATCCTCGTTTCCCGCGGCGCGAGCAAAGTTTGCATGCGAACATGATCCGCCGCGAAGGGTAACAAACCGTTAGCTCTAATATGGTTAGGCGACCCCCCCGCTGCCGCGGTCCGATCGGGTGCGCGGCGTTGCCGCGGCATGAAATTGCCGTGATTGAGCACGAAAAACCCGTCATGCCAGGGCGGGGCTTCAGCAGGATCGGGCGCTCTGCCGTGTTCGTGGCAGCATGGCTATTCATTGTTGCCGCGCCGGTGGAAGCCTTGGCCCAGACGCGCAATCTGATCTCACCACAACTAACGGTTCCCGTCCCGCTGACGCCCGGCACAGGCTCGCCGGGCGCTACGCTCGTCCCGATGGAGCCAACTCAGCCTTCGCCCGCGTCGCCGCTCGCGCAAGCTGTGCCCATGGTGCCGGCCGGACAGGTGGCGCTCGCGGTCTCTGCCCGGTACGGCCGCGACGCGCCGCCGATCGGCGGCGGCCTGATCTGGCGCGTCTATGCGGCGAAGCCGGACGCCACCGGGATTTTCCGCCTGATCAAAGAAGACCGGGCGGCGGCGCCGACCTTCATGCTGCCGCCGGGCAACTACGTCGTCCATGCGGATCTTGGACTCGCCAGCGCGGCGAAGGCGGTGCAATTGCGCGCCGAGACCGTCCGCGAAGTTTTCGAGATTCCCGCCGGTGGCATTCGGCTCGAGGGCCGGGTCGGCGATGTCCGCATCCCCACCGGGCAGATATCGTTCGACATTTTCACCGGCAGCCAGTTCGACACCACCGAGCGCAGGCCGATCGTGCAGAACGTCATGACTGGCGACGTCGTGCTGCTTCCCGAAGGGACCTATTACATCGTGTCGAATTACGGCGACGGCAACTCGGTGGTGCGTTCCGACGTCCACGTGCAGGCGGCCAAGCTCACCGATATCGTCGTCACCCATCGTGCCGCGGTCATTACCCTCAAGCTGGTGAACGAGAGCGGCGGCGAGGCGCTCGCCAACACGCAATGGACGGTGCTCACGCCGGGCGGCGACGTCATCAAGGAGTCGATCGGTGCGTTCCCGCGCGTAGTGCTCGCCGAAGGCGACTATCACGTGATCGCCCGCAACGAGGCCAAGACCTATCAGCGCGATTTCAAGGTCATCACCGGCGTCGACGGCGAGGTCGAGGTGCTGGTGCGCTGAGCGCGGGTGCGCCGCTCACGCCGCCTTTCGCATCCGCGCCACATCGGGCGGCACGGCTTCCTGCGCCAGCGCGGCCAGTGCGGCGTCGAGCGGCATCACCTGCTGGCCGTCCTTGCCGAGACGGCGGATCGAAACCGTGCGTTCGGCGGCTTCCTTCTTGCCGACGACGAGCAGGGCAGGGACTTTCGCCAGCGAATGTCCGCGGACCTTGTAGTTGATCTTCTCGTTGCGCAGATCGCTTTCGACGCGCAGCCCTAAGCGCTGCGCCGCGGCGATGACTTCGCGCGCGTAATTGTCGGCGTCCGAGGTGATGGTCGCGACCACCGCCTGCAGCGGCGACAGCCACAGCGGCAGATGCCCGGCATAATGCTCGATCATAATGCCGGTAAACCGCTCGAGCGAGCCGAACATCGCACGGTGCAGCATCACCGGCGTCACCTTGTTCGAGTGCTCGTCGATATAAAATGCGCCGAGCCGGCCTGGCATGTTGAGATCGACCTGCACGGTGCCGCACTGCCAGTCGCGGCCGATGGCGTCGCGCAACACGTATTCGAGCTTGGGGCCGTAGAAGGCGCCTTCGCCCTTGTTGAGCGTCCACGGCC
>JBAPYW010000032.1:0-3359 GCA_049284935.1 Xanthobacteraceae bacterium
CCGGAGCTGCGTCGGCCAAGCTACCGACATGGGCTATCGGCGTTTCGATCTCACGCCTTGCACCGGTGACATTTTCATGGATCGCGGCATCTTCAGGAAGCTGGAACATCTGGAGAGCACGGCCGCCGTCGAGGGTTACGCCTTCCACACCAATTTCACCATTCCGCGGGCACGAGACATCAAACGCCTGTTTGATCTGCGCAAGCTGTCCGGCTTCGCGATCAGCATCTACGGACATGACGCGAAGACATTCGTCGACATAACCCAGTCGACTGAAAAGGTATATAGAAGGCTCGTCTACAATCTTGAAACCCTTCTGGCTGAAATCGGCTGCCGCAAGATTCCGGTGGACTTTTTTACCGTACATCCGGGCGTGGCGTCGCTGCGCGGCCGCGACAGCGAAATCATCCGCCTGCTCGACCGTGCGCGGACGGCAGGAATTACCGTGAAGGTGCAGAAAGGCGTCTATAACAACTGGGGCGGATTCGTTACCAGCGAGGATGTGCGCGGCTTGCCCATCGAGATCGTCGGACCCAACCTTATCTACAAGAACGGAGCCTGCGTGAGACTGTTCACGACGGTGCAGGTCATGGCGACCGGCATTGTGAACGGTTGCGCCTGTCGTGACGCGAATGCAACCTTGCGGCTCGGCGACCTTAACGAGACGCCACTGCGGGATCTCATCTCGAGCCGAAATCCGCGCTACATGGCGCTGATCGAACAGCAGCAGACGGGCGATTTCCCGGCGGTCTGCCAGAGCTGCGACATGTACGCGAGCATCTACCACAACAGCTCGGGTTACCGGAAGAAGGGCGTGGAACTGGATAGCCTCGAAGCGTTCAAACAGCGCATTCGCTGAGCGGAGATCGCTTCGATGGCCGCTCGCGAATGCCGCCTGTGATCACCCTTCGCCGGCCGCCAGCGATCCGACGAAGGCGATGCGGATCATGTTGGTGGCGCCGGGCGTGCCGAGCGGCACGCCGGCAACGACAATGATGCGCTCGCCGGCTTTGGCGAAGCCTTCCCTGAAAGCGATCTGACAGGCGCGCTCGATCATGTCGTCCTGATCGCGGGCGTCCTCGGCGACCACGCAGTGCACGCCCCAGACCAGCGACAATTTCCGCCCGGTGGCGACGATCGGCGAAATGGCGACGATCGGCGGCTTCGGCCGCCCGCGCGACACCCGCATGCCGGTGGCGCCGGACGAGGTCCAGCAGACGATGGCCGCGAGGTCGAGCGTTTCCGCCACCTGCCGCGCCGCCGCGGCGATGGCGTCGGGGCCGGTCGCTTCGGGTTCGGTGTGCAAGACGTGGAGCGACGGCAGGTACATCGCCTCGTTGCTCTCGACCTCCTCGGCGATGCGGTTCATGGTCGCCACCGCTTCGACCGGGTAGCGGCCGGCCGCCGATTCCGCCGACAGCATGACCGCGTCGGCGCCGTCGAAGATGGCGGTGGCGACGTCGGAGACTTCGGCGCGCGTCGGCACCGGGCTCGCGATCATCGATTCCAGCATCTGCGTGGCGACGATGACCGGCTTGCCGGCTTGGCGGCAGGCGCGCGTCATTTCCTTCTGCACGCCGGGCACCTTTTCCAGCGGCATCTCGACGCCGAGATCGCCGCGCGCCACCATCAGCCCGTCGGCGAGATCGAGGATGTCGGCGAGCCGCGCCACCGCCTGCGGCTTCTCGATCTTGGCCATCACCGCGGCGCGCCCGCGGGTGATCTTTTTCGCCTCGGCGACGTCTTCCGGGCGCTGGATGAACGACAGCGCCACCCAGTCGACGCCGGCATCCAGCGCCGCTTCGAGGTCGGCGATATCCTTCGGCGCCAGTGCGGCGAGCGGCACCACGGTGTCCGGCAGGCTGACGCCTTTGCGGTTCGACACTTTGCCGCCGACCTCGACGCGGGCGACGATGCGCTGCGGCCCCGCTTCGGTCGTAACGAGGCGAAGCTTGCCGTCGTCGATCAGGAGCGTATCGCCCGGCTCGATGGCGGCGAAGATTTCCGCATGCGGCAGCTGCACGCGCGTCGCGTCGCCCGGCGCCGGCTCGGTGTCGAGGATGAAGTCGGCGCCGGTGACGATCTCGGCGGAGTCGTTTTTGAAGCTGCCAAGCCGCAGCTTCGGTCCCTGCAGATCCACCAGGATGCCGATCGGCCGATTGCACTCGGCTTCCACCGCGCGGATCGTCGTCACCAGCTCGCGCATCTTGTCGTGCGCGGTGTGACTCATGTTGATGCGGAAGACGTCGGCGCCGGCAGCGAACAGGCGGCCGATCACGGCGTGCTCGGAAGAGGCCGGCCCCAGCGTCGCCACCACCTTGGTGCGCCGCTGTCGCCTCATCGGCTCTGACTTCCGGACGGGTTGAGCGGGGTCGTGGCGGCGGGCGCCGTGCGCGCGCCGGTGGACGGCGCCGCTGCGCCGGGAGCGGCGCGAGCGCCGGCCGGCGGGTGCTGGGTGAGCGGATTGCCCGCCGGCAACGGGTGCTGCGGCGACTGCTCGCTCGATTCGGTGAGCTGCACGGTCCAGGCCGCCTGCTCGCCGGTATCCACCTCGAAAAAGCCGGTGCGATCGTAGCCGCGCGCCAGACAATCGCCGACGCCGCGGATGGTGAATTCCCTGTCGCGGGTGCACATAAACGCCTGTCCCATCCATTCGCCGCCGTGATCGTAGTCGATGGCGTAGACATAATAATAACGGGCGACGAGATTGCCCTTGAGCACGGTCTCGCAGGTGCGCGACGGCAAATTCCACCAGCCTTCCGTGGTCCAGCCGTCGGCGTCCTTGTAGCCGACGGCGACGCCCACGCGGCTGCCGGTGTTGTTGCACAGCCGGAAATCGGCCGCGGCCGGACCGGCCGATGCGAAGAGCACCATCCCGCACAGGATCGCGACCGGCACGCTCGCGGCAATCCTTGAGTAAATCGTGTCGCTCATTTCCGGTTCAGATTCCGGTCAAGATCGAGGGACTGTCAACGATAATGGCGCGGAAGTCGGTGACGTTGGTGAACGTCGGGCCGGGCCCGAACAAATCGCCGATGCCATTGAAAAACCCCGTGGAATTGTTGTCGGCAAGAAACGCGGCGGGATCGAGGCCGGCGGCGCGGGCGCGCGGGAGCGTGGTCGGATCGATAAAGGCGCCGGCCGGGTCGTCGGGCCGCCCGCCGCCACCGTCGGTGCCGTCGGTATCGGCCGCCAGCGCGGCGATGCCGGGGGCGCCGTCGAGATGGATGGCCAAGGCCAGCGCGTATTCCTGGTTGGGCCCGCCGCGGCCGCCCCCGCGCAGCGTCACGGTCAGCTCGCCCCCGGACAGGATCGCGGCGCGGCGGCCCTGGGCGCTGATCTCGCGCGCGAGCCGGGCA
>JBAPYW010000033.1:0-4971 GCA_049284935.1 Xanthobacteraceae bacterium
CTAACGCCCTTCACCAAGTCGCACGCGAGTTGGGCGGTGTACTCATAAAACGCGCTGGCAATGTCTGGTTTCCGGGGAACAGCAGACATCGCACATTCGAGCCGCATCGTCCGCTTGTGACCCAAAACGGTCATTCGACAGGCGCCTAACCAATCACCTCCTTGCCGCCCTAACCCTGGCTGTGGCCTCCGACGCCGACGAGATAGTGTCCGATCGCCCGCCGTAGAATTTCTCGGTCACCCGCCCGAAATCTTCAGTGCGCTCCCAATGAGCGCCTGGCCGGCACCATCGACAATGACAAGCTTAGAACCGTTGATGCCGTCAAAAATGCCCGGTGTCGAAGCTGGTGAACAGTTTGCGGGCGAGCGATGACGACTCTCGTCGCGACCCTAAAACAGCGATATTTCCCCGACAAGGCGGTTTCGCGCGAGCCAAGGCGTCTGCTCGCCATCAGTCACGGCTTCGACTTCGGCCTTCACGCCGGAATAGAGTTCGTCGAGATCGATGAGGCCGCTGCGATCGCGATCGTATTTGCTCCGATTGTGCGTCATCGCGGCCAAGATCGCGTTGGTGAAGCGCCCGCCACCGGCATTGGCGGCCTCCTGGCTCAATTGCCGCCCCTTCGACGCCGCGAGGACGATCAGCGGAGCCCCGGACTTCGTGAACAACGCAGACACGATGTCGTCGTTGGTGCTGAAAGCGTCACGACCGGCAATTCCGGAATGGCACGCGTCAAGCACGACAACCACGGTTCCCTTCGAAGCGCTGAGGAGTTCGGAAACGGCCTGCCAGCGCACCGACGTGGCGCTCAGATTTGATGTGCGCGTGCGGTTGGTGGCGAGGACGAGCCCGGCATTGGGTTCCTTAAGTTCCGCGCCATCGACTCCGTGACCGGCGAAGAAGAAGAACAACGTGTCGTCGGAACCGGATTTGCTGACGGCATCCCGCACCGCATTGAGTACGCTGTCGGGGGTCACGTCGGCGTCGAGCAGCGTCGTGACGCTAACCGAGGAAAAGGCGTGCCCCTTGGTGCCGGCTATGGCCTGCGCAAAGTGCCGCGCATCGACCTTTGTCGACTGGAGCGGCGGGATGTCGGGATCAGCATAAGTATCGACGCCGACGGCAATGACGCGGGCAACGCCGCGCGGCCGCGGCGCGCCCGGTAGCTGGACTGCGCTCGGCAGGCTGACAAGGTTTTGGTTGTCGACCGCGATGGCCGAAATCCAGCGGGCGCCGCCAGGGTCCGGTAGATCGATTGGCGTCTCCGCGTGTGTGCCTTGCACCGGAATGTCGCCGCTCAGGCGGCCGTCCACGTAAACACGAATCGCCGACAGTCCGCGCTCGGAATCGGCCACGATCTTTCCCGACCGGCGACCGGCCTCCGCCGTCGCGGAGACGATGAGCTGCGCAGTCGGCGGCGCCTGCAGCCCCGCCGGCCGCGCCGCGATGTCGCGTCCAGCAAGCACGTCCTTGGCGAGATTCGGGCGCCGCAACAGGGCAGCAAATTGATTAATCGCGAACAGCCCCGGAATGCCTCTGAACCGCACTTGGACCGAGTCGCTCCCCTCATAGGTCGTATCGAATCTGCCGTCGTCGGTCATCACCACGGTTTCGTCGTCGACATAAGCGCCTTCGAGCAGCCGTTTGCCATCGGCGAGACGGTGGATGAAGAAACGCCCGTCCTTGTTCAGTTGCGCGATGTTTCGAAAATCGGCCGTCAAGCGCAGCTGCAAAAGAATGAGCCCGTCAATCAGCGGTAGCCTTGGTGCGGTTCTTTTCGCCGTCTCGGCGTCAATGAGCGCGATCCCGTTGTTGCCGCCGCCGTTCTCGAATGAAACGGCGACGAGCGATTCCGTCAGGCGGGACAGCTCGATGCGAAGCTCCGCCCCCTCCCCGGCGCCGTTCAGCGGCGCAAAGCCATCGCCGGCAGCGGGCGCCTTGCCTTGCTCGGAGAAATCGAGTTGCGAAACCAGCAATACGATCGGGTCTGCCGCGTGCTCGCGCAATAAAACCAAACAACCGTAGGCAAAAGCCCCCGACCCCTCAAACCATTGCGACATGACGATCCAGCGGTCGCCACTCGGCGCGTGCCAGCGCCAGACCTTATAAATGGAATCTGGCGCGATGAAATTTTCATTGCATCTCGATAGGAAGTCATCAGCGTCACTTACGTGATCCAACTCGCGCTGGTCACGCGCTTTATTTCTGAAAATGGCATCCGATTTCGGGACCCGGCTCACGATGTCGCGGATCACGGATTTTTCGCGATCGGTCGTGGACTTGCTGCGCTTGCTGGGGTCCAACTGGTCGGGTTCATTGCTGGCGTCGAAGATCAGTTGCAGCGGCGCGGGCGCAAGCGTGTTGACGCCGAATGAGGCAAGACTGTCGAACGCCGCATTGGATTGTGTCCCGGCGTTGAATGCTTTTGCTTTGGTAAACTTGCCGACCGCAATGGCGCGGCCGACAAGCTTCGTCGCGGCGGCGGAATTCGTGGCGGCTTTCGCCGGCCTGGAACTGTGCCGCACCAGAAAGGCGGATTGCTGACGCCGTTGCTGATCGAACGAATCGTTAGAGGATAGAGCCGTGTGGGACAGCTTCAGCCGTTCGCCGAGGTTCCAGCCTTGCGGATGGGTTTTCTTATGGATCCCATCCTCATAATCTTCTTCTGAAAGCTTATTTTTATCTGCGGAGGTATTGCCGCTTGCCGCGGCGTCATTGCCGTTATCGTCGGGCTCGACGGACAGAAAGAGATCGGCGATCTCACCGCCGGCCGACACAAAACCGCGGTCGAAGTCGAGCGATATGCCCACTTCCCACCCTTGCAAGGGATGGCCGGCATAAAAGCCGTGATACAGAGTATTTTGATCGACCAGCGAATTCTTGATCGTCAATTGCCCGAACGCGTTGCCGCCGGCAACGATATAGCTGTCGGACTTCGCCCAGCCGAGCACGACATTTTCCATGTTGCGCGCGATAATGCCGCCGCTCACGAGGTCCGCGATGGAAAAACTATCGTCAGGCTTCATTCGCCAAGCGACGAACCGGGCAGTCGGCGAGAAATTCGGGTCCTTGCCGGCTGCATTGAAAACGGCCGCGTCCGTTGCCGCGTCGTGGACCTCAAAGCGCCCGTCAAAGACCAGAAGATCGTACTTGCCGTCGTTTGAACGGATGATCTGGTTTGGCTTGCCGGTGGCGAACCGGTCCTGCACGACGAGTTCGGGCCGGCCCGGCGTGATCTCGATCTTACGGACGTCCTGCGCGAAGACTTGTTCGCCGCAGCCGCCGGCCGTAACGACCGCCCAGCCGAATGTTTGCGGACCGGTGCGATAGGCCGTGACGGCGAGTTCGCCTCTGTCGGCGGTATCGACCTTGCGATGGGCCGCAAACAGCGCTCGGCTCTGGGTCTTCCCGAACTGCATCTGATAAGGCCCTGCGGCGCCCGCTGCGAGGGCTATAAACCCACTGCCGGCGTAGCGGACCTCCGGCGGCGCCGTGAGAACAATGTAGAGCGGCACGCCCGGCTTCTTCGCCGTGCGCTTGACCCAGGACATCTTGAGCGGAACACCAGCCGGCAGCGTTACGGGCGCGTCGATTTCGACCGCGATGTCGCGCGCTATCGCGCGCGCCTCGGCAAGCGATGCGCCGCAGTCGGCGGCCCATGCCGGCCCGGACGCCAGCAAGATTGAAAGGAACAGGATCGCATAAAATATTCGGTGTGTCATTGCCGCACCTTTGCTGATGAGCTTTCACAAGACACAAACCGAACCGGATTACTGAACTGTCCCAATGCTGTCCGAGTGAAGGCATCTTTCGCCCTCGTCCTCCGCTGACGCAGTCGAGAATGATCCATTACGTCGCTTCTCCGGGCGCATCGCGCGCGGCGCGCCTTTGACTCCCGTGTCAGCCGCGTCTCACGAAGACCGGGTTTGCATAGCAGTCACTTTCGCGTTGCGGGGAAACTGGTTCCGGCTGTGCACAGCGGCGCGCCGCCGCAATCGGCGGTCGTCACCGTGAGGCGGTTGCCGTCACCGGAAATCCTGATGTGGTCGGTCGCGCCGTGACTCCACTTGGCAATCACCAGGCCGCCGCTGCATTTCCAGGAATTGGTAAGGCCAGAGCTGTTGGTCGCCGTTCCGTCCGGCTTAAATACCGTCTCGGTGGTGGCCAAGGGATAACGCCACGCCCAAGTGCCGACGACTTTCCGGCAAGTATTTGCGGCCGAGTCCGGAGTGGTGCTCGACTGCCGTCGCGGAAGAGCTTCCGTGCCTCCCGATAGCGATTTATCGGTTTTGCCCACGCTGCCCCCCGTCGAGCCGGCTTGCGCAAACGCCAAGCCAGACGCTACGGTGGAGGCAAGCATCGCGCTCAGCACGCCGGCGGTAACGACGTTTATTTTCTTCACGCGACCTCCGAACCGCTATCGCGTTTGGCGCCGGACACACCATAAACACTGTTTGCCCAGCCGCCGCCACACACAAAGCCGCGACCGGCTCGCCGCCTGGAAGCTCGGCTCGCCGGATCGGATCGATCTTGCCGACGTGGCCGCCAACGCACACCCGACGGTCTCATCGGCACATCGGGGCAGCCGCGCGCCTTCTCCGAGGCCATTGTCCGCGCCATGGCCGCGCACGTAGAGCGGCCGGTGATCTTTCCGCTTTCCAATCCGACCGAGCGGAGCGAGGCGACGCCGCAGGAGTTCATCGTCTGGACCGACGGCCGCGCGGTGATCGGCACCGGCAGCCCCTTCCCCCCGATCGAGCGGGACGGACGGCCCTTCCGGATCGACCAAACCAACAACTCCTATGTCTATCCAGGCGTCGGTCTCGCAGCCATCGCGGTGCAGACGCGCCGTATATCGGACGGCATGTTTCTCGCTGCGGCGCGCACCATCGCCGAGCTGTCGCCGGCAAAGCACGATCCGCGCGCCAATCTCTTGCCGCCGCTCGCGGAGCTTCGAAAGATCTCGTTCCA
>JBAPYW010000034.1:0-14628 GCA_049284935.1 Xanthobacteraceae bacterium
CCGCAAGCCGCGGCGCCGCCGGCCGAGGAGCCGCCGCGGCGGCGCTCGACCGTGCGCGAACCGGCGCCGACCTCCGGCAACCAGGAAGCATCGCCGCCGGCGCCCACACAGCCGCCGCCTCCCGCCCGGCAACCGGTGATCACCGAGCTTGGCGAGAGCGAGGACACCAATCGGCCGCGCCGCAGCGGGTGGTGGTCACGCCGCAGCGCCGGCGGGTGATGGAACGACCGCTCGTGTTCGGTGGAGCATGATCTGTTCGGGAAACCGGTTTCTACCCCGGATCAAATCCGGGGCAGGCTCTTTTCGGATCATGCTTCGATGAAAAGCGCGTGGGTCGACCGTGACGCCGAGGCACTCGTCGCGCGCGGTGCGGAATCCGGCATCGACCGCGACCTGGCGCTCCGCATCTACACGACGCGGCTGCTTGGCCGCGACCCCAAGCTGGTACTGCATGGCGGCGGCAACACCTCGCTCAAGACCCGCATGCGCGATCTCTTCGGCGAAGATGTCGAGGTATTGCGGGTCAAGGCGTCCGGGGCCGACATGGCGGCGATCGAATCCGAAAGCCTGCCGGTGGTGCGGCTTGACCCATTACGCCGGCTGCGCGCGCTCGACGCGATCGCCGACGACGAACTTCTTGGCATCGAACGCGCCAACCTGATCGATCCGGCGGCGCCAACTCCGTCGGTCGAAATCATGCTGCACGCCTTCCTGCCGCACAAATTCGTCGATCACACCCATGCGACCGCGGTGCTCGGCGTGATCGATCAGCCGCTCGGTGAAGCGCGCTGCGTCGAGGTTTTCGGCGGCCGGCTCGCCTTCGTGCCCTACCTCATGCCGGGCTTCGGCCTCGCCAAGAAGGCAATCGAAGTCTTTGAGCGCGCCCCCGCGAGCGAAGGCCTCATTTTCAGCAAGCACGGCATCGTCACCTTCGGCGACAGCGCCCGCGAAGCCTACGAGCGCATGATCGAGATGGTGTCGCTGGCCGAAGATTTTATCGCGCGCAACCGCAAGGCGGTGACCGTTAGTGCGCCTGCGCTAAGCGACCTCGCGCTAGTCGCCGAGGTCGCCCCGATCGTGCGGGGCGCCTGCAGCCAGAAGGATGCCCCTGTCGAAGGGGCATGGCGGCGACTGGTGCTCGAATTTCGAGGCGGCGACGCCGTGATCAATTTCCTCAAAAACAAAGACTTAAAGCGCCTGAGTGAAAGTGGCGTGGTAACGCCGGATCATACCATCCGTACGAAGAACTGGCCGCTCGTGTTGCCGCATCCCGAGGGCGGCAAGCTCGATGCCTTCACGCGCACAGCCCGCGACGCGGCGAGCACTTTTGCGGCGCACTATCGGCAGTATTTCGAACGGCACAACAAACGCGTCGGCGGCATCAAACATGAACTCGATCCCCTGCCCCGCGTTGTGCTGGTGCGCGGGCTCGGCCTGTTCGGGCTTGGTCGGTCGAAGCGTGACGCCGTGATCGCGGCCGACATCGCCGAGGCCTGGATCGAAGCCGTCAGCGACGCCGAAGCCATCGGCCGCTTCGAGTCGATCTCCGAAGCCGACATGTTCGACTGCGAGTATTGGCCGCTCGAACAGAAGAAGCTGGGCACGCGAAGTGAGCCGCCGCTCGCCGGACAGATCGTCGCCGTCACCGGCGCCGCCGGCGCGATCGGCGCCGCCGCGGCGAAAGCGTTCGCCGCGGCGGGCGCGGAAGTCGCGCTCCTCGATGTCAATCTTGACGCCGCCGCGGAGCAAGCCAACGCGATCGGCCCGACCGCGCTGCCGGTTCACTGCGACGTAACCGACGCCGCGTCCGTGCGCGCGGCGTTGGATGCAGTGGCCGAAAATTTCGGCGGCGTCGATATCCTGGTCTCGAACGCCGGCGCCGCCTGGCAAGGCCGCATCGGCGAGGTCGACGAAGACATTTTGCGCAAGAGCTTTGAACTGAATTTCTACGGCCATCAGCGGGTGGCGCAGGCCGCCGTGAAAATCATGCTGGCGCAGGGGACCGGCGGCTGCCTCCTGTTCAACGTCTCCAAACAGGCGGTCAATCCGGGTGCCAATTTCGGCCCCTATGGCGTGCCCAAGGCGGCGCTCCTTGCACTCATGCGCCAATACGCGCTCGATCACGGCTCAGACGGCATTCGCGCCAATGCGGTCAATGCCGACCGCATCCGTTCCGGCTTGCTGACGGCGGACATGATCGCTAAGCGCGCCAAGGCGCGCGGCTTGAGCGAGAAGGATTACATGGGCGGCAATCTGCTCGGCCGCGAAGTGACGGCGGACGACGTGGCGCAGGCGTTTTTGCACCAGGCGCTGGCGCTGAAGACCACCGCCGACGTCACCACCGTCGACGGCGGCAACATCGCCGCCGCGATGCGGTGATATTCGAACATGTTGTTCAACGGGTCTGTCAGACGCAGCAGAGTTAGGCCGTCGAATCAGGTCTGTGCGGCAGATGCCGCTGCTCCATTTTGCTTTCGCTTTCGCGGTACAGCGGACATTGCTGGACCTGCTGCTAGCTCGATCCGAATGACCCCGATGTATGGACCCGCCGTGCGTTGCAAGAGAAAGCCGTGAGGCTGGGGTGAACGGTCTTGCACCAATGTATCAGGCCTCGAATTGGAGCTCATGCTCCGGACCATCATGGAAATCCGCGCGCGTCCGACCTCATTAACGGCCATGCCTCGAAGGGCTCTCGGGGTCATCAGTTCTCGGGTGCGCTGGAAAGACCATTTCTCCATCTCTTTGGTTTCTCTCGCAGACCTCGGTGGGAAAAAGATTGGGGTCTACATCGCGTTTCTCCTTGTCTTGAGCGGTTTTTTGGTTTGACCGGTGGCCGTTGCTTCGTCCTTGACGATGACGAGCATGGTGGCAAACTCAACCAGCTTGGGGCGCGGTCCTCATCGATCTGACCTCAAAGTTACGACCGCCATGGAGAACGCCCCAGGCGATGCGAGCTATTTTGTTGGCGAGCGCAATCGCTAGCTTGAACCGATTGAGCCGGCGAGCTGCAGCCTCGATCCAGGATTTGAGGCCATGCTTCTCCCAGCTCTGCGGGCGCAAGAGGACGGCACGGGCTGCCTGGACGAACAGCATCCGCAAGTAGCGATTGCCGCGCTTGGAGATCGGACCGAGGACGGTGCGTCCGCCGGTTGACATCTGTCGCGGCACGAGACCGAGCCAGGCGCCGAAATCTCTGCCCTTGGAGAATACGTCACCGCTGCCGATCGCGGCGACTGTTGCGGTGGAGATGATCGGGCCAATGCCCGGCACCGTCATGAGGCGCTTGGCACCATCATCCTGCTCGGACAACGTCTCGATCTCATTCGACACGGTCGCGATGCGAGCATCGAGATAGCGCCAGTCCGTACAGAGGTCCTCGATCATGTGGATCATGCGGGGCGACAGCTTGTCCGTCGTGGCGAGAACATTGGGCATCGCGGTGCGCAGCACCCGCAGCCCCTGGCGCACCGCAATGCCGCGCTCGAGCAGGAAGGCGCGGATCTGGTTGATCACACTGGTGCGCTGGCAAACGAGGCGTTCGCGCACGCGATGCAGCCCCTGAAGATCAAGTTGTTCGACCGTCTTGATGGCGACAAACTTCATGGTGGGACGCAGCACCGCCTCGGCAATCGCTTCCGCGTCGCGGAAGTCGTTCTTCTGTCCCTTCGAATACGGCCGGACATACTGGGCAGGCATCAGCCGCGCATCGTGGCCGAGCGCCTTGAGTTGCCGACTCAGGTGATGCGCCCCGACGCACGCTTCCATGCCGATGAGGCAAGGCGGCATGTTGGCGAGCCGAGTGTCGACCTGGCTGCGCGACAACTTCTGGCGCAGGACGATGGCGCCCACCTTGTCGAGGCCGATGAGGTGGAACGTGTTCTTGCCGATGTCGATGCCGATTGTCGCAACGGCTTCAAGGCTGGTGGTCTTGCGCGGCATGGGATGCTCCTGGCGTTGGCAGCCCCGTGCCAGCATTGCGGCTGGGCGGGGCAGGAGCACGGCGGGTCCATCCCATTAACTGACGTTTTCTATCTCTGCTAAGATCGATCCCGCTCGCCTTCCCAATCAGCGCTGGTCAGAGTGGCACCGAACGGCAGCGTGCGCCGCGACAAGCTAAGACCGCCGAACGCCACGCCCCCTGACGCGGTGCGGGGCAGACAAATGGTAAAGCAGGATCGGCGCGCCTGGCACCGGCACATGGCGCCGTTTGCTCTGCTGGCCCGTTTTGAGATTTATCACCAGTTCCAACTGCCGTGCCCACTCCCGTACGCGATGGCTACGTTTCTTTACCTATGCCCCCATACGGCCTTGAACGTTCAAGGCCGGGTCGTTGACGATCCAACCGAAGGCAAAGCTGAGACTTATGAACCCGTCACCTGTACAGCGTGCTCGCCGGTGCACCTCTTAACTGCATCGTCACCAAGACGCGCCGCCTCGTCGACCGCCAAGCGAAAAGGCTCGCTGCTTTTCTACCGTGCGAAATGTCGCCCATCGCGTCCGAGCCGCTCCTGATGAGCGGCACCATTCAGCAGACCGAAAAGTTGAAAATCGAAAGATACAATACGCCCCATACTCCAGGGACGCTGGATTTCAGTATGCAAATCCAATAATTTCTCGATCGTGGTTCGTGAAAGGCAGCGGGCAATGGCTGACTATTATCCCGTTCTTGCCCGTGCAGTTTCAAGATTGGCAATCAACGACGCGCAGGCACGCCGAGAAGTTTACGAGCGCGCGCAAGCGATTGTCATTGCAGAATTGCGCAGACAAGATCTGCAAATATCAGCACCGGAGATTATGCGTGAGCTGGCCGCACTCGAAACGGCCATCCGCAGAGTGGAGGCGGAATCGCTATCTCACCAATCTCAGGCGCCTGAAGGGCCGACACCCCCGCATCTGACGGCAACTTCTTCCGCCACCGCGGACAACGATATCGGGGGCCGACGCGAGAGCTTGGCAGGAAATGCGGCAAAAGTCCGGCCAGCGCCTGCACAACCAAAGGAAATCGACACCAGTAAGAATCGAGCGGAGGATGCGACTAATGATATGGGCAGAATGCCTGAATTGTTGGGCGCGATGCTTGTTCGCACCACCTTCATTGTGGGAATGCTGGCGTTCATCGCCCTAATCTACATTCGTGGTCTTGTATTGGTCTCCGAGCATGTCATCGGATTTCCAATCCTGATTGTCGTGATTACCATGACGCTGTGTGTGTTCATTCTCCTGCCTTTGGCGATTATTCGTAAAGCACGGATTGTGCCGGCGATCGGCTTTGTGCTGCGTTATACATATTCGCTGTCACGGAGGATTAGGTTTCCCTATCACACTTAAAATTGGCATGGCTCCCGACGAGATATCACCGTTGCGACAGCGCACTATTATCGCGTGTCAATCCCCAACCTACCGCCGAAGTGTCTGCTGCTGGCCCTGAACGTCACCTGCGGCAATGCAGCGATCTGGTAGCGATCGTGGGGAACAACGGACGGGCCGCCGACATCACCAAAGCGACGTGATTGACTCGTTTCGACAGTTGCCGGTCTGAGATTTGTGCGGAGCAACTCGCACGAACAGGCTATTGCAACGCCGTAATCGCGGATCGCCGCGTAGTTTAGCTACCAGTCGGCATCGGTCGCTACGCTCGTTAATAATCGCTTAACCTAATAATCGCTTAACTGAGGGGGGCCGCCGCGCCTCATCGCGCGTGAGTAATTTTGCCGCTGATCCGACGCCGGGGGACATCGCTTGATTTGTCGCTGTTGCGACAGCGCAACACCCTGGCAAAGCGAAGCAGTTGATTTGGGACCCTGAGGTTTGTTGAAACACATGTCGGTAGCGTGCGTGAGCGTTCCAGGGAGCACGCCGTGGACCATTGGGACATCCGCCTAAATTTCGTGATTGCGCCTAAGAGCGGTCCGTTGCGCGGGATGGCGAAGCTGTTGCCGGCTGTCTTCTTCATAATACCTGCGGCCGTGGTGCTGACGACACAAGCAACTCTTGTCGAAGCAGCGTCCGCGCAATGCATGGCGCAACCAGGTTCGTCAGCGTCAACAGGCGGCCGCTGGTACTACCGGATCGATCGCGTCAATCACCGCCGGTGTTGGTTTCTCAGTTCCCGCGACCTAAGCGCGCATTTCAGCATACGCCGAAATGGTGCGCTGAGACATCGCGACTTGATCAATCGCAGCTTGCGAGGAGCAGAAATCGTAGAGCAATCCGAACTTAATGAAAAGGCACGCCAAGGATCCGCCGTCTCCCCGACTGAACAGACGCTTCGGGAATTGGCAGCGCCCCAGTTCGATGCTTTGACTTCTGCGGATCTGGCCCCACACAAAGTGACTACGATATCTTATGCCCCGCCACGCAGTGGCGCGCCGACAGCTAGAGGCCAGCACGTCGATGCGATGCACGCTGGCGGGGAGAACTCGGCACGCGGAGCCAATGTTGACCTTGTTTTTCTTAGCGGCGCATTTGCAACAGCGCTGCTGGTCGCTGGCGGAGCATTCCAAGTTGTTGGTCGAATCCATCGAACCCGGAGGGCGCGTCAGCACGACCCAATTCCACTTCATTTCTGCGCATAAGAGCAAAACTTACCGCTTGCGGACCGCGGCTTATTTCCGGCGCCGAGGTCCGGCAGTTTTGCGATGTTGGCTCGACACATGGCAGGTAGCGCCGAAGCGATGCGTGTGGCATTCATCGGAGCAATACTCCGCTGCAATGCATTCGGCCGTGATTGGCACGTTGCGCCGGCGGCCGAATGCGCCATGGCGAGCATCGTGGTGTGAGCGATCCCGCTATTAAGCGAGCGCCTTGTAAGCCATGTAGATCGCCATCGCGGAGACGAATCCGACAAGCATGCGGCGAAGCCCGGTTTCGCTGAAGCGGTTGGCCACGCGCGCTCCGAGGTCCGTCCCGGCCCAAAGCCCCACCATCACTCCGCCGATGACGAGCCAAGAGGCCGACCATCCCTGGTGCCAGTAAACGTACGCGGCGGGGATCGTCGTCGGGATGATCGACATGACGAGGCTGATTAACTGCGCTTGGTGTTGCGGCACTTTAAGCCACGCAGCGAGCCCTGCGGTAATCGCCAATCCCCCTCCAATGCCAAGGAAGCCCGACGAGAACCCGGCAATTGCGCCCACGCAGAGCAAAGAAGCTCCGTGAACGTGTATCGCTCGATCATCAGACGTATCTTTCGGCCGTCGATGCGAAAGCCGCAAAATCATCAGAGCATCCAAAGCCGTCAGATAGACAACGTAGGTCCATCGCAGAACCGAGCTTGAAACGCTGCTCGCCGCCAGGGCCCCTCCGACGCCGCCGACGACAAAGCCGAGGGTCAGCAAAGCCAGCCAACGCAGCGGGCTTCGGCTTCCCTTTTCCCAATAGCGCCTGATCCCGGAAATGCTGGTAGGAGGAATTTGGGCGACGAGCGAAATACCCTGTGCGACGTGCTGTTCAGCGCCCAATAGGAAAATTGAAAATATTACCAATCCTCCTCCCGGACTGACACCAAGAAGCCCTGAGGTGACGCCGCTGACCAAACCTACTCCGACGCTTGCAAGCAAGTCGTTGAGAAACACGCTCAAGCTCCCGCCGTGCGGCGCGGCGAAACTTGCCCATCTGCTTGCGCAAGTCCCCGCAACATGCACTGGCGCTAATGACCTCGCCGTCTCGCCATCTCAATCGCTCGACAGGATCACATTCTTCAAAATCGGATAGACTTGGTTCTCCCAGCGCTTGCCGGAGAACACGCCGTAATGGCCGACGCCGGCCTGCATGTGGTGGCGCTTGAGATACGGGCGCAGCTTGCTGCAGAGGTCGTGCGCGGCGACGGTCTGGCCGACGGCGCAGATGTCGTCGCGCTCGCCTTCGACGGTGAGCAGCATGGTGCGGCGGATGGCGCTCGGGTCGACGCGGGCGCCGCGGAATTCGAGCTTGCCGAGCGGCAGCGCGTGCTCCTGGAAGATCAGCCGCACCGTTTCCAGATAGAATTCGGCAGTGAGGTCGAGCACGGCGAAGTATTCGTCGTAAAACGCCTTGGTGATCGCCGCCTTTTCGATCTCGCCATTGGCTAGATTCTCGTAAAGCTCGTGATGCGCCTTCACGTGCCGCTCGATGTTCATGCTCATGAAGGCGATGAGCTGCACGAAGCCCGGATAGACCCGGCGAAACGCGCCCGGATAGCGGATCGGCACCGAGGCGATGAGCGTGCGCTCGAACCATTCGATCGAGCGCTCCTGCGCGAGCACGTTGACCTTGGTCGGATTGACGCGGGTATCGATCGGCCCGGCCATCAGCGTCATCGAGCGCGGCTGCGCCGGATTGCCGGCCTGCGCCATCACCGCCGCCGCCGCGAGCACGGCGACGCAGGGCTGGCACACGGCGACCACGTGCGCGCCCTGCCCCATCACCTCCAGGAACTTGATCAGGTGCTCGACATATTCATCGACGCCGAAGCGGCCGGCCGTCAGCGGCGCGTCGCGCGCATTGTGCCAGTCGGTGATGAACACATCGTGCTCCGGCAGCATGGTACGCACGGTCGCCCGCAGCAGCGTGGCGAAATGACCGGAGAGCGGCGCCACCAAGAGCACGCGCGGCTGCACCGTCGCGATATCCTTCTTGAAGTGCAACAGCGTGCCGAAGGGCGTCGTGTACGCCGCCTCCTCGCGCACCTCGACCTCGCGGTTGCCGACGGTGACGAAGCTGATGCCGAAAGGCGGACGGCTGTGGGTGAGGCCGGCCCGCGCGATCAGCTCGTAAGCCGCGGTCAGGCTGCGAACCGTCTGATTGTCGGCGAGGAACGGCTGGCCGGTGGAGGCGGCGATGGTCGCCCACGCCCGTATCGGCGTCATGAGATCGGATTGCAGTTGATAGGCGAGGTACAGCATCCGATGCCCACGGGTGCCGGAGGCCGTCTGGCGACGGCCCACCTCGACCCCTCCAGGGGAAAAGCTAGTGTATTTCTTGTTGCGCTGCGACAAAATTGTGAACATCCTGCACCGCGGGAACGGGGCGCGGGATTTGGGCGATGGAGAGCGCGCGCCGGCACGCCCGTTAAACGCCGCGGCTCGATCTAAGTCTCTGATCGAGCGTAACTCTTCATAACGAGACGAGCGCGATGTCCAAGGCCGTCCTTACCATTGCCAGCAAGAATTACGGCTCGTGGTCGCTGCGCGGCTGGTTGCTGTGCAAGATGGCAAAGCTCGATTTCGAGGAGCAGCACGTCGGCAGCGACGATCCTTCGACCCGGGCGGAATTGCTGTTGCTGTCGCCGTCCTTCCTGGTGCCCTGCCTGATCAATGACGGGCTCAAGGTCTGGGACACGCTGGCGATCGCCGAATACTTGCACGAGATCAAGCCCGAGGCGGGGCTACTGCCGGCCGATCAGGCGGAGCGCGCGCACTGCCGGGCCATCTCCGGCGAGATGCATTCTGGTTTCAGCAATCTGCGCTCGGCGCTGCCGATGAATCTGAAGGCGCATTTCCCCGGCTTCAAAGCCTGGGCGGGGGCGCGCGCGGACATCGAGCGCATCACCGCGATCTGGACCGAATGCCTCGAGAAGTACGGAGGGCCTTATTTGTTTGGAGCAAAGCCGTGCCTCGCCGACGTCATGTACGCGCCGATGTGCACGCGCTTTCTCACCTACGACGTCGCCCTCGACCCGCTCTTGGCACAATACTGCCGCAGCATCATGGCGCTGCCGCATATGCGGGAATGGATCGCCGCCGCCAAGGTCGAGCCCGACGAGCTGGAAGAGCTGGACGTCGAATTCTGATTGGCGGCCTTAGAGCGGATCACTTATCTTCGATTCGTCATCCTAAGGTTCTGTTTTATCGCGCGTCCGGACGGAAAACCGGTTTCCACTTTTTCCTGAACGCGCTCAATCCCATTTCTGGCTGCCGGAAAACGCCCAGTCGACGACGCGGCCGCGCGGATGCGCCAGCGCGGAAATCTCGGCCATCTCCTTCTTGCTCAGCACAAAATCAAAGATGGCGGCGTTCTCGGAAAGCCGCTCGACCTTGCTGGTGCGCGGAATGACGACAATGTTCTGTTGCACCAGAAAGCGCAGCGCGACTTGCGCGGCGCTCTTGCCGTGCGCGGCGCCGATGCGGGCCAGCACCCAGTCGTTGCCGGCGCCGCCGCGGGCGATCGGGCTATAGGCGACGACGGCCATGCCGTGCCGCCGGCAGGCGGCGATCACTTTCGATTGGTCGAGGAAGGGATGGCACTCGATCTGATTGCAGACCAAGGGTTCGCGCGTCGCCTGCACCGCCTCCTCGATCTGCGCCACGGTGAAGTTGGATATGCCGATATGGCGCGCGAGGCCCTCGCGCTTGACGCCGGCGAGGGCGCCGAGTGTTTCCGCCAGCGGAATTTGCGGGTTGGGCCAATGCAGCAGCAGGAGATCGACCGCGCTGAGGCGGAGCCGCGTCAAACACCCGCGCGCGGCGCGTTCAAGCTGGCCGGGCGCGAAGTGCGACGGCCAGATCTTCGTGGTCACGAAGACCTCGTCGCGCCTGATGCCGGATGCATGCAGGCCCTCGCCCACCGCTTGTTCGTTGTCGTAGATCTCGGCGGTGTCGAGGTGACGGTAGCCGAGGCGCAACGCCTGCTCGACCACGCGGCTGCAGACGCCGCCGCGCAGTTCCCAGGTGCCGAGACCGAGCAACGGAATCCGCGCGCCGTTGGCGTCAACGACCGGAGTCGTTTCTTTCGCGCTCACGTGTTCCTTCCGCTGCCGGAAACGGCGAGGCAAAATCGGCGCCCGCGCGCGACACTTTGCTAATTATGCATCTCTGCATGCGCAGCGCCGAATTCAAGGTCGGCGCCGCCTCGGCCGCGTGCGCCGGTTCAGCGCGGCTTGCCGCCGAGCACGGCAAAAGCAGCGGCCGGTGCCCGCTCGATCACCCGAAGCAGCGCGCGCGCCGGTCCGCGGGGCGAACGCTTGCCCTGCTCCCAGTTGCGCACCGTCTCGACGGGAACGCCGATCCGCGCCGCGAAGGCGGCTTGCGTCAGACCGGTCTGCCCGCGCACATTGCGGGCATAGGCGGCATCGAGGAAACGGCCGTTGGTCAATTGGCCGGCGCGGTCGACGCGGGCTGCAATCGTCCGGCCGTCGGAAAACGCGGCGGGACGCTCGCTGCCGTCGGGCAGCACTTCGACCAAACGCCCGTCTGCCTTCAATCGCACCCGCAGCATGGCGCTCGCTCCGTTACCAGCGCCGCCAGCATAGCTGATTCGTCCCGGATTCTAATGAGTTAGTAAGCCGGAGGCATCGGGATGCGAGGCTATTGGACGACTGGTTCGTTGGCTTATTCGGCCGTCGGCCGCCGAGTTCGCGCATACCCGAGCCTTGCGGCAATGCGTTTGATCGAACTGCCTGCGCTAGATAAAACAGGATTGTGCTGCCCCCGCCCAGTGATTGACCAGGACAGGAGACCGACATGACCAAGCTCATCCGCGGCGGCACCATCGTCAACCACGACTATTCGCGGCGCGCCGACGTTCTCCTCCGCGACGGCGTGATCGCCGCCATCGGCGCCAATCTCGAAGCGCCGGCCGGCGCCGAAAAAATCGACGCCGGCGGCTGTTACGTCATGCCGGGCGGTATCGACCCGCACACCCATCTGGAGTTCGAATTCATGGGCACGGTCTCGGCCGACGACTTCGAATGGGGCACCAAGGCCGCCATGTCCGGCGGCACCACGATGGTGGTCGATTTCTGCATTCCCAATCCCGGCCAATCGCTGCTCGCCGCCTATCAGGATTGGCGCCGCAAGGCCGAGGGCGCCGCCAGCGACTACGGATTCCACATGGCCATCACCTGGTGGGACAAGCAGGTCTTCGACGAGATGGAGACCTGCGTGAAAACCTACGGCATCAACACGTTCAAGCATTTCATGGCCTACAAGGGCGCGTTGATGGTCAATGACGACGAGCTCTACAACTCGTTCCTGCGCTGCGCCGGGCTCGGGGCTATGCCGCTCGTGCACGCCGAGAACGGCGACGTCGTCTGGCACTTGCAGGCGCATTATCTCGGCGCCGGCGTCACCGGTCCGGAAGGCCACGCCTATTCGCGGCCGCCCGCGGTCGAAGGCGAGGCCGCCAACCGCGCGATCATGATCGCCGACATGGCCGGCTGTCCGCTCTACGTCGTACACACGTCCTGCCGCGACGCCCATGAGGCGATCGCCCGGGCGCGCGCCGCCGGCAAGCGGGTGTTCGGCGAACCCCTGATCCAGCACCTCGTGCTCGACGAGAACGAATATCGCAACGAGGACTGGGATTACGCGGCACGCCGCGTGATGTCGCCGCCGTTCCGCCCGAAGGAGCACCAGACGAGCCTCTGGGCCGGCCTGCAATCGGGGTCGCTGCAGGTGGTGGCGACCGATCATTGCGCGTTCACCACCGAGCAGAAGCGGCTCGGCCGCGGCGACTTCACCAAGATCCCGAACGGCACCGGCGGGCTCGAGGACCGGATGCCGGTATTGTGGACGGCCGGCGTCAACACCGGCCGCATCACCAAGGAGGAATTCGTCGCGGTGACCTCGGCGAACATCGCCCGCATTCTCAACGTCTATCCCAAGAAGGGCGCGGTCGCGGTCGGCTCGGACGCCGATCTGGTCATCTGGGATCCCAAGGCCAGCAAGACCATCTCGGCCAAGAAACAAATCAGCCGCATCGACTACAACGTGTTCGAAGGCTTCCGCTGCACCGGGCTACCGCGCGCGACGCTGTCGCGCGGCAAGATCACCTGGCTCGACGGCGATCTGCGGGCGGCGGCGGGCGCCGGCCAATATGTGGCGCGCGATCCGTTCCCGGCCGTGCATGTCGCCAATGCCACCTGGCGCGAAACCAACGCGCCGCGCCCGGTCCAGCGCGTCGACGTCACGCCGTAAGTTAGTCCCCTCTCTGCGCGTGCGGGGAGAGGTTCCTTGAACGGCTATGCCCGCGCATGACGAGTTATGGAGTTTCGAAAATGCAAAAAATGCAAAACCTGCAAATCGACGCCCAGCGGCTCTGGGACACGCTGATGGAGACGGCGAAGATCGGCGGCACGGCGAAAGGCGGCATCTGCCGGCTGACGCTGACCGACCTCGACCGGCAAGTGCGCGACTGGTTCAAGGCGCAGTGCGAGGCGCTCGGCTGCACCGTTGCGGTCGACGAAGTCGGCAACATGTTCGCGCGCCGGCCGGGCAAGAACCCTGCCCTTCCTCCGATCGCCATGGGCTCGCATCTCGACACCCAGCCGACCGGCGGCAAGTTCGACGGCGCGCTCGGCGTGCTCAGCGCGCTCGAAGCTATGCGCACGCTGCACGATCTCGGCTATGAAACCAACGCACCCGTAGAGATCGTCAATTGGACCAACGAGGAAGGCTCGCGCTATGCGCCGGCCATGCTCGCCTCCGGCGTTTTTGCCGGCGTGTTCACCCCCGACTTCGCCTATTCGCGCGCCGATCGCGACGGCAAGACCTTCGGCGACGAATTAAAGCGCATCGGCTACCAGGGCCCGGAGAAAGCCGGCGCGCGCAAATTCTCCGCCATGTTCGAGCTGCACATCGAGCAAGGCCCGATCCTCGAAGACGAAAGCCGCATGATCGGCATCGTGCAAGGCGTGCAGGGCATGCGCTGGTACGAGGTCACGGTCACCGGCCAGGAGGCGCATACCGGGGCGACGCCGATGCGGCTGCGCAAGAATGCGCTGCTGGGCGCCGCGCGCATGATCGACCGCATTAATGCGATTGCGCTCGAGCACGCGCCGAACGCGGTCGGCTCCGTGGGCCTCATCGAAAACAAGCCGAACAGCCGCAATGTCATTCCCGGCGAGGTGTTTTTCACCATCGATTTCCGCCACCCGGACGACAAGGTGCTCGATGTTATGGAAGCGAAACTGCGGACGTCGCTCGCCGAAATTCTCGAACCGCTCAAGCTCACCTACAAGGAAGCGCGCATCTGGGACTCGCCGGCTGTCAAATTCGCGCCGGAGCTGATCGAATGCGTGCGCCGCGGCGCGGAAAAGGCCGGCTTCACCTCGCGTGACATTATTTCCGGCGCCGGCCACGATGCCGCTTACGTCTCCCGCGTCGCCCCGACCACCATGATCTTCGTCCCCTGCGCCGGCGGCATTTCCCACAACGAGGCGGAGTCCACGAGCTTCGACGAATGCGCCGCCGGGGCCCAGGTGCTGCTCAACGCGGTGCTGGAGTTTGATCGGCGGTTGGGGTGATGTGCGGGAACAAACACGTAGCGCGTAGTAGCGCGTAGGATGGGTGTCGCTTCGGTCCACCCATGCTACGTGCTCGCCGCAAGAACGTGCCGAAGTTCGGCATGGATACGCGGGTCAAGTCCGCGTAGGACGGCTGAAAAGAGCGTCACCGCGGCAGTAACTCCCCCTTGACATCCGTCCCCGTTTCGATTACATACAGCGAATCTCGTTCGCCGAAAGGACGTCTGCCGGCGACACCGGCTGATGGAGCGAGAGCGGTGCCCGCGGGCGGGGGCTCGTTACCTCCGCTTCCGGGCGGCTTGGGCATCATGTCTGCCGGCACTACGACCGGCGCGCGAGGTGCTTTCACTGGACTGGGACAGGCCGGCGCGGGTAACGCCCGCGGAGCGGCGCGCGGTCTCCGCCCC
>JBAPYW010000035.1:0-65443 GCA_049284935.1 Xanthobacteraceae bacterium
TATCTTAGTGGAGCATGATCTTTTCGGAAAGCCGCTGCCACCCCCGGATCGCGTCCGGGGGCAGGCTTTTCCGGATCATGCTTTAGGTCCGCCGTGAGATCGGCCGATAGTCGCGGCGCGGCGAGCCGGTATAGAGCTGGCGCGGCCGGCCGATTTTCTGGTGCGGGTCCTGGATCATTTCCTTCCACTGCGCGATCCAGCCCACCGTGCGCGCGAGCGCAAATAGCGCCGTGAACATGGTGGTGGGGAAGCCCATGGCCCGCAGCGTGATGCCCGAATAGAAGTCGACGTTCGGGTAGAGCTTCTTCTCGATGAAATACTCGTCATGCAGCGCGATGCGTTCGAGCTCCATGGCGACGTCGAACAGCGGGTCGTTGACGCCGAGCTCATGCAGCACCTCGTGGCAAGTCTTCTGCATGATCTTGGCGCGCGGATCGTAGTTCTTGTAGACGCGGTGGCCGAACCCCATCAGCCGGAATGAATCCTTCGGGTCCTTGGCGCGTTTGACGTATTCGGGGATGCGGTCGACGGAGCCGATCTGGCCGAGCATTTTCAGCGCCGCTTCGTTGGCGCCGCCGTGAGCCGGACCCCACAGGCAGGCGATGCCGGCGGCGATGCAGGCGAATGGATTGGCGCCGGTCGAGCCGGCCAGCCGCACCGTCGAGGTCGAGGCGTTCTGCTCGTGATCGGCGTGCAGGGTGAAGATGCGGTCCAGGGCGCGGGCGACCACCGGATTGCTGACATAGTCCTCGCACGGCACCGCAAAGCACATGCGCAGGAAGTTCGCCGCGTAACTCAGATCGTTCTTCGGATAGACGAACGGCTGGCCGATCGAATATTTGTAGGCCATCGCCGCCAGCGTCGGCATTTTGGCGATGATGCGAATCGAGGTCATCATCCGCTGGACCGGGTCGCGGATGTCCGTCAAATCGTGATAAAACGCCGACAAGGCGCCGACGCTGCCGACCAATACCGCCATCGGATGAGCGTCGCGGCGGAAGCCCTGAAAGAAGCGGCTCATCTGTTCGTGGATCATCGTGTGGCGGACCACTTCGCGGTCGAAGCTCTGCTTCTGGGCCGCGGTCGGCAGCTCGCCGTAGAGCAGCAGATAGCAAGTCTCGAGGAAGTCACCCTGCTCGGCCAGGTCTTCGATCGGATAGCCGCGATAGAGCAGGACGCCTTCGTCGCCGTCGATATAGGTGATCTTGGATTCGCAGCTCGCGGTCGAGGTGAAGCCGGGATCGTAGGTGAAGATGCCGGTCTCGCTGTAAAGCTTGCTGACGTCCAAAACTTGCGGACCGATTGTTCCCTTGTAAAGCGGAAACGACCAGTTCTTGTCGCCGAGTATGAGCTTGCCGGCCTTGACGCCGGCGTCGGTTTTCGCGTCCATGATCGCATCCTCGCTGGTGTGGCAGCCCAAACGGTGCGATCTACGCCGTCTCCCCGCACCGCGAGCCCCCACGAGGATTCAGGGATCGAGACGGCGGCAGATGCCTTATGAATGTGTTACTTCGCGGCTTCTTTGATAAAGATCAAAAGGGCGCCGGGCTTGCGGGCCGTTTGCCGCAACGCAGTGCTACCTCGATCGCATGGCTGGGCAGCGGCATTCCTACAAGAACGGCTCCGCCCGCGCCTTAAGTTCGTCGAGCCCCGGTTCGTCGGGATTTCTCGGCTTGCCCGGATGGATGATGGAGACTTGGCAGCTCTCAGCCGCTTCTACCAACTGCCGATAGGTTCCCGCATCCGGATTCGCGATATAGGCCTGCTTGTTGGCGTCGTAGGCAAACATCTTATCGTTGATCTGCGTGCACTCATTGCAACTGGTGCAGCGGGGCGTCTCGATATAGGGATCGTCCGACGGCCGTTCCGCCGCCGCCGGAGCGGATTCGGGAGCCGCAACGGCCGGCGCCACGGCGGCAGCCGGGCTCGCAGTAGCGGGCAGGGCTTCCGCGGCGACTGCCGCCGGCCGCGCCTGTTCCGCCCAGGTCTTCCGCTCCTGTTCGAGCAGTCTGGCCGCATGCGAGTTGTGCACGCCGCCGAGCTCCTGCAGGCTGCGCCAGGCTTCGACGCAGCGGCGCGCGGCCTGCACCAGCTTGTCGTCGACGATGACTTTCTGCAGGTGATTGTCGCGGTCGACCATCAACAGGCACGGCACCTTGTCGGTCAAATCCTGCGGTTGGCGCACCAGAAATTCCGCTACCGGCAACAGATCGGCGCCCCATTTCCCCCGCGGCACCTTGGCAAAATGCTTGGCGCAGCGCGGATCGCAGGCGGCGAAGTCGACCAGCGTGAAGGCGAGGCTTTCCGATACGCGCTGCTGCTCGGCGTCCTCGTAATCGAGCCGCTGCACCGGCCAATCGAGATCGAATTGCGAATTGGCGGAGAGCGAGAACCGCGAAGCCCAATCCGGGCCGGCCGAGGGATCGTAGACGAACGCCGGAAAAGCCCGCGATTCGGCGGCGGCGGCGGCGGTCAGGTAAGGCGCAATGCCGCTGGCGCCAGCGCCGGAAAATACGCTGAACAATGCCGGCCCGTCATAGGCCAACCCGCGGAGAATCTGCTCGCGGAACCGGAACAGGCTCGAGCCGCTCGCCTGCAAGACGTAGTAAGTTGCAAAACCCATTGCCGTGCTGGCGAGTTGCTTGTTGCGCAGGCCAGAAATCAGGTACTCTTCTTCGATCGGCGATGGCTCGACGATGTCGTCGGTCTGCAGCACGACCTTTGCCGGCATGCCGGCAACAAACGCGTGCAACAGCAGATCGCTCTCTGCCGAGCTGAGGTCGGAGGCGCGGAGACAAATCAGATAGTCCGGGAACAATGCAAGGTCGGCGGGATCGAGACCGTTGTCGCCGAACTCCGCGAAGAAGGCGTCGTAACGTCCTTCGCTGTATTCCCCTTCGGTTTCGAGCTTGGCGATGGCGATCGCCTTGGCCAGCTCGATCATCCGCGGCAACCGTTCGCGGTAGGCGGCGACCGCGTCGGCGCCTCTTTCGAACACGAATGAATACGGCTCGCCGACATCGACCCCTTTGTCGCTCTCGGCGGGCGCAAAAAAGCGCTGGGCGCGGAGCACCGACAGCAAGCCGCGGACCCGCCGGCGGCGGCTCTCCGCGATCGGCACATTGGCCGAGCTATCGACCAGCAAGCGCGACATCGCGTCGAAATCGAAGGCGTCGCGATGCGCCGCGCCGACCGTGGCGCGCAGCCGGTCCGCGCTCAACCCTTCCTTCGAGTGGACGAAGTCCGCGCTCAGAATGTCGGACAGTTTCCCGATCAGTCTATGGATATCCGCCCGGAAACTCTGCGTCTTGCCATCCTGCAAGCTCTGCCAAGCGTGCTGGAACAAACGAAACGGCATCGCCTTGTCGTAGCCGACGACATCGCCGTCGACCTTCACCGCGGCACGCAGGCGGCGCAGGCTGTCGTGCAAGAGATCGTCGCTTTTCGCGCCAATCGCGGCGGCCGCGAGGTCCCACATCTTCGACAGCGAGCCCGCGGCGCCTTCGGCGACCAAGGTCCGGATTTCCCGCTCGAGCCGGTAGGCGTGCTTCCTTAGCCTTTCCGGGTCGTCGCCGTCCGCGATATTGCTGAGCGCGCCATCGATCAATCCGGAAAGTGATTGCACCGGCTTGCCGCCGCCGCGGACCAGCACGAGCGGAAAATCATAGCGCAGCGCCGTGAGATCGCGATAGCCGGCGAGCATGGCGGGTTGCAGATCGCTCTTGGCGAGCGCGTCGAACGCGCCGCCTGATATTCGGCCGGTGAGGTGAAAGGCGATGAGCGCCTGAAGTTCTGCTTGCATGTCCGATTTGCCTTGACCGTTTTCGCTTGAACCCACCCGCGTCCTCACGCGCTCGGCCGCGCTTCGGGATCGGCGGCTTGTGGCCAGATGGTGAACTTGTCGAATTCCGCTTCCAGGCCGGCCTTGATGTAGCGCGATGAGCGCTGCTGTCCGGCATTGCGCAGCTCTTCGTAACAGGGGATCTCGGTATTGCGGTACAGGATGCCGACCGGGATCGGATCCTGGCTGGAAGCGATCTCGCGCGCGCGATTGATATTGGAAGGATCGTGCCGTTCCTGATTTTTGTACACCTTGGACAGGGACGGGCTGAGTTGCAGACCGTTCTCGTGCGTTAGTAGCAAGGTCTTAAGCGGATCCTGCATCCACGGCTCGAACATCGACGGCAGCCATTCGGGGCAGCGCTGCAGGATGCGAATGAAGGAGAAGCCTTTGTGCCGGTACGCCGCCGCAATGATGTCGTAGAGCACTTCCGGAATCCAATCGACCGCCTGGGCGACGAAAGAAACGTTCTGCACGCCGAGCGTCACGGTCAGGGGTTGCAGCGCGTCGAGATAGCTGCCGCGCGGCGTGGTGTTACTCTTGGTGCCGAGCGGCGATGTCGGCGAGGCTTGCTTCTTGGTCAAACCGTAGATCTGATTGTCGTGCAGCATCACGGTCATGTTCATGTTGTAGCGGATGGCGTGGATCCAATGCGCCGCGCCGATGCTGCAGCAGTCGCCATCACCGGTATTGACGAAGACGTTTAGATCCGGCCGCGCCATCCTGATGCCTTCGGCGACCGGCAGCGCGCGGCCATGAATGCCGTGAAAGCCGTAGGTCTTCATGTAATGCGGAAAGCGGCTGGAGCAGCCGATGCCGGAGACGAACACGGTCTTCTCGGGCCGCAGATCCTCGTCGCGGCACAGCCGCTGCACCGCCGCGAGAATGGCGTTGTCGCCGCATCCGGTGCACCAGCGCGGCACGCCGCTCTGATAATCCTCCAGCTCGTAATGCTGGTCGTGCATCCGCAGCAGGCATTCGCTCACGTGAATCGTCATGGTCGTGCCTTATCCTTGCTTCAGCTTTTTGAGGATGACGTGCCGGATCGAGCTCGGTTTGATCGGCTGACCGCGCACCTCGCTCCAGCAATCGACGTCGATCAGGTAACGCGAGCGCAGCAGCGTCGCCAGCGCCGAGTAGCGGCGATTGCTCTGGTCGATGATCGTTTCGTTCGGGTCATCGCTCCAATTGCCTTCGATGGTGATGACTTTCTTGAACCGCCTCATGATCTCGTCGAGGCCCGGCGCCATCGGCTGCAGGAACGTCAGATGCAGTGACGACACTTTGCGGCCGTCGGCGCGCACGGCGGCCACCGCCTCCTCGATCGCACCCTTGGTGCTGCCCCAGCCGATCACCAGGAGATCGCCGCTCGGATCGCCGAATACCGTCGGTGTTTTCAGGGTTTTCTGCAGCGCCGCCAGCTTGAGACTGCGCGCGCGAATGCCCAATTCGTTGCTTTCCGCATCGTAGGCGACGTGACTGAGGCGATCATGGGCAAGGCCGGTCAAGGTGTGCATGCCGCCGGGCTGACCCGGGATGAAGCGGCGCGCCAGGCCGGTGGCGGGATTCCAATCATAAGGCTTGAGTCCCTCCGGCACTTCGCTCTGATCGACCGGCGGCGCCAGCCAAGCCTCGCTGAATTGCGGCCGCGGAAACGGCTGCTGCGAAGTGGCCAGGCTGGCATCGGAGAGGATGACCACGACCATGTTGAAGGTTTCGGCGATTTTGCGTGCGGTGATCACCGAGTAGAAACACTCTTCGATCGTACCCGGCGCGATCACCACTTTGGGCGCATCGCCGTGGCTGCCGAAGATCGACGTCATCAGATCGCCCTGCTCGACCTTGGTCGGTTGCCCGGTGCTGGGGCCGCCACGCTGGACGTTGATGACGACCAGCGGAATCTCCCCCATCACCGCCAGCCCGATGCCTTCCTGCTTGAGCGAATAACCGGGTCCGGAGGTGACGGTGACGGCGCATTTGCCGGCATAGGAGGCGCCGATCGCGAACGTGCAGGCGGCGATCTCGTCCTCGGCCTGATGCACGATGCCGCCGACGTTTTCGAACACGCTGCTCAAATAATGCGACACCGAGGTCGCCGGCGTGATCGGATACATCGCGCAGATTTCCATGCCGGAAGCCAGCACGCCGAGCGCCAGCGCGGTGTTGCCGTCGATGACGATTTGCGGCTCGGTGCTGCGCGTCGCCGGGATGAGGTATTTCAGTTCGAGATTGGTCTCGGCCCAGTCATAGCCGGCGTTCAACAGCTTGACGTTCGTCTGAATGACGCTGGCGTCCTTCTTGCCGAACGTCAGCGCGATCTGTTCGCGGGCGAGCTGCAGGTCGAAGCTGTAGATGTTGCACAGCATGCCCAAGGCAAACATGTTCTTGCCGCGCCGCGCGTCGGCGACGATCTTGCGGCACTCGCGCTCCATCGGAATTTCGTAAACCTTGAATCCCGCCGCCACGAGCTCGTTGTAGGTCTCGGTGTAGGAGGCGGCGATGGCGGCGTCCTTACTGTCGCGCCACATGCTTTCCAGCAGAATAGAGCAGCCGGGTTTGAGTTCGCCGCTGCGGACGCGCCCGAGCAGCACTTGCTCGTTGAAGGCGACCACGAGATCGGTTTCGTTGCCGCCGTTGGTAACCCGGCCCGAGCCCACGCGAATGCGGTTACCGCTGCCGCCGGCGACGCTGCGCGCGGGCGGCCGGATTTCCGCGGGAATGATCTCCACGGTCCAGACCCCGTTGCCCGTGCGGGCGGCGATGGCGCCGAACGACTGTCCGCAGCGCTGCGCGCCCTCGCCCGAGTCGCTGACGATCTCGACGATATGCTCGCTTAATGTGACAGCGGTCTTGCCGGCCGGAGCGGGCTGGGCGGGCTGCGCGGGCTTGACCGCGCGCGGGCGCGGCTTGACGGCGATTGCGGCAGTGGTGTCGTTCATCTTGCTACCTTATGCGGCGCGAATCCGCGCGTAGTTGCGCTCCCGGAGATCGATCCCGAAGAACGTGCCGAGGTCGGGTTTGTTGAAGTCGTCGACGCCGGAATCACGAATTCTCAAATAGTTCTTGATGCTGCGCGCGGCCTTGCGGCCGGCACCCATCGCCTCGATCACGGTGGCGGCGCCGGTGACGATGTCGCCGCCGGCAAACACGCCGGCCATCGAGGTCGCCAGCGTCTCGTCGGTCTCGATATAGCCGCGCTTGTTGAGACGAAGGTGCGAGGTTTGCCCGATGATCGGGTTGGCGTTGGTGCCGATCGCGAACACCACCTGATCGGTCTCGAACTCGAACTCGCTGCCGGCCACCGGGATCGGCCGCCGCCGCCCGGAATCGTCGGGCTCGCCGAGTTCCATGCGGATGCAGCGCATGGCGCGGACATTGCCCTTGTCGTCGGCGAGGACTTCCACCGGGTTGGTCAGCCAGTGGAATTCAATGCCCTCTTCCTCGGCGTGGTGCACCTCTTCCGCGCGCGCCGGGCATTCCGCCCGCGACCGCCGATAGATGCAGTACACTTTTTCGGCGCCGAGCCGCAGGCTGACCCGCATGGCGTCCATAGCGGTGTTGCCGGCGCCGATCACGGCGACGCGCCGGCCGAGTGGCAGCGGCGTATCGTAATTCGGGAACTCCTTTGCCCGCATCAGATTGCAGCGGGTCAATAGCTCGTTGGCGGACAATACGCCGTTGAGCGAATCGCCGGGAATGCCGAGCATCGACGGATAGCCGGCGCCGGTGCCGATGAAAACGGCATCGAAGCCGAGCTCGTCGCGCATCTGCTCGATGGTGAACAGGCGGCCGACCAGCGTATTGCACTCAAACTTGACGCCGAGCTTGCGCAGATTGTCGATTTCCGCATCGACCACCGCGTTGGGCAGACGAAAATCGGGGATGCCGTATTTGAGCACGCCGCCGGCCTGATGGAAGGCCTCGAACACCGTCACCTCGCATCCGGCTTTGGCCAGATCCGCCGCGCACGCCATGCCGGCCGGTCCGGAGCCGACGATCCCGACCTTGAAGCCGGTCGGCTCGATATGCGGCACGTTGGTCCACTTCTCTTTGATGGCGTAGTCGCCGACCCAGCGTTCGAGGCGGCCGATAGCGACCGGCTCGAGCGTCTCGCCGACCACGCAGACGCCCTCGCACTGCGTCTCCTGCGGACAGACGCGGCCGCACACCGCGGCCAACAGATTGCTGGCGGTGATGACGTCATAGGCGCCGCGGAAATCCTTGGCGCTGATCGCCTCGATGAATTTCGGGATATTGATATTGACCGGACAGCCGGCGATGCAGGCCGGGTCGGGGCACAGCAGACAGCGTTCCGCTTCCTTCTGCGCCTGTTCCAGCGTATAGCCGCAATTGACTTCTTCGAAATTCTTTACCCGCAGCTGCGGATCCTGTTCGCGTACGGGAGTCCGCTCTTGAGGAATGCTGCGGATGGTCTTTTTCTTCTTCGCCATGGTGCAAATTCCGTGTGACTAAAGGCTATTTGGCCGTTGCCGAGCGGCGGACGTTGCGCCGACAAACTCCGAACTGACAAACGCATGCAGGCTCACGCTATCCCCCCAGCGTTTCTTCGAACGGATCGGGCAACACCATGGCCGTCTCGGTGGCCTCGGCCTGCAGAACCGGCGGCACCTGCTGCATCATCCGGCAGCTTTCCGACCAACGATCCAGCGCGGCCTTTTCCTCTGCGGCGTAACGCCGAAGCCGCATCATCAGGTCGTTGAAATCGACCTTATGACCGTCGAAATCGGGACCGTCGACGCAGGCAAACTTGACTTCATTGCCAATCTTGACCCGGCAGCCGCCGCACATCCCGGTTCCATCGACCATGATGGGGTTGAGGCTGACGATGGTCTTGATGCCATGCGGGCGCGTCGTCTCGGCACAGGCCTTCATCATAATGGGCGGCCCGATGGCAATCACCTCATCAATATCGCGATGTCCGGCGATGGCCACTTTGATGCCGTCGCTGACGAAGCCCTTGAGTCCGGCCGATCCGTCATCGGTGCACAGAATCAACTCGTCGCAGCAGGCCTTGAATTTATCCACCCAGAACAGCAGCTTCTTGGTGCGAAATCCGAGCACGCCGATCACATAGGCGCCGTTGTCCTTAAATCCGCGCGCCTGCGGGAAGATGGGCGCGACGCCCAGACCGCCGCCGACGCAGACGACTTTTTTCTTGCCCGCGAGCGGGCTCGGTACCCCCATGGGCCCAACCATCCCATAGAGCGAGGTCCCGACCTGACAGAGCCGCTGCATCTCCTTGGTCGACTTGCCGACCGCCTGCACGACCAGCGTCACCGTCCCCGCTGCACGGTCGAAATCGGCGATAGTCAGTGGAATCCGCTCACCGGACTCATGCGACATGACAATGACGAATTGACCCGGCCGCGCGGCTTTGGCCATCAACGGATGATGGATGACCAAGGAATAGGTCACGTCGGAAAAATCTTCGCGGGCCAAGATTTTGAACCCGGCCCCAAGACTCGCATTGACCAGACTTGCGTCGACCATCGATTTCGACCCGCCAACGTGGTGAGATTTGATTCAGCGGGCGGACATTCGGTGATCGGTTCCCTCCCCGCTTTGACATAGCGCAAGGACGGCCACGAAATTTTAATTAGCCTTTAGGTTGAGGGTGTTAAGTTATGGGGCCGCAAGCACGCGCTTTATGGCGTGAGCCCAAGCATGTTCGCCATCTTGGCGGCGAGCGATAGAACAGCGGTCCGGCGTCAATTTGAAAAAAGCGCGCCGGCAAAGTCCAGCATCGATGCTGCTGATGGCGCTAATGTGCTGCAGCCGAGCCGGCGGCCCGCTGCGTCCGCTCCGATTCCGCCTCTTGTTCCCATTGCAAGATGAGGTGCCGTAGCGCGCGATACTTGGCCTCCAGCGCGCTGTCCAAAGGCTCCTTCCTGGCGGCTAGTTTCGCGCGAATCTCGGCCCAGTCCTGCGGCAGCAGGACCCTCATCGCAGCCGGAAACAGCACGCGTTCTTCCATCGCCATGTGCCGGCGCTCTTGGTCGATGAAGCCGCGTATGATCGCATCGACCGTGTCCCGCAGAATTTCCCGGTCGGCCAGCACACCTTCGACCGTCCGCGCCACCCGCGCCAGGCGTTTGGAGCCCTTGCCATGCTCGGCTTCAAGGTCGCCGATACTTGCCGCCGTGACCGGATCGCGCACCTTCAGTTTCTCGAAGATCATGTCCTCCTTGGGATGGTGGCAGGAATCCGGATAGTCCTGAAAATACTCGATGACCGACTGCACGACGTGATAATCCGGCCGCTCGGCGCGATTAAAGACCGACAACTCGCGATCGAGAACCAGCAGCAATTTTTCGATGTTGCGGTGCTCATCGCGCAAGATATCGATAATTTGCTTCATCGGCTGATGCCTTGCGGCGACCCTTCCCTTGATCAGATGGCGGCGGCTCATCTGGACTCTCGCATACAAAAGGGGCTTGTTCTGCCTATTTGCAGTGCAAATCCTTGCGATAGATCAAATCGGACGGGCTCTTGCATCGGTCGCAGGCGCCCGTCATGCTTGGTCACAATAAACCGCCGGGTGCCGCCTTCGTGCCCGCGCGGGGAAGTGAACGCGTAGGGAAGAAGACCATGGCCGAGATCGTCCCGCTCAAAGAGCTAGCCGCCCAGGTGTGTTCCGGGATGCGGGTCGCTGTGCCCGCCGACTATTGCGGCGTCGCCATGGCGGCCACCGCCGCCATCATCGCGCAACGTCCCGAAAACCTGCATCTCGTCTGCGTGCCGATCACTGGCATGCAAGGCGACATGCTGATCGGCGAAGGCCTCGTCGGTGTGCTCGAGACCAGCGCGGTAACGCTCGGCGAAGCCGGCGGCGCGCCGCGGTTCCTCGACGGCGTGCGCGCCGGCGCCTTCCGCCTCATGGACGCGACCTGCCCGGCCGTGCATTCCGGCCTCATTGCCGCACAGAAGGGCGTGCCTTTTCTGCCGATCCGCGGCATCGTCGGCAGCGATCTGCTGAAGACGCGGACCGATTGGCAAATCATCGCCAACCCATTCGCAGAGAACGATCCGATCGTCGTCGTGCCGGCGATCCATCCCGACATTGCGCTGTTCCACGCTCCCGAAGCCGATCGTCTTGGCAACGTGCGCATCGGCCGCCGCCGTGAGCTGGCGACCATGGCCTACGCGTCGAAGGCGACTCTGGTCACGGTCGAGCGGATTTCCGAGACATCGCTGCTGCACGACGAGGATTCGGCAGCCGGCGTCTTGCCGGCGCTTTACGTCGACAGAATCGCGGTGGCTCCGCGCGGGGCCTGGCCGATCGGCTTGTGGGGCGAATATCCCGCCGATACCGCCGAGATCGCCCGCTACGCCGCCATGGCGCGGACCCCTGAGGGCTTCGCGGCCTACATGGACGGCTTCACGCGCCGGCTGGCCGAGGCCGCATGAACGCGCCGCGCCGAACAGCGCCGGACTATTCTCAGCGCGAGCTGCTGATCGCGACCATCGCCGATCTTCTCGACGGCGTTCGTCATGTCGCGGTCGGCGCCTCCTCGCCCATTCCCGCCGCCGGCGCAATGCTGCTGCGCGCCCGCAACGAATTGCATGGACGCGAGCCCGTGCGCATTTCGATCCTCGGCTCGCAGGCGCACAATTTCTTCACCAACGGCGGCGTCGAAGTGTTCGATTGCGCCGCCCAAGGGCGTATCGACGCCTTCTTTCTCGGCGGCGGACAGATCGACGGTCAGGCCAACATTAATCTGATCGGCACCGGAGATTATCCGCGCACCGACGTGCGCTGGCCCGGCTGTTTCGGCTCGGCTTTCCTCTATTTCCTGGTACCGCGCGTCATCCTGTTCCGCGAGGAGCATTCGCCCCGCGTGTTGGTGGACAAGGTTGACTACATCAGCGCGCCCGGAACAAGCGAGGGTGTCGCGCGCAGCGGCGGACCTTATGCGCTCTTGACCGGCATGGCGCTGTTTTCTTTTGACCCGGCGCGCAAGCGCTTTGTCTTGCGCAGCGTCCACCGCGGCACGACCGCGGCCGAGGTGCGGGCCAACACCGGCTTCGATTACGACACGCCCGCCGAGCCGCCGCAAACTACGGCACCCGACGCGGAAACCCTCGCCATCCTCCGCGGCCGCGTCACGCAGGAACTCGCGGAAACCTATCCGCAATTTGCGGAAATCCTGCGCAGCGCGCAGGCGGCGGCGTAGCGGACGCGGATTGATCCATGAGCGCAGCGATCGCCGCGTACGAGGTGAATGCCCTCAATACCGCGACGGCTTCAGAGAACAAGATCCACGACGACGCGATGGCGCGGCGGTTCGGGTTCCGCGGCGGGCTCGTTCCCGGAGTCGAGGTGTTCGCCTATATGGCGCACATGCCGGTGGCGCGCTGGGGCCGGAACTGGCTCGAGCGCGGGCAAGCGGAGTGCCGCTTCCTAAAGCCGGTTTACGACGGCGCGGTGGTGCGCGTGACGGCGACCGAGGACGGCGACGCGCTGGAGCTCTCCGTGACGAGCGCCCAGGATCGGTGCGCTACGGGGCAGGCTTTCATCCCGGCGGACGGACGTCCTGCGCCTTCGATCGACGCGCTGCCGGCAGGCACACCACCCGCCGAGCGGCCGGCGGCGGGCGAGACGTCACTAGCGCCGGGCAGCTCGCTCGGCATCAAGCCTGTGACGATCGACCGTGCGCTGCTTGACTGCTATCTCGAGGACATTCGCGAAACCGAGCCGATCTATCGCGCCGAGGGACTGGTCCATCCCGGGCAGATTCTCCGGCTCGCCAATCAGGCGCTGGTACAGAACGTCGTGCTCGGCCCTTGGATTCACGTCGGCAGCAAGCTGCGCAACTACGCCACGGTGCACGTCGGCCAACAACTGACGCTGCGTTCGAGGATCACATCCAACGCGGTTTCCAAGGGTCATGCGATCGTCGAATTCGACGCCATCGTCGTCGCCGACGGCGAAAGAAGCGTCGCCGAAATCACCCACGTCGCCATCTGGCGGCCGCGGCAGGTCGCTGAGGTTTCGCACGGAGCTGCTTCTCCAAGCGAGCAGACGACAGCCACCAACTAAAAGCGATTAATTCGCTCGCAGCCGCGTCACGACGATATGGCTGCTGCACGGCGCACGGCCATCAATCGCCCGCAAGACCATATTGGTGGCTCGCGGATCGAACCGCGATCACCCGATCGGCAGCGGCGAGGCCGGTTAGGAACGCACCATGGGCCGTCGAAAAGTCGCCGCGGGAGCAGGCTTCGCCGGCGAAGAACAGGCGATCGTCGACCGGTTCGGCGAGTGCTTGACGACAGTCCGCACGACCCGGCAGCGCGAACGAGTAAGACCCGCGGGAAAACGGGTCGCCTCCCCAGCGATGGATCTGGACCGGGCTGACCCGACGCGCGAACGCAGTTCCGAGCAAATTTGTCAACTCGGCAACGGCGAAGTCGAAGAAGGCCGCATCGCCGGCCGCTTCAAGCTCGGAGGCCAGCCTGCCGCCGAAATAAACCTCGATCTGCGGCCGGCCGAAGGGTCTGAAATGATAGGCTCCGGTGCCGGCGCGGTCGATGCGGCCGAACAACCGCGTGTCGATTTCGAATTCCTCGGCATCCTCCAGCGAGAGGAACAGCTTGTCGGCAAGACCGAGTGGTAAGCCAGAGGCAGCTTCAATCTTCTCCGGCAGCGCCGGCGTAAACAAGATTTTCTCCTCGGCAAGCAGCGTGCTCGGTATCGTCACGATGGCTTGATCGGCCTCGATCGTGCCCTTGGCCGTCTCGATCCGTAACCGTTTGCCGCTGTGGTCGATCCGCGGCACGGCGCAATCGAACATGACCGGCAAATCGGCGCCGTGGGCGGCTATCGTCGAACCCAAACCTTCAACGACGCGCCAGTTTATACCGCTGTCGTCGTATCGGTAAAAATCTTCAACCGACTGACGGTCCAGCTCGACGCCGCTGATGTAGGTACTGACGGCATTGATCAGGTTGTTCCAGCGGCAATCCGGCTCGAGCAGCGTCGCTGCCGGCGCGTCGGGCTGATTCTCGCCGCGACTGTCGAGCCGCGCAAAAAACGCTCCCAGTGCCTTGCCGAAATCCTGCTGTTCGGAACGCGGAAATCCGATCTCAAGCGACGGCCGCGTCCAGGGGGGCGGCGTTTTGTCGATCGCGCGGCGCTGCGCCTGCGCAATCTCGCGCCACGGGTTGCGGTCGGCGGAATGGAGCCACCCGCAGCCGATATCGATGGGGAAGCCCGCACGATCGACGATGGTCCACGCCCGGCCGCCGAGCCGCGGCCGCGCTTCGATCACAAGGCATTGAATTCCGGCCTCGCCAAGCCGCCGGCCGGCGGCGATGCCGGCCGCGCCGCCACCGACGATCGCGACCTCGACAATGCTGTTCGCCATTGCGAATTTCTCTATCTCACTGCGCGCTCACCGAGCAAAGCTATGGCCAGGCGCAATGGCCGATGGACCAGCGGCCGACCAGTTAGATGGGGTTTCATAGGCCGATCGACAAAGCGTGGTACGTTGTCAAAACACAGGGCTTATGAAGAGCCATGAACCGCGTTGTCGTCTTTGGTTATGGTCCGGTCGGCCGTGAGGTCACCGCGCTCCTTGCCGCGCGCGGCGCCGACGTGCTGGTGGCGCAGCGCAGCGCGCCGAAACACCTTCCGGCTGGCGCCACCTTCATCAGTTGCGACGTGACCGATGCCAATTCAGTCGCTGCCGCGACGACCGGGCGCGAAATCGCGGTCTGCACCGTGGGATTTCGCTATATCGCCCGCATCTGGCAGAGCGCCTGGCCGGCCACCATGAACGCGATGCTGCGCGCTTGCGAGAAGGCCGGCGCCCGGTTCGTCTTTGCCGACAATCTTTATATGTACGGGCCGGTGACTGCGCCGCTCACCGAGACCATGCCGCTCACGAGCTTTGGGCAAAAGCCGCGCATCCGCGCCGAGATCACCCGTCTGTGGCAGGACGCTCACGCGGCGGGACGCGTGAAAGCGGCCGCGGTGCGCGCCTCGGATTTTTATGGACCCGACGTGCCAAACTCCATCCTCTCGATGGGCATTTCACGAATGATTGCCGGCAAGGCCGCGCTCGTTCCCTTCTCTTCCGATCATCCGCACGATCAAACTTACGTCCCGGACGTTGCCCGCGCCGTTGTCACGCTGTGCGAAGCGCCGGACGACGCCTACGGCCAAGCCTGGCACGTTCCGAACGCGCCGACGCGCAGCCTGCGCGAGCTGCTGACGCTTGCCGCCAGGATTGCCGAGGTTCCGTGGCGAATGCGGGTGTTGCCCACATGGCTGCAGCCGATCCTCGGAATCGCGGTGCCGGAACTCCGCGAGCTGATCGAAATGCGGTTCCAGACCGATCGGCCCTATTACGTCGATGCCGGCAAGTTCCGAGCAAGATTTGGGCTGGAAGCGACGAGCTTCGAGGACGGCCTTGCCGCGACCGTTCGCTTTTACCGCGATGCAGCGCAAAATCCGCCCGGAAAAAGTTCGCACTGACCGTTGCTTTGCCTCGCGAGCGACAAACGCTCCGGCATTTGTGCTGCACTGCGTCATATCCCCGCAAGTTGCGGAAGATTTGATTCAACGCCGGAGAAGAAAACTCAGTTGCGTCATGCGGTCGCCACAGAGTAGAAGTAGCTTACGGGTCACGGGGAAGGGGTGATGCAGGGAGGAGAGCCATCATGGCACTGCACACCAATAGCGCGGCGCGCACTCACCTAGTCACTTACGACAAGAATGTTTGCCCGCAGTGCAGCTCATGGCTGCTGGCGCCCGACTGGTCCGAACATCTGAGCGAGCGTTGCGTGCGTCACACCTGGTCGTGCGAAGCCTGCGGTTATGAATTCGAAACCGCGGTGTTCTTCCCGGCGCTGGAACAAGCCGCGGCGTAGCGCATGATCGGGAATGGTGGAAGCTGGTTTTCCGAAAAGATCACGCGCCGCTAAAATAAATTAGCGCGCCAATCGCTTCAATCTGAAGTGAGGGCGCTCATCGGCAGTAGCCTGAATCTTATGGCAGCCTGGCGCCTACTTGACGTCGCAGCTGTAAGCATCTCCGGCGCAGAATTGCTTGCGCGATTCACCCGCCGTGGCCCTGCAATTGTCTATCGCCTGTTGCGTTGCGGCTTCGAGCGTAGGCGCGACCGCCCACCCGACGCCGGGGGTTCCGGCAGCCGGGTCTTGGGCCACGACAGCGCACTGGTGACGAAACGTTGTCACCACCGTACACAGGGCCCGCGCTGGCTGGCTCGATTCGGAACGGACCTCTCGGTTGGGGTTGGTTCCGCGGCAATTGCTGAGAGCCGTCTCGCGCGCCATCGCTTCGGTCGGCGCGTTTACGTTGATGCCGTAGGCGAAACCGCTACGTGCGACATCGGCAGGAACGCCCACGGCAAGCGCGCCAAAAGCCGAAGCCGGCTGCGATATCAAGAGTGCCCCGACGCTCAGTACGGCAAGAATCGCCGCGATATTCATTTGCCCCTCCGTTTTACCGCCCATCGGTGAAATCCTACAACTATATCCTCCACCACGTCCTGCGCCTGTTCCCGTTGCCATATCGAGTTCAATGTATATGACAATGAGAATTCCTTAAGCCGGGCGCTACCGGCTAAGCGCGCGGCGGAAAGGCGTGCCGCCGCCCGTTGAAATCTTCAACCACGGCACCGTCCTCACTCAAATAATTCGGGCCGATGGGCGACTTGCCGTAGCCGTCGGGTATGTCGAGCACATAGGCCGGCTGGCACAGGCCCGAATAGCGGCCGCGCAGCGCGCGCATCAGAGCCTGACCTTCGGCGATGCTGGTGCGCAGATGCGCCGTGCCGGGCGCGAGATCGCCGTGGTGCAGGTAATAGGGTTTGATGCGGCACTCGACCAAGGCGCGCATCAGCGCGCCGAGCGTCTCGACGTCGTCGTTCACTCCGCGCAACAGGACCGATTGCGAGAGCATCGGGATGCCGGCATCAACCACGCGCGCGCAGGCGGCGCGGGCTTGTTTGGTCAATTCGCGCGGGTGATTGGCGTGTAAGACGACGAAGGTCGCTTTGTTACGCGCGCGCAATGCGCGCACCAATGCGGGCGTTATCCGCTCGGGCACCACGGCCGGCACGCGCGTGTGCACGCGGATGATTTTGACGTGGGCGACGGCGGCAATCTTTTTCACTGCGTCCTCGATCCGACGCGCTGAAAGCACCAGCGGATCGCCCCCGGTCAGAATCACCTCCCAGATTTGCGGATGGTCGCGGATATAGTCGAGCGCGGCCGCGAGCGCGGCCGGCGACAGCCCTCCCCGCCCCGGCCCCACCATCTCGCGCCGGAAGCAGAACCGGCAATAGACCGCGCAGGCATTGACGAGCTTGAGCAGAACGCGGTCGGGATAACGGTGGACGATGCCGGCGACAGGGCTGAACGCATCGTCGCCGATGGGATCGTGGCGTTCCTCGGGCTGCTCGATGAGCTCGCGCGCGTCGGGCAGGAATTGCCGCGCGATCGGATCGTGCGGATCGCTGCGGTCGATCGCGTCGGCCATCAGCGGCGTGATCGCAACCGCATAGCGGGCGGCGACCGCGGCGAGCGCATCGAGCCGCTCGCGCGGTACCAGCGCCGAGCGGCAAAGCTCGTCAACGCCCCGCAAAGTGGTGGATCGGGACTTCATGCCAGCGGATTCCACAACACCTGCTCGATGCGCGCGGCGCCGGTTGCCAGCATCACCAGCCGGTCGAGGCCGAGCGCGATGCCGCAAGCCTGCGGCATTGTCGCAAGCGCGGCAAGGAAATCCTCGTCGATCGGGTAGCGCTCGCCGTAGATACGCTCCTTCTCTGCCATCTCGCGTTCCAACCGGCGGCGCTGCTCGGCGGCATCGGTGAGTTCGCCAAAGCCGTTGGCGAGCTCCACGCCGCAGGCATAAAGCTCGAAGCGCTCGGCCACGCGCCGATCGGACGCCGGCCGCGCCAGCGCCGCCTGCGCGGCGGGGTACTGATCGAGGACGGTGGCGCGGCCGAGGCCGAGATTTCCCTCGATCTTCTCCACCAGCACGCGGCTGAAAATATCGCCCCAGCGATCATCGTCGCCGATACGGATGCCCGCCGCCGACGCGGCGCGGGCAAGGCCTTCGCGGTCGGGCTCGCCGCCCGGCAGCGTCGCCAAGAGGTCGATGCCGGCAAATCGCGCAAAAGCCTCTGCGACGGTAAGGCGTTGCGGTTCGGCGAACGCATCGGCCGAACGGCCGCGGAAGCTCAGCTGCTTCGCTCCCGCGACTTCCGCCGCGACGGCGAGAATCGCCGCGCAGTCGGCCATCAGCGTCCCGTAAGGCTCGCCGACGCGATACCATTCAATCAGCGTGAATTCCGGATGATGCAGCGCGCCGCGCTCCCGGTTGCGAAACACCTTGGCGAATTCGACGATGCGGCGCTCCCCGGCGGCCAGGAGTTTCTTGCAGGCGAATTCCGGCGAGGTGCGCAGATAAAGTCGCGATGACGTGCCGTCCGGCGCCGCGAGCGTGGTGGCGAAGGCATGCAAATGGGTCTCGTTGCCCGGGGAAACCTGCAAGGCGCCGGTCTCGACCTCGATGAAATCCCGCGCCGCAAACCAGGCGCGCAGCGCCGCCACGATGCGGCCGCGCGCTAGCAGCGCCGGCCGGCGGTCGGCGTGGACGTGGGGAGCCCAGAAGGGCGAGGCGGCGGGCGAGGTTTCCGGCATGTCCTTGTGCGCGGGGAAGAGAGGAAATATGTGGCGATCGGGCTCAGGATCGCTATGGTGCGCCCCTTATTCAGAGGCAAAAAGTCGAGGTAACCGTGAAAGTCATCGCCAGCTCGCTCCGAAAAGGCAATATCGTTGAGGTCGACGGCAAGCTCGGCGTCATCGTCTCGATTGAGAATATCCATCCGGGCAAGGGCACGCCGGTGACCCAGATGGACGTACGCCGGATCGCCGACGGCGTGAAGGTCGGCTTGCGTTACAAGACCACCGACCAGGTCGAGCGGGCCTTCGTCGAGGACCGCAAGCATCAATACATGTACCAGGACGGCGACGGCTTCCATTTCATGAACATGGAGAGCTATGACCAGGTGGCGTTGCCGCCCGACATTGTCGGCGACCAGGCGGCTTACCTGCAGCCGGAGATGGAGGTGACGATCAGCCTGCACGAGGGCGTGCCGGTCGCCATCGAGCTGCCGCCGCGCGCCACCCTCGAAGTGACGGAGACCGAACCGACCATCAAGAGCCAGACCGCGGCCTCGTCCTACAAGCCGGCGCTCCTGTCCAACGGCGTGCGCACCATGGTTCCCTCCTTCGTCACCGCGGGCACGAGGATCGTGGTGAACACATCCGACGGCAGCTACATCGAGCGGGCGAAGGACTAAGAGATAGCCCGTCCGCTCGTCCCCGCGAAAGCGGGGACCCAGAATGCAACCTAACATCCCAGCGTCCGGCTCACAGGCTGAACATTTATTCATCCTGAGTGTCCGCGTCCGCTTGGCAGGGCGCGCGTTGGTGACGATAGTACGGCGTTTTGCATTGGGATGAGCCGTGTCTATTACGGTCAAAGTCGGCAACCTTCCGCGCCTGCGCCTTTGTATCAGGGCCGTATTGGCCTGCGCGATGGTGTGTGCCGCAGCCAGCGCTGCCTGGAGCGCCTGCAAGCCAAATCATTTCAGACCAGCCTTTGTTGTAAACAGTATGGGCGCGTGCGCCTTCGACTCGCAGACTTTGAACTATTCCGGCGACCCGGTGGAGCAGGCCAAGTGCTTGATGCGCGGCATGGACGCGACCAGAAACCTCGCCCCGAAGCTGGAAAGCCTGCCATCCGCGCTGGCAACCCGCATCGGACAGGATACCGGGCTGCCGTCTCGCGAGGCGCTGAGCACCTTCTTATCCAAAGAGGACCTTGAGTGGAATTTCGCGGCCTATCTCTGGAGGCCGGTGTCGCGCGCGAATGACAACGACCCCGAGGCACCGCTGGCGCGCTATTTCGTGATCCACGACACCAGCGGGCCGAATTACGGACATAGGTCCTTTCCCGACGACATCGACGCCCGTATGAAGATCAACAATCTCGATCGTTTCAAGTGTTCAGACGAATGGGGGAAGGCTCACGTTGTCATCAATCGCCCCGGCGAAATGTTGCTGGATCACGATTTCGCAATTCCTTGGCGCGAGACAAGATTCGAGCAAGCGGCGAATTTCGCCGGTGCCTTGAAGGGGCTCTTCCTGCACGTCGAGCTCGTGCAGCCGCGCCGCAGCGCCGACGGACGCGGTTGGCGCAATGACGCGCAGCCGCCCAATCCCGCCTTTACTGCCGCGCAATATGACCGGCTGGCCCTCCTCTATGTCATCGCCAGTGTCCGCGCCGAGCATTGGCTCATTCCGGCGTTCCATGCGGCCATCGACGCTGGCATTCGCGACGGTCACGACGATCCGCTGCATTTCGACGTCGCCAGCTTCGCCGACAGCGTGGAGCGGGTCGTCGATGAAGTCGCCGATGGCGTCGACAACGCCGCCGCGACGCCAGTTGCGGCCCGGCCAGTGCCCTGGGGCGAAGTTGATGCCACACAAGCGTCCAATTATTCCGTGACGACCCCGTCAAATCCGGCCACCATGGCGAATCTTCCGCTACTGGCTGCGAATGCGGAAACCGCGCCCGATCCGGATCAATCTCACGAGAACGCCCAAACGGCCAAAGCTGAGCCAAAAATCAAGACTAAGAGCGAGGACAGGAGTGAGCGCAAGACCGTCAGCGCCAAACATTGCCAGACGCGCATCGCTCAAGGCCATCGCCGGCGCGTTTGTTGGACTCATGTTGCCGGCGCGCACGCGCGCGGGCCACACCTCGTTCGATCAATGGGTCGCCGCGTTTCGTACCAAAGCGCTGGCGCGCGGCATCACGCCGGAAACCTACGCGCGGGTCATGGACGGGTTAAGGCCGGACACCGCCGGGCTTGAGGCGATCCGCAATCAGCCCGAATTCGACGAACAGCTCTGGCAATATCTCAACCGCCGGGTCTCCGACTGGCGCATCATCGCCGGCCAGGAGAAGGCGAAGGAGTTTGCGCCGCTGTTTTCCCGCATCGAAAAGGATTTCGGCGTCGAGCGATCGGTCATGCTCGGCGTTTGGGGTGTCGAATCAACGTATGGCGATCCGCTTGTGCAGAAAAACCATATGCGGCCCGTCATGCCCTCGCTGGCCGCGCTTGCCTGGGGCGAACCGCGCCGGCGCAAATATTGGGAAGACGAACTGATCAATGCGCTGCAAATTGTTCAGCGCGGCTGGAGTACGCCCGCGGAAATGGTCGGCTCCTGGGCCGGCGCCATGGGTCATACCCAATGGATGCCGGAGGTCTGGCTGCATCTCGGCATCGACTATGACGGCGACGGCAAGATTTCGCCGTTCGGCGCGCCGGACGACGCGCTCGGCACGACGGCGCGTTTTTTTGTCGAGCGCGGGAAATACCGGCGCGGCGAACATTGGGGCTACGAAGTGCGTCTGCCGGCAAAAGCCGGCGGCGGCGCGTCGCGCCGCTACGCCGACTGGCAAAGCCGCGGCGTCGTGCGTGCCGACGGCCGAGCTTTCCCGCAACCGAACGCCACCGCGCGCTTGTGGGTGCCGGTGCCGGGCGGCCCGGCTTTCCTGCTCGGCCCGAACTTTTTTGCCGTTCGCAGCTACAACCCGTCGATGAATTACACGCTCGCGCTTCTGCATCTCGGCGATCGGGTGATGGGCGGCGGCGCATTCGTGCAGCCGTTTCCCGGCGCCGAACGCGCGCCCACGCTTGCCGAGGTGCAGGAGATCCAGCGCCGGCTCACCGCGCTCGGCTATGACACCGGCGGCGCCGACGGCCGCGTCGGCAACGACACCATGCTCGCGGTGCAGAACTTCCAGCGCAAGATCGGCATGGAGCCGGCCGACGGCTACGCCGGGCTCAAGCTCTTGGCCCGCTTGCGTGAAGGCTCGTGATTTTCAAGTCGTTCACACTTTGAACGTCTCGTAGGTCGCCGGGTGAAACAACTCTTCGACGGAGAGCTGCCGCGCCGAAAGACCCTGCGCGTGATGCTGGCCGAGGAAATAATCGAGTACCTTGCGGTTCGGCGCGACGCCGTAGGACCAAAAATCCTCGCCCATGAATGCACGCGCGTCCCGGAGCATTTCTTCGACAAAGGGTAATGTCACCTTGGCGACGGTCGTGTCCGCGAGCTCCTCGACCGCCAGCCGCTTGGCCTGCTCGAACGCCTTGAGCACGGCCCCGGGAAGCCAGGGATGCTGCTCGGCCAGGGCGCGGCGGATGCCCAGCACGTGCATGATCGGGAACAAGCCGGTGCGCTTGAAGTAATCCTTGGCCGTCACGACCGGGTCGGGAAACAGCCCGCCGATATGCGGGTGCCTTTTCTCGATGAGGCTGGGCGGGCGTGGCGCGATGAAGCCGTCGATCTCGCCGGCTTCGAGCAGGGCGGAAATCGTCGTGCCTTCCGGCGCACTGTCGAGGCGCACGCCGGCGGGCAGCTCGACGGTGAGTTTTTCCGGCCGGCCCGGCTGCGCGATGGCGCCGCGGATCCAGTGGATGTCGGCGGGCTTGACGCCGTAATCGTCATCGAGGAAGGCGCGCGCCCAGACATTGGCCGTGAGCTGATATTCCGGCACGCCGACTTTCTTGCCCTTGAGGTCCGCCGGCTTCTTGATGCGATCGGTGCGGACATAGACCGCGTTATGGCGGAAGGCGCGCGAGACGAAGGCCGGCACCGCGATGTAGGGACAATCACCCTGCGCCTTCTTAACTGCATAGCTGGAGAGCGACAATTCGCAAATGTCGAATTCGGCGGCGCGGAAGGCGCGAAAGAAAATCTCCTCCGGGACCAGCGGCATATAGACCGGGTCGACGCCGTCGATGGCGACGCTGCCGTCGATCAGCGCGCGGGTCCGGTCGTACTCGCCGATGGCGACAGAGAGATTGAGCTTGGCCATTCAAATGTCTTTCATCGCGCAGTGCGGGTTCTACATAGCCGTGTGCGTGCATTCGTGCCAATAACCTACGCCGTTTGCCGTAATCGCCGGGAATGGAAATGATGCGCCTTCCAATCTAGCAGGTCGATGCATTTTCCGACCGCGTCTTTCGCGGCAATTCGGCCGCGGTGTGCCCGCTTGAAACGTGGCTGCCGGACGTCACGCTGCAGGCGAAAACGGCGTCGATTTCGACTCGCGCTTTTTCGCGCCGGTGCAAGGTATTGCGGAAGATCCGGTGACCGGTTCGGCGCACTGCACGCTGGTGCCTTACTGGGCGAAGCGCCTGGGCAAGACGGAATTCGAAGCCCGCCAGGTCTCACGACGCGGCGGCGCGCTGTCCTGCGCGCTAGACGGCAATCGCGTCAGCATCGCCGGTGGCGCCGTCCTTTACCTCGAAGGCCGGATCGAGGTGTAGACGCCGCCGACACTCCACGCGGTTTCGACGTCGGGTCATCGTTGACTAGCGAGACAATCCGAAAGAGGCGGCGCGTCACAGAACGCCGCCGCCTCTTGTTGCCGGCGCCGGACTTGGCGCTGCCGGGGTCGTCGCCGCCGCGCCGGCGGATTGCACGCTCGACGGCGCGCCGCTGACTTGCACAGTGACGCCGCCATAAATACCGAAACCTGGCCGCAGGAAGCCCAGCGGATCCTCATACTGCTGGTTGAAGAGGTTGTTGATGCGGGCAAACACGCTGATCCTTTCGGTGACGGCATAGTTCGCGGCAAGATTGACCAGAGTATAGCCCGGCGCCATGAGTTCCGCCGTTCCCGGTCGGTTGTAGTCCAGCCAGGGTCCGACGTAGAGCACCTGCCCGGTGACGGTGAGGCGATCGGTCGCTTTCCACAAGGCCGTGATGCTTGCTGTGTTCTTGGGCCGGCGCAGCAATTCCAGGCCCGTCAGGTCGTCCCTGGCCTCGGTATAGGTGTAGTCGGCGCGCAGGTTCACTCGACTGCTCAAAGCCAGCGCCGCGAAGGTCTCGGCCCCTCGTGTCGTCGCCTGGCCGACATTCACATAGGTCGAGACCAAGGTGGTCGGATCGGTCGTTCCCTCGATGAGATTTGTGATGTCGTTGTGGAAATAGGTTGCGCCGAAACGCAGCCGATCATGCAGCAAAGGTTGCTCGAATCCAACATCGTAGCCCTTGCTGGTTTCCGGCAAAAGATCGGGATTGCCGACGACCAGGAACGACGGATTATTGACGTAAAGCTCGGTGAGGGTCGGCGCCTTGAAGCCGGTCCCATAGGTTGCCTTGAGCTTGGTCTCCGTCCCTGGAACGATAAAAGCCGGTGCAACGCGCCACGTCGTGTGAGGCCCGAAGCTTTCGTTGTCGTCATAGCGAATATTCGATACGAGGAAAAACCGATCCGAAAATGCGGATTGCAGCTCGACCCAGCCGGCCTTGTCCCCCGTCTGCGCCGTCGTTGTCGTCGGCGTGTAAGTGCCGAATGCGTTGAATGTGCCGGTGGAGTTGGTCCACAGCGATTCGGTTTTGTCTTGCAACCCGAAAACAAGAGTCTGTCCCTGCGCCACTCTGGCTTCGCCGCGCCAATCATACTGGGTGCGCTGTCCTAGATTCGTCGTCGGCGGGGCGACCGCGGGCGGCGCGTTGAAGCTGTCCGGGTTTGGATCCAGGTTCCAGCTCCATGAATTCGTATAGTTCACGCCGAAGAAATTCTTGAACCGGCCATCGAATAGCGACCAGACCGCTTCGCCGCGCCCGTAGAATTGACGATCCACCTGCGTGCTCTGCAGCGCTTCCGGCGCGGGCGGAAAGAAATCCACGTAGTCTTCGCCGGTGAATCCAAGCCTCGAATCCGTATACCTGCCGACGAAATTGACAGTGAAATTGTCGGTCAGATTGGCGCCAAGCTTCGTCGAATAGGTCCAATTGTCATAGGTGTCGTTGTTTCTATGCTCGCCCGGCGCCAGCTCATTGAGCGGTGTCACCGGCGTCTGTGTTGAAGAGAAATGCTGGACGTTGAACACGTAATTAAAGTTGTCCTGAGAGCCGCTCAGGCCGGCCCTCTGGTTAAATGTTCCAAACGATCCTCCTTCCACTGTTGCGATCACCTTCGGTGGACCTTCCCCGTTTTTCGTCGTGATGGAAATGACCCCGCCGATTGCATCGGAGCCGTAGAGACCGCTCTGCGGGCCGCGTAGGATTTCGATGCGCGCGATGTCGCCGGTCAACAGCTGGCCGAAATCGAAGGTTTGGGTGGGATTGCTGGGGTCCGACACGTCGACGCCGTCGATCAGAACCTTGACGTGATTGGAATTGGTGCCGCGAATGAAGACCGATGTCAGGCCGCCCGGACCGCCGGCCTGGACGACATTGAGGCCCGGCACCGCCATGAGTGCGTCGGGAATCGTGCGCCATTGCTGGCTTTCGATATCGGCGCCGGTGATGACCGTCACCGAGCTAGCCGACTGATCGGCAGGGGTGGGAACGGTCGTCGGACTGACGACGACCGAGTTGCCGGCACCCTGGTTTGTCGGTTTCGACGGCGGCGGCACCGTGACGGAAATGACCGGCAATTCGACCGGCTGTGCCGGCGCCGTTTGTTGCGCGTCCTGCGCATGAGCCGGAAGCCCGGGCCACAGCAAAAGCCACGAAACGACAACGCGCGCGAACGGGCGGCCGGCGCAGCCGACGCTGCGCCGCATAACGGCGGTATTGGGAAACATGGAGACACCTCGGGTAACACGCCCTGTGCACGTCACCGCGAACTTGGTGTCCCGCACATCCTAAAAGGATGATTGGTTCGCCCACCACCGGTACACCCCGACCGACAGCGCCCGCGTATGACCACGGCTGACGGCAGGTCTCCTGGCTCGCGGGTCTTTACCTTTCGTCGCCTTCCCGGGAGCCGAGTCCCAGTGGACATGTGACGGAAGATTCGCCGCTTACAGTTGCGGGGGCAGCCGCAGCATTGAGCGATGTCTCGCCCGCACTGCGTTCCCATTTGATCCCCAACGGGGAACCGTCGGGCGCAGATAGGCATGGTCTCGATCAGACGTCAAACGGCGATCCGGCCTTCGAGGTAAAGGACGCCCTTGCCGGCGATGCTCACTCGAGCACCGTCAAGCGCGCAGCGCCTCGCGCGGTCTCAGATGTCTCGCGCGCCGCGAGAAGACCGCGTGCCTGAGTCCTCTGTCGCGATTCGCTCCTTGTAGAAGGGCGTCATGTCTTCGGGGGGATTGGTGACCGTCAAATAGACGAACGGGCCCCGCCCGGTAATCTCGACGCCATGGATGTCACCGCAGGGCGTGCGGATGATATCGCCGGCTGCCAGCTGTTCGGTCCGGTCGCCGGCCAGGAGGAGCCTGGCCGATCCTTCCTCGACAATCCAAATCTGCTCGGAGCGAGCGTGGCTGTGTCTCGGCGAGATCGCACCCGGCTCCATTGTTACGCGCGTAATAGTCACCGCCGCGTCAGGCGCGTTCTCCGGCGAAACGATCTGCATCGATTGTTTGCCGGGGTTTCGAAGCACCGCGGCTTGCTTGATTGTCAGGCGCTGGACTGCCACCTTGGCCTCCCGTCTGGCTTTTCAACGTCCCGTAAATGGCTCCGCCGGTGCGATGTCGGTGAGGCGGAATTGCACGCGCTCCTCGCCCTGCCAGCGATCGAGCGCGAAGGAGCCGGCGGCATGGATTTGCCGGCCGCGGCTCGCCAAGAGCGCGGCGCCGAGTTTTTGCCCGGCGGCGCGGAAGGCGATGGCGCCGATGCCGGCGCCCTCGGCGGATTTGAGCCGCACGCGCATATGCGCCTGACCGACTTCCTCGGCATAGACGAGCGTGTGCGCGGGCAAGGCGATCACCGGCTCCGGATTGCCCGAACCAAACGGCCCGGCGCGCTCGATTAGCGCGACGAGCGCGGCGTCGGCACCCGCCGCGCTCACGGCGCCGTCGATCAGAAGACCGTGCGCGCGCCGCGCCGCCGCCACGTCGGCACCGAGCGTCGCTTCGAGAAAAGCGCGCAATGGCGCAAGCGCGGCCTTGCGCAGCGTCACGCCCGCCGCCATGGCGTGGCCGCCGCCCTTGACCAGGAGGCCTTCCGCCACCGCGCGCCGCACCGCCCGGCCGATATCGACGCCGGGGATGGAGCGGCCCGAGCCGGTGCCGATGCCGCCGGGCTCGAGCGCAATCGCAAATGCAGGACGGCCGAATTTTTCCTTCAGCCGCGCCGCGACGAGACCAACGATCCCGGGATGCCAGCCCTCGGCGGCGGTGACCACCACGGCGCCCTTCTCCTCGATGCCGAGGGCGGCCATCGCTTCGGCCTCGGCCTGCGCCAGGGTTTCCAGCTCGATGGTTTGGCGCTCGCGGTTGAGCCGGTCGAGCTCGGCGGCGATGCGCGCCGCCTCGATCGGATCGTCCTCGAGTAAAAGCCGCACGCCGAGATCGGCGCGGCCGATGCGGCCGCCGGCATTGATGCGCGGGCCAAGCAGAAAACCGAGATGCCACGCCTCGGGGGGACCGGAGAGCCGCGCCACGTCCATCAGGCTGACGTGGCCGGCGCGCTGGCGCCGGCGCAGCGCGATCAGACCCTTGGCGACGAAAGCGCGGTTCAACCCGGTGAGCGCCACCACGTCGGCGACGGTGCCAAGCGCCACATCATCGAGAAACGACAAAAGATCGGGCTCGGGACGCTGCGCGGTCCAAAAGCCGTGGGAGCGCAGCACGCGGTTGACCGCCACCACGGTCATGAAGGTCAAGCCCACCGCGGCGAGATGGCCAAGACCGGAAAGATCGTCGCGCCGGTTCGGATTGACAATCGCCACGGCCGGCGGCAGCACCTCGTCGGCCTGGTGGTGATCGATGACGACGACGTCGACGCCAAGCGCGCGCGCTTCCATGAGCGGCTCGATGCTGGTGGTGCCGCAATCGACTGTCACCAGTAGGGTCGCGCCGCGCGCGGCGAGCGCCCGCACCGCCTCGATGTTGGGGCCATAGCCTTCGAACAGCCGGTCGGGAATGTGGATCAGCGGGTCGATGCCGGCGTGGCGCAGGAAGCGCGCCAGCAGCGCGGCGGAGGTCGCGCCGTCGACATCGTAATCGCCGAACACGGCGACCGTCTCGCCACGCATGATCGCGTCGGCAATCCGCGCCGCCGCCTCCGGCATGGCGGTGAGCACGTTGGGATCGGGCATCGACTGCTTGATCGTCGGATCGAGGAAGGCCGCGACCGCGTCGATCTCGACATTGCGGCCGGCGAGGATGCGCGCCAGCAATTCGGGCAAATCGTGCCGCTGCGCGATCGCCAGCGCCCGCGCCGAACCGCGCTCGTCGAGCCGGTCGCGCCAGGCGCGACCGGTCACCGAGTTTTCGACGCCAAGGAACAGGCGACTCTCAGTCATCGGCGCGATTGTAGAACGATTTGTGTCGGAAAGATTTTGTTATCGCTGAACGGCCCGGTGTCTATATCGTCTGGTCTGGGTCAAACTTGAAGATCTCACGCTGCGCGATCCGTGGTGTCTGCTACTCGATCACCATCAACACCTGATTGGATTCCACGTGATTGCCCACAGCGACCTTGATCGCGACGATTTTCCCGTCGACCGGGCTGTAGATTGGATTTTCCATCTTCAGGGCTTCGAGGATCATGAGCTCATCGTCGCATTGCACGCTATCGCCGACCTGGACGAGAATTTTCCAGACATTCCCCGACACCGGGGCGGTAATTTCCTCGCTCATCGAACCCTCTCCTGTTGTAGGCCAAGCACCGCTGATCGACCTTGGTCACACGCACCCGCATTCCACATCACGCCGCTAGCGCTTTCGGTGTGCAAGGAACAATGTTGGAATTTCGTGGCAACTTACCCCCGAATGATCCGCGGCGTCAGCATCTGGTGGCGCGGGCAGATCGAGATCGGATTCTGATACACCGCGCCGGCGAAGCCCTTGAGATAGGCACGCAGCGACTTGAGATCGACGATCTCGTCGACGAAGCCGTGCTGGGCGCAATAGGCCGGACGCGACGTGTCGTGATACTTCTTCGCCATCTCGTTCATCTTGTCGGCGATCGGCTGCAACGGCTTGCCGGAGTCCTTGTCCTTGACGGCGCGGCGGCCGTAGGTCGCGACCGCCGCGGTCTCGCCGTGCATGACGTAGATTTCGGTCGCGGCGGTACCGAGTGTGAAGGCGTTGTGGCGGTTGGCTGTAGGTCCGCCCATGACGTAGTGGGCGGCCGCACTACCCTTGCGCAGCACCACCAGCATCATCGGCACGTCGGTCTGCTGAATCGAATAGATCAGCGATTGACCGAGGCCTAGCAGTTCGGCCCGCTCCGCGACGTCGCCGACGTCGATGCCGGAGGTGTCTTGGAACCAGACGATCGGCAACCGGTCGCGCCCGCACAGTGTTACGAACTCGTTCATCTTGATCAGCCCCTGGCGGTAGAGCTTGCCGCCGATGCCGGGGTAGTCGGCGTATTCGGGATAGCCCTTGGGCAGCAGTCCCTGGCGGTTGCCGATGGCGCCGATCAGCATGCCGTCGATCTTGACCAGGCCGGTGTAAATCTCGGGCCCATAATCGGGGCGGAACTCCATGTGTTCGCCGCCGTCGACCAAGCGGGCGAGGATTTCGTCGAAGACATAGCCTTCCTTCTGATTGGCCGGCAGTAGATGGTAGAGGTCGTTGGCCGCAAGCCGCGGCTCTTTCGGCTCGGCGACGCGGAAGAACATCGGGTCGTAAGCGGGAATCGCCCGCATGTATTCCTTGATGCCGTCGAGAACCTCGGTTTCCTTCTCAAACACGCGGGTGAAGAAACCGGTCGCGGCGTAATGGGTCTCGACTTGGCCCGGCGCCTGCCCGCGCATGTCGCGCGTTTTGGCGATCAATTCCTCCAGGCCGGCCACGTCGAAGCCGCCCTTGGGCGACATCCCCGATACGATACCGACCCCGCCGACCGCCATGTTGGCGTCCTTGTGGGCGAGCAGGATGGTGGGACTGATGCTCTGGTAGCCGCCGCCGGCCGGATTGGTCCCGTAGATGCCGGCAAGGATTGGAATCCCCATCTGCTCCAGTTCGGCGTGACGGTAAAAGCAGGTGCCGCTGCCGCGGCGATCGGCGTAGAACTTCTCCTGGTCGGTCATTTTGACGCCGCTGCACTGGACCAGCCAGACCAGCGGGATATGCAGGCGCTTGGCGATGCTGGTCACCCGCAGGATGTTCTCCGGCTGACCGGGGATCCAAGCGCCAGCCAGCAATTTGTTGTCGAAGCCGATGATGACGGCCCAGCGGCCGCCGATCTTGCCGAGACCGTCGACGACGTTGGTGGTGCCTTCTTCGTTGTCCGCTGGATTGTAGAGGCTGTGCAGCGGCAGGAAGGTGCCTTTGTCGACGAGGTATTCGATGCGCTGCCACACTGTCAGCGAACCGCGCTTGTTGATCTCGGCTGCCGGAACGCCGACGTCCTGGCGCGCCTTGCACAAGGCGGCGATCTCGGCCTCGACGGCCTCAAGTTTGGCACGGCTTTCCTGCGTGCGGGTTACGCGGTTCTCTTTGAGCTCCTTGCCGAAGCTCGGCATCGTCTCAAAATAGGGTCTCATTCCCAACTCCCCTACGTCGCCATGCCCGGCGCGGGCACGGCGCGACGTAACGTCCAAATCAGTCTCATGGGCGAAACTATTCTCGGTTCGGCGTAAAGCCGCAAGCCATGCCGGAGATGATGATCTTTTGGATGTTGGACGTGCCTTCCACCACCTGTAGCGACTTGGCATCGCGATAGAAGCGCTCGGCCGGGTATTCGGTCGAGAAGCCATAGCTGCCGAAAATCTTCATGCATTCGTTGGCCGCATGAACCGCCGCTTCAGAGGCGGCGAGCTTGGCAACCGACGTCTCGTACTGGTTCGGCTTGCCCTGATCCTTCAGCCAGGCGGCGCGGTAGACCAGCATTTGCGCTGCATGATGCTCGACCACCATTTCGGCGATCTGCGCCTGAATCATCTGATGCTGAGAAATGGCCTTGCCGAACTGGGTGCGCTCGTTGGCGTACTTGATGGCAAGATCGAGCGCCCCGCCTGCAACACCCAAGGCACCGGCGGCACAGCCGATCCGGGTCTGGTTGAGCTGCCACATGCACACCCGGAAGCCATCGCCGACTTGGCCGAGCACATTCTCCTTCGGCACCTGCATGCCTTCGAAGACGAATTCCCCGGTCGGGGCGCAATGCAGGCCGAGCTTGGTTTCGATCGCCCGCGCCGTGCAACCTTTCATCTTCTTCGGCTCGATGATGAAGGCGGTCATGCCCTTGTTACCCTTGGCCTTGTCCGTATAGGCGTAGAGCAACCCGGCATCGCCGACATGCGCCTGCGAGATCCACATCTTGTTGCCGTTGATCTCGTAATGGTCACCCTTGTTGATGGCGTGGGTTCTCATGCTTGCCACGTCGGAGCCGGTATTGGGCTCTGTCATGGCAAAAAATCCGAGCTGCGTACCGGCGACCCAGCCGGGTACGTATTTCTTCTTCTGCTCCGGCGTGCCGAACTTGGCGACCGTGAGCGCCGGCCCCAAGTTCTGCATATTGAAGGGCAAACGCCAGGAGGCCGAGACCCTGGCGATCTGTTCGGCCATCAGCACCGATTCCATGAATCCCATGCCGCTGCCGCCCAGTTGTTCCGACAACGCGCAGGAGAAGAAACCGAGCTCGCCCATCTTGGCGACGCGTTCAGGCTTGAACGCGTGCTGACGCTCTTCCTCCTCGATCGTCGGCGCGATTTCCTCGGCGGCAAACCGCTTGGCCGTATCCTGAATCTGCCGCTGCTCCGCGTTCAGCTCGAAATCCATAGCTGCCCCTTTTCGCGCCATCGCAATCGGCGCATCCTGGATGATCGATTTGTCACCTGATAAATGCCGCCCTGTGAATCTCGTCCGGCGCGCCCGTTGATGTGAAACAGACCGGCCAAATGCCAGTCTGACGCACCTTAACTTAGCCCGCAATCGGCAGGTCCGCTTGACTTGAGTCAAGGAAGAACCAATTTCGCCGCCTTACGGTGAGCTTGGAATTGCTCGCCGGCCGAGAATTCGACGGCTTCTGCGGCATGCCCTGTCGTTCCGCCGGATGGTCCATCGGTATCCTGCCTGTATTGCGATTGTGATTGGGGGCAAACTGAATGTCTCTCGCGCAAGCGTTGTCTTTTTCCAACGCCTGCGTTGGCCAAGTCCGCCCCGATTGGACCCGCGAGGAAGTGCGAACGCTGTTTCAGCTGTCGTTTCTGGAGCCGATCCACCGCGCGGCCGGCGTGTACCGGCGTGAAGGCCGAAAAGCTGATAAAGGTCGAGAAGGTGCTCGCCGACGGTAACACAGGCGCCGCGACTGAGGAGAATTGCAAATGCTCATTCCTGACACCCTTCAAGGCGCTCTCATGCTCAGCCTGATCGATTTTTTCCTGAGCTTCGTGGTGATTGCCGCGATCGGGGTTGTCCTGGCTGCCTTTCCCTGGCTTGACCGAATAGCGAAGCTAGGCGTGAAGGACCCGATCCAAGAATAGGGCGCTGCACCGAACATTTCCTGGAGAGGGTTAGGACATGCACGACCAGTTCATTCTCTTCCTCGGAGCGTTGCTCAAGCAGACCGGCCTCCAGGAGCTGTGGTGGGGCAACTTGGTCATGATCGCGGTCGGCTGCGCGATGATTTACCTCGCCATAGCCAAGCATTTCGAACCCTACCTGCTGATCGGCATTGGCTTTGCGTGCATCGTCGCCAACGTTCCGGGCTCCGACCTGATCAGGCAGGGTGGCCTTTTCCACTATGCCTATCAGGGGGTGAACCTGCTCATCCTGCCGCCGCTGATTTTCCTCGGCGTCGGCGCAATGACGGATTTCGGCCCGATGATCGCCAATCCCCGGCTGGTGATCCTGGGCGCCGGAGCGCACCTCGGCATATTCGTCGCGCTGGTCGGCGCCAAGTTGTGGGGCTTCAGCATTCAGGAATCGGGAGCGATCGGCATCATCGGCGGCGCTGACGGTCCAATGGCCATCTTCGTCACCGTCACCCTCGCGCCGCATCTGCTGCCGCAGATTTCGGTCGCGGCCTATTCCTATATGGCGTTGATGCCGCTGATCCAGCCGCCCGTCATGCGACTTCTCACCACCAAGGAAGAGCGGCTGATCCGGATGGAGCAACCACGCCAAGTTGGCAAGCTGGAAAAAGTCGCCTTCCCGATAGTCATGGCGGTCATCGTCAATCTGTTCCTTCCGCCGGTGGCGCCTCTTATAACAATGCTGGCGCTCGGTAATCTGCTAAAGGAAGTCGGCGTGGTGGAGCGTTTGTCTAAAACCGCCGCGAACGGCGTCATGAATGTGGTCACGATCGTTCTGACCGTCGCGATCGGTTCGACAATGTCAGCCGATTCGTTTCTCACCGTAAGTACGCTGCAAATCATTTTTCTCGGCCTCGTCGCCTTCGTGGTGGGTACGGCCTCAGGCGTGCTCACCGCAAAGATCATGAACATCTTCCTCACCAAGAAGATCAATCCGCTGATCGGCTCCGCCGGGATCGCCTCGGTGCCGATTGCCGCCCGCGTCTCGGCTGTCGTGGCGCAACAAGAAGACAAGAGAAATTACCTGATCTACCAGGCCATGGGCCCAAACCTCGCGGGGGTATTCGGAACCGCGATTTCGGGCGGCATCATGCTGGCGCTGCTTCGTGCCGGATGAGCGGAGGCCATCCTCGAGGCCTCAAGCAAGCACCAACCGCTGTCGGCACTTTGGCGTTGATGTTGCCGCCCTGCCCATGATCCGAGTTGCCAACGGGAGCCTCGGATCACGCGCCACGCACCCATCGCGTATCCCTGTATAGCGGGCTGCAAACCAGGTTCTACCGCCACGGATTGCGGACCCTGCGCCGGCCTCTGAGCCGGCCCTCGTTCGGCTCCCTGTTCCCGCATTCCGATCAGATCATCGTACGTCGTCACGCCTGCAATTCGCTCTTTACAGGCCTCGAATTCCTCGCTACACTTTTTACGAGAGAATTAATGTCTAATATACCGTCGATTGTGTACAAAGCACGAACAACAGTTTTGTTTTCGTGAGGCCGAAATCGTTGAAACAGGCCTAACACCAAGGGGGTACAGCCATGAGCTATGGGCCGCAAATGTGTCCACCGACCGCCGTCGCATGCCCGGGCGGGGGCATGCCGCAAGCGTTGGATCCGTGGACAACGGTGGGTTGTCCGCAAGGCGCTGCACCGCAAGCGCTAAGCATTGTCGCCTGCACCGGTGGTGGTAGCTGCGTTCAAGGAACAGCGCCGCAAGCTTTGAGCATCGTCGCCTGCACCGGCGGCGGCAGCTGCTACGCGCCGCAAGCCGTAGCGCCGCAAGCACTGAGCATCGTCGCCTGCACCGGCGGCGGCAGTTGCTACGCGCCGCAGGCCGCAGTGCCGCAAGCTTTGAGCATCGTCGCCTGCACCGGCGGCGGCAGTTGCTACGCGCCGCAGGCCGTAGCGCCGCAAGCTTTGAGCATCGTCGCCTGCACCGGCGGCGGCAGTTGCTACGCGCCGCAGGCCGTAGCGCCGCAAGCTTTGAGCATCGTCGCCTGTACCGGCGGCGGCAGTTGCTACGCGCCGCAGGCCGCAGTGCCGCAAGCCCTCAGCATCGTCGCCTGCACCGGCGGCGGCAGTTGCTACGCGCCGCAAGCCGCGGCGCCGCAAGCTTTGAGCATCGTCGCCTGCACCGGTGGTGGCAGCTGCGTGGCGCCGCAAGGCGCGGCGCCGCAAAATGCAGGCATCACCGTCGTGCTGTGCACCGGCATCGTACCATGTCGAACCTATCTGCCGGGTACGTGCACTTATTGATGGCCGCGACGCCTGGGTGTCTCGATCAGCAACTTCGGCCCCGCCGACGCTGCGGCGGGGTGTCTGTCGGTGGATGACGCCAATGCCCCGAGGCGTACGTAAGAGGCTTACGTGTATCTGACGACCGACAACCTTGCACATTATCTCATGTCGCGCGGCATTATTGTTCGCCAGGACATCATCGAAGGAGATTTTGTTGCGGTCGAAACCTCTCGCCGCAATCGCAATTTCCGCGTTCTGCGTCGCCAAGCTCCATCGCTCTTTGTCAAACAGATTCCAACAATTGTCCCGGAGAACATCGGCAGTATCCGCCGCGAGGCCGAATGCTGCACGTTGATAGCGAAGCTTCCCGATCTGGCGCCACTGCGGCCATTCGTGCCACGCCTGATCGATTTCAACGGTGTCGATCATGTCGTCGTGATGGAGTTCGCTCACGATGGCGAGAATCTGAATGAGCAGTTGTTCCGGACACAAAGCTTTTCTGAGTTGCTCGGGCGATTGCAGGGACATGCGCTCGGCACGATCCATGCCGTAACGGCACGGTTCATGAGCGCGCTCGACGCGGAAGTAACGTTCCCAAAGACAAAGCCGTGGTTCTTTGCAGCCCTCCACCAACCGCAACTGGTGTTGCCGAATATGACCGCCCCGATGCGGGAGGCCATAGAAATGCTACGGCAATTGCCCGACGTCATGACCGCGTTGTCGATTGTCCAGGCCGACTGGACACCGAGCTGTTTGTCGCACGGCGACGTAAAGTGGGACAACTTCGTCGTTGTGCCCCGCGAAGACGGCTCGGCTCTGATGGTTGTCGATTGGGAGCTGGCCGACATCGGCGATCCCTGTTGGGACGTCGCCGGCGTTCTGGCGGCCTACGTTCAATATTGGCTGTTTTATGTGCATCCGCAGCCGGGCACGGACGGCGGCCGCGGCAAGCTCGGCCAATTGCAGGCCTCGGTAGCGGCCTTCTGGGACGAGTACCAGAGCTGCGTCAGGCTTGCTCCCCTCGACGCAGATAAACTCCTCATGCGCAGCATTTTTCGCGTTGGCGTCAGACTTTTGCAGACCGTCATCGAGACGCAAGGCACGGCGACCGCGCCGCTACCAACCACCTCGCTCCTTCTCAATGTTGCGCGGCACATCTTCGCCAACGTTGCGCTGTGCCGTAAGGATATTTTCGGTTTTCCCGACGCCGCAAGCGCCGGGCGCGCGCTTTCGCAACCTGCACAAGACGCCGCCGCCAGACCCCTTCGCCCGGCGGCGGCGCACGCGCCGGACGAACCGGATAACGACCTTCCGCAGGATCTGGCGAAGGTTTTGCGAACCATCTGCGGCAGCGTTCGGATCGAATCGCCGGTTAGCTTCCGCTTCGACGACGAACCGCCAATCAGCATTCAGCTCCGGGGCGGCCAAGCCGAGATCGCTGCCGCCTACCCGACCTTGCGCACGGCCGGTACCGATCTTTCATCAAGGAACATCGCCAGCGATGGCAGCGACCTCGTTGAGGCGCTGTGGCCGATTTTGTACCGAAATTTCTATACGCGCGGGCGCATTGCCGAAGCGGGTGACAACGGCGCTGCCGGCGCGGCAGCTTTAAAAATACCCGATACCGATTTTTTAGATCGTCTTTCGGCGGCAAATAAAACGCCGCGCGGCTGGGATCCGGCCTGGCAGGTCTATCAGCTCGATGTCAATGGCGCGGTACATGCGAGGAAGGGCGAATGCTTTCGCCTGGTTCTTCCAGGTCACTTCGCGAGCGAGCCAGGCCGGGCGGTCACGGTCGGAGATCGCATCAGCATCCGCACGTCGCGAGAGTCGCGCACAATGGTGCCTGGCTTCTATTTCGTATTCAGTTCCACCGTCGGCAGCGAGTTCGATGAGGCCCTGCTGTGCCGGATATATTTCAACGTCTCCGCCGACGGCGCCTGCAACCTTGTCGAGTGGCTGACGCGCACGTTGAACCGATACGACGTGCCGTTTCGCCTTAAATGCCTCGATCGGCGCACCGCGTACGACGACAAGCGCGCCGACTCCGCCGTTCTCTTTATTGCCCGGCGCTACGCCGATTTCGTTGTGCGGACGATCGCTGCCGACCACGGCGTTCTCCAGCCGGAACTCAACCCCGAGGTGCCCCTGTTCACCCGGCGGCTCGCGCCAGGCGTTGCGATCGCGGACGACCCGCGCACCGGCGAGAGCTTCGGCCAGTCGCGCATGCGCCTCGTCAGCCGCGGCCTGGTGAACGCCTGGTACGACGGCACGTCCGATACCGACGTCGCGCTCGCTGCGATCAATGACGCATTTCGCACCGCGGGCGTTTCCTTGCAGCGACCTCATCTCAATGCCGGCAATGCCGACTTTGGCGAGTGGTTGACATGAGCCCCCCCGCCACGTCTTTACCAGCCGTCACCGAGCCGGCGGGGCCGGCTGCAGCAGGCGATGACGCTGAACGCTACCTCACCACGGCCGATCGCATCGGCTGGCGGATCTGCCGCGACGCGATCTGGTCGAAGGGAGCGTGCAATTGGCTCGGCTGGTCGACGGAACTCGTCGGCAGCGCTTATCTGCCCTCGATGACCGCGTTGCCGGCGGCGCTCTATGGCGGTGTTGCCGGCGTCGCGTTGTTCCTCGCCCGATTGGCCTCGTTCACCAACAACCCGCTTCAGCGAACAACGCTGCAAGGGGCGACGGCCGCCCTGCTTGCCGCCGCGGACGACTTCGGCGGCGCCAATGGCATCGGCTATTTCACCGGGCGGTCGGGCATCGCCTATGTCCTGATCGAGATCGGCGAGCTCACCGAGAGCACCGCGCTGGTCAAGAAGGGCATTCAAGTTTTGAAGGCGACCGGCAACGTCGCCGACGATAGGAATCTGATCGATTTGATGAACGGCTATGCCGGCACGATCCCCGCACTGATGGATGTCGCGCAAAGATACGAAGAAGACGATCTCCTCGATCTTGCCGTTCGCCAAGCCGGCCGTCTCGTCGAATGGGGACACGAGGACGATTCCGGCGTTTCATGGCCTTCGACGCTCGGCAGCCGGCATCTGACCGGCTATTCACACGGCGCTGCCGGCATCGGTCTGGCTCTGCTTGAAGCATTCCGCATCAGCGGCGACCCCCGTATGCTCGACAAGGGCGTCGGCGCCTTCCGCTATGAGCGCAACCTCTACGATGCGGCCGCTGAGAATTGGCCGGACCTGCGGTCGATGCCAGACGACAGCGCGTCGAAGCGGTTTGTCGTCGCCTGGTGCAATGGCGCCACGGGAATTGGCATCAGCCGCCTGCGCGCCGCCGAACTGTTGCCGGGCGATCTGCGGCCGCCGCAGGAGGCCGACGCGGCGATGCGGACAGCGATCAAGGCGCTCACGGCACAGCAAGCGTCGGCAGCACGGGATTTCAGCTATTGCCACGGGCTCGCCGGACACGCTGACTATTTGCTGCAGATCAGCCAACGCTTGAAGCGCGGCGAATTTCGCGAACTCGCGGATCGGCTCGGCAGCTTCGGCATCGCTGAATTTCATGAACCGGGTCTGCCGTGGCCGTGCGGCGTTCCCAGCGGAGGTGAGACACCGGCGTTGATGATCGGCACAGCGGGCATCGGGCATTTTTATCTGCGGCTCGCCGCCACCGAAGCCGTGCCTTCGGTCCTCATCGTCCGGCCCAACATAGAACCGCCGGAACGCGGCCGCAGCCGCAACGAGATTTCTTACGCCGGCAAAGATGTTCTTGCCGAAGGACGGGGGTTATCATGAGGTTTGTGATTGCCAATCGCCGCGCCGGAAAAGCGGATGCGTCGGAGCGGAAATTGGCGCGCGCCGATTTCGATACGAAGGTCAGCCGCACCATTGCGAGTTCGTTCGACATCCTGGGCGACTCCGCAACCAGCGATCCCCGCGAAGACAGCCGACGCACAATCCTGTTTGACGGAGATCCGCAGGAACTGATGGCAAAGCGCAAAGAGTTCGGTGCCGACACGATCATCGAGCCGGAGCGGCCGCGGGCAACCTTGCAATATCGGATAGCCGACTACCTCTCCGCGGTGCCGGTGAAGTCGGAACTCGCTTTCGCATCGACCCTGGCCAATCCGTTCATGCCGGCAGGCACCAGCGAGACTTTCGAAGCAAAGATCACCGGCAATGGCACGCCCGTCTCTCATGTGACGCTGACCCTGGTTCTGACCTCGAACTCGGGTAGTCAGACCATCAGGGAAGACGCCATCACCGACGATGCAGGTCATGTTGTGCTGCAGTATGATTCATCGGGATGGAAACCGACGCTTGCCATCATCGAGCCGGCGAGCGGTCTTTGGCCGATCGTCATCAGTTCGCCGACTTCCGGCCTTGAGATCAACATGCCGCCGCTGCCACGCACCGGACCCTTCGGTTGGTGGCAATGGCTGGTCGGAAGCTCCGATTATTCCGAAACGCGCGGCGCCGGTATTCGAGTCGGCGTGATCGATACCGGGTTCGGTCCGCATCCTTATCTCGCGCACGTGACAGGCGTCGGCGCCTTCATCGATGGCAAGGTGACCCGTTCGCCCGAGGCGACACGCGACTCCATGAACCACGGCACGCACGTGACTGGAACCATAGGGGCGCGACCGCGGGCGGGGTCGGGCGATTTCGGCGGCATCGCGCCGGGCGTCGACTTATTCGTGGCGCGCGTCTTCGAACCGGGCAAGGTCAGCAATCAGGGCGACATCAGTAATGCGATCGATGAGTTGTCGGATAGCCGTCAGGTCGACCTCATCAACATGAGCCTCGGCGGAACGAGATCGGAGCTCGAACAGGACGCGATCGGCGCGGCCATGGAAAGAGGCACGCTCTGCGTGTGTGCGGCGGGAAACAATTTCGGCGGGCACGTGCTTTTTCCGGCCGGCTATCCGCAATGCGTGGCGATCTCGGCGCTTGGCATATTGAATGTGATGCCGGTCGGTTCGGCGTCTTATGCGAACATTCCGATTGGCACCGACAAGATCCACCCGGACGGCCTATTCGTTGCCAAATTCAGCAATATCGGACCCGAAATAACCTGCATAGCTCCCGGCAACGCCATCATCTCGACCGTGCCGGCCGTCAACAGTAACTCCGTCCCTTATCTTGCCATGGACGGCACTTCGATGGCTTCTCCCGTTGCCACCGGCACGCTCGCTGCAGTGCTTTCCACCGACGCGCAATACAAGGCGCTGCCGCGCGGGCATGCTCGGGCGGCGTATGCGGACGCCGCATTGCGCCGCAAGGCCTGCTCGCTCGGCTTCGACGGTCTCTACCAGGGCCTGGGACTGATCAGAATGTAGATGCGCCCGCTCGCTGGGCGCACCTGACGGCGGAGAGATACCATGTCGGGCGAGACCAAGAGATACGTCATTGCCCAGAAGCTGCAATTGAGCGATCAGCCACCGGCGCCGCTTCACGAGATGCTCAACGCCGTGAACGGCGTCGAGGTCATCGGCGTTCAGCCGAAGCGTGCGCAGATCAACGCTACAAGCGAAGCACTGACCGAGTTGCGCTCGCGCATCGGTGACTGGTTCCACATAGAGGAATCTGCCGAGCGTGACTTGCCCTAGACTGTCCGTGCAGCCGCCGGCGCTAGGCGCCGTGTCGTCCGCTCGAGCAATGGCGCAATCGAGCCAGGCCGGGCCGGTCAACAGCTCAAAACTTTTCCAGCTGCCGGTGCTCGGCCCTGATCCAGCGCACGGTGCCGCTGACCGAGCGCATGACTACGGTTTGCGTCTCGATAATGCCCTCGCGAAACTTGACCCCGTGCAGCATCGGGCCGTCAGTGATGCCGGTCGCGGCGAACAGGCAGTCGCCGCGCACCATGTCCTCGATCTGATATTTCTTGCGCGGGTCTTTGATGCCCATCTTGGCGGCACGCGCGCGCTTCTCTTCGGTGTCGACCACGAGGCGGCATTGCATCTGGCCGCCGATGCAGCGCAGCGCCGCCGCCGCCAGCACGCCCTCGGGCGCGCCGCCGATGCCGAGGCAAATGTCGATGCCGGTCTTCTCCGGCTCCGCGGTGTGGATGACGCCGGCGACGTCGCCGTCGGTGATCAGGCTGACCGCGGCGCCGGCCTTGCGCACCGCCGCAATCAGATCGGCGTGGCGCGGGCGGTCGAGAATCATGGCCGTGATGGCTTGCGGCGCCACCCCTTTGGCTTTGGCCAGATTGACGATGTTTTCCTCGGCCGCGGCGTCGAGATCGACAACGCCTCTGGGATAGCCCGGGCCGACCGCGATCTTGTCCATATAGATGTCCGGCGCATGCAGGAGCGTGCCCTCCTCGGCTATCGCGATCGTAGCGATCGCGCCCGGCATGTTCTTGGCGCACAGCGTCGTGCCCTCCAGCGGATCGACCGCAATGTCGACTTTGAACCCGCCTTTGGCGCCGACTTTCTCGCCGATGAACAGCATCGGCGCTTCGTCCATCTCGCCTTCCCCGATCACGACCGTGCCGTCGATCGGCAACTTGTTGAGCTCGCGCCGCATGGCATCGACCGCAGCTTGGTCGGCCGCTTTTTCGTCGCCGCGGCCGCGCAACCGCGCCGCATTGACCGCCGCGCGCTCGGTCACGCGCACGATCTCCAGCGCGAGAATGCGCTCCAGCATGAGGTTATGTGGAACGGTTATGGACGCCATGTTCTTTTTCCTGCAACTACAATGCACTACTCTAATTCTTCTCGATCCTGATCACCTGCGGCCGTCCCGAGATTACACGGTCGCGGCGCACCGCGGCGAGCGCCTTGCGCACTGCGTCCTCCGTGGTTGCGTAGGTGATCAGGATGACCGGCACCGGCTCGCCGGAGCGGCCCGGCTGGCCGGCGACTTGCGGCCGAAGTTCGTGACGCTGAACGATCGATTCGAGCGAAATCTGCTGCTGCGCCAGCCGCCGCGCGATGGTTGCGGCGCTGCCGGGACGGTCGCGCGCCAGCAAGCGGATGTAATAGCCGCCCTCGTGGCGCTGCATCGGCGCCTTGCGGACCGCCGTCATGCGCGCGGCCGGACGTCCGAACGGCGGCGTGCGGACCCCGCGCGCGATGTCGGCGAGATCGGATACGACCGCCGAAGCGGTCGCCATACCGCCGGCGCCGGGACCAACCAGCGTGATCGGCGCCAGACCCTCGGCATCGACCGTCACCGCATTGGTCACGCCCATGACCTGGGCGATGGCGGATTCCTTCGGCACCATGGTCGGATGCACCCGCTGCTCGATGCCTGCCTCGGTGCGCACCGCCACCCCCAACAGCTTGACGCGGTAGCCAAGCTCGCCGGCGGCGTCGAGATCGGCGAGCGTGATCGAGGAGATGCCCTCCGTGTAAACCGCATCGGGATCGACCTTGGTGCCGAAAGCCAGGCTCGCCAGGATGGCAAGCTTTTGCGCGGTGTCGTGGCCTTCGACATCGAAAGACGGATCGGCTTCGGCATAACCGAGGCGTTGGGCCTCGCGCAGGCACTCATCGAAGGCGAGGCGGTCCTGCTCCATGCGCGAGAGGATGTAATTGCAAGTGCCGTTGAGAATGCCATAGACGCGCATCAGTGAATCGCCGTCGAGCCCCTCGCGCAGCGTCTTCACGATCGGGATGCCGCCGGCGACCGACGCTTCGAAATTAAGCGCGACGCGGTGACGTTCCGCCAGCGTGGCAAGCTCGTGACCGTGCCCGGCGAGCAGCGCCTTGTTGGCGGTCACCACCGGCTTGCCGGCGGCCAGCGCGGTCTCCACGGCGGGCTTGGCCGGGTCCCCTACCCCGCCGATCAGCTCGACCAGGACGTCGATCGCCGGATCGCAGGCCAGCGCCACCGGATCGGCGATCCAGCGGAATTTCTTCAGGTCGATAGCGCGCTTCTTCCCTCGCGACCGGGCGCTGACGGCGACGACCTCGATCGGCCGGCCGCAGCGCGCCGTGAGCTTGTCGCGGCCGTGCTCCAAGAGCTGGAGGACGGCCGCGCCGACAGTCCCTAATCCGGCAAGCCCGACTTTCAACGGCTCGGCCATAAACGTCGCTAACCTGGGATGAAAGAGCGTGGCGCGACTAACGTCGCGTCGCGAGGGGCACGACGTTGTGCAGCATTTCCGGCCCGGTTTCAAGAAAGCGCCGGATGTTGCGGGCGGCCTGGCGGATGCGCTGCTCGTTCTCGACCAAGGCAATGCGGACATGGCCTTCGCCGTTTTCGCCGAAGCCGGCCCCGGGCGACACCGCGACGCCGGCCTTCTCGACCAGCAGGGTTGAGAACTCAACGCTGCCGAGCGGCTGGAAAGGTTCGGGAATCGGCGCCCAGGCGAACATCGAGGCCCGCGGCGGCGGCACCCGCCAGCCGGCGCGGCCGAACGAGTCCACCAGTGCGTCGCGCCGGCGCCGGTAGATCGCGCGCATTTCGTGGATGCAATCGTCGGGACCGTTGAGCGCCGCGGTGGCGGCGACCTGGATCGGCGTAAATGCGCCGTAGTCGAGATAGGATTTCACCCGCGCCAGCGCCGCGATGATACGCTCGTTGCCAACGGCAAAGCCGATGCGCCAGCCGGGCATCGAATAGGTTTTCGACATCGAAGTAAATTCGACGGCAACGTCGATGGCGCCGGGGACCTGCAGAACCGAGGGCGGCGGATTGTCATCGAAATAGACCTCGGCATAAGCGAGATCCGACAACACCAGGAGGCTGTGCTTCTTCGCAAACGCGATGAGCTCGCGATAGAAGTCGAGGTTCGCAACGCAAGCCGTCGGGTTCGACGGATAGCAGGTGACGACGGCGATCGGCTTCGGGATCGAATGCATCATCGCGCGTTCGAGCGCGCTGAAAAAGGCGTCGTTGGCTTCGACCGCCACCGAACGGATGGCGCCGCCCGCCATCAGGAAACCGAAGGCGTGGATCGGATAGGTCGGGTTGGGAACGATGATGAGATCGCCCGGCGCGGTGATCGCCTGCGCGACGTTGGCGAAGCCTTCCTTGGAGCCGAGCGTGGTCACGACCTGCGTTTCCGGATTGAGCTTCACGCCGAACCGGCGCCCATAATAGGCGGCCTGCGCGCGGCGCAGCCCCGGGATGCCCTTGGAAGCCGAATAGCGGTCGGTGCGTGCCTTGCCGATGGTTTCCTTGAGCTTCTCGACCACGTGCGCGGGCGCCGGTAGGTCTGGATTGCCCATGCCGAGATCGATGATGTCGGCACCCCCATTGCGGGCGACCGCCTTGGCGCGGTTGACCTGTTCGAACACATAAGGCGGCAGCCGCCGGATGCGATAAAATTCTTCCATGAGAGCCCCGGCGCGTCGGCTAGACGACCTTCTACACTTTTATCACGGCTTGGGGTCGGCACCAGCGGTCTGCGTGGCGCCGGCCTGAGCGGCGGCAGGTTGCGTCGACAAGGGTGGTTTTTGCTGCACCGCTACGGGGACGCTGGCCGTCGTACCCGGCTGACCATTGGCTTGTATCTGGGTGTTCAAACGGTCGCGCTCGGAGGTCAGCGCGTCGGTCGCCTGCTTGACCTGGTCGGGGGTGAGCGGGGTATCGGCCCGCGGCGCCGGGAGGTCGTGGACCGCCGGAAACAAGGCCCCCTCGGAGCAGCCCGACACAAGAAACGCCACCGAGGCGGCTATCGCCAACGCCCCAAGCACAAGTTTCGTCACGCTACGCTCGCCGTTCACGCTGGTCCCCGCTGTACCCCCCACAAGGCCCCTCGTCTCGATCCCGCCGGCTCGATTGCGGCAGGCCGTGCCGGCGTACCCCGACCCCGACCGAAATAGTTAGCGCCGCAATAGTTTACAAAGATCAACCTAAAGAACACACAAGTCATGCGGATAACGCGCTAATATGGTGGAAACAAGGTCCAACCGGATCGACGCGGACCGCGTGGCTGGCGTTAGAGAGAGAGAGAACCAGCCCCGCCTTGCGCGCGCGATCTGAGCAGGCCATTTCAACCGTAAGGGGCGAATTATATCGCCATTTACGGAAGGTGAGGAACGCTCGTGCGGGCTCCATCGCAAGAACCGATGAAAGTCGGAACCGTCGACGTCGAGGCGTTTTCGCGCAATCTGGCGCGCCTCGTCGAAGAGGGCGGCCGGGCGCTCGCGGCCTACCTCAAGCCGCGCGAACAAGGCGGCAACGCCGACGGCACCGCCGCCGATGAAGTCGCCGAAGTAGTCAAGACATTGGGCCAGGTCGCGGAATACTGGCTGGCCGATCCGCAGCGCACCGTCGAGCTGCAAACCCGGCTCGGCAAAGCCTACCTCGATCTGTGGGGAGCGGCGGCCAAGCGGCTCGCCGGCGAACCGGCACCGCCGGTCGCCGCGCCCGCGGCCAATGACAAGCGCTTTGCCGACCCGGAGTGGGCCTCGAATCAGTTCTTCGATTTCCTCAGGCAAGTCTATCTGCTCACCACCGACTGGGCCACCAAGCTGGTCAGCGACGCAGCCGGCCTCGATCCGCACACCAAGCAGAAAGCCGATTTTTACGTTCGGCAGATCACCAATGCCCTGTCACCGTCGAATTTCGTGCTGACCAATCCCGAACTGCTGCGCGAAACGCTCACCAGCAATGCCGAGAACCTGGTTCGCGGCATGCACATGCTGGCCGAGGATATCGCCGCTGGCGGCGGCCACCTGAAAATCCGCCAATCCGATGCCTCCATGTTCGAGGTCGGACGCAATCTCGCGACCACGCCGGGCAAGGTGATCTTCCAGAACGACCTGATGCAGCTCATCCAATATGCGCCGACGACCGAGAAGGTGCGCAAGCGCCCGCTGCTCATCGTGCCGCCCTGGATCAATAAATTCTACGTGCTCGACCTGACGCCGGAGAAATCCTTCATCAAATGGTGCGTCGATCAAGGCCTCACGGTTTTCTGCATCTCGTGGGTCAACCCGGATGGGCGGCTGGCGCAAAAGACCTTCGAGGATTACGTGCGCGAGGGTCCGCTCGCGGCGCTCGATGTGATCAAGGAGGCGACCGGCGAGGACAAGGTGCACGCGGCCGGCTATTGCGTCGGCGGCACCATGCTGACGGTGGCGCTTGCGGGCATGGCGGCGTGGCACGACGAGCGCATCATGTCGGCCACACTGTTTGCCTCTCAGGTCGACTTCACCTACGCCGGCGATCTCAAGGTCTTCATCGACGAGGAGCAGGTCAAGGCGCTCGAGCAGCGCATGGCCGAGCGCGGCTATCTGGAAGGCAAGACGATGGCCATCGTCTTCAACATGCTGCGCTCCAACGATTTGCTCTGGCCCTATGTCATCAACAACTACCTCAAGGGCAAGGCGCCGTTCCCGTTCGATCTTTTGTATTGGAACTCCGACTCCACGCGACTGCCGGCCGCCAATCATTCGTTCTATATGCGCAATTGCTACCTCGACAACAAACTGGCGCGCGGCGAAATGATGCTCGGTAACACGCCGATCGATGTCCACTCGATCAAGATACCGATCTACAATCTGGCGACCCGCGAAGACCACATCGCGCCGGCTAAATCGGTCATGCTCGCCTCGAAATTCTTCGGCGGCAAAGTGCGGTTCGTGGTAACCGGCTCCGGCCATATCGCCGGCGTCGTCAACCCGCCCGACAAGAAGAAATATCAGTATTGGACCGGGCCGCGACCGCGCAGCGCCAACGTCGAGGCCTGGCTCGCCAAGGCGAAGGAGCATCCCGGCTCGTGGTGGCCGGACTGGTTCGCCTGGATCAAACGGCAGGATCCGACCGAAGTGCCCGCGCGGATCCCCGGCGGCGGCAAGCTCAAGCCGATCGAGGATGCGCCGGGAAGCTACGTGAGGATCAAGGCCTGAGCGCCAAGCGGAAATCAGCGCCAAAGTGCGGGACTGAAGGCGGACCGGGGCGCCAGCACGTTTACGTGTTGGCGATATTGAAGCTGATCTGAGCCGCGCGGGGATCGGCCCCGCGCGCGCCTCACGGAAACAGCGCGACCTGCTCCAACCCCATGGTCTCGGGGAAGCCGAGCATAAGGTTCATGTTCTGCACCGCCTGGCCGGACGCGCCCTTGGTCAGATTGTCGAGCGCCGACCCGATGATGGCGCGGCCGGCGACGCGATCGGCGACGGCGCCGATGAAGGTCATGTTGGAGCCGCGCACGTGGCGGGTCTGCGGCAGCGCGCCGAACGGCAGCACATGCACGAACGGCTCCCTCGCGTAAGACTTTAAAAGCAGCGCATGAAGGTCCTGCGCCGACGCCTTGAAGCCGCGGACGTAAATGGTCGAAAGGATGCCGCGGTTCATCGGCACGAGATGCGGCGTGAAGCTGACGATCACCTCGCGGCCGGCGGCGCGGGAAAATTCCTGGTCGAGCTCGGCCATGTGGCGGTGATGGCCAACGCCGTAGGCGTGAAAGCCTTCGGATACTTCCGGGAACAGCAAATCCTCGCGCGCCGCCCTGCCCGCTCCGGTGACGCCCGATTTGGCGTCGATGACGATCTCGTCGGCGTCGATCGCGTTCGCCCTCAACAGCGGGATCAGCGCCAGCTCCGCGCAGCTCGTGTAGCAGCCGGGATTGGCGACGAGCCGCGCCGCCTTGATCTCGCGCCGATAGATTTCGGTCAGGCCGTAGACCGCGTCCTTCTGCAACTCCGGGGCAGCGTGGGCGTGGCCGTACCAGCGCGCATAAGCCGCCGGATCGGCGAGACGGAAGTCGGCCGAAAGATCGACGACCTTGGTGCCCGGCGCCCGCGCCAGCAGATCCTTGATCACAGTCTGCGTCGTGCCGTGCGGCAGTGCGCAGAACGCGAGATCAAGTCCGAGCGCTTGCCAATCGGCGGCATCGAGCGCCGACAACGTCGGCAATACGTAGGGCAGGAATTGCGGAAACACGTCCGCCATCGCCTTGCCGGCCCGGCGATCGGCCGTGAGCAGCACGATCTCTACGCGCGGATGGCGGATGAGCAGCCGCAGCAGTTCCGCACCGGTATAGCCGGAGGCGCCGAGCACGCCGATTCTGGCCTTTCTTTCTTCCGCAGGCATCGTTCAACCCTCGATACGATTGTTGGGGCTTGAAGCACAAAGCCAGCGTCCGCGGGAAGATTTTTGGGGAAGGCGGTGCCGCGGCGCCGGCGGCACGATTTTTTACGCGCGAACGCGCGCTCGTGCCGTGACAAAACGGCGACGGCGACAGCGAAATGCGCAAGCAATGGTCACGAAAGACCTTGTCATGGGCGGCGATATAGGGCCCAGGCGGGCAAGCGTCAATCTGGGTGGCGGGCCAGGACTTGTTCGCGTTGCCTGCCCGTTCATGCTTTGCCGGGCAAATGGCATAGTCGAAGGCTGATTCGTCGCCCGTTGTGCGCCGACGATCGAGTCTCCACATGGAAACCGCCGTGGGAAAGACAGCGAAAACGCCAAAAACGTCCGATACGCCCGACTTGTTCGCCAACCCGCCGGGAACTCGGCGCGGCGGCGGACGCCGCGCCGGCGGCGCCCCCTTGCGCGGTTCGGCGGCGGAGGCGGCCTATACCGCGCGCCACATCGAGGTTCTGGAGGGGCTCGAGCCGGTCCGCCGCCGCCCTGGAATGTATATCGGCGGCACCGACGAGAAGGCGCTGCATCACCTGTTCGCCGAGGTGATCGACAATTCCATGGACGAGGCGCTCGCCGGTCATGCCGACTGGATCGAGGTCGAGATGGCGGCGGACGGCTTTGTCACCGTCACCGATAACGGCCGCGGCATTCCGGTCGATCCGCACCCGAAATTCAAGAACAAGTCGGCGCTCGAAGTGATCATGTGCACGCTGCACGCCGGCGGCAAATTCGATTCCGAAGTCTATGAAACTTCCGGCGGCCTGCACGGCGTCGGCGTCTCGGTCGCCAACGCGCTGTCCGAACGCATGGAGGTCGAGGTCGCGCGCGGCCAGCGGCTTTACCGCATGGCCTTCGAGCGCGGCAAGCCGAAGGGCAAATTGCAAGAAGCCGGCAAGGCGCCGAACCGGCGCGGGACGAAAATACGCTTCCGGCCCGACCCGGAGATTTTCGGCGCCAAGGCGCACTTCCAGCCCGAACGCGTCTTCAAGATGACGCGCTCGAAGGCGTACCTGTTCGGCGGCGTCGAAATCCGCTGGGCGTGCGCGCCGGACCTGTTGCGCGGCGTCGACGGCGTGCCGGAAAAGGCGACGTTTCATTTCGCCGACGGGCTCAAGGATTATCTGACCGAAACGGTCGCCAGCGCCACGCTGGTGGCCGACATTTTTACCGGCAGCGCCGGCAAGACCGGCACCCACGGCGCGGCACAATGGGCGGTCGCCTGGACCGTCGACGCCGACGGCTTCCTCAATTCCTATTGCAACACCATCCCGACGCCCGACGGCGGCACCCACGAATCCGGCCTGCGCGCCGCGCTCACCCGCGGGCTGAAGGATCACGCCGAGCGCGTCGGTCAGGGTAAGCGCGCCGCCGCCATCACCTCTGACGACGTGATGACGGGCGCCGCCGCCATGCTCTCGGTGTTCATCCGCGAGCCGGAATTCCAGGGTCAGACCAAGGACCGGCTCGCCACCGCGGAAGCGCAAAGGATCGTCGAGCAGGCGATCAAGGACCCGTTCGATCACTGGCTCGCCGGCAATCCGGCGCAGGCCAACAAGCTCCTCGACTTCGTGGTCGAGCGCGCCGAGGAGCGTATTCGCCGCCGCCAGGAAAAAGATATCGCGCGCAAGACGGCGGTGCGCAAGCTCCGCCTGCCGGGGAAGCTCGCCGACTGCACCAACAGCGCGGCCGAGGGCTCGGAGATTTTCGTCGTCGAGGGCGATTCCGCCGGCGGCTCGGCGAAGCAGGCGCGCGATCGAGCAAGCCAGGCGATCCTGCCGCTGCGCGGCAAAATCCTCAACGTCGCCTCCGCCGGCAAGGACAAGCTCGCGCAGAACCAGCAACTCGCCGACCTCGCGCAAGCGCTCGGCTGCGGCACCGGCGCGCACTATCGCGAGGAGGATTTGCGCTACGGGCGCGTCATCATCATGACCGACGCCGACGTCGACGGTGCCCACATCGCTTCGCTGCTCATCACTTTCTTCTACCGCGAGATGCGCGGCCTGATCGACAACGGCCACCTTTATCTGGCGGTGCCGCCACTCTATCGGCTCTCCCACGGCGGCAAGAATTTTTACGCGCGCGACGAAAAGCACCGGGACGAGATTCTGAAAAAGGAATTCCACGCCAATGCCAAGGTCGAGGTCAGCCGCTTCAAGGGGCTGGGCGAGATGATGGCCGCGCAGCTCAAGGAAACCACCATGGATCCGAGGCGGCGCACGCTGCTGCGCGTCGTGCTTCTCGCCGACGCCCGCGAGGCCACCGCCAATTCCGTCGAGCGACTGATGGGTACCAAGCCCGAAGCGCGCTTTGCCTTCATCCAGGAGCGCGCCGAATTCGCCCAAGAGGAATTGCTGGACGTTTGACCCTTCATTGTCCCCTGCCCGGGCGGCGCCAAGCTCGGAGCCCGGAAGCCATAGCCGCAGCTTGTGACTAGGATTCTGCACGCGCGCCGCCTCGCGCCCAAAAAATTTCGCGCCAATGCTATTGACATGAATACATATTGGCGTCATCATCAATGACATGAATAGGAAGAAGCGCCGTTATGCGATGGCGACGCGTGCGGCAAAGGCCGAAGCGACCAAGGCGCGCATCAGGGCGAGCGCAATGGAACTGTATTGCCAGCGGCCGATCGAGGATTTCACCCTGGAAGAGGTCGCGGACCGGGCCGGCGTCGCTGTTCGAACAGTGTTGCGCGCGTATCCCAGCAAGGACGAATTGGTCTATGCGGCGCTCGACGAGATGGCAGCCGGCGGCGTCTACCTCAAACCGACATCGCCGGGCGATATCAAAGCCGGAGTTTCTGCTTTTTTCGACATTTATGAGACCGTCGGTGATCTGGTGCTGCAGCGGCTGAGCGACGAACGCCGCCGCCCCGCCCTGAAACCGTCACTGGATCAGGGGCGAGAGAACCATCGCGACGGAGTGAAGGTCATCTTCGCTCCGCAGCTGGAACAGCGCCGCGGCACCGCACGCGCCGAGCTTTTCAATATGCTCGTCGTCATAACCGACGTCTATGTCTGGAAGCTGTTACGCCGCGACATGGCGCTGACGCGACCGGCGGCGGAAGCTATTGTCCGAAAAATGATCTTCAGCATCATCGAAGGGGAGAACGTCGATGGCACGGATTCTCTGGCTGAATTGGTCGGGCGGCGGCAACCTGCCGCCTAGTCTCGGTGTGGCGCGGGTGCTGACGGAACGCGGCCATCTGGTTGCGTTTGCCGGGCGGCCGGAAATGGTGCCGCGGGTCAAGACCGCGGGTTTCCGGGCAATCGAAATCACCGACGCCTACGCCCAGGTCGATCGCTATCCGCAGGGCCATTTCATGACCCGCGCCGCCTGCTATCTCACCTCGCCCGCGGTCGAGGCGCAGGTCCAATCCATCGTCGCCGCAGAAGCGCCGGATATCGTGCTGATCGACGCGATGTTTCCCGCAGCGCTCGCGCGCGCCCCGCACTTCGGGCGACCCTCGGCGGTGTTCGTCCACACTTTCGTATTTCGCCAACTCGACATGTGGCGCAGGTTCTTCGGCATCTTCGACGGCATGCGGCAGCAGGCCGGTTTTGCCGGTCTGCCGGCGCTGGACGATCTGTGGCGGCCGCGCGAGCGCATCGTCTCGACGAGCCTCGGGGAATTCGACGCGCCGCCTGCTCCCGGCTGGGAGATGGTCCGCCACGTTGGGCCGGTGCTCGAAGACGAAAAATTTGCAGTGCCGACGACGTTGCCATGGCGCGTGGACGATCGAACCCCGCTTGTCATGGTCAGCTTCAGCACCGGCTTCGAGCAGCGCAACGTCAATAAGGTCCAGCGTGCTCTCGACGCGCTGGCAGATTTGCCGGTTCACGTCGTCGCTACGACCGGCGGGATCGTCGCGCCGAACGAAGTTGCGGCGCCGCATAACGCCATCGTGCTCAACTACGCGGCGCACGATCCGATCATGCGCCAGGCCGCCCTGGTGATCACACATGGCGGCCACGGCACGGCCATGCGCGCCCTACGGCACGGCGTGCCCATGGTCATCATTCCGGGTCCGGCGGGCGATCAGCCTTACGTCGCCGCCGCCGTTCAGGAATGGGAAGCGGGCGTGGCGCTTCCGGGCGATGCCACCGTCGAGGCTATTCGCGCGGCGGCGCAAACTGTGCTGTCCACGCCGTCGTACCGCCAGAAGGCAATGCAGCGCTCCGCTTGCCTCGCCGGAATCGACGGCGCCGCGAACGCCGCGAACGAAGTCGAGGCGCTCTTGCCGCGAAGGGCGGCGATGCACGCAAGATCAGCGCAGCATCGACAGCAAGTCGCGTAGCTGAAGATCGTTCTCCTGCTGCATGCTCCTGACTCCCGAGCAGACCGGGAACGCGCCGGCGGACTCGCTGAATCCTTTGCGGCGATACCGAGCTTTCTTTGATTTACATCATGGCCGCACTGCCAAGCACATTTATCCTAATTCATAAAATTCGAGATGTGGGCCATGAGACCGATCCTGCCGCTCGTTGTGGCGGCTCTGTTGATCCTCCAGGTAAGCAATGTTGCTGCGCAACCGCAGCAGGACGCGACGCCCGCGCTCTCACCGGTGGAGGGAACGTGGCTGTCCAATTGGGGGCCCGTGACCTTCGTCCCGCAGATGCAAGCCGATGGTATCCACATTCGCGGTTTCGAGCAGCAGTGGCCGAGTCAGAAAGGAACGATCACCGACGGCCACTACGACCCCGAGCAGCGCAAGCTGACCTTCAGCTATTTCCAGGAATGGAATTCGCGGTCGGGGACCGCAACGCTGACGCTGTCGCCGGACGGGAAAACCTTGACCGGGACCTGGCAAATTGGAAAGTCGGGCGGTCCATACACGATGCAGTTCCTGTTGCGCGGCGATCCCCCCAAGGCGTCCGAGGCGCGCCCACACAACATGCCGCTCTCGAACAAGCCGAGACTCGAGGTTCTTCCGGTCCTCTTCATCGCTCGCGACGCAAATTGGATCACCGAAAGTGACATCGATCTCTATTCTTACCTGATCTTCAAGCATCTCGATCTGTCGCAGAGATATTACAAGAACCAGCTTGGCACCGATACGTTCAAGATCGCGGACGAGCCGGTGTTTGTCTATCGCGGCCAGTACGATGACGCCCACTATCTGGCAGGCCATACCAATGAAAGCGGCCCCGGCACCTCGCAAATGTTCGGGCGCGAAATCTTGCTGGCCCGACACGAGGATCGCTACACGACCAACAAGATCTACCTGGTGATCTATGTGCGGGCGAAACCGCGGGACGAGAATGGCGGCGTATTTTTCGGCGGCGGCCGCACCTTCAATGGCGCGGCGAACACCGGCGGTGGCATAGCGGAGCTCGAGCTCGACAGGATGCTGAACATCTCGTCCGGATTTCAACAGTCGATAAATCACGAGCTTGGCCACTGCTTCGGACTGCAGCACCCGGATACATACGGATACGACCAAAACGACAACCCATCGATCATGTCGTATGACAAAAAGATTGGCACCACGGGATTCGACATGGCCAAGGGCCATTTCAATCCCGAGGATTTTTATGCGCTCGGCCTGAACAAGCGGGCCTTCCCCGATTTCCGCTATGACCCCGCCGTGCACAATCCGCGGGGAAAACCCATCAAAGTCGTTTCGTTTGGCTGCATGACCGACTACATGGGGCAACGGCGCGGGTTCAAACGCAACAGCTGCATGGAGTGGCCTTGCCCATGCCCTTGAGCCGCTACAGGTCCGCTGATCGCTAGCGGCCACGGCGCGGCGTGCCGCTCCGCATCATGACTGCATCCATTCGACCAAAGCCTGCGTCACCGCTTGCGGCCGCTCCAGCGTGGAGAGGTGTCCGCAATCCGGAACAATGACAAGGCGCGCGCCGGCGATACCGGCGGCGATTTCCTGCGCCAGCGCCGGCGGCGTCAGCTCATCGCCGTCCCCGACCAAAACCAGCGTCGGGCATTTGATGGCAGCAAGGCCGGGACGCGCGTCCGGCCGGCCCATGATCGCCTGCTGCTGGCGCAAGAACGCGTCCGGCCCGGTCTCCTCGGCCATCGCCTGAACAAGACGTTTGAGCGCCACGTCGCCATCGCGACTGCGATGCACCACCAGCGGAAAGTGGATGTCCACCGCTTCAGCGAAGCGGCCGGCCTTAGTAAGCTTGATGCGCCGCTGGCGCGCTTCCGTCTGCTCCGCGGTCTCCGGACGCGCACCGGTGTCGAGCAGCGCGAGTTTGACCACCCGCTGCGGCGCCTGCCGCGTCATCTCCATGGCGATGTAGCCGCCCATGGAGAGGCCGGCGAGCGCAAAGCGCGGCGGCGCAGCTGCCAAAATACGGGCGGCGATGGCCGTCATCGAGTCGTCACGGGTGTGGTCGGCGACTGTCACCGGACCGAACCGCCACAGCGCCGGGATTTGCTCGGCGTATAGGCGTGCCGAGCAGTTCAGCCCGGGAACGAAAACGATCGGCAAATTGTCAGACACAACATCAACCCTTTCAGCGCGCTCCCGCGCCTCAGCGAAAAAGTGAAGGAATTCGTTTAACTTAGCGCACGGCGGCAGGTTGACTTTCGCGCATTCGATCCTATGTTTCGCCCAGCAGAAGCAATGCAGATTCGCTTATTCTGCGTGTTTCCCCCGTTTTATCCATAGGTTGCCTGCGCCCGGCGCGGCCCCTAACCCGAGGGTTTATGTCCTTTTCACATCTCGGCTTGTCCGAAAAAGTTGTCGCCTCCGTTGCGGCGGCCGGTTACCAGACCCCCACCCCGATCCAAGATCAAGCCATTCCCCACGTGCTCGCGCGGCGCGACGTGCTCGGCATTGCGCAGACCGGTACCGGCAAGACCGCGGCCTTCGTGCTGCCGATGCTGACCATGCTGGAGCAGGGCCGCGCCCGCGCGCGCATGCCGCGCACGCTCATCCTCGAGCCGACGCGCGAACTCGCCGCCCAGGTGGAAGAGAGCTTTGCCAAATACGGCGTCAACCACAAGCTCAACGTCGCGCTGATCATCGGCGGCGTCTCGTTCGGCGATCAGGATGCCAAGCTCACCCGCGGGGTAGACGTGTTGATCGCGACGCCCGGCCGCCTGCTCGACCATAATGAGCGCGGACGGCTGTTGCTCAACGGCGTCGAGCTCCTGGTCATCGACGAAGCTGACCGCATGCTCGACATGGGCTTCATCCCCGACATCGAGCGCATCTGCAAACTGGTTCCGTTCACCCGCCAGACCCTGTTCTTCACCGCCACCATGCCGCCGGAAATCCGGCACATCACCGAGCAGTTCCTCAGCAACCCGGTCCGCGTCGAGGTGTCCCGTCCGGCGTCGACCGTCGCCGCCACGACGCAGCTTTTGGCCAAATCCGGCCGCGAGCCGGCCGAGAAGCGCGACACGCTGCGCCGCCTGATCCGCGCCGCGGACGGCTTGAAGAACGCCATCATCTTCTGCAACCGCAAACGCGACGTGGCGACGCTGCATCGCTCGCTCCTTCGCCACGGCTTTTCGGTCCAGGCGCTGCATGGCGACATGGATCAGCCGGCGCGCACGGCGGCGCTCGAGCAGTTCCGCAAAAACGAAGTTACTCTCCTCGTCGCTTCCGACGTCGCCGCCCGCGGTCTCGACATTCCGGAAGTGAGCCACATCTACAATTTCGACGTGCCGGTTCACCCTGACGACTACGTGCACCGCATCGGCCGCACCGGCCGCGCCGGCCGTACCGGCACCGCGATCACGCTGGTCGCCGGATCGAACGACGCCAAGGCGGTCGCCGCCATCGAGAAACTGATCGGCCAGCCGATTCCGTGGATGGACGTGCCGGGCGCTCCCGGAGCGGCTGTGCGGCATGCTACGTCCGCGCCGCGCCAAGAAACGCACCAAGAAACGCGCCACGAAAAGTCACACGGTCCGCACCGCCGCGGACGGCCGGATGGCCATCGCCCGGCGCAGCGGCCGGCCGCCTCCGCTTCGATTGCGCGCATCCCGCAACGCCCGCCGCAGCCCGCGAAGTCACACCCGGACGATGGCGATGTCTCACACCTGCCCGCCTTCCTGCTGCGGCCGGTGACCGTCAAGGCCTAGGCCGTTTGGTCATAAAACACGTCGTCCGCGGCACCCGTTTTTGATCCGAACTCCCTGCCATGAACGGACATCGCGCCTGTCGTTAATACGGCTGGAGTAAAGCCTGCACGACGGTCTCAACCGAGCTGAACGGCAAGACGCTGCGCGGCGTTTAATTACTTGATCCCTATTGTGCTTCCCGGCTAGCATCCCCATGTGATTACAAAGGCAAGCAGTCGCTTGTCCGAGAGCTGCCCGTAAATCGGGGACATACCGAAGTCTCCGTTCTCTCCAGGTGGCAGCGCAGGTGCCGTCGGCAGGCACAATCACACTCCAAGTTAGAGTTGCGTTCGGCGCAGGTGCTGATGGCACCGCGCCGATGCGTCCGTACGCCCTCTGCGGCGCGCGTTGCTCGCGCCATAGCTGGCTGCGCTCCAGTGAGAGAGGTGTAAGGAACGTCATTAGGAGAGGATCATGCACATCAACGTTCTTCCTGATCACGTGATGCGAGCAGTATTTTTTTCGCTGACAAGCGCAATCTTTGTGTTTGTTGGCATGTTGTTGTTAACCACCCTGCATCCCTAGAAAAATCAGACTTTGGATGAAACCGTAGGAGCACACCAATGAAATTCCGACCGCTGCACGACCGTGTTGTCATCGAGCGAATCGATGCCGAGGCGAAGACCGCCGGTGGCATAATCATTCCCGACACCGCTCAGGAGAAGCCACAGCAGGGCAAGGTCATAGCCGTTGGACCCGGCGGCCGCGACGAGAGCGGCAAGCTTTTCCCAATCGACGTCAAGGTCGGCGACCGCATCCTGTTCGGCAAATGGTCGGGCACCGAGGTCAAAATCGATGGCGTCGAGTACCTCATCATGAAAGAGAGCGACATTATGGGGGTACTGGTCGGGACCGAGGCCAAAAACGAGATCAGAAGGAAGGCCGCCTGATCGGGCTCGCCGAATTGTTGTCCGGAAGACGCCGTCGACTCGACGGTCCAGAAATATCGGATCGGTGCCTCATCTTTTAGTTTCGGCCAACCAGCCGGTCCTCGAGATGAGGTCAAACAAAAAGGAATACTGAAATGTCTGCCAAGGAAGTGAAATTCTCAGTCGACGCGCGTGACAGTATGTTGCACGGCATCGACACACTCGCCCACGCGGTACGCGTAACGCTCGGCCCCAAGGGCCGCAACGTCGTGCTCGACAAATCCTACGGCGCGCCTCGCATCACCAAGGACGGCGTCACTGTTGCCAAGGAGATCGAGCTTGAGGACAAGTTCGAGAACATGGGTGCGCAGATGGTGCGCGAGGTGGCCTCGAAGACGTCTGATGAGGCGGGTGACGGGACCACTACTGCAACCATCCTCGCTCACGCGATCGTCAGGGAAGGCGCCAAGGCTGTCGCCGCCGGCATGAACCCGATGGACCTCAAGCGCGGCGTCGATCTGGCGGTAGAGACCATTGTCGCCGATCTGCAGAAGAACTCGAAGAATGTCACCTCGAACGAGGAGATCGCCCAAGTCGGCACCATCTCGGCCAACGGCGATGCGGAGATCGGTCGTTTCATCGCCGATGCTATGAAACGGGTCGGCAATGAAGGTGTGATCACGGTCGAGGAAGCGAAGTCGCTGGAGACCGAGCTTGAAGTGGTCGAGGGCATGCAGTTCGACCGCGGATACATCTCGCCCTACTTCGTCACCAACGCCGATAAGATGCGAGTCGATATGGAGGACCCCTATATCCTGATCTACGAAAAGAAGCTGTCGGCGCTCAATGAGCTCCTGCCGCTGCTGGAAGCGGTGGTGCAGGCGAGCAAGCCGTTGCTGATCATTGCCGAGGATGTCGAGGGTGAGGCGCTGGCCACCCTCGTGGTCAACAAGCTGCGCGGCGGCCTCAAGGTCGCAGCGGTCAAGGCCCCGGGCTTCGGCGACCGTCGCAAGGCAATGCTTGAGGACATTGCGATCCTCACCAGCGGCACCATGGTCTCCGCCGACCTCGGCATCAAGCTCGAGAACGTAACAATCAATATGCTTGGACGCGCCAAGAAGATGACGATCGACAAGGAGAACACCACGATCGTCGGCGGAGCGGGCAAGAAGGCCGACATCCAGGCGCGTATTGCCCAGATCAAGGCGCAGATCGAGGACACCACCTCCGACTACGACCGCGAGAAGCTGCAAGAGCGACTGGCCAAGCTCGCCGGCGGTGTTGCCGTACTCCGCGTCGGCGGTGCGACCGAGATCGAGGTGAAGGAGCGCAAGGACCGCGTCGATGACGCCATGCACGCCACTCGCGCCGCGGTCGAGGAAGGTATCCTGCCCGGCGGCGGCGTTGCGCTGCTGCGCGGCATCAAGGCTTTGGAGAAGCTCAAAGTCCACAACGACGACCAGCGAACCGGCATTGAAATTGTCAAGAAGGCGATTTCCTGGCCGGCGCGCCAGATCGCGATCAATGCCGGCGAAGATGGCTCGATCGTCGTTGGTAAGATCCTGGAAAAGGACAGCTACGCCTTCGGCTATGACGCTCAGACCGGCGAGTATGGCAACTTGGTATCGAAAGGCATCATCGACCCGACCAAGGTCGTACGGGTTGCGCTGCAGGGCGCGGCCTCCATTGCGGGTCTGTTGATTACCACCGAGGCGATGGTTGCCGAGCTGCCGAAGAAGCAAAGCTCAGCGATGCCGGGCGGTCCCGGTGGAGGCATGGGCGGAATGGGCGGCATGGACTTCTAGGGACGCTCGATCGCTCATTGAGAACGAAGAAGGCCCGGAAACGTCCAGGCCTTCTTTTAACCTGACACTTGTCAAGCATGACAAACGACGCCGCATTCCGCCGCAGCAGCCGAAACACTGTGGTCAAAAATCAGCGGCGATCAGGTCGTAAGATCCCTTGCGACGGCGCCCATAAACCTTGGCTGCGATCGCATAAATCAATCTGCGGTTTGCATCGAACGCGCTGAGAAATCCAACCTCGTCGAACCGCATGTCCGGTTTAATTCTCTTCAACGCATCGGCATTGACGAAAAACGATGCCTCCATCGCGCTGTCGTGCCCCCAAAACCGCACGGCACGCCGCGTTGCATCGTAAAAACGGCTTTGATTTGGAAAACTAAGCGCCATGGTTCAGGTCGCGCTCCTGCGCCGCCTCGAGGTCTTGAGGATCAATGGCCACCATCTCGATTGAGGAAGCATGGTGCGATTCCGCCGGCACGAAGATCATGGTAGCCACGCGGCGATAGACGGGAAATGACAATTCTTCGATCAGTTCTTCGTCGGTCACGACTCGATAGTCTCCGGACGGCAGGATTCGATCGACACCTTTCAGCTCAAATGCGTGACAGAAGACGATGGATTTGCTGTGCGAACGCGTGGTCATCGCGCTATGCCACGCCACGGATCAAGGGATAGTCCATGCTCTCGTAGAGGCGATGAATTCCGCCGCTGTCATATCTCTCCTCGTTTACTTCGAGAAAGGCTCCCAGCAGAAGCTCGGCTGGAAGCTCTTCGATCGCGAAGCGGATGGCGTCCGCCGCGCGGGCAAACCGCTTATAGCCAACTGGTTGTCGTAACCCTATTGGTTGTCGCCTGGGTTGCCGATTGCGGGTGGGGAACAGCTCCGCCTCAGCGCTGTAATCAAATCCGAGCCTGGTTTCTTCGACCACGGATGCATTTGTCATTTGAGTATCTCCAAATAAAAGGTCGAAATATCCTTTGAATGGTTATCCCTCATAATTTTTTGTATATATGATCGAAACAGCGAAAAGTTAGCCGCAGCGCAAAAGTATTTTTAGGTTACGCTTCGCAAGCCAACGACGGGCGTCGACTAAAGGAGGTACTTCCGCAGCCCGGCGGTTTATCGCGCCGATGGCTTCATCGCGTTACTGACCTCGTCTTTCCACGGCAGTTGATCAAACGGCGGCTGGTGGCCACGCTGGCGTCAACGCCGGCTTTCAACTAGCATTGCACATAGACTGCGTAATGTGGAGAGGATCGCTATTGGGACAGCTCGTCATAGTCTCGAACAGGGTCGCTATCCCCGGGAAAAATGCAAAGGCCCGCGCCGGCGGGCTTGAAGTCGCCGTCAAGGCGGCACTCAAGCACAAATCCGGCATTTGGTTCGGCTGGAGCGGAAAGGTCGCCACGCACACCAAGATCGCCAGGCAGCAGGTCGTGCATGACAAGATCACCTACATCACGCTCGATCTATCCAAAGAAGACCACAATGAATACTACAACGGCTTCACCAATCGCGTGCTGTGGCCGATCCTGCACTACCGTGTCGATCTCGCCGAGTTTTCACGGCGGGATCTGAGCGGTTATCTGCGCGTCAATGATCACTTCGCACGCGAGTTGCACGAGGTGCTAAGCCCGGAAGACCTCGTCTGGGTGCATGATTATCACCTGATGCCGCTCGCCAAGGCCCTGCGCGAGCGCGGACACAAGAATCGCATCGGCTTTTTTCTTCACATCCCATGTCCCCCGCCCGAGATACTGACAGCGTTGCCTCACCACGAGCGTCTCATTCCATCGCTCTGCCAATACGATCTCGTCGGCTTCCAGACCGGCGATGACGCCTTCAATTTCAGCCGTTATCTCACGCGGGAATGCGGCCTCCACAGCCACGATTTCAATTTCGTCGTCGCCGATCGGACGGTTCGGATCGACGTGTTCCCGGTCGGCATCGAGACCGCCGCCTTTGCCCATCTTGCCGAGCGTGCAACGCGATTGCCGTACGTTAAGCGGGTGATCAAGAGCCTAGCCGGCCGTGCGCTGATCATTGGGGTCGATCGCCTGGACTACTCGAAAGGGATCGCGCAGCGGCTTTCGGCATTCGAGCGGTTCCTGCAGACGCAGCCCGATTGGCGGGGCAAAGTGACATATCTGCAGATCGCAACAAAAACCCGTACCGAGATTCCGGAATATGCCGATATCGAGCAAGGCATCGGATCGGCCGCGGGACGCATCAACGGCGCCTATGGCGAGGCGGACTGGACGCCAATCCGTTACATCAACCGCGCCTATAGTCACTCGACCCTTGCCGGGCTGTATCGCGCCGCGCGAGTCGGGCTCGTGACGCCGCTGCGTGACGGCATGAACCTCGTCGCCAAGGAATATGTCGCATCGCAGAATCCGGACGATCCGGGCGTGCTGATCCTTTCGCGTTTCGCCGGCGCGGCGCAAGAATGCAAAGCGGCGCTGCTGGTCAACCCCTATGATCCTGACAGCGTCGCGGCCGCCATCAGGCAAGCGCTCTCGATGCCGCTGGCCGAGCGGCGCGAGCGGCACGACGCGCTGTTCCAGGTGCTCTCGCACAATGACATCCAACACTGGGCCGACCGCTTTCTCACCGCGCTGGAACGTGAGCCGAGGCCTCTAAGCCGGCTCGAGCAAATGCCCTCTCAACATTAGGAAAGACGATGACCAGCGACAACAAAAAAGCCAAAGCCGATCCTGCGAAGAAAGATGCGCCTGCTGCGAACAAGGAAGGCGCCCCGGGCAAAGAGGCATCAAAGGCCGCAGGCGGCGAAACAGCCACCGGGGCACCTTCCAACTACAGCCGGGGCGAAGGTCAGAAACCGGTCACTGCAGCCTACAAGGAAAACTGGAACGCGATTTTCGCAAAAAAGAACACAAACAAGAAAAAGCGATAATGCTCGAGGAAAATAAGCAAGCGGCTTGCTGCGAGGCGTATTCGCCGAAGGCCGCTGATCCGGTTTGTGGCCGCACGTCCTTGCTAAGCAGACATCCGCCAGCACGAGAGCATCTCGGCTTCGGCCAATAGCGCCCTCCGTTCTTCGTGAAGCACGGAAGGATTTTAGCTGTTTGCGGAAGAGCCACGCCCGAGATTAGACTATCCGTCAGCGATCGCGGTCTGGTCGAAAACGACCGGGGCTGGCCACGCTCCTCGAGCAAGAAGGGTCATTCCATGAGCGTTGATCGTCCGGCATTCTGCCCATGCTGCGGCGGTTCGCTGCGCGGCGCATTCGACCGCCGCCGTTTCCTATTGGCTGCCGGCGGCGCTGCGGCGCTCGCGTTATCGCCGCGTGCTGCTTTCGCCCAGGCGACGCCGATTATCTCCTACGAGTCCGTCCCCAATCCGCTGCATCTGCCGGCCAATATGTATTTCGGCGAGGTTTCGGGCGTCGCGCTCAATTCCAAGGGTCACGTCTTCGCGCTGTCGCGCGGCAACACCAGCGGCCCGGCCTATGGCACGGCGGCGACGCAACTCCTCGAATTCGGACCGGATGGCCGCTTCATCCGCGAGATCGGCCGCCACCTCTATGCCTGGTCGTTCGCACACACTGTCAAGGCCGATCGGCACGACAACGTCTGGGTGACCGACAAGGGCTCGGACATGGTGATCAAGTTCACGCCCGAGGGCCGCGTCGACATGGTGTTCGGCCGCAAGCAGGAGGCCTCGGACGAGGAGACCGGACCCTTGAAGCATCCGAACCCGCCGCTGCCGGCCGAAGACGGCCGCTTCCGCCAGGTGACCGACGTCGCCTGGGACGCCGCCGACAACGCCTACATCAGCGACGGCTACATCAACTCGCGCGTCGCCAAGGTGGACAAGGACGGCAATTGGCTCAAGTCATGGGGTGAGCGCGGCACCGGCCCCGGCCAGTTCCATACGCCGCACAGCATCGCGGTCGACGCCAGCAACAATGTCTACGTCGCGGATCGCAGCAACCGCCGCATCCAGGTGTTCGACGGCGACGGCAATTTCCAGCGCCAGTTCACCATCGACGTGCCGGTGCCGCCCGACGCGCGGCCGGCGATCGGCAACATGCCGAACGAGGCGGCGATCGCCGCCGGCACCTTTGCCCCCGGCTCTCCCTGGGCGATCTGCATCTCGCCGGGGCCCAACCAGGTGCTCTACAGTGCCGACGCCTGGCCGGGGCGCATCTACAAGCTGACGCTCGACGGCAAGCTCTTGGGCATGCTCGGCCAATCCGGCAAGCAGCTCAAGCAATTCGGCTGGATCCACGAAATGGCCTGTCCGTCGGAAAACGTGCTCTACGTCGCCGAGCTCTTGAACTGGCGCGTGCAGAAGCTCGTTCTCCACGCCTAGCCGCACCTTTCGCCGAAGGCGCGGCTAGCCGCGCTGCTTTCGTTGCGCCGCACCGACAACTTCAGAACTTGGCCGACTTGCGCTTGTGACGGCCGGATCGCGAAGGGGCTTGAGCGTAGCGTGCCTTGTTATAGGGGCTGATCCAGCCATAGTTTGTCGCCGCACGCCTGTCAGACAAATACTCACAAACGGCGCACAGGACCGTCCCTTTGCCACTGCACTTGGCGCAACGCTTTCGTTTCATAATCTTTGGTCGTTTGCCGGTCCGGCGCGAATCGCACTCTCAGCCGATGATATAAAATCAGCGTATTGTCGCCAACTCGCGTTAAAGCTAGATGACAAACACGGAGCGCTGGCGCAGGGGTGCGATGCACTTTTTCGGGTAGCGGCCGTTCGCTTCGGGCCAGCTCCGGTGGCGGCGCCATGGAATGATGAATGTGCCGGGCTTTTACGCCTCGGCGCCGGTTTCGCCGCGCACCGGTTCGAGCTGCACGGATTCGCCGCAGCCGCAGGCCGCCGTCTGGTTCGGATTGTTGAAGACGAATTGCGCGGACAGCTTGTCGATCTTGTAGTCCATCTCGGTGCCCAGAAGGAACATCACCGCCTTGGGATCGATCAGGATGCGGACGCCCTTGTCCTCGAGCACTTCGTCGAGCGGATTGATTTTTTCTGCATATTCCATGGTGTAGGCCATGCCGGCGCAGCCGCCGTTCTTGACGCCGACGCGCACCGCCACGATCGGGCGTTCGGCTTTCGCCATCACCGTCTTGATGCGTTCCGCAGCAGCGTCGGTGAGCCGCATCACCTGAGGTCTCGGCCGGGCAGAGCCCATTTTCTGCATCCTTCTCGCGTCCCCCGTTCAAGAGGCACGCATCACAGTTAGGAACCGGAATAATTCAAACTACTAACGACCTCACCACGTTTGATGTAGTGCGCCGACCCCGTGGCGGCAACTCGCCTGCGCTGGCCTCACCACATATTGAGCACCGCCCGCGCCTCGTCCGACATGCGGCTCGGGTCCCACGGCGGGTCCCAGACGATGTTGACCTTGGCCTCGCGCACGCCGGGTACGCTGGCGACCGCATTCTCGACCTGGGTCGGCAATTCCGCCGCCGCCGGACAGTTCGGCGTCGTCAGTGTCATCTCGACATTGACCAGGCGGTCGCCGCCGATATCGACTTTGTAGATGAGCCCGAGCTCGTAGATATCGGCGGGAATCTCCGGATCGTAAACGGTCTTCAGCGCGGTGACGATCTCGTCGGTCATGCGTGCCATTTCATCGGCCGGAATCGCGGACGGCCGTTCCGCGGCGGCGGCTGCGGGGGCTGCCGCGGCTGTTTCGGCGGCGCCTGGATCGACCGTTACCACGCCGCTGCTGTCTTGGTTCGGTTCGTCGTTCATGTGAAGAAGTCCTGAGCTTTGAGAAGCGCCTGCGCCAGGCAATCGACCTCCTCGCGCGTATTGTACATGGCAAAGGAGGCGCGGCAGCTCGCGGTCACGCCGAAGCGCGCCAGTAAAGGCATCACGCAATGGGTGCCGGCGCGCACCGCGACGCCCGAGCGATCGATGATGGTGGCCACATCGTGCGGATGCGCGCCCTTCATCTCGAAGGAGACGATCGGCCCCTTGTCCTTGGCGCTGCCGAAGATGCGCAGCGAGTTGATTTCGCGCAAGCGGTCTTGCGCATAGCGCACCAGGCCCGCCTCGTGGGCGCGAATGCGCGCCTTGCCGACCGAGCCGACATAATCCAGCGCGGCCCCGAGCCCGATCGCCTGCACGATCGCCGGCGTGCCGGCTTCGAACTTATACGGCGGATCGCCGTAGCTGATGCGGTCCTCGAACACTTCGCGGATCATCTCGCCGCCGCCGTTGAACGGCGGCATGGCGGCAAGGTGCACGTGCTTGCCGTAGAGCACGCCGATCCCGGTCGGCCCGTAAAGCTTGTGGCCGGTGAAGGCGTAGAAGTCACAGTCGATGTCCTTGACGTCGACATCGACATGGACGGCGGCCTGCGCGCCGTCGATCACTACCGGAACGCCGTGGGCGTGCGCGATCCGCGTCACCTCTTTCACCGGCACCAGCGTGCCGAGCATGTTCGACATATGGGTGATCGCCACCATCCGGGTGCGCGGACCAATCAGCTTCTCGAATTCGTCGAGCAGGAAATGGCCTTCGTCGTCGACCGGCGCCCACTTGATCACCGCGCCCTGGCGCTCGCGCAGGAAATGCCACGGCACGATATTGGAATGATGCTCCATGATCGAAAGCACGATCTCGTCGCCCGCCTTGATGCGCTCGCGGCCGAACGTGTAGGCGACGAGATTGATGGCCTCGGTGGCGTTGCGGGTGAAGATGATCTCTTCCTTGCGGCCGGCGTTGAGGAATGCCGCCACTTTCTCGCGCGCGTTCTCGTAAGCCTCGGTCGCCTCGTTGGCGAGATAGTGCAGGCCGCGATGCACGTTGGCGTATTGCGCGGTGTAGGCACGTTCCAGGTGGTCGAGCACCGCGCGCGGCTTCTGCGCCGAGGCGGCGTTGTCGAGATAGACGAGCGGCCTGCCATAGACCTGCGTGGCGAGGATCGGAAAATCCGCGCGTATGCGCTTGACGTCGTAGGCGCCGTTGGTCACCGCTGGATGCATATCTTACCTATGCAATCTTCTTCGTGCGCATGATCACTTTCGGGATCATGCGCGGGCCTTGAC
>JBAPYW010000036.1:0-44319 GCA_049284935.1 Xanthobacteraceae bacterium
GGATAAACACCTAGAATTCGCAGCGATTTCGGCACCGAGACGAATTCCAGTTCCTCGAGCGCCAGTTCGAGCGCACGATGGTTGGGGTGACCTTCGACGTCGGCATAGAATTGCGTCGCGGTGAAGCTGCCGTCGACCATGTAGCTTTCCAATTTCGTCATGTTGACGCCGTTGGTGGCGAAACCACCGAGCGCCTTGTAAAGCGCCGCCGGAATGTTGCGCACCTGGAACACGAAGGTGGTGATCAGGCGCTTATCCTTGCGGCTCGCCCATTTCGGCTCGCGGGCGAGCACCACGAAACGGGTGGTGTTGTGCTTGGCGTCGGCGACGTCCTTTTTCAGGATGCGCAGGCGATAGATCTTCGCCGCCAGCTTGGTCGCCAGCGCCGCGCGCGAGATATCGCCCGCTTCCGCCACCTCGCGCGCCGCCCCGGCGGTGTCGGCGGCGACCACCGCCTTGACGCCGAGCGCGCGGATGATGTTGCGGCACTGACCCAGCGCATGCACGTGGCTCTCGACCGTCCTGATGGTCTTCAATGTGGCGCCTTTTGGCGCCATCAATTGATGCTGCACCGGCAGAAACCACTCCGCCACGATATGCAGCTTGGACTGCGGCATCAGATGATGGATATCCGCCACGCGGCCGGCCACCGAGTTGTCGATTGGGATCATGGCGAGGTCGGCCCGGCCGCTGCGCACCGCGGCGAAGGCGTCCTCGAAGGTCGAACACGGCAGCGGCTGGTAGCCCGGATAGGCCTCGTTGCAGGCGATGTGCGAGTTGGCGCCCAGCTCGCCCTGGAACGCGATCTTTCTGCGTCTGCTCATGACCGTCCCGATAGCACGGCGCGGGCGCGAGCCAAATCCTCCGGCGTATTAACGCCGATTGGCACGCTGTCGATGATGGCCACGTCGATCCGCATGCCGGCTTCGAGCGCGCGCAGCTGCTCGAGCTTTTCCCGCTGTTCCAACGGCGACGGCGGCAGCGCCACGAAGCGCTGCAAAGCGGCGCGCCGAAAGGCGTAGAGCCCGATGTGATGGTAGAGCGGCCCGTCGCCCGAAGGGGCGGTGGCGCGGGTAAAATACAGCGCGCGCAACCGCGACGGCGCCACAGGCGTGCCGACCGCCTTCACCACGCCGGGGTCGTCGCGCTCCTCCGCTCTGGTGATTTCGGCCGCCAGCGTGCCGATGTCGACGTCCTTGTCGGCGAGCGGCGTCAAAGCCGCCGCGATTTCCGATGGTTTGAGCGTTGGGAAATCGCACTGGACGTTGACGACGATCGCCGCGCGGCGGTGCGGATCGAGCTTGCCGAGCGCTTCGTAAACACGGTCGGAGCCAGAGGCATGGTCGGCGCGGGTCATCACCGCGCATCCGCCGGACTTGTGCACCACCGCTTGGATCTCCGGCGAATCGGTCGCCACCACAACCGGGCCGATGGCGGCGGCTTCGGCGCGCCGCAGCACATGCACGATCATCGGCTCGCCGGCGATGTCGGCGAGCGGTTTGCCCGGCAGGCGGGTCGAAGCCATGCGGGCAGGAATGACAATAAGAACATCAGCCATCGCTCAAGCGAGCCCTCGTCTCCCGGTTCGCCAGCGCTCGCGCGCTGATACGGGTTGCAAGACGCGCGGCAAACCGGCTATTTCTGCGTCGCCGTCCTCTGCCGCTGCGGAGCCATTCAGCGATGAATTCGTTCGAAATCAACAAGATTCTCGGCGCCGTGCTGGGAACCTGCCTCATTCTCCTTGCCGTGCATATTGCCTCGGGAGCGATCTTCAGCCCGCCGGTGCCGGCGAAGCCCGGCTATGAGATTGCCGTCAAACAGGAGCAGCCGGCCGGCCAACAGCAGGCCAAAGCGGCGCCGGCAGAGCCGTTCGACACCCTGCTGGCGACTGCTTCCCCGGAGCGCGGCACCCAGATCGCCAAGCAGTGCACGATTTGCCACAACCTGCAGGAGGGGCAAGGCCCCAAGGTAGGTCCCGATCTCTATGGCGTCGTCGGCCGCCCGGTCGCATCCGTGGCGAGTTTTAAGTACTCAGCCGCGCTGAAGGCGAAGGGGGGCACCTGGACGTTCGACGCACTGAACAAGTGGCTCACCGATCCGCGGGCCGACGTTCCCGGTACGGCGATGACATTTGCCGGCATCGCCAACGAGAAGCAACGCGCCGATCTTATTGCTTATCTCAATACGCTGTCCCCTCACCCACTGCCGTTGCCGACCGCGAAAAGCGCGGGCGCCCCCGCCACGAATTCGGCGCCCAGCGCCTCGGCGCCGCCGCCCGCCGCCGCTCCGGCGAATTCGCCGGCGGCAGGCGCCACACCGCCACAACCCAATGCGCCGGCTCCGGCGCTGAAGGCGCAATAGGCCGTTAACGCCGTGCCGCTGCCCCGCGGACCCACGGGGATGTGAAGTGCATTTCGTCGCGGCGCGCGCCGGCATGCTGGCGCCGCAATTGAAAAACACATAATCACCGCGGCTGATCGCTGGCGTGCGGCATCGGTTGCTCGCGGCGCGCAAGCCATAGTGGAGTTCTTCGTGAATCGCCGATCCCTGCTCACGTCCGGCCTCCTCGCGCTCGCCGCCCGGCGGCTGCCGCTTCCCCTTTGGACAGATCCCGCCCAGGCGCAGGAACGGGTCTGGCGGCACGGCCTTTCGCTGTTCGGCGACCTCAAATATCCGGCCGGCTTCAAGCAATTCGACTACGTCCGTGCCGACGCGCCGAAAGGCGGCGCGGCGCGGCAGATCGCGCTCGGCACCTACGACAATTTCAACAGAGCGGTCGCCGGCGTGAAAGGCACACTGGCGATCGGCATCGACTTCATCTACGAGACTCTCCTGGTGCAAAGCCTGGACGAGGTTTCCAGCGAATACGGCCTGCTCGCCGAAGCCGTCAGCTATCCGGACGATTTCTCCTCGGCCTCCTACCGGTTGCGCGCGGAAGCAAAATTTCACGACGGCAAGCCGGTCACGCCCGAGGACGCGATCTTTTCCTTCTACGCTTTCAAGAAATACAGTCCGCAATTCGCCGCCTATTATCGCCACGTCGCCAAGGTCGAAAAAACCGGCGATCGCGACATCACCTTCAGCTTCGACTCGCCGGGCAATCGCGAACTGCCGCAGATCGTCGGCCAGCTCACCGTCCTACCCAAGCATTGGTGGGAAGGCACCGACAACAACGGAACCAAGCGCGACATCGGCGCCACCACGCTCGAGCCGCCGCTCGGTTCCGGCAGCTACCGCATCAAGGAGTTCTCGCCGGGCCGCAACATCGTCTACCAGCGCGTGAAGGACCATTGGGGCAGGGACCTCAACGTCAATGTCGGCGGCGCCAATTTCGACGAGCTGCGGTTCGAATATTTTCGCGACAGCACGGTCGCGCTCGAGGCGTTCAAGGGCGACACCGTCGATTGGCGCAACGAGAACAGCGCCAAGAACTGGGCCACGGCTTACGACTTCCCCGCGGTCAACGAGAAACGCGTGATCCTCGAGGAATTTCCGATCAACAATTTCGGCATGATGCAGGCTTTCGCCTTCAACATCCGCCGCGGCAAATTCCAGGATCCGCGGGTGCGGCTCGCCTTCAATTACGCGTTCGATTTCGAGGAGATGAACAAACAGATTTTCTTCGGCCAGTATAAGCGCATCACCAGCTATTTTCAGGGCACCGAACTGGCGTCGAGCGGTCTGCCGGCCGGCCGCGAGCTGGAAATTCTGCAGACGGTGCGCGACAAGGTTCCTCCCGAAGTCTTTACCACGCCCTATTCCAATCCGGTCGGCGGCAATCCGCAAGCCGTGCGCGGCAATCTGCGCGAAGCGGTGCGGCTGTTCAAGGAAGCCGGCTACGAGGTGCGCGACGAAAGGCTGGTCAACAGTAAGACCCGCGAGCCGTATGCGGTCGAATTCCTCGCCGACGATCCGAGCTTCGAACGCGTGTTCTTGTTCTACAAGCCATCGCTCGATCGCCTCGGCGTCACCGTGACCGTGCGCACCGTCGATGACGCGCAATACGAGAACCGGCTACGCAACTGGGATTTCGACATCATCACCCATTCCTGGGGCGAATCGCTGTCGCCCGGCAACGAGCAGCGCGGCTATTGGGGCTCGCAAGCCGCCGATCAGCCGGGCTCACTCAACCTGATCGGCATCAAGAATCCGGCCGTCGACGCCATGATCGATCAGGTCATCTTCGCCAAGAGCCGGCCCGATCTGGTCGCCGCCACCAGGGCGCTCGACCGTGTGCTTTTGTGGAATCATTACGTCGTGCCGCAATGGTTCTACGGCAAAATACGCAGCGCGCGCTGGGATCGCTTCGGCCATCCCGATCCGCTGCCAAAATACGGCATGTCCGGGTTCCCGACCGTCTGGTGGTGGGATGCCGAAAAAGCAGCGAAGACGGGAAGCCGGCGGTGATTTTTCCCTCGCGCCGGCGCTTGCTTGCGCTTGCGGCCGCCTCGGCGGCCGGGATGGCCGCGCTTCCAGCGTCTGTGTTGCGCGCGCGCGCCGATGCGGACATTGAATCCCACGGCCTATCGGCGTTCGGCGATCTCGGCTACCCGGCCGACTTTCATCACTTCCGTTACGTCGATCCCAATGCGCCGAAGGGTGGCACGTTCTCGCAGATCGGGCCGGACCGGCAATACAATCAGAACTTCCTGACCTTCAACTCGCTCAACAGCTACATCCTCAAGGGCGACGCGGCGCAGGGCATGGAACTGACCTTCGCCACGCTGATGGCGCGCTGCGGTGACGAGCCCGACGCCATGTACGGCCTCGCCGCCGCGAAAGTCCGGCGCTCGGCCGACGGCCTCACCTACCACTGCTTTATCCGGCCGGAGGCCACGTTCCACGACGGATCGCGGCTCACCGCCCATGACGTCGCCTTCTCGCTCAATATCCTCAAGGCCAAGGGCCACCCGCTGATCACCCAGTCGCTGCGCGACTTTATCGGCGCCAAGGCCGACGACGACGCGAGCGTCACCGTCAGCTTCGCGCCGCAACGTGCCCGCGACGTGCCGCTCCTGGTCGCTGGGCTGCCGATCTTTTCGCGCGCCTATTATGCGGTAAAGCCGTTCGATCAATCTACCCTCGACGTGCCGCTCGGCTCCGGCCCTTACAAGGTTGGCCGCTTCGAGGCCGGCCGCTACATCGAATATGAGCGCGTCAAGGACTGGTGGGGCGCCGACCTGCCGGTCGCCCGCGGCCAGAACAATTTCGACATCGTGCGCTTCGAATATTATCGCGACCGCGACGTCGGCTTCGAGGGTTTTACCGCCGAGAGCTATCTGTTTCGCGAGGAGTTCACCTCGCGCACCTGGGCGACGCGCTACGATTTCCCGGCGGTCAGGGACGGCCGCGTCAAGAAGGACATCTTGCCGGACGAGACGCCGTCGGGCGCGCAGGGCTGGTTCATCAACACGCGGCGGGCAAAGTTCGCCGATCCCCGACTGCGCGAGGCGTTGTGCGACGCCTTCGACTTCGAATGGACCAACAAGACCATCATGTACGGCTCCTATGAGCGCACCGTGTCGGTGTTTCAGAACTCGAACATGATGGCGGTGGGCAAGCCGGACGCCGAAGAACTCAAGCTGCTCGAACCGTTCCGCGGGCATGCTGCAGACGAGGTATTCGGCGAACCCTACCTACCGCCGGTGTCCGACGGTTCCGGCCAGGACCGCGCGCTGTTACGCAAGGCCACGCAGCTCCTCAAGGAGGCCGGCTGCGCCGTCAAGGAAGGCAAGCGCGTGTTGCCGAACGGCGAGCGGGTCACCATCGAATTCCTGATCGACGAGCCGACGTTCGAGCCGCACCACATGCCGTTCATCAAGAATCTCGGCGTGCTCGGCATCGACGCCTCGTTGCGCATCGTCGATCCGGTGCAATACCGGGCCCGGCGCGACGGCTTCGACTTCGACATCACCGTCGACCGCTTCAATTTCTCCGCCACGCCCGGCGATTCGCTGCGCTCGTTCTTTTCCTCGCAGGCGGCGGCGCTGAAGGGCTCGAATAACCTCGCCGGCATGGCCAATCCGGCGATCGACGCCTTGATCGACACCATCATCGCCGCGCCGACACGGCAGGCTTTAGTGACCGCCTGCCGCGCGCTCGACCGTGTGATCCGTGCCGGCCGCTACTGGATACCGCACTGGTATAAGCCCTCGCACTGGATCGCCTATTGGGACGTATTCGGCCGGCCGCCGGCGCAGCCGCGTTATTTCCGCGGCATTCCCGAGACTTGGTGGTATGACCGCGACAAGGCCGAAAAACTCGGGCGGGCCGGCTAGAATTGGACATGTTCCCTCGCCCTAGTGTCCCGATTCCCAAGTTCGCATCATTATGCGGCACCCTCGTTTGCGAACTTTGGAATCGAAGGACACTAGCAATGTATTGATCTAGTGTGGCTTTGGTTCAGAAGTCCGCATGACGAGTTCGCCGCAAGAATGATGCGGACTTCTGAACCGCCACACTAGTGGGCGGAGGGGAAAAGAATGACGCCATGACCGCCTACATCATCCGCCGCATCTTGTTCATGATCCCCACCATCTTCGGGATCATGCTGGTGTCCTTCGTCGTCGTTCAGTTCGCGCCCGGCGGCCCGGTGGAGCGCGTCATCGCCCAGCTTTCCGGCAACGACACCGGCGCCACCTCGCGCATTTCCGGCTCGGCCGGCGGCGACTTCGGCGCCCGCGGGGCGCTGCAAAGCGGCACCCAGCTCGACGTGAATGCCAAGTATCGCGGCGCGCAGGGCCTCGATCCCGAATTCATCAAGAGCCTGGAAAAACAGTTCGGCTTCGACAAGCCGGCCTACGAGCGCTTCTTTCTCATGCTCTGGAACTACGTCCGCTTCGACTTCGGCAAGAGCTACTTCCGCGATGTCAGCGTGCTGCAGCTGATCAAGGAGAAGCTGCCGGTGTCGATCTCGCTCGGCATCTGGATGACGCTCTTGAGCTATCTGATCTCGATCCCGCTCGGCATCCGCAAAGCCGTGCACGACGGCACGCAATTCGACGTCTGGACCTCCGGCGTCATCATCATCGGCTACGCCATTCCCGGCTTTCTCTTCGCCATCCTGCTCATCATTCTGTTCGCCGGCGGCTCGTTTTTTCAAATCTTCCCGTTGCGCGGACTGACCTCCGACGGCTGGGCGCAGTTTTCCTGGTGGCACAAGATTCTCGATTACTTCTGGCACCTGACGCTGCCGATCGTTTCCATGGGGCTCGCCGCTTTCGCCACCATGACGCTGCTCACCAAGAACTCGTTTCTCGAGGAATTACGCAAGCAATATGTGCTCACCGCGCGCGCCAAGGGCTGCTCGGAACGGCAGGTACTGTACGGGCACATCTTCCGCAACGCCATGCTGCTGGTGGTCGCCGGCTTTCCCGGCGCCTTCGTCGGCGCCTTCTTCGCCGGCTCGCTGTTGATCGAGACGATCTTTTCGCTCGACGGCCTCGGCCTCTTGAGCTTCGAGAGCGTGCTCAATCGCGACTATCCGGTGGTGTTCGCCAACCTCTACATCTTCGCGCTGGTCGGCCTCATCGTGAATCTGATTTCCGATCTGACCTACACCTGGATCGATCCGCGTATCGATTTCGAGACGCGGGAGGTTTGAGGTGGACGTCAAGACCCGCCGCGCAGACACCGTCGAAACTCCCGACCGGGTCAGGCCGCTGATGGTTGACGTCGAGCCGACCGGGCCGCTCGGTCCGGTGCCGCCGCCCCGGCGGTTCGCGCTCTCGCCGATCAACCAGCGGCGCTGGCGGAATTTCACTACCAACCGGCGCGGCCATTGGTCGTTGTGGATTTTCCTCGTGCTGTTCGTGATTTCGCTGTTTGCGGAATTCATCGCCAACGACAAGCCGCTGTACGTGCGCTTCGACGGCAAGTCGTATTTTCCGGTGTTGTTCACCTATCCGGAAACCGCGTTCGGCGGCGACTTCGAAACGGCGGCGGACTATCGCGATCCATTTGTGCAAAAGCTGATCGCCGACAAGGGCGGCAGCATGATCTGGCCGCCGATCCGCTACTCCTACGCCACCCACAATCTCGACCTGCCGACCCCGGCGCCGTCGAAGCCGACCTGGCTGCTCACCGCGGCGGAATGCAAATCCGTGGTGCAGCGCAAGGGCCTCAATGGCTGCGGCGACCTCGAATACAACTGGTTCGGTACCGACGATCAGGGTCGCGACGTGCTGGCCCGCCTGATCTACGGCTTCCGCGTCTCAGTGTTGTTCGGGCTGATTTTGACAATCGTATCCTCGATCATCGGCGTCGCCGCCGGCGCCGTGCAGGGCTATTTCGGCGGCTGGATCGATCTTCTGTTCCAGCGCTTCATCGAAATCTGGACATCGGTGCCGGAGCTGTATCTCTTGCTCATCATCTCGTCGGTGCTGGTGCCCGGCTTCTTCGTGCTGCTCGGCATTCTGCTGCTGTTCTCCTGGGTGCGGCTGGTCGGCCTGGTGCGCGCCGAGTTCCTGCGCGGCCGCAATTTCGAATACATCCAGGCGGCGCGCGCGCTCGGCGTATCGAACGCGGTCATCATCTTCCGCCACCTCTTGCCCAACGCCATGGTGGCGACGATGACGTTCCTGCCGTTCATCATGTCGTCGTCGGTGATGACGCTGACCGCGCTCGATTTCCTCGGTTTCGGCCTGCCGCCCGGCTCGCCGTCGCTCGGCGAGCTGTTGTCGCAGGGCAAGGCCAACGTGCAGGCGCCGTGGCTAGGGCTCGCCGGCTTCTGCACCGTCGCCCTTATGCTCTCGCTCCTGATCTTCATCGGCGAAGCCGTGCGCGACGCCTTCGATCCGCGGAAGACGTTCACATGACCGACCCCCTCCTCTCCGTCCGCGACCTGTCTGTCACCTTCAGCCATGGGGCGCACGGCGGCGAAGAGACACTCGCCGTCGATCAGGTCTCGTTCGACATCGGTAAGGGCGAGACCGTGGCGCTGGTCGGCGAGTCGGGGTCCGGCAAATCGGTGACGGCTTTGTCGATCCTCAAGCTGTTGCCCTACCCGGCGGCGCGGCATCCGTCCGGTACCATCGCCTTCAAGGGCCGCGAACTGCTGGGTATGCCCGACCGCGACATGCGGCGCGTGCGCGGCGACGACATCACCATCGTGTTCCAGGAGCCGATGACCTCGCTCAATCCGCTGCACACGATCGAGAAGCAGATCGGCGAGATTTTGCTGCTGCACCGCGGCCTCACCGGCAATGCCGCCCGCGCCCGCACCATCGAGGTCCTCGGCCAAGTCGGCATTCCCGATCCGCAAAGCCGGCTCGCCAGCTACCCGCATCAGCTGTCCGGCGGCCAGCGCCAGCGCGTCATGATCGCCATGGCGCTCGCCAACGAGCCCGATCTGTTGATCGCCGACGAGCCGACCACCGCGCTCGACGTCACTGTGCAGGCGCAGATCATCGCGCTGCTCAAGGACGTCAAGGCGCGGCTCGGCATGTCGCTGCTGTTCATCACCCACGACCTCGGCATCGTGCGCAAGATCGCCGACCGCATCTGCGTGATGAAGGAGGGCAAGATCGTCGAACAGGGCGCCGTCGAGCGCGTCTTCACGTCGCCCGAGCATCCCTACACGCGCGCCCTACTGGCCGCCGAGCCGAAGCCAGATCCGGCGCCGCCGCAACCCGACGCGCCGGTGATGCTGCAAGCGACCGATCTGAAAGTGTGGTTCCCGATCAAGCGCGGCTTGTTGCGCAAGGTGGTCGGCCACATCAAGGCCGTCGACGGCGTCAGCATCGAGCTGCGCAAAGGCGAAACACTCGGCGTCGTCGGCGAATCCGGCTCCGGCAAGACCACGCTTGGGCTTGCCCTCCTGCGCCTGATCTCCTCGGCGGGGCCGATCGTCTTCATGGGCCACGCGTTGCAGGGCCTGCGCTTCAAGCAAATGCGTCCATTCCGCCGCGACATGCAGATCGTCTTCCAGGACCCCTACGGCTCGCTGTCGCCGCGGATGTCGATCGCCGAGATCATCCGCGAGGGTCTCAACGTCCACCATCCGGACATGCCGGAGCACGAACGCGACGCGCGCGTCGTGCGGGCGCTGAACGACGTCGGGCTCGATCCCGCCACGCGCTTTCGCTTTCCCCATGAATTTTCCGGCGGCCAGCGGCAACGCATCGCGGTGGCGCGCGCGATCGTGCTGGAGCCAACCTTCATCGTGCTCGACGAACCGACCAGCGCGCTCGACATGCTGATCCAGGCGCAGATGGTTGATCTGTTGCGCAGCCTGCAGAAGCGCCGCAATCTCACTTATCTGTTCATCTCGCACGACCTGCGGGTCGTCGCCGCGCTGGCAAGCCGGCTGGTGGTGATGCAGCAGGGCAAGGTGGTGGAGGCCGGCGCCGCCGCCGACTTGTTCAAAAACCCGAAGAGCGATTATACGCGGGCGCTGTTTGCGGCTGCATTCAATCTGGAAACCGCGCCGGCCGGCGTGGTGGCGCAGTGACGCACGCTTTCTTCCATCGCGCGAGTCGGGCGCAATGCTTCCAGCTCACGCGATGTCGATGAACCTACTTCGGCGCCGCCGCGGCAGTCTCGCCGGGCGGGAGAATCCTGAACGTGAAGATCGATACTTTTTGGCCCGGGTCGAAGGGTCCGGCGACCTGATTCTTGACAGGCGGTATGCTTTGGAGAAAGGCGACAATGGCCGCTACGTCCTCTGTCGTCAGATAGGAGAACGAGTGGTAGGGCATGATCGGCGCCAGCATGCGGCCATCCGGCCGCTTTCCCGTAGTCAACGAGGTCGCGATCTGTTCCGTGGACCAGTTGCCGATCCCGGTCTCCTTGTCCGGCGTGATATTCCTGCCGGGAAACACGCCCAGACCCGGAATCTCGAAACCCACATCGGAGCCGCCGAGGTATTTCGCCATATCCGGTTTACCGAAGAAAAATCCCGGCGTGTGGCAATCGTTGCATCCGGCAAGGACGACCAGATACTTGCCGCGTTCGACCGGCGACTCGGCGCGAGCCCGCGGCAGCAGAGTTGCTGTTACCGCGACAGCGGCCACGGCCGCAGTCGCAATTCCGACAAGTGCCGAAGTTCGCATGACGCTCCCCTGGGATTGCCTATAGTCAGACATGCACCGGCTCTTGGCGCCGCTGTACCGTTGCGTGTCGATGAGCTTAGACCGTCATTTACCGGTGCGCCAGGAGGAATGCGGCCCCGGGCGCCAGTCTACTCTTCGAATTGATGATGAGGCGCGTTTTGTCGGCGCCGGATTGTCTTACCTATTTCATATCGCTGCGTGTATCGTGTGGTACGAATGACGATAGAGCAAAAACAAGGAGGCCCGGTCAATGTGCTTTGACTGCGATAGACTCACGTTTAACCGTCGCAAATTTCTGTCGCTATCGGCGGCGGGAATCGCGGCGACCGGCTTTTTCGTCCCGCGTCGCTCTTTTGCGGCGGGTGCTGCAACAACGAGCGTTAGCGCAGACGAAGCGTTCGCCAAGCTGAGAGCCGGCAACGAGAAATATGTCGGCGCTCCTCAGCTCTGCGCCGTTGAACTCCTAAAGCAGCGCGAGGGCGTTGCAAAGGCGCAAATGCCATGGGCAACGATTATCACTTGTTCCGACAGCCGCGTTCCACCTGAGCTGCTGTTTGGCGGACTCGGTCTCGGCGAGATATTCGTCGGCCGCAACGCGGGTAACATGGTTGATACAGCGACCATGGGAACCATTGAATACGGAGCCGAACATCTCGGCATTCCCCTCGTTGTCGTCATGGGTCATGAAAAATGCGGGGCCGTTGCTGCCGCTTGCGCGGTTGTTGAGAAGCACGAGAAATTTCCCGGCTCGATCGGTCCCATGGTCAATGCCATCGTTCCCGCCGCGAAGGCCGTTCGCGGACAGCCCGGCGATTTTGTGGATAATACGGTTCGCGAAAGCGCGAAACGAACAGCTGCAAAAGTTGCAACCAAAAGCGAAATCGTTTCGCATCTGATCAAAGCAAAGAAAGTCAAGGTGATGGCGGCGCGCTACGATCTCGACAATGGTCGGGTTGAGTTCCTAAACTGACCTTCACAGCGCGAGCCGCCGCACGCCGGTGATCCCGCCGCCGGCGCCGCGGATGCGGGCGATGGCGTCGCCGATCGGTTCGATAGCGACCGCCATATGGAAGGCGTTGGCGTGGAGGAAGGTGGCGCGGTCGCGGACGATGGCGACGTGACCTGTCCAGAACACGAGATCGCCGCGTTGCAGATCGGAACGATCGGCGACCGCGGCGAGCGGCGTGCCCAGCGCCTCTTCCTGCATGTCGCTGTCGCGCGGGCAGGAAATGCCGCAAGCCGCTAGCGCGATCTGCACAAGGCCAGAGCAATCGAGACCGAGCATGGTCTTGCCGCCCCACAGATAGGGCACGCCAAAAAAGCGCTCGGCGACGGCGACGAAATCCGTTTCGTAGACGTCGATCGGCGCCAGATGCGCCGCCGGCACATAGCCGCCGGATGGCGTCACCGCCATGCGCCCTTCGCGGCGCGCGACGGCAACGCGCGCGCCGCGCGGCAACGCTTCGCGCGGCGTCAGCTTGATCGAGGGCCCCGGGAAGACCAAGGTCCGCAACGCCGCCACCTTGTGCGTCGGCGGCGCGCCGGGCGGCGCCAGCGCATTGGCGGAGAGCCAGCCGACATAGCCGTCGGCAGCAAGTTGCCCCCAGGCCCAGCCTTCGTCATTCTTTTCGTAGATCGTGACGCGTTCGCCTTTGAGCGCCTCGGTCAGGAGCGGCGCGTCATGGCTGGGTTCGCCGCGCAAGGGCGCCTGCGGCTCGATGACTTCGTAGAGCTGGCCGGCAACGTAGCGCGCCGCCGCCACTTTACCTTCGAGTTCTTTCGCCGCGAGATCGGCGCGGGCCGGGGTGACGCGAGGATCGAAGGCGCGCATTGCCGTGGGCCGCTTAGCCGTAGCGCTCGGCAAGGAGCGCATAAAGCGCACGCGCCGCCTGGCATTCGCCGCCTTCCGGCCGGCCCGGCTTCGCCGCAGGCGTCCAGGCGTAGATGTCGATGTGCAGCCACGCGGTAGCCGCCTCGACAAAACGCTTGAGGAACAGCGCGCACAGGATCGAGCCGGCAAAGTTGCCGCTGCTGACGTTGTTCAAATCGGCAACCTTGGAGTCGAGCAGCGCATCGTAAGGCTGCCAGAGCGGCAGCCGCCACAGCGGATCGTTTTCCGTCGCGGCGTGGCGTGCCAGGGCCGCGGCGAGGCTCTCGTCGGCGGTATAGAACGGCGGCACGTCGGGCCCCAACGCCACGCGCGCCGCGCCGGTCAGCGTGCCCATGTCGATCAACAGTTCCGGCGCGCTTTCGTCGGCGAGCGCCAGCGCGTCGGCCAGAACCAGCCGCCCCTCGGCATCGGTATTGCCGACTTCGACGGTCAGTCCCTTGCGCGACGGATAGACATCGCGCGGCCGGAACGCGGCGCCGGAAATCGAATTCTCGACCGCCGGGATCAACACCGTCAGCCGGACTTTCAGGCCGCGGTCCATGATCATGTGCGCGAGCGCCAGCACGCTCGCCGCTCCGCCCATGTCCTTCTTCATCAAGAGCATCGCGCTCTCGGGCTTGATGTCGAGACCGCCGGAGTCGAAGCACACGCCCTTGCCGACCAGCGCGACCCGCGGATGCTCCCTCTCGCCCCATTTCAGTTCGATAAGCCGCGGCGCCCGTTCCGACGCGCGGCCGACGGCATGTATCAGCGGAAAATTCTCCGCCAAAAGATCGTTGCCGACCGTCGCCTGGATGTCGGCGCCGTGGCGCGCGGCCAGTGAACGCGCCGCCGCCTCAAGCTCCGCCGGACCCATGTCGTTCGCCGGCGTGTTGATCAGATCGCGCGCCAGCGTCACCGCTTCGACGGTGCGATCGAGATCGTCGCGATCGATGCTCTGCGCCAGTTCCAGCCTGACCTGACGCCGTTCGGCCTTGCGGTAGAGCGTGAAGCGGTACGAGCCGAGCGCGAAAGCGAGCGCGGCAAGCCTTGCGTCATGCGGATCGTTGGCAAACCGGTAGACGCCGTCCGGCAAGTGCTGCGGCAGCAGCCCGGGGCGGAACAGGTCCTTGGCCTCGTCGGCGGCTTCCAACCCGAACAACACGCCGCTGAGTCCGGTCCTGCCCGGCAGCAGCAGGTGCCGGCCGGGCTTGGGCTCGAAGCCCGCCGCATCGGCAAAAGCGCGGACCTCGGGTTCCAGCCGCTCGCGCAGCTCCGGATAGCTCGCCGCGGCGACGAACCAGATCGGGATCGCCTGCGCCGTGCCGCGTGCCACGAAGATCGAGGTCATCAGCTTGTCCGCGCACCGAAGTTACGCCCTGCTATCACGTCGCCCGGCGGTCGGAAAGGCGAGCAAGGCTACGCGCGTGACGCGCTCGGCAGTTGTGCCGCCCCGTGGCTGTGTCTGATGCCGTAGAATGCGTAGATCAAGAGCCCGATCACGAACCACACGCCAAAGCGCACCCAGGTGTCGAGCGGCAAGCCGAACATCAGGAACAAAGAAAAGGCGGTGCCCAGCGGCGCGACGACATAGACCGCCGGGGTCTTGAACGGACGCGACAGCTCGGGCTCCATGATGCGTAGAACCAGCACGCCCAGGCACACGATGGCAAAAGCGAACAAGGTGCCGATGCTGACCAGTTCGCCGACCAGCCCAATCGGCAGCAGCCCGGCCAGCACCATGACAACGATACCGGTGACGATGGTGGTGACATAGGGCGTGCGAAACCGGCTGTGCACCATGGCGGCTACGGGCGGCAGCAGCCCGTCGCGCGCCATCGAGTAAAAAATCCGCGGCTGCGCCAGCAGCATGACCAGAATCACCGACGTGAGCCCCAGCACGATGCCGACCTTGATGATCGGCGACAGGATGCTCAGGCCGACCGCGTCAATGCCCACCGCGATCGGATCGGGCACGTTGAGCTTGTCGTAGGCGACGATGCCGGTTAGCACGAAGCCGACCGCGACATAGAGCACCGTGCATACGGCGAGCGAGCCTAAAATCCCGATCGGCATGTCGCGCTTCGGATTCTTCGCCTCCTGCGCCGCCGTCGAGACCGCGTCGAAGCCGATATAGGCGAAGAACACCACGGCGGCGCCGCGCACGATGCCGCTGAGGCCGAACAGGCCGGGCCCGAGGTTCGGCGGAATGAAACTGCCTTCCGGGTTCGCCGCCGTCACCCAGTGTGCGGTGCTGAAAAACGGCGCGGCGGCGGCGACGAACACGACGATGATGACGAGCTTGATCGCGACAATGACGTTGTTGGCCCGGGCGGATTCGTGAATGCCGACGACCAGCAACGCGGAAATGCCGGCGATGATCGCCATCGCCGGCACGTTGAGGAGCGCGCCGGTCGCATGCCAGGCGTGCTCGACGGCGTCGTAGGCGAACGGCGACGAGGCATAGTCAGGCGGAACGACGAGGCCGAGATCCTTGAGGAAGCTCACCACGTAGCCCGACCAGCCGATGGCGACCGTGGTGGCGCCGAGCGCATATTCGAGGATCAGGTCCCAGCCGATGATCCAGGCGACGAGTTCTCCCATCGTGGCGTAGGCGTAGGTGTAGGCGCTGCCGGCAATCGGCACCGTCGAGGCCATTTCCGCGTAGCAGAGACCGGCGAAAGCGCAGGCAAACGCGCCGAGCACGAACGACAAGGTGATCGCCGGTCCGGCATTGGCGGCGGCGGCATGCCCGGTCAGTACGAAAATACCGGCGCCGATGATGGCGCCGATGCCGAGCGAGACCAAGTTGACCGCCGACAGGCTGCGCTTGAGCGGCACGCCGTCGTGCGTGGTCAGCGCCTGCACTTCCGGCTCCGCCGCCTCCGCCTGCAGTGCCGCGATCGGCTTTCGCGCCCAAATTTTCCCCATGGCGCCGACTCTCCCGTCTACAAGCCCACCGCCGCGAGCGCCGCCTGTTGCTGCTGCGCGACGCGATCCATCGCGAAGTTCTCGATCGCCTCGTTGAACAGGCGATAGAAATTAAGTTCCGCGCGCAGATGCAGAAACACCGCACCCAATCCGATCGCGGCGCGATCCATGAAGACGAACTCGCGTGGTATCGTCACCGGCCCTTTGCGCTTGAGCGCCTGATGCACGCGGTAGGCTTCGCGGCGGCCGTACTCCGAAGGCTTGACCCCGTCGGCGATGGAGCGCACGCGGTCGTCAAGCAGCGGCGCGTAGATGAACCGCGCCCAGATGTTGAGCGTCTCGATGAGATCGCGCGACAGCCGGCGGAAGCCCCAGGTTTCATAGGCGTGGACGACGAGTTCGTCGTCGCCGTGCAGCAGCCCGTGATAGAGATCGACGACGCCGCGCACGAACGTCGGCGGAAAAATGCGGATGCAGCCGTAATCGAGCAAGTTGATGCCCGCGGGTCCCGAGGTCTTGTGCGGACTGGCTCCGTCGGCGGCAAAAACAGTGTAATTGCCGAGATGCGGGTCGCCGTGGATGACGCCGAACCTGCTAAAGGGAAACCACCACGCGGTGAACATGGCGGTGGCCAGCGTGTTGCGCACTTTGAGTGGATCTTCCTTGTGCGCGAGCATGCGGCTGCCGTCGAGCCAATCGAGGGTCAACAGCCGGCCGGTCGACAACTCCGGCCAGGACCGCGGCACGCGGACGATGTCGATGCCGTCGAGCATCCTCCGGTACAGCGCGACGTGCTTGGCCTCACGCAGGTAATCGAGTTCTTCGCGCACGCGTTCGCCGATCTCCTTGGCGATTTCGCTGGTATCGATGGCGGTATCAAAGCGGCGGCGGATGGCGAACAGCCATTGCAGTTGCTGCAGGTCGGCTTCGACCGCCGACTGCATGTCGGGATATTGCAACTTGCAGGCCAGTATTTGACCGTCGAGCGAGCGCGCACGATGCACTTGGCCGAGCGATGCCGCCGCGGCGGGACGGTGTTCGAAGCTCTGGAACTTTTTCTCCCAATCGGGACCGAGCTCCGCGCTCATCCGCCGCTTGACGAAGGCCCAGCCCATGGGCGGGGCTTCGCTTTGCAGCTTCTGCAATTCGGCGGCGTATTCCGGCGGCAAGAGATCGGGAATGGTCGCCATCAACTGGGCGACCTTCATCAGCGGACCCTTGAGATTGCCGAGCATCGAGGCGAGCGCCGACGCCTCGCCGGCGCGGTCGGCCTCGCCGCCGAGAAAGCGCCGGCCGGCATAGCGCGCCGCCACGCCGCCGACATTGGCGCCGACGCGCGCATAGCGCGCCGCACGGGCGGAGAAACGGTTCTTTTCGCGGTCGGTGGGCATGGGCCAGCTTAGCTGCTAGAGCCCCTCAAAGCGATTCCAACTCGCCGATCAGCCGCTCGATAACGCCGAGGCCGCCCTGCCAGAACGTCGGATCGCGGGCGTCGAGGCCGAAGGGAGCGAGCAGTTCGGAGTAATGCTTGGTGCCGCCGGCCGACAGCATGGTGAGATAGCGTTCGGCAAAACCCTCGGCCGCGTGCTCGTAGACGGCATAGAGCGAATTCACCAGGCAATCGCCGAACGCATAGGCATAGACGTAGAACGGCGAGTGGATGAAATGCGGGATATAGGCCCAGAACGTCTCGTAGCCGGGTTTTATCTCGATCGCGGGCCCGAGGCTTTCGTGCTGGATCTCGACCCATAATTCGCCGATGCGGTCGGCGGTCAATTCGCCGCTTTTGCGTTCGGTGTGGACGGCGCGCTCGAACGTATAGAACGCGATCTGCCGCACCACCGTGTTGATCATGTCCTCGACCTTGGCGGCGAGCATCGCCTTGCGCTCTTTCTTGTCGCCGGTGGCGGCAAGGAGTTTCTTGAAGGTCAGCATCTCGCCGAACACGCTCGCGGTCTCCGCCAGCGTAAGCGGGGTCGGCGCCATGAGTGGGCCGTTCGGCGCGGCCAGCACCTGATGCACGCCGTGGCCTAACTCATGCGCCAGCGTCATCACGTCGCGCGGCTTGCCCTGGTAGTTGAGCAGCACGTAAGGGTGCACCGACGGTGTCGTCGGATGCGCAAACGCGCCCGGCGCCTTGCCCGGGCGCACCGGCGCATCGATCCAGCGGTCGTCGAAGAAGCGCTCGGCGATGGCCGCCATTTTCGGCGAGAACGCGCCGTAGGCGGTGAGCACCGTGTTCCTGGCCTCGGTCCAGCTCACCGTGCGGGCCGGCACCTGCGGCAGCGGCGCATTACGGTCCCAGTATGGCAGCCGCTTTTTGCCGAACCATTTCGCCTTCAGCGCATAATAGCGGTGCGACAGCCGCGGATAGGCGGCGCGCACGGCGGCAACCAGCGCATCGACCACTTCGCGCTCGACCCGATTGTCCAGATGGCGCGCGTCGGCGATATCGGCGAAGCCGCGCCAGCGGTCGGAGATTTCCTTGTCCTTGGCGAGCGTATTGGTGATGAGCGCGAATTGCTGCACATTATTCTTGAACGTGTGCGCCAACGCTTGCGCGGCGGCCTTGCGCTTGGCGCCGGAGCGGTCCTGCAGCAGGTTCAGCGTCGGCTCGATGGCCAACGTCTTGCCTTGAACCTTGAAGCGCAGGTTGACGATGGTCGCATCGAACAGCCGGTTCCAAGCGGTGCTCGCCGTCATCGACTTTTCGTGAAACAACTGCTCGACGCGATCTTCAAGCTGGTACGGCCGGTAGCGGCGGACGTCTTCCAGCCACGGCCGATAATGGCCCAGCGCAGGATCTTGCATCGCCGCTTCGATGAGCGCGTCGTCGATGCGGTTGAGCTCGAGCGAGAAGAACAGAAGGTGCGTGGAGGCCGCCGTCAGCCGCTCCTGTACATCGCCGTAAAACTTGGTGCGCGCCGGCTCGACGGTGTTGCCGGCGTGCAGGAGCCCGGCATAGGAGCCGAGGCGGCCCATGAGATCGTCGATCGCCTCGTAACGGCGCACCACCTCCGCGAGCGCGGCGCCGGCTTCCGCCGAGCGCGCCAGATCGGCAAGCTTGCCTTTATACCTATTCTCGAAGTCGACGCACTCGGCGTCGGCGCGCTCCAAATCGCGCGCGATCGCCGGATCGTCAAGGCCGGAATAAAGGTCGTTGAGATTCCACTCCGGCAATGCCGCGCGCGCGGCTTTTGTACCGGCCGGCCGTCTTCCGGTCGGCCGCCTGGCGGCGATTTTCTTCGACATTTTCTTGGACATTTTTTGCGAACGGAGCATACGCTGGCGGGTTCTGACCGCCACTCATGTGGCGCACTACTAAGGCCCTCGCAAGACCGCCTCGAATTGACGCGGCCTGCGAATAAGCTGGGCGGAGGAACGAGCCGGAGACGGAAGCACAGGCCCTCAACTCCGGCGCATGGGCGGAGGTTGCCGTGGCGAACGTCTTCATTCCGATTCCGAGCCGGGATTTCGATCCAACCGAGGTCGCTGTCAGCTGGAGCGTGCTGAAACGGCTAGGCCACGCCGTCACCTTCGCTACGCCCGATGGCCGCCCCGGAGAGGCCGACGACATGATGATCACCGGGCAGGGCCTCGACCCCTGGGGCTTCCTGCCCGGGCTGAACCGTCTCACCGCCATCGGCAGACTGATGCGGGCCAACGCAGATGCGCGGCAGGCCTATGCGCAAATGCAGCAGGACCCGGCATACAAAGCCCCCTTGTCTTGGCGGCAAGCCGGCGTTCCCGGCTTCGATGGACTCCTCCTTCCCGGTGGCCATCGCGCGCGCGGCATGCGGCAATACCTCGAGAGCGACGTGTTGCAGAAGCTCGTGGCCCAATTTTTTGCCGCGGGACTGCCGGTGGCGGCGATTTGTCATGGCGTGTTGCTCGCCGCACGAAGCCGCACCGCCGACGGCAGCCGCTCCGTCCTCTTCGGCCGGCGGACCACGGCGCTGACCTGGGCGCTGGAGCGCGCCGGCTGGCAAGTCGGGCGGATCGTCCGCTTCTGGGATCCGAATTATTACCGCACCTATGTTGACGGGCCTGGACAGCCCGTCGGCTACATGTCGGTGCAGCGGGAAGTCACGCGCGCACTGGCTCGCCCTGAAGACTTTCTCGACGTGCCTGCCGACGCTTCCGACTACCGCCAGAAAACAAGCGGCATGGCGCGCGACACCTTCGACGACGACCGCTCGGCCTTTGTCGTGCGCGACGGCAATTATGTGTCGGCGCGCTGGCCCGGCGACGCGCACACCTTTGCGCGGACGTTCGCCGCCGTGTTGGCCGAGCGCGGCGGGTAAAAATGCAAGCAGTAATTTGCGCGGCGGGCGATTACGGCAACCACTAGCCGAGCCTGTGGCGCCGCGACCGGGTTAACACCCCTTTAAGTACCGTCGGCCAGAGTGCCCCGAAACGACACACCGTGCCGCCTTGAGCGGTCACCCGAGGGTTCAATGGCCATCCTCGTCGTCGACGACGATCCGGTGCAGTGCCGGCTGCTCGAGGGCATGCTGCAGAAATTCGGCTACGAGGTCGTCACCCGCGACAACGGCGATGCCGCGCTGACGCTGCTCGCCGGATCCGACGGCGCGCGGATCGACGGCATGATCCTCGATTTGGTGATGCCGAACCTCGATGGTCTCGGCGTACTTGCCCGATTGCGCCAAGCTGGCATCACCGTGCCGGTAATCGTGCAGACGGCGCACGGCGGCATCGACAACGTCGTCTCCGCCATGCGCGCCGGCGCCGTCGATTTCGTCGTCAAACCGGTCGGGGCCGAGCGCATGCAAGTCAGCCTGCGCAACGCGCTTAACACCAGCGCGCTGGAAGGCGAGCTTAATCGCATCAAGCACAGCCGATCCGGCACGCTTGGTTTTGCCGACCTCATCACCAAGAGCCCCGCCATGCATGCGGTCCTGCGCATGGCGGAGAAGGCCGCGGCTTCGAACATCCCGGTGCTGATCGCCGGCGAAACCGGCGTCGGCAAGGAGCTGATTGCGCGCGCCATCCACGGCTCCGGCGAGCGGCGGAGCAAACCGTTCGTCGCGGTGAACTGCGGCGCCATGCCGGAAAACCTGATCGAGTCGATCCTATTCGGCCACGAGAAAGGATCCTTCACCGGAGCGACCGAACGCCATGTCGGCAAGTTCGTCGAGGCTTCGGGCGGCACGCTGTTTCTTGACGAGGTCGGCGAATTGCCGCCGGCGGCGCAGGTCAAGCTCTTGCGCGCCATCCAGGAAGGGGAGGTCGAGACCGTCGGCGCCCGGCGGCCGATCAAGGTCGATGTCCGGCTCATGTCGGCGACCAATCGCGACCTGATCGCCGACGTGAAACAGGGCCGCTTCCGCGAGGATCTGTTCTACCGGCTGCATGTGTTTCCGATCACGGTACCGCCGCTGCGGGACCGACCGGCGGATATCCCTGCATTGGCCCGACACTTTTTGGCGCTCCTGGCGGCGGAGGAAGGTAAGCGTATCCGCCTGATCACGCCCGAGGCGCTGCGGCTCCTCACCGCGTTCCACTGGCCGGGCAACATCCGGCAACTCGAAAACGCAGTGTTCCGCGCCGTGGTGCTGGCCGAAGCCGACACCATCGGCATTGCCGAATTCCCCCAGATCGCGGCCCAGATATCGCTGCCGGTCCCGGACCCGGTCCATGACGAAGCTGCAGCGCCGCCGGCGGACGACCCTCATGAGCCCCCGGCCGCCCCAAGTCCGTTTGACGACGCCCCGGCGATCGCGCCTGCCAGCTCCCCAGCAGCCCTGGTCGACGCTCTCCCCTTGCTCAATGCCGCCGGCGACGTGCGCCCGCTCGAAGAGATCGAGACCGACCTTATCCGGTATGCTGTTACCCACTACCGCGGCCAAATGTCGGAGGTGGCGCGCCGGCTGCATATCGGCCGCTCGACACTCTATCGAAAACTAGAAGCGCTTGGTCTCAACGGGGGCGGTCGCGAAGCGGAGGGCGTGTCCGCAGAGCGACAGCCACGGAAAATTGCGCAATTCGACGCCGATGTGTGACGGCTGACACAGGACAAGTCTATACGGCTCACGTAAGGTAACGCGCAATCGGACTCAGTCCGCAAAGACGGTGAGGTTGGGAACATAGTCACCCAATCCACGTAAGAGCTGTGCGACCGCGCTATCGCGGGCTCTAAAGGAGAACTTGCAATGCCTGGCGTCCGTTTTTTCGCCTCGACCGCCGTTATTCTTATGCTATCGGCCGCCGCAGGCGGCGCGCTGGCGGAACCGAAGTCAGGGGTAGACCTCAATACCGCTGCCCAGGCACCGGGCATGGCAAATGTGGCGGCCCTCGGGGGCCAAGCCGCGCAACCCGCCAAGCCGGCCGATTTGGCCAACCAATCCCCCGCGCCGGCCGCAATAGCGAAGCCCGAACAACCGGCCGATCAGCCCGCGGCAGACGCGGTACCGCCGGCAACGCCGAAGCCGGACCAGTCAACCGATCAGCCGGCGGCCGCCGTACCCCCCGCAGCGGCGACACCTGAACAACCGACCGGACAACCGACCGATCAGCCAGCGGCAGCCGCGGTGGTGCCGCCCGCAGCCGCAAAACCGGACCAGTCGGCCGATCAGCCTGCGGCAGCTGCCATACAACCCGCAACGGCGACGCCTGAGCAACCGACCGATCAGCCGGCGGCAGCCGCTGTGACGCCGCCCGCGTCGACCCCGAATCCGAGCGAAACGCCGGGGCAACCCGCAGCCCCGGCCGTTACCGAGGTCCCGCCGACGAAGCCGGAAACCCCGGCCGCGGCTGGTGAGGGTGCTGCTCCGACGACTTCGGTGGCCGCGCCGGCTGCACCAGCTGCTGCGCCGCCGAGCGAATCCGCGGCAACCGCGGCTCCCAATCCCGTCGTCGAGGCCGACGCGGCAATCGTTGAACAATTACGCGAGCTCGCCAACGGCAAATTCGATCGCATCCTTGCCGGCAAAAAGGAAAGAACGTCCGTCGATGCGTTCTATGCCGCGCGCAACTATGCGCCGCTGTGGATTACCGACGGCAAGGCGAACGAGCGCAGCCACGCGGCGATCGCCTATCTCGGTCAAGTTTACGCCGACGGCCTCGATCCCGCCGACTACCCGGTCCCGAATTTCGCTTCATTGAGCGATCCGGCGGCGCTTGCGGAAGCAGAGATCAAGCTGACCGGTTCGGTCATCACTTACGCGCATCACGCGCAGATGGGTCGCGTGCATTGGTCGCGCGTGAGCGGCGACATCTACTATGACCGGAAGCCGCCGGACCCGGCCGAAGTGCTCGCGAAGCTGGCGGAGGCCCAGGACGTCGGCGAAGCGCTCGCCAGCTACGAGCCACAATTTCCGGCCTACGTCGCGCTCAAGGCAAAGCTCGCCGAACTTCGCGCCGGCAAGAACGACGGCGGCAAGACGCCGATCGCCAATGGCGCGGCGCTCAAAGTCGGCATGCAGGACGAGCGGGTGCTGCCCTTACGCGAGCGGCTCGGCGTTGCCGGCGACGGCGACACCTACGACAAGCCGCTGGCCGAGGCGGTGAAGAAGTTCCAGCAGGAGCACGAGCTCAAGGCCACCGGCACGCTCACAGCGGCGACGGTTGAAGCGCTCAACGGTCGCCGGCCCGACCGGCCGACCGACGTCATCCTCGCCAATATGGAACGCCTGCGGTGGATGCCGCACGATCTCGGCAAGACCTACGTGATGGTCAATCTTCCCGATTTCACGCTGCGGGTGATGCACGACGGCAAGCAGATGTGGAAGACGAAAATCGTCGACGGCAAGCCGGCGATGCCGACGCCGATCATGACCGCGGAGATGAAATACATCACGGTCAACCCGACCTGGAATGTGCCGCCCTCGATCGTCGCCCACGAATATCTTCCGGCGCTGCAACAAGACCCCACGGTGCTTGAGCGCATGGGGCTCAAGGTCAGTACCAATCCGGATGGAACGGTGCACATTTCGCAGCCGCCGGGCGACAAGAACGCACTCGGCCGGTTGCGCTTCAATTTCCCCAACAAGTTCCTGGTGTATCAGCACGACACGCCGGACAAGCATTTGTTCGCACTCGACAGGCGGGCATTCAGTCATGGCTGCATGCGGGTGCAGGATCCGGTGCGATATGCCGAGGTGCTGCTGTCGCTCGTGCGCCCGCGTGATGGCTATACGGAGGACCGCATCCGCAAGATGTTCGGTAGCGGCGAAGTGGATATTTCGTTCCCGACCTTCGTCCCCGTCCACCTGACCTACCAGACCGCTTTCGTCGACGAGCAAGGCAAGCTCGAATTCCGCGAGGATATCTACGGCCGCGACAAAACCTTGCTGGCGATCCTCAAAGGCGACGAACGCGAACGCAAGGTTGCGGACATTCCGGTCGAGCGCAGAGAGAACGCGGTTCGCCGCGAGGCGCTCGCCATGCCGGACTATTACGGCGGCGGCGGGCAGAACTTCTTCTCGCGCCTGTTCGGTCCATTCAGCCAGCCGCAGCCGGCCCCGGTGCCGGCCACGCGCAAGCGCGCGGCCCAAGGCCGAACGGAGTTCCGGTAAGCGCCGCGCCCTTTGGGCGTGCCGGAACGTCGCTAGCGCCGTTTGCCGCGGCCGGACTTGCGCTTAGCCGGCTTGACGCGTTTGCGCGTGGGCGCCGCGGCAGCCGCGCGGCGGGTCTTCCCCCGACCCTTGCCTTTGCGCTTGCTTGGCGCAGCCTTCGCCCGTGGCGCCGCGCGCTTTGATTTTGCGCCGGTTGAGCGCTTGGCGTTGCGCGCCGTCTTGGTTGCACGCTTGGGCGCAGTTTTGGGCGCAGTTTTGGGCGCAGCTTTCGCCGGCGACGTTGCGGCGGTTTCTCGCTTGCGCCCGGTAAAATAGGCCACCATCGGCTCGAAATAGTTCTCTTGCCAGCCGGCCTCTTCGTAGCTGCGCTGTTCGTCCGGCACATTGCTGTGCTCGAGCGTCAACAAAGTCCCCTCGTCTGCTTCCTCAAGCAGGATCGTGATCACCGAGTCGCCGTGCTCGTCGGCAAATTCGCTCGTGCGCCACGACTGCACGATGCGCTCGCCCGGGACCAATTCGAGATTGCGGCCGCTGATATAACCGTCCCAGGCCGAGACTTCGGCGCCGAGCTGCTCGGACATGTTCGCCGCACCGCCTGTCATCTCGGAATGGGCGAGACTATCGAGCCACGCTCGGTAGATTTCCTCCGGGGAAGCCGGAATTGTCGTGGTCAGGGTGAACGTGTAGGGCATTTTCACCTCCTGCGGACGCGAGCGCCGGGCGGCGGCATATCCACGCCGCCGTAACGCAAGCGATGGTTTCTCAGGATAGGCTCTTCACATCGCTGGCGCATGACAATTCAGCGTGTCAGGGCGCGGTCAAAGCCGATCGCACCCGCGTTACATCGAGCGCGCGACCCCTTGCCGCTTGCGACGGCACAGCCGCGAACTGTCGCCCGAACAGCACATCGTCCCGCGAAAAGATCGTATCGGCCCCGCCACGCCGGCGCAGTGTTGATATTCACTAAGGCGTGGGGCATGGTTATGGTTAACGCGATCGCTGGGGGCCAGGGGTCGCACCAAGCGGGCATTTATTGAGGTAACGCTGGGCAGAGCGCAGCGGGACTTGGCGCGCATCGTTCTGTTCCGGGGCAAACAGCGACGGATTTCGGCAGTGGTTGCGTTGGCCCATGCTGGCTGGAATGGAAGCGGTGAGGTGCGACGCGGAGCGTTTTCACGCACACAGGTCTGCTGCCTCGCGTTAATCGTAACGTTCGCGGTGACCGGTTGTACCGTCGGGCCCGATTATTTGCCCGAGGCAGCTCCCACGCCGACGCACTACAAGGAGCTCAAAGGCTGGAAGGTCGCCACTCCCAGCGACGGGCCCGGCCGCAGTGACTGGTGGGCGCTCTACCACGACCCGAAGCTTGCGCTTCTCATCAAACAGGTCGAAATCTCAAACCAGACTGTGGCGGCCAACGCCGCCGCCTACGAGCAGGCCCGCGCTCTCATCCGCGAGGCGCAAGCCGCACTGTTCCCGGTGGTGACGGCGAGTTACAACGCCACCCGAATGGGCCAAGGAGCGGCGGTGAGCGGTGTCGGCGTCCCGATCGCGACCACGTCCTACGTGCCGCAACTCACGGGCACCTGGGACCTCGACGTTTGGGGCAAGGTCCGGCGACAAATCGAGAGCAACACGTCCGCCGCGCAAGCCAGTAAGGCCGATCTCGACTATGCTAAGCTTTCTCAGCAGGCGCTGCTCGCCGCCGCCTATTTCAATCTTCGCGCGGCAGATTCCTTGCACGACCTGCTCGATCGCACGGTCAAAGAATACAAAAAGACGCTCGACATCGTGCGCAACCAATTCAACGCCGGCTATGGTGCCCCCGGTTCTACTTGCTGTACGGCCGCTGACGTGGCCACTGCGGAAGCGCAGGTGTTTACCACCGAAGCGCAGGAGATCAATGTCGGCGTGCAACGCGCGCAATACGAGCACGCCATCGCCATGTTGATCGGCCGGCCGCCGGCCGAGCTGACGATCGCGCCGCACCTGCTCACCGGCGGCATTCCGAAAATTCCAATCGCGGTTCCTTCGTCATTGCTCGAGCGGCGGCCCGACGTCGCCGCTGCCGAGAGAACCATGCAGCAGGAAAATGCCCTGATCGGCGTCGCGGTGGCAGCGTATTTTCCGGACATCAGTCTCTCCGGGCTTTTGCAATTTAGCGGCGGCACTCCGCTGCCGTTCAATGTCGCCAATGAGGTGTGGTCTCTCGGCGCGGCAGGCGCCCAAGTCTTGTTCGAAGGCGGATTGCGCGGCGCGCAGGTCGACGCCGCACGCGCCGCTTACTGGCAGAGCGTCGCCAATTATCGGCAGACGGTGCTGACGGCGTTTCAAGGCGTGGAGGATCAGCTCGTCGCGATCCGTCTCCTGACGCGGCAGCTCGCGGTGCAGCAGAAGGCAGTCAAGGACGCGCGAGAAGCCGTGAACGTCTATTTGAATCAATTTCAGGCAGGGACGGCAGCGTTTACCACCGTGGTGACGGCAGAAATCACGTTGCTTGCCGACGAGGAGGCGGAGTTGACTATCCGGCAGAACCTTTTCCTTGCCAGCGTCAGCCTGATCGAGAACCTCGGCGGCGGCTGGGACAATGTGCTGCTGCCCACTAAAAAGGAGCTGGTCAAAGACTTCTCGTTGCTGCCGCAACTTCCCCCGAATCGGAGCGGCGGCTTGTTTGGACAACCCGCAAGTCCTGCAAATCCTTGATTTAGCTTGCGATCTCAATGAAATCGGGCAGGGTGCCGGCCGCCGGTCAATCGGCCGGGCTTCACTGCTTTGCAGCGCCACGCGTCTTCGTGAGGCAACTCGCGGTCGCATTAGCGAATTTTCATTAGGCGAGGCGTGCCGGTTCCCGTTATATACCGGCTAAAATGGGTTGACGGACGCACCGATGGACGAACGAACGCGCAGAACCGACGACGAAGCGGCGCCGGACCTTCGCCGAACCGTGCCGCTGCCGGTCATCGAGAGCCCGACCAGCCGCAAAGGCCGCATCATCGTTGGGCTGATCGTCCTGATTGGGGTGGTTGTCGGCGCGTATCTGATCTTCCGTGCCCTCCATACCGGGCAGCCGGCCGCCGGCGGACGCAGTCAGCAAGCGGCGGCGCAGTCGGTCGGCGTTGCAACGATCGGCCAGGGCGATATCCGCGTCATCGTCAACGCGCTCGGAACCGTGACGCCGATCGCCACCGTCACCGTGCAAACGCAAATCGACGGTCAACTCATGGAAGTCGGGTTTACTGAAGGACAGACGGTCAAGAAAGGCGACTTTCTGGCGCAGATCGATCCCCGACCCTATCAGCTCCAACAAGCCCAATACGAAGGTCAGCTGGCGCACGATCAAGGCCTGCTCGCCCAGGCCCAGGTCGATCTTGTGCGCTACCAGAAACTAGCCGAGCAGAATTCGATAGCGCGCCAACAATATGAGGACCAAGTCTACATCGTGCAGCAATACCAGGGCACGGTGAAGCTCGATCAGGCGCAGGTCGATCAGCAGAAGCTGAACATCATCTACTGCCACATCGTTTCGCCGGTGACCGGCCGTGTCGGCCTTCGCCTAGTCGATCCGGGCAATTACGTGCAGACGAGCAACAGCACCGGCATCGCGGTGGTGACCCAGTTGCAGCCGATTACGGTGATCTTCCCGATTCCCGAGGACGATCTGCCGGATATCGTGCCGCAACTCAACGCCGGGGGCACGTTCCTGGTTTCGGCGTATGACCGTGCGAACGTCAAGTTGCTGGCCACCGGCCGTGTCACTGCGCTCGACAGCCAGATCGATACCACCACCGGCACCGTCAAAGTGCGCGCGCAGTTCGATAATGCCGACTATGCGTTGTTTCCCAATCAATTCGTCAACGTTCAATTGCTGGTGAAGACGCTCAACGATGTCGTCACGGTGCCGACCGCGGCCATCCAGCGCGGCGCGCCCGGCGCCTATGTCTACGTCGTCAACGCCGACAACACGGTGTCGGTGCGGCCGATCAAGCTCGGCCCGACCGACGGTCCGATGGCCGCGGTCACGTCGGGGCTGTCGGCAGGCGAGCGGGTCGTGGTCGACGGCACCGACCGCTTGCGCGACGGAGCGCGCGTCACGATCCCCGCCGCCGGCCAGGCGGCTACGGCGCCGACGACGGCACCACCGCCGACTACCACCCAACCCTCGAGTCCCGCGCCGACGACGGCACCGCCGCCGACTACCACCCAGCCCGCGAGTCTCGCGCCGACAACGGGCGCTGCCGCTCCGGACGCTCAGTCTCACCGGCAGGATCATTCGCAAAATGGGCGCAATAGCGGGAGCCAATAGCAGCCGCGGGGCGGCGCGCGCAAATTCGGTCAAGATTTTGCGTGACGATGAAGCGATGCGATGAACGTCTCCGAACCCTTCATTCTGCGCCCGGTCGGAACGACGCTGCTGATGGCGGCGATCATGCTGTCCGGCTTGGTCGCCTATACCTTTCTGCCGCTGTCGACCTTGCCTGAGGTCGACTATCCGACGATCCAGGTCCAGACCTTCTATCCAGGCGCCAGTCCGGAAGTGATGACGTCGTCAGTCACGGCCCCGCTCGAGCGACAGCTCGGTCAAATGCCGGGATTGAATCAGATGACATCGGCAAGCTCCGCCGGCGCGTCGATCATCACCCTTCAGTTCAGCCTCGAGCTCAGCCTCGACGTCGCCGAGCAAGAGGTTCAGGCCGCCATCAACGCGGCGAACAATCTGCTGCCGAGCGACCTGCCGATTCCGCCGGTCTACGCCAAGATCAACCCGGCCGATGCGCCGATCCTGACGCTGGCGGTGACGTCGAAGACCATGTCGCTGACCGATCTGGAGGATCTAAGCGAGACCAGGCTGGCGCAGAAGATATCGCAAATGAACGGCGTCGGGCTTGTCAGCATCAGCGGCGGCCATCGGCCCGCGGTGCGCATCCAATTCAATCCGCAATCGCTTGCCGCCTACGGCCTGAACATAGACGACGTCCGCACCACGGTCGGCAACTTCAACGTCAACACGCCGAAGGGAAACTTCGACGGCCCGGCCCAAGCCACAACGATCAACGCCAACGACCAGATCGTCAACGCCGCGCAATATGCCAACACCGTGATTGCCTATCGCAACGGCAACCCGGTTCGGCTCTCCGATGTGGCAAACGTCGTCAGCGGCGCCGAGAACATCAAACTCGGCGCGTGGGCGAATACCACGCCGGCGATCATTCTCAACGTTCAGCGGCAGCCCGGCGCCAACATCATCGAGGTGGTCGACCGGATCAAAACCTTGCTGCCGCGCATCGTTTCCACCCTTCCGGCGGCGGTCGATGTCGGCGTGCTCAGCGACCGCACCGTGACCATCCGCGCCTCGGTTGCCGACGTCGAATTCGAGCTCGCCCTCGCGGTCGTCCTCGTCGTGGTGGTGATCTTCCTGTTCTTGCGCACGCTGCCCGGCACCATCATTCCCAGCCTGTCGGTGCCGCTGTCGCTGGTCGGCACCTTGGGAGCGATGTACCTGCTCGGCTTCAGCCTCGATAATTTGTCGCTCATGGCGCTGACCATCGCCACCGGGTTCGTGGTCGACGACGCCATCGTCATGATCGAGAACATCGCCCGCTACGTCGAAGGCGGCATGCATCCGCTCGAGGCCGCGCTGAGAGGCTCGCAGCAGATCGGTTTCACCATCATTTCGCTGACGATTTCGCTGATCGCCGTGCTGATACCGCTGTTGTTCATGGGCGAGGTCGTTGGCCGCCTGTTCCATGAATTCGCCATCACGCTCGCGGTCACCATCGTCATATCGGCCGTGGTCTCGCTGACGCTGGTGCCGATGATGTGCGCCAAGCTGATCCGTCATCACCCGGAGGCCGAGCGCAGCCGCTTCGATGTTCAGGCCGAACACGTCTTCAACTCGACCATCGCGCTTTACGGCCGCGCGCTCAATTGGGTGTTGGATCGCCAGCCGCTGACGCTCTTGGTCGCCATCCTGACGCTGGCCGTCACCATCATTCTCTACGTCCTGATCCCCAAGGGTTTCTTCCCGGTGCAGGATACCGGAATGATCCAGGGCATCTCGGAGGCGCCGCAAAGCATTTCTTACGATGCGATGGCGACGTTGCAGAACCGGCTTGCCGAAGCGATCCTCACGGACCCCGATGTCGACAGTCTGAGTTCGTTCATCGGCGTCGACGGCACCAATCAGACGCTCAACACCGGTCGCTTTCTCATCAACCTGAAGCCGCACGACGAGCGCAGCCTCACCGCAACCCAGATCATCCGGCGCATCCAGCGGGAGGTATCCGGCATCATCGGCGTCACGCTCTATATGCAGCCGGTGCAGGACCTGACCATCGACTCCACGGTCAGCCGGGCGCCCTATCATTTTGTGCTCGAGGACGCCAATCCCACGGAGTTCAACACCTGGGTGCCGCGCGTGGTCCAACGGCTCGGCCAGTTGCCGCAGATCACCGACGTCGCCAGCGACCTGCAGCAAGAGGGCCTCACCCTCAACATCGTCATCGACCGCGCCACCGCGGCCCGCTTCGGCATCACGCCGGCGACCGTCGATAACGCGCTGTACGACGCCTTCGGCCAGCGCATCATTTCCACGATCTACACCCAGTCGAACCAGTACCGCGTGATCATGGAGGTCGACCCATCGCTGCAGCGTTCGCTCGACGGACTGTCCATGATGTACTTGCCGTCATCGTCGTCGACGACGAATGGGCAGGTGCCGCTGTCGGCGATCGTGCATGTCGAGGAGCATACCGGGCCGTTGTTGATTACGCATTTCGGCCAGCTGCCCGCCACCACCATTTCGTTCAACACGGCGCCGGGCGTTTCGCTCGGCGAGGCGGTCGACGCCATCGAACGAACCGAGAAGCAGGTCGGGCTGCCGATCAGCTTCACCACGGCATTCCAAGGCACCGCCGCGGCCTTCCAGTCCTCGTTGGCCAACGAAGTGTTCCTCATCATCGCCGCGGTCGTGGCGATGTACATCGTGCTGGGTGTTCTCTACGAGAGCTTCGTCCATCCGATCACCATCCTGTCGACGTTGCCGTCGGCCGGTGTCGGCGCCCTGCTGTCGCTGATGTTGCTGCACTACGACCTCGACGTCATCGCCATCATCGGCATCGTCCTCTTGATCGGCATCGTCAAAAAGAACGCTATCATGATGATCGACTTCGCGCTGGATGCCGAACGCGTTGAGGGCCTGCCGCCGCGTGAAGCGATTTATCAGGCCTGCCTGCTGCGCTTCCGACCAATCATGATGACGACCATGGCCGCGATCCTCGGGGCGCTGCCGCTGATGGTGGGGACCGGCACCGGCTCCGAGCTGCGCCAGCCGCTTGGGATCGCCATCATCGGCGGGTTGATCTTCAGTCAGGTGCTGACGCTATTCACCACGCCGGTCATTTATCTCTACTTCGATCGCTTGGCGTTGCGTCTCACCGGGCGGCGGCCGGCGAACCCGCTTGCACCGCGCGAGCCGGCCGAATGAATATTTCCGCGCCCTTCATCTCGCGGCCGGTGGCGACCACGTTGCTGACGTTGGCGATCGCGCTGGCCGGCATTCTCGGCTTCCTGAAATTGCCGGTGTCGCCGTTGCCGCAGGTGGATTTTCCCACCATCTCGGTCACGGCGACGCTTCCCGGCGCCAGTCCTAACACGGTGGCGACCAGCGTCGCCGAGCCGCTCGAACGCCACCTCGGCCAGATCGCCGACGTGGCCGAAATGACCTCGCAGAGCGGCATCGGCCAGGCGCGCATTACCCTGCAATTCGATGTTAGCCGCGACATCGACGGCGCGGCGCGCGACGTCGAGGCCGCCATCAATGCCGCTCGCGCCGACCTGCCGTCAAATCTGCCGAGCAATCCCATCTACCGCAAGGTCAATCCGGCCGACGCGCCGATCCTCATTCTGGCGCTGACCTCGAAGACGATGACGCAAGGCCAGATGTACGATGCGGCGAGCAACATCCTGGCGCAGCGGCTGTCGCAATTGAGCGGCATCGGCAACGTCATCATCGGCGGCTCGACGCTTCCCGCGGTGCGCGTCGAGCTCAACCCGCAGGCGCTTTACAAATACGGCATCGGCCTCGAGGACGTGCGCGCGGCGCTTGCTTCGGCCAACGCCAACAGTCCGAAGGGCACCATCGACGACGGCAACCGCCGCTATCAAATCTACACCAACGATCAGGCCAACGTGGCGGCGGATTACGCTCCGCTCGTGATCGCCTACCGCAACGGCGCCGCAGTGCGCCTATCCGATGTCGCCGCCGTGCAAAACTCCGTTCAGGATGTGCGCAACCTCGGCATGTCCAACGGCCAACCGTCGGTCCTGGTCATCCTGTTCCGCCAGCCGAACGCCAACATTATCGAGACTATCGACAACGTGAAGGCCGAGTTGCCGCATCTGGAAGCGGCGATGCCGGCCGACATGAACGTGAACGTCGCCATCGACCGCTCGACCACGATCCGCTCCTCGCTGCACGATACCGAACTGACGCTGGTGATGGCCGTCATCCTGGTCACCATCGTCGTCTTCCTCTTCCTCCGCAACCTGCGTGCCACGCTGATCCCCAGCGTCGCCGTGCCGATTTCCATCCTTGGCACTTTCGGCGCCATGTATCTGTTGGGCTACAGCCTCGACATCTTGTCCTTGATGGCGCTCACCATCGCCACCGGCTTTGTCGTCGACGACGCGATCGTGGTGCTGGAAAACATCTCGCGGCATATCGACGATGGAATGCCGCACGTACAGGCCGCCTTCCGCGGCGCACGCGAAGTGGGCTTCACCGTGCTCTCGATCAGCTTGTCGCTGATCGCGGTATTCATCCCGATTTTGCTGATGGGCGGCATTCTCGGCCGGTTGTTTCGCGAATTCACCGTGACCCTGTCGATCGCCATTTTGGTGTCGCTGGCGGTTTCCCTGACCACCACGCCGATGATGTGCGCGCTGTTGCTGCGGTCGCGGACCCCGCAGGAGATGGAACGCGGCCTCAACATTTTCGAACGGGTCCGCAACGGTTACGGGCGGACACTGACCTGGGCGCTGCGGCATAGCAGCCTGGTGTTGCTCATCTTTATCGCCACGATCTGCCTGAACGCGTGGCTCTATGTCATCGTCCCCAAGGGGTTCTTTCCGCAGCAGGATACCGGCCGGCTCGTGGGCTCGTTGCAGGCCGATCAAAGCATCTCGTTCCAGCGGATGAGCAAGAAGCTGCGGCAGATGATGAATATCGTGCGCGAGGACCCCGCGGTGGAGAACGTCGTCGGCTATACCGGCGTCGGCTCCGGCGGCGGCTACGCGCAGATCAACACCGGCAACGTTTATGTTTCGCTGAAACCGCTGTCGGAACGAGTCAGCGTAGATCAGGTCATCGCGCGGTTACGGCCGAAGCTGGCGCAGGTTTCCGGCGGACGCCTGTATCTGGCCGCCGTCCAGGACCTGCGCGCCGGCGGCAGACAGAGCAACGCGCAATACCAGTACACACTGCAATCCGACAATGTCGAGGACCTCTATGAGTGGACCCCCAAGCTCGTCGACGCGCTCGAGCACAATTCCATCGTGACCGACGTGAGTTCCGACCAACAGCAGAAAGGGTTGGAGAGCTATCTCGACATCGACCGCGACACCACGGCGCGTCTCGGCATCAGCCCGCTGCAAATCGACAATACGCTGTACGACGCGTTCGGTCAGCGTCAGGTCTCCGTCATCTACAGCGCCATCAACCAGTACCACGTGGTGATGGAAATCGACCCGCGCTACACGCAATATCCCAATTCCCTGCGCGACGTTTACGTGTCTCTCTCCGGCGCCACGCCCCCCGGGACTGCCACAACCAATGCCGCGGGGGGGAATGTCACGGCGGCGACCGCGAATGGGACCCCGGCAACTCGGCCGCCTCCTCTACTCTCTGCGTTCTCCAGAACCACCGCGCCCCCTGCGGCCTATTCGGCGGCCAGCGCGATCTCTCCAGCTTCCACGACTTCCTCTGCGTCCGGCACGAGCGGAGCGATCGCAACGTCGGCCACATCCTCAAGCACGTCGGCCGCGACATCCGCCAGTGCCCTCGCGGCCCGCAGCGCCTTCACCAACGCGCTGGCCAATACCGGCCACGGCCCCACATCCGCCGGCGCAGCGGTCAGCACCACCGTGGAAACGATGATCCCGCTGGCCGCCGTCAGCCATTACCGGCCGGGCCACACGCCGTTGTCCGTCAATCACCAGGGACTGTTCGTTGCTTCGACCATATCGTTCAATCTGCAACCTGGTAAATCGCTTGGTCAGGCATCGACCGAAATCGATGCCGCCATCGCGCACATCCATATGCCCTCATCGATACGCGGCGTTCTCGCCGGCACGGCGCAGCTGTTCCAGCAGTCGCTCGGCAAGGAACCGATCCTGATCCTCACCGCCATTGCCGCGGTCTATATCCTGCTTGGCGTGCTGTACGAGAGCTACATCCATCCGATCACCATTCTCTCGACGCTGCCGTCGGCGGGCGTCGGCGCATTGCTGGCGCTGATGCTGTTCCACACGGAATTCGACATTATCGGGCTGATCGGCGTGATTCTCCTGATCGGCATCGTCAAGAAAAACGCGATCATGATGGTCGATTTTGCCGTCGAGGCGAAACGAGCGCGCGATTTGAGCCCCTACGATGCCATTTTCGAGGCCTGCCTGCTGCGCTTTCGCCCGATCATGATGACGACGGCGGCCGCCATTCTCGGCGCGATCCCGCTGGCGCTGAGCTTCGGCAACGGCGGAGAAATCCGGCGTCCGCTCGGCATCGCCATCGTCGGCGGGCTCCTGATCAGCCAATTGCTGACCCTTTATACTACGCCCGTCGTCTATCTCTATCTCGACCGATTGAGCGGCTGGTCGATCCGCGCGCGGCGACGCCTGCTGGGGATGCTGCCCGGAGCCTTCGGTGCTCGTCCCGCGGCGGGTGAGGCATGACGCCCGCAGGAAATGCAGCGGCCATGGCTCAGCGAATATAAATCGGTCTATGGCTGTAGCAGCACGGCGTCGTCCAACGCCAGCGCGGCCGATCCAGCGTCGCGCGCAACCGCATGATGTCGGCGCGAGCCCGGGTGATAATTGGCGCTTTGTAGCCGTCATCCGTCGCCGGGTCTGCCTCCAAGAGCGCGATCAGGTTCTCTAACTGGTAAATAGCGCGGTGGATTTCGCGCCACTGGCCGCCATGGCCGCGGTGCCAATATTGCCCCGCTTTCGCAGGCGTGCCGGTACCGGCAAGCAGCCCGGCGGTACACGCCACCACGGTCCACGCGAAAACGGTACGCCTCATCGTCATGGCCATGCTCCGGTCGAGTGGGCGATGATACCCGCAATGGCGCGCAGAAGGAAAGTCGACGGCCGGAGGTTTGCGCCGACGGACAGCCGTGTGGCTGCGCTTCGGCGTGACCAACGGCGATGAGCGGAACTTTGCACGGTCGATGCGGCATGTTATGAATTTCGCAGGGGAAGGTTGTCGTGATCGGATGCGCGCGGAGCAAATCGCGGCGGGCGATCGGTTGGATCGCCGCCTATGCGCTCGCGCTGCAGACACTTGTTGGAAGCTTCGGTCTGATCCAGACCACCGCCTCGGCTGCGGCTTTCGATCCGCTCGCTATCGTTTGCCTCCACGACAATCATGGCGCCGACGATCAGACTCCCGGTAGCGGCGGACATGGCGGCCGTCCTGGCTGCGATTGCGGCTGTTTTCTTGGCAGCCCGGCGTTCGTTGAGCCGCCGGACCCCGCCTCCCTCGGTTTCTTCGCTCCCGATGCCAGGGAAATCATTTGGCCGACCGCCGATTGGCGAAACAGATTTGCGGTCAGGCATCCAAGCCAACCGCCCCGCGGCCCCCCGCTAGCGACATGATGAGCTGAGCCGCTTGCGGCTCAATAGCAATCGTCATCGTCAATCCTGGCCGGCACCCATCGCGAAGGGTGAACTCGGCGACTCGGGGGATCATCATGATCAAGTACGCTGCGAGCTTGGCTCGCGATACAAAGCCGCGCTCGGTATGGGAACGGCACCTGTACGACATCATCGGTGTCGCATTCGCCGGGACTATCGCAACAGGCTCGGCGCTGGCCGCCGACATGCCGATGAAGGCGCCGGCGGCACCGGCCTATCAATGGGGCGGATGTTATCTTGGCGTGAACGTCGGCGGCGGCGCCAGCGGAACGAATTTCGGCAGCGCCGTCGATCCGGGAACCTACCTTGCAGCGGGCGATGCGGCGACCGTCGCCAGCAGCGGCAGCGGCGGCGCCAACGCTGACGGCTTCCTCGGCGGCGGCCAAGCCGGCTGCAACTATCAGACCGGCACGCTGGTTTTCGGCCTGGAAGGCGACTTCGACTATTTCCACAGCAATCCGCAGTTCAACAATAACACCAACATGCTGGCGAACGGCAATAAGTTCTCAATCTCGCAGTCGCTGACGACCAACTATCTGGCAACGGTGCGGCCGCGCATCGGCATCGCTGCGGACCGCAATCTCGCCTACATCACCGGCGGCGCGGCCTTCACCAGCGTCGGCTACACCACGAATTATGTAGACGCCAATACTCCGCCCGGCACCGGTGCCGCGATCGCCTTACGCGCGCTGATCGGTTGGACTGCCGGTGCGGGCTGGGAATATGCCTGGACCGACCATTGGACGGTCCGCGCCGAATATCTGTTGGCGAGCTTTCCGACAACGAGTGCGCTCGGGGCCATCACCGGGGCCGGTGGAACCAACACTCTGCACGGTTCCACCGACCTGGTTGTCCAGATTGTCCGCGCCGGCGTGAACTTCAAGTTCTGACCGCCGGGAACGCACCATGTTCGATCACGCCCAACGCTGCACCCTTATCGCCCGCCTGCGTGCGCGCCGTTATCCGGCTGCGTCGCGGCGCGCCAATCCGATCGGAGACACCATGTCGACCGCCCTCGCAACCAGCCAATCGGCGGCTCCAAACCGTCGCGCCAAGCGCTACGGTGCCGTGGCGATCACGCTTCTTGCCACAATCGTGCTGGCGTTCGTGCCGCTGGTCAGCTTCGGCACCACGGCGGCGCGCGCCTGCGCCTGCGGCTGCAGCGTGTTCGATGTTGGCGGCCTCGATTTGCCCCAGGAGCAGGATCATGGCGGCCGCGTTTTCTTCGAGTTTTGGAGCGGCGACCAGACGCAGAATTGGGTCGGCAGTTCCAAAGCCCCGGCGGCGCTCAACTCGGACAAGGAAATCAACACGCAATGGTATAACGTCGGCTTCAGCTACAATTTCAACCGCGATTGGGGTGTGTTTGTGCGGATCCCCACAACCAACCGCACTTTGACGACCGACACCGGCTCGTATGCCGGAGTCGTGCCCTTTAACACCCAGGATATCGGCGACATCGAGATCATGGGCATGTACACCGGCTTCTTCAAAGACCTGTCGACCGGCATCATGTTCGGCCTCAAGCTGCCGACCGGCACCTTCACCGCCCCCGGGCTCGACCGCGACAGTCAGATCGGGTCGGGCAGTACCGACCTGATGCTCGGCGCCTTCCATCGCGGCCTGCTCTCCGGCGACAATGCCTGGCAGTATTTTTCGCAAATCATGTGGCGGCAGCCGCTCCTCTATCAGGCGGCGCCGGACCCGCAGGGCTTCTTCGACGGCAATCCGGGCGTTGTGCAAACCTATTATCCGGGACTACAGATCGATGGCGCAGCCGGCATCGTTTACAACAACCTGTACCACGTGCTCGGCTTCGACAAGATCACCCCGCTCGGTCAGATCATCGTCTCGCATCGCGCAAACGACACCGGCACCGGCGCCGATCCCTACAACAGCGGCTTTGACCGGGTGATGCTCTCGCCCGGCATCGAATTCACCAAGGTGGTCAACGAGGCCAACAACCGGGTGATCAAGGTCTATTTCGATATCGAGGTTCCGGTCTATTACCGGGCCAACGCCGCCAACAACGCCGGCACCGAGGGCCAGCTTGTCGCGCCCTACTTGATCAAGCTGGTCGCGAGCTACAATTTTTGAGCCATCGACGACCGATGCGCCGCCAACCGGCGCGTCGGTCCACGCGAGGTGCCAGATGTCAGCCATCGCCACGAAATCCGCGGCATCTGCCCGGTTAACGCGCTTCGCCGCAGCCGCTGTGATCTTGTGGCTCACGTCGGCATCGGGCCCGGCGCGCGCCCTACCGGAGATCGGTGAAGCCACGCCGGCGCTCGTCCTCACCACGACCGGCGGCCAGACCTTCGATCTCGCCAAGCTGCGCGGCAAGGTTGTGCTGGTGAACTACTGGGCAACCTGGTGCGCGCCCTGCCGCAAGGAAATGCCGAAGCTGAATGCGTTCTACCGGCGCTATCATAGCCGCGGCCTCGAAATCATCGGCATCAGCATCGATTTCCCGCGCGACTTCGCAAAAGCCGAGAAGGCCGCCAAAGCGGTCGGTTATCCGACGGCGCTGTCGAAGGCCGTCAGCGAAGACGGCTTTGGGACGCCGAAAGGCGTGCCGATCACCTGGGTCATCGATGCCGACGGCAAGGTCCGCGACCGCTTCATCGAGGTGCGCGATGAATTGCTCAACGGAATTGTCGTTCCGCTTCTGCCGCATTGAATGAAGGTGCAGCCCATGACCGGCTTCGTTTTGATGACGCCGCTCGCGCGCGGCATTGCGGCTGCGGCGCTGGCAGCCGGCTTGCTCGTCACAGCATCTTCGGCTCGCGCGGGGGAATGGATTGCCGACAAATCCGGCTGCCGGGCGTGGAACCCGAATCCGCAATTGGAGGAATCGGTGACCTGGTCGGGTTCCTGTGCCAGCGGTCGCGCGGAAGGCGCCGGCACCGTGCAATGGTCGAAGGCCGGGGTCGTCATCGAGACCGATGAAGGGAACTGGCGCGAGGGCCGTCAGGCCGGCAAGGGTACGCAATCCTGGTCCAGCGGACGCTACGAAGGGGAACTTGCAGACGGTGAGCCGAACGGGCACGGCGTTTTGACGCTGCGAAAATTGCGGTATGAGGGTGAATTTCGTAATGGGAAACCGAACGGAGCGGGGACGTTGACGGCCGGAAACGAAACCTTGCGCGGCACTTGGAAGGACGGGTGCTTGCAGGGTCAACGAAAGGCCTCGATCGGCATCCCCCTGTCCGCCTGCCGCTGACGCAGGACGCCGCGAGGACGGAAGGTTGGCTGACACCAATCTCCGCCTCATGAATGGAGAAAGCGATGCGTGGACGATCTCTGTTGTTTATCTGCGGACTTCTTGCCGTCATCTCGATTTGCCACCCCGCGATTGCCGACGCTCAGGAGACCAAGGGAAAAAATTGCCGCATGGAGCAGCAATGTCATTGGGAAAATTTCAAGAAGATATGCACGTGGGTGAAAGTTTGCCGGTAGCCGGCGCCGCCGTCGCGGATGCTGAGCTTTCCGCCGCAGCGACCTCATGCAATGGCGCACAGCTTTTTCGCACGGCCGACGCCGAACGCGGTGCCGGCTTAGCATCGCTGAATGAGCCGGAGTTATGAAAAATGGCAGAGATGTTTCTTGAGGATTTCGCCGTCGGGCAGGTTTTCAGCTCGGCGCTGCACGTCCGCGTCGACAAGGACGAGATTATTGCGTTCGCCAAAAAATACGATCCGCAGTTCTTCCATCTCGACGAGGAGGCGGCGCGCAGTTCGATATTTGGTGGCTTAGTGGCGAGCGGCTGGCTCACCGCCGCATTGACGATGCGTCTCTTGACCGAGAGGGAAGCGAAGCCTGCGGGCGGCAGTGTCGGCCTCGGCTTCGAAGAGCTGCGCTGGCCGATTCCGGTCCGTCCCGGCGATGAGCTGCGCATCGAAAGCGAAATCCTCGACGTGCGCCCGTCCAAGTCGCGTCCCGACCGCGGGGTGGTCAAGATGCGCACCCGCACGTTCAACCAGCACGGCCAAGTGGTACAGGAGATCGTGAACATCGCCCTGGTGCCGCGACGGCCGCCGGCCGGAAACGACAAGGCCGACGCGGCTCGCTCGACGCCGGAACGCCGAGCGGTATAGTATGACCTTGGCTGTTACCACAGCGAACGCTTGCGTCGTCAGGTAGCGCCGCGCTCGGTGGGGTGGCTGTGCGAATTCTGGTGGTCGGTGCTGGGGCGATCGGCGGATATTTCGGCGGCAGGCTGCTGGCGGCAGGCCGCGATGTTGTCTTCCTCGTGCGGCCGACGCGTGCCGCTCAGCTGGCGCAGACCGGCCTGGTGATCCGCAGCCGCTTCGGCGATGTCAATTGGCCGGCACCGCCTACCGTCACGGCCGATGCGCTACGCGATCCTTTCGATCTGATCCTTCTCAGCTGCAAGGCCTACGATCTCGCGGCCGCGGTGGATTCGTTCGCGCCGGCCGTTGGAACACAAACCGCGATCCTGCCGTTGCTCAACGGCATGGCCCATCTGGATGTCCTCGCCTCCCGTTTCGACCGCCGCCGTGTGCTCGGCGGGCTATGCGTGATCTCGGCGACGCTCGGCCCCGAGGGCGACATCCGCCATCTCAACGACATCCATCGCATGGCATTCGGCGAGCAGGACGGCACCGTATCGCCGCGCAGCGAGGCCATCGCGGCGGCACTGTCGGGCGCAGGCTTCGAGTCGCGCCTGAGCAACGCGATCCTGCAGGAGATGTGGGAGAAGTGGGTGTTCATCGCCGCCGCCGCCGGCATCACCTGCCTGATGCGGGCCGCTTTCGGCGACATCGTCGCCGCCGGCGCCGTCGACCTGACGACCGCGCTTTTCGACGAGTGCTGCGCGATCGCCGCGGCGCAAGGGTTCCCGCCCGGCGAAGCGACCCGCAAGTTCACCCGAAGCATGCTCACCGCGCCGCAATCCACCATTACCGCATCGATGCTCCGGGATATCGAGCGCGGCGGGCCGATCGAGGCCGATCACATTGTCGGCGACCTGCTGCGCCGCAGCGCGGTGCAGTCGTCCCAGGACCGCTCGCTGCTGCGGATTGCCTATGCGCATTTGAAGGCATACGAAGCGCGCCGCAAGCGCGAGCAAGTCGCTTCAGAGACCGCTGGCGCGACACCCGTGCCGGCGTGAGTAGGATTAAGGACGGCCAATAGGAGCACCACTATGGCCATTGCAGCGCTTTCCGGCTGGACCAGTGAACAAAAGCATGTGGTCGCGGCCAGCTTCTTGGGGTGGACGCTCGACGCTTTCGACTTCTTCCTCATGGTGTTCGTGCTCAAGGATATCGCCCAGGAGTTCCATACCGACGTCACCCAGGTCACCGTCGCCATCTTGTTGACCTTGGCGATGCGTCCGATCGGCGCCTTCCTGTTCGGACGCGCCGCCGACCGCTGGGGCCGCCGCCCCACCCTGATGGTCGACGTATTGTTCTATTCCGCCATTGAATTTGCCTCCGGCTTCGCCCCGAGCCTCACGTCATTGCTTGTGTTACGCGCCATCTACGGCATCGCGATGGGTGGCGAATGGGGTGTCGGCGCATCGCTGACCATGGAATCCATCCCGCCGCACGCTAGGGGCTTCGTCTCCGGCCTGCTGCAATCCGGCTATCCGGCCGGATATTTTCTCGCCTCGATCGTCTACGGTGTGCTGTTCCAGTATATCGGCTGGCGCGGCATGTTCATGATCGGCGTGCTTCCGGCGCTGCTGGTCTTCTATATCCGGCGCAACGTTCCGGAATCGCCGAGCTGGACCCCGACGACCGCCCGCAGCAGCACCCTGGCGGTGCTGAAATCGCACTGGCGCCTCGGCATTTACGCGATCCTGTTGATGACCGCGTTCAATTTCTTCAGCCACGGCACTCAGGACCTTTACCCGACTTTTTTGCAGGTCCAACACGGCTTTGGCCCGCATGAGGTCGGCCTGATAGCGGTCATCTACAACATCGGCGCCATTATCGGCGGAATATCGTTTGGCAGTTTGTCCGAACGCTTCGGCAGACGGCGCATCATCATTATCGCTGCGCTGCTTTCGCTCCTCGTGCTTCCGCTTTGGGCGTTTGCGGCCAGCGCGGTATGGCTCGCGGTCGGTGCCTTTCTGATGCAAGTGATGGTGCAAGGCGCCTGGGGCGTGGTCCCGGTGCATTTGAACGAATTATCGCCCGACGAGGCGCGCGGCACGTTCCCGGGATTTGTCTATCAGCTTGGCAACCTGATTGCGTCGGTCAACGCTACGCTGCAAGCGGCCATCGCCGCGCATTACGGCGGCAATTACGCCTTCGCGCTCGCGGTGGTCGCCGGCACGGTCGCCGTCGCCATCGTCATCCTTACGGCGGTCGGCAACGAAGCAAAGGGCGTCGTGTTCGGAAATGCCCGCCTACGGCAGGCTGGAGCGGGTGCAGCGGCAAGTCACCTATCCTCGTCGAGCTAAGACCCGCGGACCAACATCCGAAACAACGCGCAGCGAGCGCAGAAGGCCGAGAATGATCGAGACCGCGCTCAGCGGCTATGAGCTGCTCAACGATCCGCTCTTAAACAAAGGCACGGCGTTCACCGATGCCGAGCGCGATACGTTCGATCTGCACGGCCTGCTGCCGCCATACGTGACCACTCTCGATCTCCAGGTCGGACGCCGGCTCGCCGCTTTGCGCAACCTCGGCACGGACCTGCAGAAGTACACTTTCCTTCGCGGGCTGCAGGACACCAATGAAACCTTGTTTTACGCGCTGCTGACGCGGAACATCGAAGAACTGATGCCAATCGTCTATACGCCCACGGTCGGTCTTGGCTGTCAGCAATTCAGCCGCCTCTTTCGCAAGCATCGCGGCGTGTTCCTGAGCTTTCCGCTTAAGGACCGGGTGCGCCGCATCCTCGGCAATCCGCGCTTTGACGGCGTCGAGGCCATCGTGGTGAGCGACGGCGAGCGCATCCTCGGGCTGGGCGATCAAGGCGCCGGCGGCATGGGCATCCCGATCGGCAAGCTGTCGCTCTACACCGCCTGCGCCGGCCTGCACCCATCGACGACATTGCCGATCCTTCTCGACGTCGGCACCGACAACCAGGAGCTTCTGGCCGACCCGCTTTACATCGGCTGGCGACACGAGCGCGTGCGCGGCGCGGACTATGACGATTTCGTTGCCTCATTCGTCGACGCCGTGCGCGCGCGATGGCCGCATGTACTGCTGCACTGGGAGGATTTTGCGTTCCGCAACGCCAACCGGTTGCTGGCGAAATACCGCGATCGGCTCTGCAGCTACAACGACGACATTCAGGGCACCGCAGCCATCGCCGTTGGTGCCGTGCTCAGCGCCATCAATGTCACCGGCGTTCCGCTCACCGAGCAGCGCATCGCGGTGCTGGGAGCGGGTTCGGCCGGCACCGGCATCAGCGCGCTGCTATTGCGCGCCATGAGCGAGGCGGGCCTGCCCGAGAGGGAGGCCCGCAGCCGGTTCTATCTCGTCGACCGCGACGGCCTATTGGTCGAGGGCATGGCCGGCCTGCAGCCGTTTCAGACGCCCTTTGCACAAAGCCGCGACCGGCTCGCCGCCTGGAAGCTCGGCTCGCCCGATCGGATCGATCTTGCCGACGTGGCCGCCAACGCACACCCGACGGTCCTCATCGGCACATCGGGGCAGCCGCGCGCCTTCTCCGAGGGCATTGTCCGCGCCATGGCCGCGGACGTAGAGCGGCCGGTGATCTTTCCGCTTTCCAATCCGACGGAGCGGAGCGAGGCGACGCCGCAGGAGCTCATCGTCTGGACCGACGGCCGCGCGGTGATCGGCACCGGCAGCCCCTTCCCGCCGATCGAGCGGGACGGACGGCCCTTCCGGATCGACCAAACCAACAACTCCTATGTCTATCCAGGCGTCGGTCTCGCAGCCATCGCGGTGCAGGCGCGCCGTATATCGGACGGCATGTTTCTCGCTGCGGCGCGCACCATCGCCGAGCTGTCGCCGGCAAAGCACGATCCGCGCGCCAATCTCTTGCCGCCGCTCGCGGAGCTTCGAAAGATCTCGTTCCA
>JBAPYW010000037.1:0-43346 GCA_049284935.1 Xanthobacteraceae bacterium
CGCCCAAGGCGCCGCGCGGCGGCGCCGAGAAGCGCCGCGGCCGGCTCACGGTCGTGACCGCGCTGTCCGCCGACGAGGTCCGCGAACGTTCAGTCGCTTCGTTCCGGCGCCGCGTCCAGCGCATGACCGGCCACCGTGACAGCGAACCAAAGGAAAAGATCGTTCGCGAAGTGACGATTCCGGAGACGATCACGATCCAGGAGCTGGCCAATCGCATGGCCGAGCGCGCGGTCGACGTCATCCGCATCCTCATGCAGCAGGGTCATATGGCCAAGATCACCGATACGATCGACGCCGATACCGCCCAGCTCATCGCCGAGGAACTCGGCCACACCGTGCGCCGCGTCGCCGAGTCCGACGTCGAAGAAGGCATGTTCGATGCCCCCGACGATCCGGCGAACCTGCTGCCGCGGGCGGCGGTGGTCACCATCATGGGCCACGTCGATCACGGCAAGACGTCATTGCTCGATGCCATCCGCTCGACCGATGTCGCGGCCGCCGAGACCGGCGGCATCACCCAGCATATCGGCGCCTATCAGGTGACATCGCCGTCGGGCGGCCGCATCACCTTCATCGATACGCCCGGTCACGCCGCCTTCACCGCCATGCGCGCGCGCGGCGCCAAGATCACCGACATCGTGGTGCTGGTGGTCGCCGCCGACGACGGCGTCATGCCGCAGACCGTGGAAGCCATCCAACATGCCAAGGCGGCGAAGGTGCCGATCATCGTCGCCATCAACAAGATCGACAAGCCGGATGCCAAGCCTGAGCGCGTGCGCACTGAGTTGCTGCAGCACGAGATCCAGGTTGAATCGTTGGGCGGCGACGTTCTGGAAGTCGAAGTATCGGCAAAAGAGAAGCGGAATCTCGACAAGCTGCTCGATGTGATCGCGTTGCAGTCGGAGGTGCTCGAGCTCAAGGCCAACCCGAACCGTCCGGCCGAAGGCACCGTGATCGAAGCGCGGCTCGATCGCGGCCGCGGTCCGGTGGCGACCGTCCTGGTGCAGCGCGGCACGCTCAAGCCCGGCGACGTTGTCGTCGCCGGCTCCGAATGGGGGCGCGTGCGCGCGCTCGTTTCGGACACCGGGCATGCCGTGGTGGCGGCGGGGCCGTCGATGCCGGTCGAGGTGCTCGGCTTCAACGGCACGCCCGAGGCGAGCGACCGGCTGGCGGTGGTCGAGACGGAAGCGCGGGCCCGCGAGATCGCCGATTACCGCGCGCGGCAAAAGCGGGAAATTTTGGCGGCGCGGCAGACCGGCATGCGCGGCTCGCTCGAGCAGATGATGAGCCAGATCAAGACCGCGGGGCGCAAGGAAGTCCCGCTGGTGATCAAGGGCGACGTGCAGGGCTCGGTCGAGGCGATTGTCGGGGCGCTGGACAAGCTTTCCACCGAAGAGGTGGTCGCGCGCGTGATCTTCGCCGGCGTCGGCGGCATCACCGAATCCGACGTGACGCTGGCGGAAGCTTCCGGCGCGGTCGTCATCGGCTTCAACGTTCGCGCCCACAAGGAAGCGCGCGAAGCCGCCGAGCGCGCCGGCATCGAGATTCGTTATTACGACATCATCTACGCCCTCGTCGACGACGTGAAGAAGGCGATGTCGGGATTGCTGCCGCCGACGCTGCGCGAGACCACGCTAGGCAACGCGGTCATTCTCGAAGTCTTCAAGGTCTCGAAGGTCGGCAACGTCGCCGGCTGCCGGGTGACCGACGGTGTCGTCGAGCGCGGCGCCAACGTGCGGCTGATCCGCGACAACGTCGTCGTCCACCAGGGCAAGCTGTCGCAGCTCAAACGCTTCAAGGATGACGCCCGCGAAGTCGTCGCCGGCCAGGAATGCGGCATGGCCTTCGAGAACTACCAGGATATGAAGGTCGGCGACATCATCGAGTGTTATCGGGTGGAGAGCGTGCAGCGGACGCTGTGAGTTCAACACTCACGTTCGCGGCTCCGCCGTCACTGCAGCCAAAGTCGTTGTCAACGACGTAAGATGGATGCCCGGGTGAGGCCCGGGCAGAAGAGAAATGCCACGTCACCACCATCGCGAGCAATCCGCTGGCGGCTCGCAACGCCAGCTTCGGGTCGGCGAATTGATCCGCCACGAGCTCGCCGACATGCTGTCGCGCGGCGACATCCACGATCCCGTCATCGAAGCGCACTTGATCACGGTGCCCGAGGTGCGCATGAGCCCCGACCTGCGGCTGGCAACGGTCTACATCATGCCGCTGGGCGGACGCGACGAAGAAGCGGTGCTCGAAGCGCTCGAACGCCACACACGCTATGTTCGCGGCGAAATCTCCCGGCGCGTTAACCTGAAATTTGCGCCTGAAATCCGCTTTCGCATCGACGAACGATTCGACGAGGCGGAACGAATCGAGAAGCTTCTGCGAACACCCGAAGTGCAACGCGATCTCGGCGGCGAAAAGGACGAGTGATGTCGGCAACGAACAATATTTCGTCCGTCCCGGGGGAGGCGGCCGACGCCGGCAGCGACCTCGCGCTCGCGGTGGAACCTGGTTCCCGCTCGCAAGAGAAAAAGGCGAACAAGAAGCGGCCAAAGAGAGACGTGCACGGCTGGGTGGTGCTCGACAAACCGGTCGGCATGACATCGACTCATGCTGTGGCGGTGATCAAGCGCCTGTTCGCCGCCAGGCGCGCCGGCCACGCCGGCACGCTCGATCCGCTGGCCTCCGGCTGCCTGCCGATCGCGCTGGGCGAAGCGACCAAGACCGTGCCGTTCGTCGTCGACAGCCGCAAGACCTATGTCTTTACCGTGCGCTGGGGCGAGGAACGCGACACCGACGATGCCGAGGGCCGCGTCGCCGCGACCAGCGCCATCCGCCCCGACGCCGCGGCGATCCGGGCGCTGCTGCCGCGCTTTACCGGCACCATCGAGCAGGTTCCGCCGCGCTTTTCCGCCGTGAAGATCGAAGGCGAGCGGGCCTACGATCTCGCCCGCGAGGGGCAAACGGTCGAGATTGCCCCGCGCGCGGTAACCATACACCGGCTCGATTTGGTTGAAATCGCCGATCCGGATCATGCCGTCTTCGCCACCGAGTGCGGCAAGGGTACCTATGTGCGGGCGCTCGCCCGCGATCTCGGCCGCGCGCTCGGCGCGCTGGGCCACGTTTCCGCGCTGCGCCGTAGCCGGGTCGGTCCATTTGGCGAAAGCAGCATGATTCCGCTGGAACAGCTCGAATCTTTGTGCCATAGAGCGGCCGCTGGCGAGGGTCACCTCGCCGACATCCTCCTGCCGATTGAGACCGCGCTGGACGACATCCCGGCGCTGGCCGTAAGCCCGGCAGACGCGGCAAGGCTCCAGCGGGGCCAAGCCGCATTAATGCGCGGACGGGACGCTGCCGTCCTCAGTGGCATGGTCCAGGTCGCTTCGGGCGGTCAAATCGTGGCCATTGCCGAGGTCGACCGCGGCGAGATCGTCCCCAAGCGCGTGTTTAATTTGACCGGCGTCACAGGTCGCGCCGGCAGACAAAAAGGTTGGTGACGATGTCGATTACGACCGCGCGTAAGGCGGAGGTTATCAAGACGTACGCCGTCAAGTCCGGTGACACGGGTTCGCCCGAAGTGCAGGTTGCGCTGCTATCGGAGCGGATCAACAACCTGACAGATCACTTCAAGACCCACATCAAAGACAACCACTCCCGGCGCGGGCTGTTGAAGCTCGTGTCGCAGCGGCGCCAGATCCTCGACTATCTTCGGCGCACGGACGAAGGGCGTTACAAGGAGTTGATTGAACGGCTGGGTATTCGCCGTTGAAAAGTTTGCGCGCGGGAGGTCCCGCGCGTTCCGTGGCGGAGCGCTGGAGGCGCCCGCTCACAAGTGCGGCGGCAATGCTGCCGATTGGAGCGACGGGCAATTGTCCGTCCACATCAAGGGAAGGTCCGGAGGCCATGGCAGGATCGCCAGACGCTGGCAGGCTTGACAGCACCCGTGCTGCGCCGACAGCGTCTCGCCGTCTTGCTTATGGCTTTCGCACTTTTCGCGAAAACCATGAGAGACAATCGCAATGTTCAACATTCATCGAGTGCAACTTGACTGGGGTGGCCGCAAGCTCACGCTAGAGACCGGCAGACTGGCGCGCCAAGCCGACGGAGCGGTGTTCGCTTCCTATGGCGACACCACCGTCATCGCGACCGTGGTCGCCGCCAAACAGCCGAAGGAAGGCATCGACTTCCTGCCGCTGACCGTCAACTACCAGGAAAAATATTACGCGGCGGGCCGCATTCCCGGCGGCTATTTCAAGCGCGAGGGCCGGCCGACCGAAAAGGAGACGTTGACCTCGCGGCTGATCGACCGGCCGATCCGGCCGCTGTTCGCCGACGGCTGGCGCTGCGATACCCAGGTCATCATCACCACACTGTCGCACGATCTGGAAAACGATCCCGACATCGTGGCGATGGTCGCGGCTTCCGCGGCGCTCACGCTGTCGGGCGCGCCGTTCATGGGACCGATCGGCGGCGCCCGCGTCGGCTTCATCAACAACGAATACGTGCTCAACCCGCAGATCGACGAGATGTCGGAGAGCCAACTCGATCTCGTTGTCGCCGGCACGCAGGACGCGGTGCTGATGGTGGAATCCGAGGCCAAGGAGCTGTCGGAAGAAATCATGCTCGGCGCCGTGATGTTCGGCCATCGGCATTTCCAGCCGGTGATCGAGGCCATCATCAAGCTCGCCGAGAAGGCGGCGAAGGAGCCGCGCGAGCTGACGCTACCCGACAATGCATCGCTCGAGAAAGAGATGCTTGGCCTGGTCGAGAACGAGTTGCGCGCCGCCTATGCCATCCCCGACAAGATGGCGCGGCACAATGCCGTCGAATCCGTGAAAGAGCGGGTCATCGGGCATTTCTCACTGGAAGGCGCGGAGAAATTTCCGAAACTGCAGGTAGCCGGCGCCTTCAAGGAGCTGGAAGCCAAGATCGTGCGCTGGAACATTCTCGACACCGGCCATCGCATCGACGGCCGCGACGTCAAGACCGTGCGCCCGATCGTCGCCGAGGTCGGCGTGCTGCCGCGCACTCACGGCTCTGCGCTGTTCACCCGCGGCGAAACCCAGGCGCTGGTGGTGGCGACGCTGGGCACCGGCGAGGACGAGCAGTGGATCGACGCGCTGCAGGGCACCTACAAGGAATCGTTCCTGCTGCACTACAACTTCCCGCCGTTCTCGGTCGGCGAGACCGGCCGCATCGGCGCGCCGGGCCGGCGCGAAATCGGCCACGGCAAGCTCGCCTGGCGCTCCATCCACCCGGTGCTGCCGGAAAAGACGGAATTTCCCTACACCATCCGCGTCGTGTCGGAGATCACCGAATCGAACGGCTCCTCCTCGATGGCGACGGTCTGCGGCACCTCGCTGGCGCTGATGGATGCCGGCGTGCCGCTGAAGCGGCCGACCGCCGGCATCGCCATGGGGCTGATCCTCGAGGAGAAGCGCTACGCGGTGCTCTCGGACATCCTTGGCGACGAGGACCATCTCGGCGACATGGACTTCAAGGTTGCCGGCACCGAGCGCGGCGTCACCTCGCTGCAGATGGACATCAAGATCGCCGGCATTACCGAAGAGATCATGCAGGTGGCGCTGGGTCAGGCCAAGGACGGCCGCATGCACATCCTCAATGAGATGAGCAAGGCGATCACCCAGCACCGCGCCGAGCTCGGCGAGCACGCGCCGCGCATCGAGATTATGCAGATCCCGGTCGACAAGATCCGCGAAGTGATCGGTTCCGGCGGCAAGGTGATCCGCGAGATCGTGGAGAAGACCGGCGCCAAGATCGACATCCAGGACGACGGCACGATCAAGATCGCCTCGGCCAAGGCCGAATCGATCAAGGCGGCGATCAACTGGATCAAATCGATCGCCTCGGAGCCGGAGGTCGGGCACATCTACGACGGCACCGTCGTCAAGGTCATGGACTTCGGCGCCTTCGTGAATTTCTTCGGCGCCAAGGACGGCCTCGTGCACATCAGCCAGCTGGCGCCGCGCCGGGTGCAGAAGACCACCGACGTCGTCAAGGAAGGCGACAAGGTGAAGGTCAAGCTGCTCGGCTTCGACGAGCGCGGCAAGGTACGGCTATCGATGAAGGCCGTCGATCAGGCGACCGGCGAAGACCTCGAGGCCAAGCAGAAGGCGGAGGGCGGCGAGGGTCAAGCCGCTGCCGCCGGCGAATAGCCTCGCTGCGAACAAGCGGCGGCCAGCGCGAGCGGCGGCATAAGCCGCCGCTCGTTTGCTTCAATCGGCAATCGGGATTTGCGCCGGTGCGCCGCCGTATTTCGGCTTGAAGATCAAGAGCAGCGGCAGCACGGCCAGCGTCGCGATCATCAACAGCTTGTAATCGTCGATGAAGGCGATGATCTGCGCCTGCCGGGTAATGACGGCGTCGAGCACGGCGCGTCCGGATGCCGTCAGCGGATTCCAGAAATGCGCGATCGTCGGGTCTTCGAACCCGCGGTTGACGGCGGTGACGTGCGCAACGATGTCGGCGTGATTGACCTGCGTGTTGCGCGTCAAGAGAGCGTTGACGATAGAAATGCCGATACTTGAGCCGATGTTGCGCGAGAGATTGTAAAAGCCGGCGCCTTCGGTGCGGTGCTGCGGCGACAGCGTGGCTAGCGTCACGGTGCTCAGCGGCACGAACAGGAAGCCGAGCCCGGCGCCCTGAACGAATCCGACGCCGATGATCGTCTCCTGCGACACGTCCGCAGTCCAACCGGTCATCGCGTAGAACGACCATGCCGTCACAGCAAGACCGCCACCGAGCAACAGACGGGTGTCGATGCGGCCGACCAGGCGCCCGGCAACCAGCATTGAAATCATGGTGCCGATGCCGCGAGGCCCCATCACGATACCGGCGGTGGAGACCGGATAGTCCATGAGTTCCTGAAGAAACGGCGGCTGCAGCGCCATCGACGCGTAGAGCGTCAGCCCGACGACGGCCATGAACAGCGTGCCGGTCGTGAAATTGCGATCGCGAAACAATGCCGGTCTGACAAAGGGCTTGTCGACGGTGAAAGTGTGCACAAGAAACAGATAAAGCGCCGAGGCCATGACGATCGCCTCGATGACGATCTCGCCGGAATTGAACCAATCCTTGATTTCGCCGCGATCGAGCATGAGCTGAAGCGCGCCGACGGCGAGACTCAACGTGCCGAAGCCGAACCAATCCAGCTTCTGGCCGGCGTTGCGCTGGGAGTCCGGCAGAAAAACCATCATGCCGAGCAGCGCAGTAATTCCGATCGGAAGATTGATGTAGAAGACATAGCGCCAGCTGTAGTTCTCGGTCAGCCAGCCGCCGAGAACCGGACCGAACACCGGGCCGACCATGACCCCGACCCCGAACAGCGCCATGGCAAAACCCTGCCGCTCGCGCGGATAGGCGCCGAGCAGAACGGTCTGCGACAGCGGCACCAGCGCCGCGCCGAACGCGCCTTGCAGCACCCGGAACACCACGATTTCCGTCAATGATTGCGCGGCGCCGCACAGCATCGAGACGACGGTGAAGCCGGCGACAGAGACCAGAAACAACCGCTTGATGCCGAACCGGCTGGCGAGAAAGCCGGTCGGCGGCGTCATGATCGCGGCCGCCACGATATAGGACGTCAGCACCCAGTCGATCTCGTCCTGGCTCGCCGAGACGCTGCCCTGCATGTAGGGCAGCGCGACGTTGGCGATGGTGGTGTCAAGCGCCTGCATCAGCGTGGCAAGGATCACGCAGACGGTGATCGCCGCGCGATTGCCCCCGTCTGCAAGCGCGGAGTCGGAAGCCATCACTTGCCTCGCGGGCCGCCGCCGAACCAGGAGGTGAGGAAGTCCGGAAAGCCGCGGGCATGCCCGGTATCGACCTTGACCACGACGCTCATGCCGGCGCGCAACGGCGGCAGCGTCTTGTCGCTGGTGTCGAGGCGAATGCGCATCGGCACGCGTTGCACGACTTTCACCCAATTGCCGCTGGTGTTCTGCGCTGGCAGCAGCGCGAACTCCTGCGCCGCCGCCGGGCTGATGCTCTGAACGGTCGCCTGCCACACCGCGTTCGGATAGGTGTCGACCGTCACCGTGGCCGCCTGCCCCGCGCGCACGTGGGTCAACTCCGTCTCTTTCGGCTGCGCATCGACCCAGACGTGATCGGTGTCCACCAGATAGAAGGCGGTGGTCGAGGCGGCGAGGTAGCGGCCGGGCGCGGTGGCAGGCACGTCGGTCACAATCCCCGAGAACGGCGCCTTGACGACCGTGTCGTTGAGCTGGCGCTGGGCTTCGTCGAGCTGCGCTTTCGCCTGCAAATATTGCGGCAGCTCCGTGGTCGGGGTGTCCGCGTTGCCGCCGAGCCGGGCCAGTTGCGCCTGCGTCTGCTCCCGCAAGGACTGCAGCTTGCTGGTGTCGGTTTGCAGCGCGTATTTCGCCTGGTCGTAGGTCGCTTGCGTGCCGGCGCCATTGTGCAGCAGCATCTCTGCGCGGTTGTAATTCGTCTGATCCAGATCGACCTGCGCCTGCTGGGCCGCGACGTCGCTCAGCATGCGCTTATAATCCTGCTTCATCGCATCGAGCGTGAGCGCCACCTGCGCCAGGTTGGCTTTGGCGCTGTCGACGGCGATCTGGAACTGCCGGGGATCGAGGCGATAGAGAATCTGTCCCGCCGTCACGTACTGATTGTTGGTCACGTCAACGTCTTGCACGATGCCGGAGACGTCGGTCGAAATGCCGACCTTCTCGGCGTTGACATAGGCATCGTCCGTCGACATCACCTGACCGCCGGTGACGTACCAGTAACCGGCGACGATGAGAACAAGCGGCAGCAGCGCAAACAGCGCCCAGCGCACCCGCTGCCGCCGTCTCAGCTGACGCACCTTGTCGGTGGCGGCGGTCCGTTCGCGGGAGCGCTTGCCCGGCGGAACGGCCGGTGCGATCGACGGCCTCGGAGTTTCCGGCGCTTCGTCGCGCGCGGGCGTCACAGATTTGCGAAGGGCTTCAGCCATAGTGCCGTTCCCCCCGCGCGCCATCGGCATCGCGTTGCTGCTGAATCAGGCGGCGCAAATTGTCCTTCACGACGGCAAGGTTGGACACCATTTGCTCGACGCTCTCGCGTTCGACGCCTGCGAGCGTGCCCGCCATCGTTTCTTCGCCGAGGGCGCCAAGCCGTTCGAGCACCGGCCGCGCCGCCGCGGTGAGAAACAGCCGCTTGGCGCGACGGTCCGTCGGATCAGGGCGACGCTCGATGAGCCCGCCGTCGCAGAGCTTGTCGAGCAGCCGTGTCAGCGTGATCGGCTGCAGATCGAGCAGCTCGGCGAGGTCCGATTGATTGAGACCCTGGCAGCGATCGAGCCGCACCAGTACCGCCCACTGGGCGCGGGTCATCCCGAACTGCGCCGCCTTATGGTCTGCATAGGTGCGCAGCAAGCGCGCTACATCATTGAGTAAAAAAGCGAATTCGCGGTTGCGCGAGGGAGGCGGCATGGGGCGACCTTGGGTGATTCCTTATTGCAGGCAATATAATATAAGGTAACTCATAATTTCTATACGGTTGCCGCAGAGCTGCCTTGCAGGAAAATCATTCCAAGGAAGCGCGGGGTCCGAGGCTTTAGGCGAGCCCTAGCTCGGCGAAGGCGGCCATATGGTGATCGGCCGCTTCCTGCGCGTAGCAGCAGAAAACCACCACGTCGACGCTCCGCGGCGACCCCGCCAGCTCAGAAGCGACGGTCCCCACGGCGATACGCGCCGCACGATCGGGCGGAAATCGATAAATGCCAGTCGAGATCGCCGGAAATGCGATCGATGCAAGCCGATGCGCCGCGGCAAGATCGAGCGCGGTGCGATAGCAGGAGGCCAGCAGATCCTCTTCGCCCTTGCCGCCGCCGCTCCAGACCGGCCCGACCGCGTGGATCACATGCTTCACCGGCAGCTGATAGCCGCGTGTGATCTTTGCTCCGCCGGTCTCGCAGCCGCCGAGGGTGCGGCACTCGGCGAGCAATTCCGGCCCCGCCGCGCGATGGATGGCGCCGTCAACACCGCCGCCGCCGAGTAGGGTGCGGTTGGCGGCATTGACGATCGCGTCGAGCGCAAGCGTCGTGATATCGGCAACACGAATCTCCAGCCGGGCGGAGCCGACTTCAGCGGTCAGAAGCGGCGCGACGTTTGCCACGGCGAGATTTTCGTTCGACGCATGCGCAAAGCTTATCACGCCCATTCGGCCTGCGCTTCAGCGCGCAAATCCACGGTGCTGCGCACGCCGATATCGTCGAAATGCTCGTCGAGGAAGCGCCGAGCCGCCCGCTTGCCGCTGATTTGCAGTCCTTGGAAGAAATCGTAATCGGTCGAGAGTTTGCTGAAGGCATCGAAATTGGTGCCGAACCGGTCGAGCACGATACGATGGACGTTGACACGGCGGTATTGACCGGGGCCGGTGCCGCGCCGCAGCTGCCCCTGATCAATCAGGCGGGCGACAAATTCGATGGCGCGGTATTCAGCCAGCAGCGATGAATTGAACGTGATTTCGTTGATGCGGTTCATGATTTCGCTGGCTGAGGTCGGCGTCGCTTGGCGAATCAGCGGATTGATCTGAACGACCAGCACATCTTCAGTCGTAGTGGTACGGAAAAACGGAAAGATCACCGGATTGCCGAGATAACCGCCGTCCCAGTAGGGTACGCCGTCGATCTCGACGGCGCGGAACAGCATCGGCAGACAGGCCGACGCCATCACCGCGGCGGCGGTAATCTTTTCGCGCGGAAAAATCCGCACCCGACCGGTCTGCACATTGGTCGCCGAGATGAATATCTGCAAGTCGGAAAACGCCCGGAGCACCTCGAAATCGACGAAGCGCTCAATCAAGTCCTGGAGCGGATTGATATTAAGCGGGTTGACGTCGTACGGCGAAAAATAGCGCGACAAGCCGCCAAGCCACGCCTGCACGGGGGCGCCTTCCAGCGGTGTGAACGACAGCAGCCGCTCCATCACCGCGCGCTGCACTGCCGGCAGATTGCCGGCACTGCTGACCGCACGCCAAAAATCGGCGAGCCGCTTTTGCGCTTCGGCGCGGCCGCCGCGCGCCAGACCATCAGCCAGCATCACGGCGTTGACGGCACCGGCGGAAGTACCGGAAATCCCCTCGACCACCAGGCGCTCGTCGCTCAAAAGGTGATCCAGCACGCCCCAGGTGAATGCGCCGTGCGCACCGCCGCCCTGCAGCGCGAGATTGATACGCTTTGTCGTCTGCGCCCCCGGCGCGTCCGCGGCTCGACCCGACAGCAGCGCGGCGAAAGGATTTTTCATGACGATGCTTGTTTCAAGATTGCGCGGTGGAGCGAATCGCGCGGCGGCGAAAAGTTCATGCCGCGGTCCAGCCGCCGTCGATGGAAAGATTGGCGCCGGTGATGGATCTCGCCGCATCGGAACAAAGATAGACGGCGAGCGAGGCGACCTCGCCGACGGTGACGAATTCCTTGGTCGGCTGCGCGGCGAGCAGCACGTCGCGCTTGACCTGTTCCTCGGTCATGCCGCGCGCCTTCATCGTGTCGGGAATTTGTTTCTCGACGAGCGGCGTCCACACATAGCCGGGACTGATGCAGTTCACCGTGATGCCTAAGGTCGCGACTTCGAGCGCGACGGTCTTGGTCAGGCCGGCAATGCCATGTTTGGCGGAGACATAGGCGGCCTTGAACGGAGAAGCCACGAGCGAATGCGCGGAAGCGGTGCTGATGATGCGGCCCCACTTGCGCGACTTCATGCCAGGCACTGCGGCGCGGATGGCGTGAAACGCCGATGACAGATTGATCGCAATGATCTGGTCCCACTTCTCGATGGGGAACTCCTCGACCGGCGCGACGTATTGAATACCGGCGTTGTTGACCAGGACGTCGAGCGAGCCGAAGGTCCGCTCGGTGGCATGCACCATGTTGGCGATTTCCGCGGGCTTGGTCATGTCGGCGGGCGAATAGATGGCTCTGACGCCGAATTCCTTCTCGATGCAAACACGCTCCTTTTCGATCGCCGCGGCCTCGCCAAAACCGTTGATGGTGACGTTGGCGCCCTGGGCGGCCAGCGCGCGTGCAATGGCGAGGCCAATACCCGACGTCGAGCCGGTGACGAGGCCGGTCTTTCCTTTCAGCATGATAAACCCCAATTGAAGCGGTGCGCCTTAGCGAAAAAGCGCCCATTTCTGCCGGACTTTGCGCGAAGTGGCGGCAATTTGGGACGCTTCTTGCTGCGGCGCAACATCAAAATCCAGGGGTGCGTCACGTTTTCGCGATTTCCGGTCGAGCCGTTACAATGCGAACGGGAAGCCCTTGTGCTGAAACAGGCGCCGTACGCGCCGGCTGAAGGATGACAACGATGCCGCAAATGGTTTTTCCGGCGCCCGACCACGATCATGGGCGCTGCGCCACCGCGGCTATTGCCCACGCCGAAGAGCTGTGCACGGCGCGGGCGCAACGGCTGACGCCGATGCGGCGCCACGTGCTCGAGGCTTTGCTTGCCAGTCACCGGCCGCTCGGCGCCTACGAGATCATCGAGCTGCTGGCCGACCCCGGCCGGCCGGCGCCCATCACGATTTATCGCGCGCTCGATTTCCTGCGCGACAACGGCCTCGTCCACCGCATCGAGAGCCGCAACGCCTTCGTGGCCTGCGTGCACAATCACGCCGATAACGACATCGTCGTGTTCTTTCTCTGCGAGCGCTGCGGTGCGGTCGGCGAGGCGCCGGGCGGCGCGGTTGCGGAAACCCTCAAGGCCTCGGCCCGCGCGGTCGGTTTCGCGCCAAAAAGCCCGGTGATCGAAATCGCCGGCATTTGCGCGCATTGCCGCGAATGATGCCCGTTGCTTTTCTGTCATCGTCAGGGCTTTTCCCGCCTGACGACCCCGCCCGCCCCGCCTCCTTGAAATTGAACTGAGCCTCTTTGCCTCATTCCCCACAATCCCGGCCGCTTGACGCGCTCGCAGTCACGCTCACCGTCGCGCTGTGCCTGACCTGGGGTTTCAATCAGGTTGCGGTCAAGCTCGCCATTCACGACATCCCGCCGCTGATCCAATCGGCGGCGCGTTCGGTCATTGCCGCCGTTCTCGTCGGCGCCTGGGCACAGCTGCGCGGGATTCCCCTGTTCAAACGCGACGGCACGTTGCCGGCGGGGATCGCAGCCGGCGCGCTGTTCGCCTTTGAGTTCTTACTGATCTATCGCGGTCTCATTTGGACGACGGCAACGCGGGCGGTGTTGTTTATCTATCTGGCGCCGTTCTTCGTGGTGATCGGATCGCGCTGGCTGATTCCGGGCGATCACTTCCATCCCTCGCAGTGGTTCGGTCTGTTGTTGTCCTTCGTCGGCATCGTCATCGCCTTCGGCCTGCCGACGCCGGCCACCGATCCGCACCAGATGCTCGGCGATGTCATGATGGTCGGCGCCGCCGCGGGCTGGGCGGCGACAACCCTTGTCATCAAGGCGAGCAGGCTCAATCGCGTGAGCGCCGAGAAGACCATGCTCTATCAGCTGGTGGTTTCGGCGCCGCTCCTGGCGATCGGCGCCCTCGTCTTCGGTGAGCACATCGACGCCATGCCCTCGGCGCTGGCGCTCGGCGCCTTGGCCTACCAGATCGTTTGGGTCGTCAGCGTCACTTATGTAGTCTGGTTTGCACTGGTCGTGCGCTATTCGGCGACCCGGCTGTCGGCGTTTACCTTCCTGACCCCGCTTTTTGGCGTGGCCGCGGGCCATCTCGTCCTCAATGAGCCGCTGACCCCGCCTTTTGCGCTCGCGGTCGCCCTTGTCGCCCTGGGTCTGGTCCTCGTAAACCGGCCGCGGTGAGGCTATATCTGTACCATTCCCAGGGCCCCTGGGCCGGGGAAACCGATCGCCGAAAGGACCGCGCTCTATGATGGAATTCTCCGGCCCCGCCGACAGGCATCGAACCGTCGCCGTCAAGGTGGGCAAGGTCACCGTCGGCGGCGGCGCGCCCGTGGTGGTGCAGTCGATGACCAACACCGACACTGCCGACGCCGAAGCCACCGCGCAGCAGGTGGCGGCGCTCGCGCGCGCCGGCTCGGAGCTCGTTCGCGTAACGGTAGACCGCGACGAGGCGGCGGCCGCCGTGCCGCACATCAAGGAGCGGCTCCTGCGCATGAACGTCGACGTGCCGATCGTCGGCGACTTCCATTATATCGGCCACAAGCTCCTGGCCGACCATCCGGCCTGCGCCGAGGCGCTCGACAAGTACCGCATCAATCCGGGGAATGTCGGCTTCAAGGAAAAGAAGGACCGGCAGTTCGCGGCCATCGTCGAAACCGCGATTCGCCACGACAAGCCGGTGCGCATCGGCGCCAACTGGGGTTCGCTCGACCAGGAACTGCTCACTCATCTCATGGATGAGAATGCGAAATCCAATCATCCGGTCGACGCGCGCGACGTGACGCGCGAAGCCATGGTGCAATCGGCGCTGTTGTCCGCCGAGCGCGCCGAAGAGATCGGCCTGCCGCGATCAAAGATCATCATCTCGGCCAAGGTGTCGGCGGTGCAGGATCTGATCGGCGTCTACGGCGAGCTGGCGCGGCGTTCCGACTATGCGCTGCATCTGGGATTGACCGAGGCCGGCATGGGCTCCAAGGGCATCGTCGCCTCGTCCGCGGCGATGGGTGTGCTGCTGCAACAAGGCATCGGCGACACCATTCGCATCTCGCTCACGCCGGAGCCCGGTGGCGACCGCACGCTGGAAGTGAGAGTCGCGCAAGAGCTGTTGCAGACGTTAGGCATGCGCACCTTCGTGCCGCTGGTCGCCGCCTGTCCCGGCTGCGGCCGCACCACCTCCACCACGTTCCAGGAGCTTGCATCCAATATCCAGAGCTTTATCCGCGAGTCCATGCCGGAATGGAAGACGCGCTATCCGGGCGTGGAGGGTCTCAACGTCGCGGTGATGGGCTGCATCGTCAACGGACCGGGCGAGAGTAAGCACGCCGACATCGGCATCTCGCTGCCCGGCACCGGCGAGCAGCCGGCGGCGCCGGTGTTCATCGACGGCAAGAAGGCGATGACGCTGCGCGGCCCGACGGTCGTTTCTGATTTTCAGAAGATCGTCGTCGATTACATCGAGCGGCGGTTTGGCTCGGGCGCAGGGCGCACCGCGGCGGAGTAGGCTTCGTCGACATCGTCTCGAAGCGCTCACCGCCGCAGCAACGACTTTCCTTCAGTCTTCCTTCTCGTTCGGGTCGCCCTTGCCGGTTTCGATCAGGCTGCGCAGGCTGTCATTGATGTAAAAGCCCCAAGCGCCGGCGCACTTGCCGTAGCATTCGATGGCCGGGCGTAGGCCGACATGGGTGAAGCGCAGTTCGGTCTGGTCGCCCTTCTTGGCGATCTCAAAGACGACATCGGTGCCGTTCCACTCGGCTCTGTCCTTGACGAAATTGATAGCAGCATCTTTGACGTGCCAGATCACCTTCTTGCCAGGCACGAGCTCGGTGATCTTCTGGGTGCTGCGGTGAAGATCCTGGTAGCGGTAGGTAAATTCCGCACCGAGCTGGTCGGTGCGGCCGTCAATTTCACCCGACCACCAGCCGCGCACGTTGTTGATGGCTGCGAAGACTTTCGCAGGAGATTTGTCCACCGTGAAAGTCGTGGTGTAGTTTTTGTTGGTCATGACTCACTCCTCTTTCTTTCTGTCCTTACTCGATACGGCCTGCTGGCCGGTGTCGTGAGATAGATTAAGTGTCCGGTAGGGGACGGCGGGAGTGACAAGTGTGACGGGATTCCGATCGACTCACTGATCACCGCCGCCGGGCGCTCGGGGCGGTTCAGCGCCCGCCGGTTCCCAGGTCGTCGGAATACCCGGCCTTGACGCGAGGCCACTGGACGATGGGACGTCCATCGGTTCGGTAAGGGTGCTGGCCTTTGGGCAGTTGTGGCCAGCCGGTTGGCGAGTCCTCCCACCTCTCCTGCCGGCCATAGACGGTCAAGTCGAGCAGCCGGTAGCTGTTGTCCATCGCCTCAACGCCGCGCCGCGTCGTCCAGTAAGTCTCAAAGACTTTGGATTCTTGTCGCAGGTAGCAAACGATGTGCATCATGCCCACCCGGCGTCCGACCAGGAGAGTGTCGAGCGAGTCCTGACTGGCCGAGTACCAGGGCATGTCCCACCCCATGAAGTCGCGATACCGGACGCCCTCTCCGTACGGGCCTTGGCAGAACGTGGCGTAGGTGACGTCGCGAGAATGAATAAAGGACAGCTCGCGGACCTGCGATGTATAGAAGCTGCACCCCTCGCACTGCTCCGGTGCAGGATGGCCGGCGTGCCACATGAAATAGTAGACGATCAGCATCCGGCGTCCCTCAAACACATCCAAGAGCTTCACCGACCCGCGTTCGCCTATGAGTGGCGTTGCACCGTCTACTTCGACCATAGGGAGTCGCCGGCGGGCGGCGGCAATGGCGTCGCCTTCTCTGGTGTGAGCCTTCTCTCGGACCCGTAATGCGTCGAGCTCCGCCTGGAAGGTGTTCCGATCGGCGATCTTGGGCCCGGCAAGTTCATCGCTCATGAGGTTTTTCATCGTTCTCTCCTTCACATTGCTCGCCGGGGGTCTTAGGCGCCACACACGCCGCGGCCGGCGCGGCGGCGGGCACCGCTTCTCCACACGGAGATCAGCTTCAGCCAAGGCGCAGAATGGAACGCGCTCATCAGCGTATACATCCAGACCATTCCGCCGACCGGTGACGCACCTTGCGCTGCTGAGCAGACCACATCGTGGGGAGCGCCACCGAAAATGCCAGTAAGTAGCGCCATGATCGCGAAGGTCGGGGCGGCAGCGAGTGCAATGGCCTTCAAGTACTCGTCTCTCATGGTTGGTTTCCTGTATGTTGAGGCGTGCTTGCCGCTCAGGCCTTGACGGCCTGGGTGGTCGTTGGTTGTGAGATAGATTAGGTGTCCGGGATCGGACGGTGGGAGTGACAAGTGTGGCGGGATTCCGATGGACTCGCTGATCACGGCCGCGGCGCGGGCGCTTGCCGCGGGTGACTCCCTCGGCGCGTTGAAGCGGGTCTCGCTCCGCGACGACGCGCCCGCGCTGGCTCTTCGCGGCATCGCGATGGCGCAGCTCGGCGATTTCGTTCGATCGAAGACGCTCCTGAGAAGAGCCGCACGTACCTTCGGCGCGAAAGAGGCGGTGGCCCGCGCGCGGTGCATCGTCGCCGAGGCCGAGATTGCGCTGGTCTCGCGCGATCTTGGTTTTCCGGCGAAGGCGCTCGACGCAGCGCGGCTGACGCTCGAACAGCATGGCGATCGCTTGAATGCGGCGCATGCGCGGTATCTTGAAGTGCGACGCCTCCTCCTGATCGGGCGTCTCGACGAGGCCGAGCGTGCGCTCGCCAAGCTCGATCCAACGCCCTTCCCGCCCGCATCACAGGCCGCGCATGAGCTGGTCGTGGCGGGGATCGCAATGCGACGCGTCCGGGCGAAGACGGCGCGCGCTACGCTCGCCCGGGCCGAGCGCGCTGCGCATCAGGCCGGCATTCCAGCGCTGACGGCGGAGATCGAAAGCGCATCTGCCGTCCTCAACACGCCCGCCGCGCGCCTGATCGCCCGCGGCGAGGAGCGGCTCCTTCTGCTCGAGGAGGTGGAAGCGTTGCTGGGGTCGGGGGCGCTCATCGTCGACGCCTGTCGCTATGTCGTACGCGACGCGCGCACGGTGGTGTCGCTGGCAAGGCGTCCGGTGTTGTTCGCGCTTGCGCGCGCGCTGGGCGAGGCGTGGCCCGCTGGTGTGCCGAGGAGCACGCTCTTGGCGCGGGCGTTCCGCGCCAAGTTCACCGATGAATCGCACCGCGCGCGGTTACGAGTCGAAATCGGTCGGCTGCGCCGCGCGCTTCGGACGCTGGCCGACGTAACCGCTACCAAGGAAGGGTTTGCGCTGGTACCGCGCGGCGCGCGCGAGGCGGTCGTGTTGGCGCAGCCGGTTGAAGAGGAACATGCGGCGGTGCTCGCTTTCCTCGCCGACGGCGAGTCGTGGTCGAGCTCGGCACTGGCGCTGGCGCTCGGCGAGAGTCAGCGGACCGTGCAGCGGGCCCTCGACTCGCTCGCGGCTTCCGGCAAGGTGCAATCGTTCGGGCGCGCGCGCGCGCGCCGTTGGATGACGCCGCCGGTGCCGGGATTCGCGACGACTTTGTTACTCCCCGCTCCGCTGCCGAGCAATTAGGATGAGGCCATGAAACGATCAACGGCCGAAATCCTCCGCGAGTATGGACCCTTTCCCGGCGCAGAGCGGGTGAACGGTGTCACTTATGATGGCAAGAAAGTTTGGTTTGCTTCCGGAGACAAGCTGAACGCCTTCGATCCCGCCAATGGAAAAATGGTGCGCACGATCGATGTTGCCGCACACGCAGGAACGGCGTTTGACGGCGAGCATCTGTTCCAGATCGCCGAGGAGCGCATCCAGAAGATCGATCCTGAAACAGGCCGCGTGCTCGCCACGATTCCGACGCCCAGCGGTGGCGCCTCGGGGCTCGCCTGGGCCGAAGGGTCGCTGTGGGTGGGACAGCATCGGCACCGCAAGATCCATCAACTCGATCCCGAAACAGGGGAGATCCTTCGCACCATCGAAAGCAACCGCTTCGTCACCGGGGTCACCTGGGTCGATGGCGAGCTCTGGCACGCCACCTGGGAAGGTGACGAGAGCGATGTAAGGAATGTCGATCCGCGAACGGGAGAGGTCCTGGAGAAGCTCGACATGCCGCCTGGCACCGGCGTATCGGGGCTCGAGTCGGACGGCGGCGATCAGTTCTTCTGCGGCAGCGGTGGCAGTGGAAAGGTGAGAGCTATTCGCCGGCCGAAGCGACGCAGCGCGGCATAGAGCAGTGAAGAAACCGGATGACGGGTGAGCGATCCTGCGAAGCGACGCCGCAGTCGGCGTGCACTTATTGCCCTCGCGCCAGCCTCTGCACCAGATCGTCAAGCTGCTCGAGACTGCGGTAGCGGATGGTCAACGTGCCGTGATCGTCATGATGATCGATACTGACGACTAGGCCGGTCGCGTCGGAGACCCGCTTTTCGAAGGCAAGCACGTCGGCGGTCTTCGCCGTTGAACCGCGCGCTTTGCGGCCGCTTGCGGTTTTTCCGCTCTTCTGCGCCCGCTCGCGCGCCATCGCCTCGACCTGGCGCACGTTGAGTTCGCGGGCGACGATTTCTTCCGCCAGCGCGTCGGCATTCGGTTCGCCGACCAGCATGCGCGCGTGTCCGGCGGTGAGCTTGCCGCTGTGAATATAGGCTTTCACCGCTTCCGACAGCTTCAACAGCCGCAATGTGTTGGCGACGTAGCTCCGGCTCTTGCCGACGATCCTGGCAATGTCCTCCTGGCTGTTGCCGAACTCGTCCATCAGCGCGCGATAGCCTTCCGCCTCCTCGAGCGGATTGAGGTCGGCGCGCTGCACGTTTTCGATGATCGCCAGCTGCAGCGCCTCGGCATCGGTCGCTTCGATGACGACGACGGGAACCTCATGCAGCCCGGCGCGCTGCGCCGCGCGCCAGCGGCGCTCGCCGGCGACGATCTCGTAGCCGTCGGCAACGCCGCGCATCGCCCGCACGACAATCGGCTGGATAATGCCGCGCTCGCGCAGTGAGGCGGCGAGCTCGTCGAGTTCGGCATTGGGAAATTCGCGCCGAGGGTTGCGCGCGTTCGGCCGCAGCGAACCGGTCGGCAGCCGCCGCTGTCCGTGCCGGCGGTCAAGCGGACGCTCGTCGCCGACATCGCCGATCAGGGCGGCAAGTCCGCGTCCCAATCGCGACCGCGTCCCCTCCTCCGCCATCGCGGTGTCTCCCGAGCTTTCGGTCATGCGCGCTCCGTCTTGTTGATCGTTATTCCGGGGCCGGAATATTGTTTACGCGACGCACAGTTCTTTCTCTCGCTGGATGACCTCGGTGGCGAGCCGCAGATACGCTTCGCTGCCGCTGCATTTCAGATCGTAGACCAGCACCGGCTTGCCGTAGGACGGAGCTTCCGACACCCGCACGTTGCGCGGGATGATCGTGTCGTAGACCTTGCGCCCCATGAATTCGCGCACGTCGGCGACCACCTGGCCCGACAGGTTGTTGCGCGAATCGTACATCGTCAGCACGATGCCGTGGATCGTGAGCTCCGGATTGAGCTGCTCGCGCACTGACTCGACGGTCTTGAGCAGTTGCGAGAGACCTTCGAGCGCGAAGAACTCGCACTGCAACGGCACCAAGATCGCATGCGCCGCCGCCATCGCGTTGACGGTCAAGAGATTGAGCGATGGCGGGCAATCGACCAGCACGTAGGTGAAATGCGTCTGGCCGGGTGTTGGGGTTTTGAGCGCCGCGAGCGCGTTGCGCAGGCGGAACGCGCGGTCGCGCGCCTGACCAACTTCAAGCTCCAATCCAGCGAGGTCGATGGTCGAAGGCGCAAGATGCAGCCGCGGCACGGCGGTCTCGACGATCGCATCGCGCAACGCCGTCTCGCCGCACAGCACGTCGTAAGTGGAGTGAACCCGGTTGCGCCGATCGATGCCCAGACCGGTCGAGGCATTGCCTTGCGGATCGAGATCGATGACCAGAACGTCCTCGCCGATGGCCGCGAGCGCCGTGCCGAGGTTGATCGCCGTCGTGGTCTTGCCGACGCCGCCCTTCTGGTTGGCGACCGCGAGCACCCGAGGAGGTCTCCCGGCTCCTGCCGGCATTTCGCGGCGGAGTGCCGCGAGGGCATCCACCTCGGCGGAGGACTCCAAAGCTGACGCGTCACTCATCGTGCCCTCATCGACTCTTTTACGGTTCATTTACCATGATCGGAATCGGTCTCTGTCGCGCATCGAAGCTTAGGTTCGAGGCCACGCACGATGACAATTTGAGCCTTCGGATCAGTCCGACTCGGCGACAGACTGGCCAGAATCTTCCAACATTTAGCGGCTTCGGTCAATTCGCGTGCCACATCTCGTCCCTTGGGAAAGAGACCCAGCGTGCCCGTTTTCAACAACGGATAGGCCAAAGCCAGGAGCTTCGGCATCGGGGCCACGGCCCTCGCCGTCACCACATCGATCGAACCCGGGGCCTTTTTGACGAAATCCTCAATGCGCGTCGCATGCACCGTGGCCGGGACCCCGGCGGCCCGCACCGCTTCGTGCAGGAACGCGGCTTTCTTGCCGCTGCTTTCGACCAAGTGGACGTGCGCGCCGGGGATACCGGCCAGCGCGCAGGCAATCACCATGCCCGGGAACCCGCCGCCGGAGCCGAGATCGGCCCAAATCCGAGCCTCCGGCGCCAGCGCGAGGAGCTGGAGTGAATCAGCCACATGGCGCGTCCACAGCGTCGCTTCGGTCGAGGACGCGACCAGATTCATTCGCCGCTGCCAGGCCAGGAGCGTGGCCACGAAGCGATCCAGCCGCTGGAGCGTTTCACGTGAAACAGGGGTCAGCGCCAGGGCATGGGCGCGGTCAGCCGATAGATCTAGGGATTCAGGGGATCCGGAATGGGGGTGCGACGGCGCGCGACCCGGATCACCAGGCGGTTTGCGGCGCCCGCCCCCGCTCATGCCGCGCCGCGGCTCGCCTTACGGTCCTGCCGGCGCATATGCGCGACCAGCAAGGTTAGGGCCGCGGGCGTGATGCCGTCGATCCGGCTGGCGTGGCCGATGGTGCGCGGCCGGTGCGATTGCAGCTTGTGGCGGACCTCGTTGGAGAGCCCGGGCAGCGTCGCATAGTCGATATCATCCGCTAAAACGAGGCTCTCGTCGCGGCGATAAGACTCCACGTCGGCCGCCTGCCGGCTGAGATAAACCTCATATTTGGCGTCGATCTCGACTTGCTCGGCGATTTTCGGGGCGAGTTCGCTAAAGGATGGCCAGATCCGCGCAAGGTCGCCGATGCCGATTCCCGGGTAGGACAAAAGCTCGAAGGCCGAACGGCGATGGCCGTCCTTGCGCAAGGCGAGGCCATACAGTGCGGCCTCGTTCGGCGTCACCGTCAGGGTCTGCGCCATCGATCGCGCGGCGTTGACCGCGGCCATTTTGGCCTGATGGGCCCGGGAACGCTCCGCTCCGACGCAGCCAAGCGCGATTCCCCGATCGGTCAGCCGCTGATCAGCATTATCCGCCCGCAGCGTCAGCCGGTACTCGGCGCGCGACGTGAACATGCGATAGGGCTCGGTGACGCCGCGCGTCACCAGATCGTCGACCATGACGCCGAGATAGCCTTCGGCGCGGTCGAACACGATCGGCGCCCCGCCCCCTGCCCGCGCGGCGGCATTCAGCCCGGCGATCAGGCCTTGCGCGGCGGCTTCTTCATAACCCGTCGTGCCATTGATCTGGCCGGCCAGGAACAGGCCCCGCAGGCGCTTGGTCTCCAACGACGGCCGCAGCTCGCGCGGATCGACATGGTCGTATTCGATGGCGTAGCCCGGCCGCACGACGCTCGCATGCTCCAGCCCCGGGATGGAGGCGACCAGCGCGAGCTGCACGTCTTCCGGCAACGAGGTCGAGATGCCGTTCGGGTAGACGGTCGTATCGTCGAGGCCTTCCGGCTCGAGAAAAATCTGGTGCCCGTCGCGCTCCCCGAAGCGCACGATCTTGTCCTCGATCGAGGGGCAATACCGCGGGCCCCGGCTCTTGATCTGACCGGAATACATCGGCGAGCGGTGGACGTTTTGGCGGATGATGGCGTGCGTTGCCGCGGTGGTGCGCGTGATCGCACACTGAATTTGCGGGTTTTGGACGCGGTCGGTCAGCGTCGAGAACGGCTCCGGCGGCTCGTCGCCGGGCTGCATCTCCAGCGCCGCCCAGTCGATCGTGGTGCCGTCGAGCCGCGGCGGCGTACCGGTCTTCAGCCGACCTAGCGCGAAACCGACCCGCTCCAGCGTGCGCGAAAGCCCGGTCGCCGGCGCTTCGTCGACACGCCCGGCCGGAATCTGCCGCTCGCCGATATGGATCACACCGCGCAAGAACGTGCCCGTGGTGAGCACAACGGCGCCAGTGCCATAGGTGCGGCCGTCGGCCAGCCGCACGCCGGCCGCGCGGTGATCCGTCAAAAGGTCCTCGACCTCGCCCTCGATGACCGTCAGGTTCGCCTGCCGCCGGATGCCCGCCTGCATGGCCGCGGCGTAAAGCTTGCGATCGGCCTGGGCACGCGGGCCACGCACCGCCGGACCCTTGCGGCGATTGAGGAGCCGGAACTGGATGCCAGCGGCGTCGGCGACGCGACCCATGAGGCCGTCGAGCGCGTCGATCTCGCGCACCAAGTGCCCTTTGCCGAGCCCGCCGATTGAGGGATTGCAGGACATGGCGCCGACGGTTGAAAACCGCTGGGTGACCAGCGCCGCGCGCGCGCCCATGCGCGCGGCCGCTGCTGCGGCCTCACAGCCGGCATGGCCGCCCCCAACGACAATCACATCGAAGCCGGCGTCCATTCGCGATTCTCCGGGAGCAGGGGCCTTTTAGCCAACGCCAGAGTCTAAATCACGCGAAATCGGCGCCGTGTTTCACGTGAAACATAGGCCCGCGGGCGTTAACCAATCATTTACCAATGCAGAAATCGCGGAAAATCACGTCGAGGATGTCTTCGACATCCACCCGGCCGGTCAGCCGGCCGAGCGTCGTTGCCGCCGCCCGCAATTCCTCGGCGATCAGCTCTTCGCGCCCGGAGGCACGCTCGGCGAGCGCCCGATCCAGCGCCGCGACGGTGTCCTCCAGCGCCCGGCGGTGACGGGAGCGCGTCACGAGGGCGGGTTCCGTGGCCGAGAAATAATTCTGGGCGAAGGCCTCGAGCTTCGCCACCAGCGCATCCGTCCCAGCCCCGGTGGTGGCCGAAATCGGAAACGTCACCGGCGGCGAAATAGCGGATCCTGATTCACAACTTATGCACAACTTATCCACAGCCAGATCAATCTTGTTTTTGATGAACCAAACCTCTGATTCAAAGGAATTTCTGCCGGCATCATCCTGCGCTGTGCCGGCGGCTGATACGTCAATGACCCATAAGACGAGATCGGCGGCCGCCGCCCCTGCCCGCGCGCGGCGGACGCCCTCCTGCTCCACTGGATCAGCACTGTCGCGGATGCCCGCCGTGTCCAACAGCGTCACCGGATAGCCGCCGAGATCGAAGTGCACCTCGATGACGTCGCGGGTGGTGCCGGGATAGGGCGACACGATCGCCGCCTCGCGCCGCGCCAGCCGATTGAGCAGCGTCGATTTTCCAGCGTTGGGCGGACCGGCGATGGCGACGACAAGGCCGTCCCGCAGACGCTCGCCTCGCCCCCCATCCGTCAGCGTGGCCGCGATTTCGCTGCGCAATTGCTGCGCAGCATGAAGTGCAGCATCGACCAGATTTTCCGGCACGTCGGCCTCGTCGGAGAAGTCGATTCGTGCCTCGACTAGCGCCTGCGCTTCGATCAAGGCCCGGCGCCAGGCCTCGGCGCGGTCGCCGATCAAGCCCTTGAGCTGGCGGAACGCCTGGCGGCGCTGCGCCTCTGTCTCTGCCGCGATCAGGTCGGAAAGTCCCTCCACCGCCGTGAGATCGAGCCGGCCGTTCTCGAAGGCCCGGCGGGTGAACTCGCCCGCTTCGGCCGGCCGGCAGCCTTCGATCCGGCCGAGCGCGTCGAGCACCCCCGCAATGACGGCATGGCCGCCGTGGAGCTGCAGCTCGGCGGTATCATCGCCGGTCTCGCTGCGCGGCGCCGGAAACCAGAGCACGAGCGCCTCGTCGATCGCATCGCCCGTCGCCGGGTCGCGCACGCGCGCCAGCGTCGCCTGCCGCGGCTCCGGCACCCGGCCGATGAGCTTTTCGAGTGCGACCCCCGCGCGCGGCCCGGAGACGCGCACCACCGCGATCGCCGCCGGCGGCCGGCCGGAGGAGAGGGCGAAGACGGTGGGGCGGTCGTATGTCACGTAGCCTCGCAACGCTGCTATTGTTCAAAATGCAAAGTAAGACCGCGGACTCCCACTGCAAATGGCAAGGCAAAATCGCGACCGGTATTCTGTAATTCTACAAGAGGCGCGGCCATGACGAAGTCTGCCGCCGCGTCCGATCCATTGATCGGAAGCTGGAAGCTCGTTTCTTTCCAGTTCGTGATCGAGGGCACGGATGAACGCGGCAACGTGTATGACGAACATCCCACCGGATTTCTCGCTTTCACCGCGGACGGGCGCATGTTGACGATCCTCACCGCCAGCGACCGCCAACAAGATGCCGATCCCGGCAATCTGTTCGCAAGCATGATGGCTTATTCCGGCCGATACCGACTACAAGACGCCGCCACTCTTATAATCAACATCGACGCCGCCTGGCATCCGAGCTGGGTCGGCACCGAGCAAACTCGTTTGTTCAAGCTGGAAGCCGACACTCTATCGATCATTGCGCCGCCGCAACCACATCCCAAGTGGCCGGGCCGGCTCGTCCGCGGCATCGTCGCGTGGCGGAAAGAGTGAGACCCGCGTGACATCGGTACGCACTGCAACAGAAAACCGCCTCGCGCGCGAGACCAGCCCCTATCTTCTCCAGCACCAGCACAACCCGGTCGACTGGTGGGCCTGGGGACCGGAGGCGTTGGCGGAAGCCAAGCGCACCAACAAGCCGATCCTGCTCTCGGTCGGCTATGCCGCCTGTCACTGGTGCCACGTGATGGCGCACGAAAGTTTCGAGGACGACGCCACCGCGCGGGTGATGAACGAGTTGTTCGTCAACATCAAGGTCGACCGCGAGGAGCGGCCCGACATCGATCAGATCTACATGGCGGCGCTGCATCATCTGGGCGAGCAGGGCGGCTGGCCGCTGACCATGTTTCTGACGCCCGACGGCGAGCCGATCTGGGGCGGCACGTATTTTCCCAATTCGTCGCGTTACGGCAAACCGGCCTTCGTCGACGTGCTGCGCGAAGTGGCGCGGCTGTTCCGCGAGGAGCCGCAGAAGATCGAGCGCAACCGTGCGGCGTTGATGGAGCGGCTCGCCGGCGCCGCGCGAAAACCGGGCACTGTGACGATCGGCATCGCCGAACTCGACAATGCCGCGCGCCAGCTTGCCGGCATCATCGATCCGGTCAACGGCGGCACCCGCGGCGCGCCGAAATTTCCGCAAGCGGCGTTATTCGAGCTCCTTTGGCGCGCCGGCTTGCGCACGGACGAACAGCGTTATTTTGCCGCCGTCGAGATCACGCTCGACCACATCTGCGAAGGCGGCATATTCGATCATCTCGGCGGCGGCTTTTCCCGCTACTCGGTCGACGAGCGCTGGCTCACGCCGCATTTCGAGAAAATGCTCTACGACAACGCCCAGCTCCTCGAACTATTGGCCATCGCATACCTGCGCTCCGGCAAGCCGCTTTACCGGCAGCGCGCGCGCGAGACCGTCGATTGGCTGATGCGGGAAATGACGACGCAAAACGGCGGATTCTCCGCTTCGCTTGACGCGGATTCCGAGGGCGAAGAAGGCAAATTCTACACCTGGTCCTACGACGAGGTTTTGCGCATTCTTGGCGCCGAGGATGCTGCGTTCTTCGCCGAGCATTACGACGTGACGCCGGCCGGCAATTTCGAAGGCCAGAATATTCTCAACCGGCTGAAACCTTTGCCGCGCAGCGAAGCCGACGAGGTGCGGCTCTCTGGGCTGCGCCACAAGCTTCTCGACAAGCGCTCATCGCGCGTCGGCCCCGGGCTTGACGACAAAGTGCTGGCCGACTGGAACGGCTTGATGATCGCGGCGCTGGTCCATGCGGGCCTGATGTTCGACGAGCCGTCGTGGTTCGAGCTTGCTGCGCGTGCATTCAACTTTGTCGTTCGCGGCATGACTCGCGGCGACCGGCTTGGCCATTCGTGGCGGCAGGCTCAGCTTAAATTCCCCGGCCTCGCATCGGATTTCGCGGCGATGATCCGCGCCGCGCTGTCGCTCTACGAGGCGACGGGGGAGCAAACTTATCTCGATCGGGCGCTCGCCTGGCAGCACGCGCTCGACCGCGACTACGCCAACGCCGAGACTGGCATCTACTATCTCACCGCCGCCGACGCCGAGGGTCTGGTGATCCGCCCCGCTTCAACCGCGGACGAAGCGACACCGAACCACAATGCGGTCGCCGCGCAAAATCTCATCCGGCTGGCGCTGCTCGCCGGCGACGACGGCTTCCGCCAGCGCGCCGACCGGCTGATCGCAGCTATAGCGCCGGATGTCGCCGACAATCTCTACATGCACATGGCGTTTCTCAATGCCGTGGATTTCCGGCTGCGCGCCGCCGAAATCGTGGTGACCGGGGAGGGACCACGCGCACAAGCGCTCCTCGACGCTGCGCGGAAAATACCGCCGCTCGACCGCATCGTGCTCTACGCGCGCGCCGCCGAGGATTTATCGCCAACGTATGCGGCGCAGGAAAAAGTACGGCTCGCGGCCGAGCCGCAGGCCTTCGTCTGCATCGGCGAGACCTGCTCGCTGCCGGTGACCGATCCGACGGCCCTTATGAGCACCCTTGAAGCCGTGCGACATAATTGACGCCTGGATCAATTCGGCGATGATTCTTGTTCTACCTGCCTTTGGTGGGGCGCGCGCTGGAGGCACGAATATGCGAAGCGGAACTGCTTTAGCGGTTGCAGTCGTTCTTTCGACGGTAGGAGGCAGCGCGCAGGCCGAAGACTGGTGCGGCTATGCCGCGCGCGCGAAGTCGATCATCCAATGCGGCTATTCGACCGCCACGGAATGCGAGAGTGTCATTGGTAAAGGCGGCATGTGCTTCATCGATCCCGACTACGCGGCGAACGTCAAACACGCCGCGCCAGCGACTGTAACGCCGGCGCATGCCGCGAAGCCCGGGTGACGATTACGTATTCATCGAGTCGAAGAACTCGGCGTTGTTCTTGGTGTTGCGCAGCTTGTCGAGCAGGAAGTCGATCGCATCCATCGTGCCCATCGGATTGAGGATGCGGCGCAGCACGTACATTTTCTTGAGCTGATCCGGCGGCACCAGGAGCTCTTCCTTGCGCGTGCCCGAGCGGGTGATGTCCATTGCCGGGAAGGTGCGCTTGTCGGCCACCTTGCGGTCGAGGATCAATTCCGAATTGCCGGTACCCTTGAACTCCTCGAAGATCACTTCGTCCATGCGGCTACCGGTATCGATCAGCGCCGTGGCGATGATGGTCAGCGAGCCGCCTTCCTCGATATTGCGCGCGGCGCCGAAGAAGCGCTTCGGCCGCTGCAACGCGTTGGCGTCTACACCGCCGGTGAGCACCTTGCCCGATGACGGCACCACGGTGTTGTAGGCGCGGCCGAGCCGGGTGATCGAGTCGAGCAGGATGACGACGTCGCGGCCGTGCTCGACCAGGCGCTTGGCTTTCTCGATCACCATCTCGGCGACCTGAACGTGACGCACCGCCGGCTCGTCGAAGGTCGAAGAGATTACCTCGCCCTTCACCGAGCGCTGCATGTCGGTGACTTCTTCCGGCCGCTCGTCGATCAACAGCACGATCAGATAGCATTCCGGATGGTTGTGCGTGATGGAGTGGGCGATGTTCTGCAACAGCACGGTTTTGCCGGTGCGCGGCGGCGACACGATCAGCGCGCGCTGGCCCTTGCCGACCGGGGCGACAATGTCGATGACGCGGGCGGAGAGGTCCTTCTTGGTCGGGTCTTCAAATTCCATCTTCAGCCACTCGTCGGGATAGAGCGGCGTCAAATTGTCGAAATTGACCTTGTGGCGCGCTTTCTCGGGGTCTTCGAAGTTTAGCGAATTGACCTTGAGCAAAGCGAAGTAACGTTCGCCTTCCTTGGGGCTGCGGATGTGGCCGTCGATGGTGTCGCCGGTGCGCAAGCCGAAACGGCGGATTTGCGATGGCGAAACGTAGATGTCGTCGGGGCCGGGCAGGTAATTGGCTTCCGGCGAGCGCAGAAAGCCGAAGCCGTCCGGCAGCACCTCGACAACGCCTTCGCCGACGATATCGGTCTCGCGGGCGGAGAGTTGCTTGAGGATGCCGAACATCAGCTCCTGCTTGCGCATCGTCGAGGCGTTCTCGACCTCAAGCTCTTCCGCGAAGGAGACGAGCTCCGCCGGAGTCTTGGTTTTTAGTTCTTGGAGTTTCATTTCCCGCATACAGATGTCCTATGGGAATGGGCCAGCGCCGGGTGGGGTAGGATCGCAGCGTCGCTGGCAAAGAAGAGAAAAGAAGAGAGTCGTAGGTCTTGGGTTGCGAGGGGCTTTGGGGGCCCCGGTCCCGATGCACCAGCCGGCTCCAATCCACTGGAGCCAGAACTCAATTGCATCCGCCTACGTTCGGTGGGATGTCGTAAAGATAAGAAAAGACTGCCGTCGAGGCAAGTGCCGTGACGGATTGTGCACTGACAACGCCTTAAAATCAGAACGGTTTCAGCACCACTAGGATAACGATGAAGATCATCAGCACGGTCGGTACTTCGTTGATAATCCTATAGAATCTCTCAGAATGGCGGTTGCTGTCGACAGCGAAATCCTTCATCCAGCGGGCGAAGAGCCCGTGTAGGCCTGAAAGTATGACAACGAGAGCAAATTTCGCCTGGAGCCACCCCGAGGCGAACCATCCGTAACGCGAATCGGGCCCGTACCAAGCGAGCCAGAGGCCGAGCAGCCAGGTCGCGATCATGGCCGGATTGATAATGGCGCGTAAGAGCCGGCGCTCCATGACCTTGAAGGTCTCCGACTGCACCGAGCCCTTCTCGGCACCGCAGTGATACACGAACAGCCGCGGCAGATAGAGCATTCCCGCCATCCAGGCGATCACCGCAATGATGTGGAATGCCTTGATCCATGCATACGCGTTCGCCGCCGTTCTCCTTGCCGCCGCATCCTCGGCCTTCTCAGGCGTGTGCCGGTTGTCCGCGGACCCGAGCGACGAGATGCTCGACGTGAGCGATCGGCGTGTCCGGCAGCACTCCGTGGCCCAAATTGAATATGAACGGCCCGCGGGAAAACGCCTGCAGAACGGCATCGATCGAGCGATCGAGCGCCGCACCGCCGACCAACAGCGCCAGCGGATCGAGATTGCCTTGGATCGCGCGCTGCGTCTGGATGCGGTCCCGCACGAACGCGAGCTCGGCCGTCCAGTCTATGCCGACCGCATTGACGTTAACGGCATGGAGATAGCGTTCGAGCTCGGTTCCGGCGCCGCGGGGAAACCCGATGATCGGTGCTTGCGGAACGCGCTCGCGCACCTTCGCGACAATCCGTGCGCACGGCTCGATGCACCATTTGCGGAATTCGTCCGTCGGCAGCACCCCCGCCCAGGTGTCGAAAATCTGCACGGCATCGACTCCTGCCGCAAACTGCCGGGTCAAATAGCTCGCCGAGGCCTCGACCAGAATGTCGATCAATTCCGCAAAAACATCAGGAAACCGATACGCAAACAGCCGCGCCGGAAGCTGATCGGTCGTGCCAACTCCCGCGATCATATAGGTTGCCAAAGTCCACGGCGCACCGCAGAAACCCAGGAATGCCACCGCCGGTGGCAGCTTCTGTTTGACCCGGGTAATCGTCTCATAGACCGGCTCCAGCCGTGTGTGGTCGATCTCTCGATTAAGTCTCTTCAAGGCGGCAGGGCCATCGAGCGCCTCGAGTCGCGGCCCCTCGCCTTCTTCGAATGTCACGCGTTGACCCAGCGCATGCGGCACCACCAGGATGTCGGAAAATAGGATCGCCGCGTCGAAGCCGAAGCGCCGAATCGGCTGCAGTGTGATCTCTGTCGCGCGTTGAGGATCGAAGCAGAGATCGAGGAACCCTGCCGCCTTCTCGCGGATCGCCCGGTACTCCGGCAGGTAGCGGCCAGCCTGCCGCATCAGCCAGATCGGTGGCACAGACTCACGCTTGCCTGTTAAGACACGAAGAAGAGGTTTAATCGCAAGACTTCCCGGCACGGTCTCATCCTAAACTAAATCAATCTAATAGACTCTGTTGTAGTAATTGGACGGTTGATTAGACTCATACATTTCCACCCACACGTCATCCACCGGCGGTTCACATATTCCCGGTGGAGGCTACTTGTCGAAGCTCGGCGAAGTTCGACGCTTATATTGCCTTTCCGGGGCTGCTTTGGCGCTTTATGCCGGTGCTATCCACATTTCACCAGAGCTAGCCGTCAGGGGTGATTTTCGCCAGCGGAACGCACTCATGTGGATCATTTCCTGACTTTGCCGCCTATTGTTCTTGCGCGCCGGCTGAAGCCGTGGCCTTGTCCCCGCTGACCGACAGGTTATTCAATCCTCGTATGATGCCCGGTGCCGGATATTTCCACTTGCATTTGGTCTCCGATTCGACCGGAGAGACGCTGATTACGGTCGCACGCGCCGCCGCCGCGCAATATACGAAGGTGATACCGGTGGAGCACGTGCATCCGCTGGTGCGCACGCCGAAGCAGCTCGACCGGGTCCTGGTCGAAATCGAAGAGATGCCCGGCATCGTGCTTTACACGCTGTTGCAAGGGAACCTGGTCGATAGGCTGGAGCAAAAATGCCGCGATCTCGGGCTGCCGTGCCTGTCGGTTCTTGGCCCGGTCCTGCACCTATTCCAGTCCTATCTGGGCGCCGAATCGACGCACAAGGTGGGTGCCCAGCATACGCTGAATGCCGAATACTTCCGCCGCATCGATGCGCTCAATTACACCATGATGCACGACGACGGCCAGCAGACCGACGATCTCGAAGAGGCCGACGTATTGCTGATCGGCGTGTCGCGGACGTCGAAGACGCCGACCTCGATTTATCTGGCCAACCGCGGCGTGAAGACGGCTAACGTGCCGCTGGTCGCCGGCGTGCCGTTGCCGCCCGATCTCGAACGTCTCCAGCGTCCGCTGGTCGTCGGCTTGTACGCCACGCCCGAGCGTATCGTGCAAATTCGGAAGAACCGCCTGCTGGGACTAAAGGCGTATCGCGACGACGACAAGTATATCGATCCGCAATCCGTGGCGGAGGAAGTCGCCGTCTCGCGCCGGCTCTGCGCGAAACATAACTGGCCGTCGATCGACGTATCGCGGCGGTCGATCGAGGAAACCGCGGCGGCGGTGCTTGCACTCCTCGCCGAGCGCCGCCGCCACACGGCTTCATGACCGATGGCGCTGTGGCTTGCCTCCGATCCGCTGGTGTTGGCATCGCGCAGCGCCGTGCGCCGCACGCTGCTGGAGGCAGCCGGCGTGCCGGTCGAGGTCCGTCCCGCCGACATCGACGAACGAAGCCTGGAAACAGTCATGCCGTCGAAAACGCCAGCCGCCGTCGCCGCGCTCTTGGCGCGGCAAAAGGCGTTGGCTGTCGCAGCATTGCACCCGGCCCGGCTCGTGCTCGGCGCCGACCAGGTCCTGGCGCTTGACGCCAAACTGTTTAGCAAACCTGCCGACCGCGCGGCTGCTCGCGCACAGCTCCGCGCGCTGTCGGGACGCAGCCACGAGCTTCGTGCGGCCATTGCGTTCGTCAGGGACGCAACTGTGGTCTTCGAGCACGTCGGCACGGCGCGGCTGACGATGCGGTCGTTCTCGGATCGATTCCTCGATGCCTATCTCGAGGCCGCCGGCGGCGCGGCGACGACCAGCGTCGGCGCCTACCAGATCGAAGGCTTGGGTATTCAGCTCTTCGAGCGCGTGGAGGGCGACTACTTCACCGTGCTCGGCCTGCCGCTCCTCACCGCCCTTGATTTCCTGCGGCGCTACGGGTGCCTCATCCCATGAGCGGCGAACGGCCTTTCATTCTCTGTCTCACCGGTTCGCTTGGCGTGGGCAAATCGAGAACCGCGAGCTTCTTTGCCGAAGAAGGCGTACCGGTGCACGATTCCGACGCCGTTGTGCACGCGCTCTATGAAGGAGAGGCGGTGCCGCTCATCGAGCAGGCCTTCCCCGGCGCCACCAGCGGCGGCAAGGTCGACCGCGCCAAGCTCGCGGCGATGGTGCTTGGTGATGACGCCGCGCTTGCCCGGCTCGAAGCTCTCGTGCATCCGCTGGTCGGCGCCGCGCGGGAAAAATTCCTGGCGGAAGCGCAAGCCCGCGGCGTACCGGTGGTCGTGCTCGATATTCCGCTCTTGTTTGAGACCGGCGCAGAGCGCGGCTGCGATGCGGTGGTCGTGGTCTCGGCGCCGCCGGAGGTGCAACGCCGCCGTGCCTTCGAGCGGTCCGGCATGACCGACGAAAAACTCGCGGCGCTCCTCGCCAAGCAAATGCCGGATGCGGAAAAGCGCCGGCGCGCCGACTTTGTCGTGGATAGCTCGCAATCGTTTGATCACGCTCGCGCCCAGGTGCGAGACATTCTACGCGTTGTAGCTAAAATGCGGGCGCTCCGCTGATTCGTAATTGGCGGGCAATCTGAATCGATTGCGCTCTGAGAGCTTTCATGCGCGAGATTGTGCTCGATACCGAGACCACGGGTCTCGATCCTCTGGACGGTCATCGCCTGGTCGAGATCGGCTGCATCGAGCTGGTCAACCGGATACCCTCCGGCCAGACCTTCCACGCCTATTTCAATCCGCAACGCAGCATGCCGGCGGAGGCGTTTGCGGTCCACGGCCTCAGCGACGATTTCCTCAAAGACCAGCTGTTTTTCGCCGAGGTGGCCGACGACTTGGTCGCCTTTCTCGGCGATGCGCCGCTGGTCATCCACAATGCCGCGTTCGACGTCGGATTCATCAATGCCGAGCTCGAGCGCGCCGGCCGGCCGCTGATACCGCGCGAGCGGACGGTCGACACGCTCTTGATCGCGCGCCGCAAGCATCCCGGCGCGTCAAATCGTCTCGACGACCTTTGCGTGCGCTATGCCATCGATAATTCGCGCCGCACCAAGCATGGCGCGCTGCTTGACGCCGAACTGCTCGCCGAAGTCTACGTCGAACTGATTGGCGCGCGCCAAGCGCAACTCGTGCTGTCGCAGACGACGATGCCGCGCCGGCTGGCCGGCGAACCCATCATCGTCCGCGAGCGGCTGGTGCCGCTTGTCGCCGCGATGACCGCCGAGGAGCGCGCGGCGCATCGGGCGTTCATCGCCACCCTCGGCGACAACGCCATTTGGCGCGACTACGTCAGTTCGGATTGACCGGCCGGGGCTGCGCCGCGGGCGGCGTCGCCGCAAGGCGCTGGCGGTAGAGGCTGACAAAATCGATCGGGTCGAGCAACAGCGGCGGAAAACCGCCGTTCCGTACCGCGGTCGCGACAATCTCGCGGGCGAAGGGAAAAAGCAGGCGCGGGCACTCGATCAGGATGACGGGCTGCAGGCTCTCGGCCGGCACGTTCTGGATGCGGAAGACGCCGGCGAAGATGAGCTCGAAGCTGAACAGCAGCGTGCGCTGGATTTCCGCTTTGCCTTCCAAGCGGAGCGTCACCTCGACATCCGTGCTGCTGCCGCTCATGGGCGCGGCATCGACGTTGACCTGGACGTTGATGGTCGGCTGCTCGCCGCTTGGCGCCATCGATCGGGGGGCGTTCGGATTTTCGAACGACAAATCCTTCACGTACTGGGCGAGGACTCCGATCTGAGGCATCGTCGGTTGCGGCTGCGGGCCGCCGTTGGTGGCTGACATGCTCGTCTCCGGCCCGCGGGGGCGTTAAAGTCTGGCTAACACAGGCAAAGCGGTCGAACAATGGCGGCCCATCGGCCAGCGCCGGAGCCCTGACTGCTTCAGCGCGCGGTCGCAAGCAGGTTCGTCGATTTCGAGCAGAGGCCGGCCCTACGGCGTGGATTCGACACACGAATCGGTGCCGGCGGTACGATGTTGGCGCGGCGGCAACGATCGTTTAAACTAAGCACTGGCGCGCGTATTGGACAGCGGCCACTGGATGGTTTCCCGCGCCTTCCTACATAAAGCGGGGAACTTGGCGCGTTCCGCGGATTCGTCACCGCCCAGGGATATATCGTCCCGCCGTTCGCGACGCCGAGAGATAGAAGCGTGTTCGATATTTACACCATCATCTTCCTGGCGCTCGCGGTATTCATTTTCCTGCGGCTGCGCAGCGTTTTGGGGCAACGCACCGGGCGCGAGCGACCGCCCTACGACCCTTATGCGACGCGCGATGCGGTGCGCAGCCCGGCGAGCGACAAGGTGGTGGCCCTGCCGCCGCGTCCGGCCGAGGCGGCGGCAACGCGGCCGGTCGAGGCCGCGCCCCCGCCCGCCGACCGCTGGAAGGGAGTGGCCGAGACTGGGTCGACCGTGGCGACGGGACTCGACGCTATCGTGGCGGCGGATTCGAACTTCGACGTCAAGCATTTCATCACCGGCGCGCGCACCGCCTACGAAATGATCGTGACCGCCTTCGGCGAAGGCGAACGCCGCCAATTGCGCAGCTTGCTGTCGCGCGAGGTCTATGACGGCTTCGACGCCGCGATCAGCGAACGCGAACGTCGCGGCGAGACCTCGGAGACGCGCTTCGTTTCCATCGACGGCGCGACCATCACCGGCGCCGAATTGCGCGGCCGCACCGCCCAGATCACCATCCGCTTCGTGTCCAAGCTCGTTTCCGCGACCCGCAATCGATCGGGGAACGTGATCGACGGCAACGCCGAAAAGGTTACCGACGTCACCGACGTGTGGACGTTCGCACGCGACATTTCCTCGCGCGATCCCAACTGGAAAGTCGTCGCAACCGAAGCCGGGCAGTGAGGCCCAGTGAGTGAGGGCCGAGTGAGGCCGATGGCGGCGCCGTGGTGGGCCTTGCTGCTCATCATCGTGTTCGTCGGCCTCGCCGGCATGCCGAGGGCGGCCCGCAGCGGCGAGCGAGAGCCGATCAAATTCCCCGATACGCAATATGAGCCGGTCGACTGGGCCGACCTCGACGGCTGGGCCGGCGACGATCACGCCACGGCGTTTGCCGCGTTCCTCGCAAGCTGTCGCGCGCTGAACGGCAATCGGCAGCCTACCGCCGGGGCGGCATCGGTCGCGGACGCGCTCAAAGCCGTCTGCGAGCGTGCTGTCGCTGCCGTGCCGCTCGAGGAGGACGGCGCGCGGAAGTTCTTCGAGGATAATTTCCGGCCGCTGCGCATCAGCAAGCTCGGCGACAGCGACGGGTTTCTCACCGGATATTACGAGCCGATCATCGACGGTTCGCGCGTGCCGACCCGCGAGTTCGCGGCGCCGCTGTATCGCCGGCCGCCCAATTTGGTCGTCGCCGGCCGGCGCAAGCTCGGCGATTTGTTTCCCAGTAAGGGCGTCAAAGTGGGCCGCCGCGTCGGCCGGCGCAAGATCGTGCCGTATTACGACCGCGGCGAGATCGAGGAGGGTGCGCTCGACGGCTGGCATCTGGAAATCTGCTGGCTGCGCAGCCAGCTCGACGTCTTGTTCGCGCAGATCCAAGGCTCGGCCCGGATCAGGCTGGAGGACGGCGCGATACTGCGCGTCAATTACGATTCGCATAATGGCTGGCCCTACACGTCGGTCGGGCGCGTGCTGGTCGACCGCAAGATCCTTGCCAAGGACGAGGTCTCGATGCAGCGCATCCGCGACTGGATGGAATTAAATCCGGACGCGGCCAGGGACGTACGGCGGCAGAACAAGTCCTATGTGTTTTTCCGCATCACCGATCTTTCCACCGAGGATGAAGCGGTCGGCGGCGAGGGCGTGCCGCTGGTGCCCGGCCGCTCGATCGCGATCGATCGTTCGTTGCACGCCTATGGCACGCCGTTCTTCATCACCGCCGAACTGCCGATCGCCAACGACAAGGCGGGGACGAAATTTCGCCGGCTGGTTTTTGCGCAGGATACCGGATCGGCCATCGTCGGTCCGGCGCGCGCCGATATCTATTTCGGCGCCGGTGACGAAGCCGCGCGGATGGCCGGTCGCATCCGGCATCCTGGGCAGTTCGTGATGCTGTTGCCGCGCGAACTCGATCCGGTCGAGGCCGCGCGCAACGTGCCGCTGCCGCCGGAACGGCCGGGCTATTTCGCGCAGTTCAGCGTCGGCAGCATGGTCGATCCCACCGCGGAAGACGTGCCGCTGCCGGAGGCGAAGCCGGTGATCGCGCCGGAGTCGAAGCCGAAACCGAAATCGCGGCGGAAGCGATGAGCCGGCGCCGCCCCTTGAGCGAGGAAGAACGCGCGCTATGGAGCGGCTTCGTGCGCTCGATCACGCCGCTGCGCGATGCGCCGGAGCCGCCACCGCCATCCACCAGCGACAACACCGGCGATGCGAGCGCGCCGCCGCGGCGCAGCGCGCGGCAGGAAGCGGTGCCCGGCAAGAAAACGCCGCCGCTGGCACCGCTCGGCCGGCGTCTCAAGCAGCGTGTCGCGCGCGGCCACGAGCCGATCGACGCCCGCCTCGATCTGCACGGCATGACCCAGAAGGAGGCGCACGCCGCCCTGTTACGTTTCCTGCGCACAGCGCAAGCCGATGGCGTCCGCATCGCGCTCGTCGTCACCGGCAAGGGAAACAGAAAAGGCGAGCACCATGGCGCCGAGCGCGGCGTGCTGCGGCGGCAGGTGCCGATGTGGCTGGCGCTGCCGGAATTTCGCCTGCTTGTCGTCGGCTTCGAAGACGCCCACGTCGGTCACGGCGGCGAAGGAGCGCTTTATGTCCGCTTGCGGCGCGCACGCTAGAGCATGATCCGGAAAAGCCTGCCGTCGGACTGATTCCGAGGGTGGAAGCCGGTTTTCCGAAAAGATCATGCGCCGCCAAGATCTAGACGCGCCGTTAACCTTGACCATCGGAATACCGGACCGAGCGCAAGAAATGGTCAATTTTGTCTGGCAAAACGGTCTCCTCGATCCGGAGTACCGTCAGTCATGTCCGAAGCCGCCGCTATGCAGTCGAAGCCCATCGCCATGCGAGACAATTCCTCGGACAAGCAGGCCCTCGCGCAAGTTGAGAAGTGGATGGCGATGATCCGCGAACTCAGCCGCGAGCGGCAGGCGGAGACAAAGCTCGGCGGCTGAGAAGCGCGCCGATCTTCGCGGCATGTCCGTGCAGGCGCCGAACGCCCGTTAGGTTATTATTCCTTGGTCGCGCTGCCGGCGCAGCGTCGTGACGCTTCGGATTTCGATGAGGGAATAGAGGCGGCCAGGACCGGAGCCGAATAGGTGCCTAGGAGCTATCACGATTCGGTCAAGGCCGCCCGGCTCAAGCGCGGTCGACTGAGCCGAGGGTGACCCTAAACGCTTTGGCGCAAGCCGCTTTGACGTGGGTCAAAGGCCCCAGGCTCAAAATAGGGCGTTCCGGGCTCGCTCTTCGGGATCGTGCGCCAAGTCCGCTACAAGATAATCCGCTACAAGATAAACCGGCTCAGGTCAGCGTTCTTGGCCAGATCGCCGACGTGCTTTTGCACGTAGGCCGCGTCGATCTTGACCGTGTCGCCCGAGCGGTCGGGTGCCGCGAAGGAGACTTCGTCGAGCACGCGCTCCATCACCGTCTGCAGCCGCCGCGCGCCGATATTTTCCACGCTCGAGTTCACCGCTACGGCCATGTCGGCGACCGCGTCGATGGCATCCTCGGAGAATTCCAGCGTCACGCCTTCGGTCGCCATCAAGGCGATGTATTGCTTGATCAGCGAGGCCTCGGGTTCGGTCAGGATGCGCCGCATATCGTCGCGCGTCAGCGGTTTTAATTCGACGCGGATCGGCAGCCGGCCTTGCAGTTCCGGCAGCAGGTCCGAGGGCTTGGAGATGTGGAACGCACCCGAGGCGATAAACAAAATATGATCGGTCTTCACCGAGCCGTGCTTGGTCGCGACCGTGGTGCCCTCGATCAGCGGCAACAAATCGCGCTGCACGCCCTCGCGCGAAACGTCAGCGCCGATGCGTCCGTCGCGCGCGCAGATCTTGTCGATCTCGTCGAGAAAGACGATGCCGTTGTTCTCGACTGTCTTGATCGCTTCCTGCGTGAGCTGGTCGGTGTCGAGCAGCTTGTCGGATTCCTCGTTGACCAGGATTTCGTAGGAATCGCGCACGTTGACGCGGCGGGTCTTGGTGCGGCCGCCGCCGAGCTTGCCGAAAATGTCACCGATCGAGATGGCCCCGACTTGCGCGCCCGGCATGCCGGGAATTTCGAACAGCGGCATGCCGCCGGATGACTGCACCTCGATCTCGATCTCCTTGTCGTTGAGCTCGCCGGCGCGCAGCTTGCGGCGGAACGCCTCCTTGGTCGAGGCGGTGGCATTGGCGCCGACCAGCGCATCGAGCACCCGGTCTTCGGCGGCCTGCTGCGCGCGCGCCTGAACGTCCTTGCGTTTCCGTTCCCGCGTCAAGGTCAGCGCCACCTCGACCAGGTCGCGCACGATCTGCTCGACGTCGCGGCCGACATAGCCGACCTCGGTGAATTTCGTCGCTTCGACCTTGAGGAACGGCGCGGCGGCAAGCTTGGCGAGGCGGCGGGAAATCTCGGTCTTGCCGACGCCGGTCGGCCCGATCATCAGAATATTCTTCGGCAGCACTTCCTCACGCAGCCGCTCGTCGAGCTGCAACCGGCGCCAGCGGTTGCGCAGCGCGATCGCGACTGCGCGCTTGGCGTCGGCCTGGCCGACGATGAAGCGATCGAGCTCGGAGACGATTTCGCGGGGAGAAAAGTCGCTCATGGAACCTTTCGGGCCGTACCGGAGAAACGCTTCACGTCTTCAACGTTTCGACGGTCACGTTCCTGTTGGTGTAGACGCAGATGTCGGCGGCGATGTCGAGGGCGCGCCGCACGATGGCCTCGGCGTCGAGCGGCCCGTCGATCAGCGCACGGGCGGCGGCCAGCGCATAGTTGCCGCCGGAGCCGATGCCGACGATGCCGGCCTCGGGCTCGAGCACGTCGCCGGTGCCGGTGAGCACCAGCGATACGTCCTTGTCGGCGACGATCATCATGGCTTCGAGCCGGCGCAGGTAGCGATCGGTGCGCCAATCCTTGGCCAGTTCGACGGCGGCGCGCATGAGCTGGCCGCGATATTGCTCGAGCTTTGCTTCCAGCCGCTCGAACAGGGTGAAAGCGTCGGCGGTGGCGCCGGCAAAGCCGCCGATCACCTCGCCGCCGCCGAGCCGGCGCACCTTGCGCGCATTGGCTTTGACGATGGTCTGGCCGATCGAGACCTGGCCGTCGCCGCCGACGGCGACCACGCCAGCCTTGCGGACGGTCAGGATGGTGGTGCCGTGCCAAAGGCCGGTATCGATGGATTGCATGCGGCGTAAGCCTTTCTTCGCCGGAAGATGTAGGAACCGGCGCCACGCAATGCAAACACGGAAGTCGCAACTCCGCAAACAACACGGCGCTTGGACGACAGGGCCGAAGTCGCTTAGACTTCAGCGAGCAGGGATAGAAGAATAGGGGCGACCGAGAAATGGCGCGGCCGATTTCGGTGCTCATGCTTTTCTGCATGGCGTTGCTACTCTGTACGAACACTGTCGCGACGCAAGCAGGTAGCTCGCGTCCTATAATTCTTGCTCAGTCTGGTTCGGTCGGCGGCAGTATCGGAAAGCAGGACAAGTCGATTTCAGGCACACAGGAAGCGCCGGCGCGGGCGGAGGGTGCTTCGCCAACGCGCCAAACGCGGGCTGCGGGCCCTCACGCAACCGCAGCCACCCCCTGCAAAGCCATGCTGGGGAAATGGGCTTGGCACAATGGCGGCGGCGACGTGGAAATCAATCCCGGCGGCACGCTTGGCAGGAACGGTAGCCCCCGGCAAGGCGTATGGACCTGTAACGGCGGAGTTATCATGTTGCATTGGAATGCCGGCTGGGTCGACACGCTCAGCCTAACCGCGGACGGGGTTGGTCTGACCGGTACTAATCAATTCGGTGTCGGCGTTTCCGGTAATCGCTGACCTTCGCGGGCGTGGCGCTTTGTGTCGGCCCCTGATAAAACGCGCCTCGCGTCGCGGAGATTGTCATGCGCAAGGCGTCCGTCAAACGTACCACCAAGGAAACCGACATCGAGGTCGCCGTCGATCTCGACGGCTCCGGCCGCGCGTCGGTCGCGACCGGCATCGGGTTCCTCGATCATATGCTCGATCTCCTGGCGCGGCATTCGCGCTTGGATATCGCGGTCAAGGCCAAGGGCGACTTGCACATCGACCACCACCACACCACCGAAGACGTCGGCATCGCGCTCGGCCAGGCGGTGCGGCAGGCGCTCGGCGACATGAAAGGCATCGCCCGCTACGCCGACGTGCACGTGCCGATGGACGAGGCGCTGACCCGGGTCGCGATCGACATTTCCGGCCGGCCGTTCCTGGTGTTCAACGTCGAATTCGTGCGCGACAAAGTGGGAGCGTTCGACACCGAGCTGGTGCAGGAATGGTTCCAGGCCTTCGCCATGAACGCCGCGGTGACGCTGCACGTCGCCACGCTCTATGGCAGCAACGACCATCATATTGCCGAATCGTGCTTCAAAGGTCTGGCGCGGGCGCTGCGGGCGGCGGTCGCCGTCGATCCGCGCGCCGCCAACGAGGTGCCCTCGACCAAGGGCACGCTCGGGGGTGAAGCGTGCGATTAACCCTTATTCCATAAGGCTTTTGACCGCCGCTAGAGCCGCCGCTAATCTGCCGCCGCGAATGACCGCAGCTAAGTGGATGTTCCCCGTGTCCCGCTACCTATTCCAGAGACCCGATAGCAAGTTCTGGCAACTCAAATTGCAATCGCCGGACGGCCGCCGCGAGATTTCGCTGCGCACTACGGACCGGGCGGAGGCCGAAGTCTTGGCCTTGCCGTTGATCGCCGAACACAAGGCCAAGCTCCTAGCGAACCGGCCGACGCTCGCCCCGGTATGGGTGCACGAGCTAGAACCTAATCGCGAGCACAACGGACCGGACGGCGCACGCATCATCGCGACCGACCGTGAACTGATCTACCTCGATCAAAGCGGCGCGGTGACTAAGACCGCCCCGAATGGCCGCCAAGGCTTTCAATACACCCACGGCCCGCGCCCCCCGACCCTCCGGGCGCTCGTTGGGGCTTTCGTCGGCGAACCGCGTCCGACCGTGGCGACTCGTGGCGACGATGACAAGATCATCGACACCTATTTGCTTCACTCGAAGCATACCGAGCGACAAGAGCGCGAAGTGCGGGCCACGTGGGCGTTGTTCCGCGAACTGTGTCCTAACGTGAAGCTCGCAAGCGCCACACGTGACGACGGCCGGAAGCTAGTGGCGCACTTGCAAGCGCAACAGAATAAGTCGGCGACCATTCAGAAGAAAGTCATGTGGCTTACGGCCGCCGTGAACTTCGCGATCAAGGAGGGAACACTAAAATTCAATCCATTCGCTGCAATCGTGCCGAAGTCGAAGGATGCGACCCGGCGCTTGCCGTTCTCCGAAAAGGACATGCAATTGATCCGTGACAACCTCGACAAGCTACGCCCGGCCGATCAACTCATGGTGCGCGTTTTAGCAAGCACGGGAATGAGGCTCGGCGAGTGTTTCAAGATCGAGGGCGAGGCGCGCGAGCGTGGCATTCGCTATGTCACGATATGGGACGCTAAGACTGACCAATCCAAGCGCCGGGTGCCGTTGCCCGACGCGCTCTTGCCGTACCTGCCGCCGACAATCACGGGGCCATTGTTCCCGAACGATAACGCGAAGCTCGCGAGCACCCGGCTAAACCGTGGGCTGCGGCGTATTGGCATCGCCGATCCGGCCAAGGTGATCCACTCGTTCAGACACCGCGCGCAGGACCGGCTCCGGGCCGCTGAATGCCCGTCCGACATCCGCCACGCCATCCTAGGCCACGAGGAGAACAGCATCGCGGAGGGCTACGGGGAGGGCTTTGCCGTGACAGTCTTGAAGCGGTGGATTGATCGGATTGGATTTTAGGACCCACGCTACCTCAGCTTTACGAATCGGACTTGTTGCAGCGAAATAATGGCTTTTTGCGTTTTCCATACCCGCCAAATGCTCGTCGCAGAACCTGCCCCGGACGCCCCGAAGGGCCATATTGAGCGCGCGCTAGGCTATGCGTTCGCATCCGCGTCCGGCCTCTATCGCGGCTTGCTACATGCCATATTAGGCGGGTGACGGAGAAAGAGGCAAATAGAAGTCGTCCGCCGGGAGCAAGCGCACTGACCACAACAACGCAAGGGCAAGCCCGGCTCAGGGGTAGAGCACAACCTTGCCAAGGTTGGGGTCGTGGGTTCGAATCCCATCGCCCGCTCCAATAATTTGACTTGTGGCGCCATAGAGTCAGCGCGCATAAGCGCAAGCTAGCTCATAGCTAGCAATAAGCTTCCAATCCGACCCTGAGCGACGCCTCCCGCCCAACTCCGCCTGAGGCAGCAGGGCGGCGCGAGTAACCGTGCAGAGCCCGCAGTCGGCACTCCACCGACATGGCGGGCAACCTCCGAATCTCGGGGACAAAAGCCCCTCCCAAGAGGAGCTTTGTCGTTTCTACGGTTGCACTGCTTCAAGAGCCGCCTTGAGTCTGGGCAGCTGATAGTGCTCGATGTCAGCTTTGGCATAGGCGATCAGCTGATCCACCGCGTTGCCCCAACCGTGATGCTGCATATCGGATGCGGTTTCATAGGTCACCGTAT
>JBAPYW010000038.1:0-58806 GCA_049284935.1 Xanthobacteraceae bacterium
CGCCGCGGCTGAGCACGCGCGTCGCCAGCGGATCGGATGCCGCCGGCGCTGGATGGCTCGGAGCGCCCAACAGATCGCCGCCCTCGCCGCCGCCGATCGCAGCCAGGGGAACGACCGGGCCAATGGCCGGGCGCGCGCCGACGACGCTTCCTTTCGGCGCCAGCTCCTCCGGGCCGGGCAACGCCACCGGCACGATGTGGCTCGACAAGACCCGGCGCAAATCGTGCTCGACGTAATGCGCGAGCTTCACCGCGCCGGCCTTGGTGAAATGCACGCCGTCGCCGGTGCGCAGCCGGCGGATCTGGCCTTCGAAATCCGGCCCCTGCACCGCGTAACGGCCGGATTCGTCGACGAAGCCGTCCCAAATATCGACATAAGGGATGCCGGCCTTCTCGGCGCGCGCGCGATAAAGCTCGTCGAGGTAGCTCATATCGCTGGTCGAGCGCGTGCCGCGGATCGCCGGCAACCCGACCCACAGCACGGGCACGCCCTTTGACTTGAGCGCCGCGATCATGTCGTCGATGCGCTTGTCGTAAAGCTCGGCCCATTTGTCGGTGTGAAACTCGTGGTAGCTGCCGGGCCGGCGCTGCGGCTCGTTGGCCGCGACCGCCGGCTGCTCGCCGTCCGGCCGTGCTGTATCGGCAGGCGATGCAGCGGGCGCCGTCGCGCCCTGCCCTTGCGCCGTCGTGCTCTGTCCTTGCGCCGGCGCGGCCGCGCCTTTTGCCGGCGGCGCGCGATCGCGCAGCGGCAGCCGGTCATTGATGCCGAGCATCACGACGATGGCGCTCGGCTTTTCCGCCGCCAGCACCTCCTTGACGGCTTGCGACCAATCCGGCGCGTCGTTGCGCGCTTCGTAGCGCACCAGACCCGCATAGGGCTTGATCTTGCGCACGATGCCGATGTCCGGCGTATCGGCGAACGTCTCCTCCAGCCCATAGCCGAGCCAGTCGGCGAGCGAGTCGCCGATCACCAGCACCGTCTCGGTCGGCGGCGTCTCAACTTTGCGCGGCGGCGGCGGCCTAGTCGACTCGAAGGTCTGCGGCCGCGGCGGGCCAAACGGATTGTCCGGATTGAACGATCTGCGGCCGCCGAAAAACGGGAATGGAAACAACTCCCGCCACTGGACTTGCTCGGCGCGCGGACGCTGATCGAAGGCGGCGTGCGTGCCGAACATCTGGGCGCCGGCCGGGACCGCGAGTGCTAAGCCCGCCGTCACGATCGAAAGCGCGATTGCGAGCCGTCGCCGCTTGCTTATCGCCATCAATCTCGCCCGATGACTTTCGCCCAATGAACGCTCATACGAATTTTCGCGAGGAGCCGCCGTCCGGGCGGTCCGGCCCGGTCGGCGGGGCCAAGCAACCCTCATAATAGCCGAAAAATGTCAACTTGAAGGACGGCGCCAGGCGCGCGGCCTGGCCCAGTCAATTCAGTCCTCTCGTACCAACCGGAAGCCGAGATTGGCCGGCGGCGTTCCGACCGAGCAAGGGCCGGATCGCGTGTCTCGCCGGGACATTGCGCGCTAATTTTCTTAACCGAATAGCGGAAAACCGTGGCTGCCGGCGACAGCGCCGAAAATGACGATGATGCTCAAGATTAACAAAATCCAGTGCATCCCTTGGATGAGCCGGAAAGTTGCTGCCGGCGCCGCTTCGGCGCGGGAAACGAACCAGCGGTGCAGCAACAGCGGCTCCAGCAGGAACAGCATCAGCGTGAAGAGCAACCACACAGCCACCATACCGTGCATCCACCAGAACGTCGCAGATGTAAACCTGTCCCAAAGATCGAGCCGATAAGTCATATAAAAGCCGCTCAAGCCGGCGATCAGCGTCGATACCCGCGCCTGCTGGGCGAAGCGTTGCTCAACCAGCTCGAAGAAAATCACGCGCTCTTCGGGCGCCTTGAAACGGCGCACCGCCGGCAACAACACCGTTGTCACCATGGCTACCCCGCCGACCCAAAAGACTACGGCAATCACATGGATTGCCCGGGCAATGATCACATCGTCAATCAACCTGTTGTTGCCTTCTCACTTGGGTCTTTTCCACGACACATCTTCCGCCAATGGATCGGCCGAAAAGTCAGCTTGATTCCGATCAAGCTTGATATAATCCGATAATTCTCAGCCCTCACTTGCGGCCAAGCAACAGCGGACCGAAGAACGCGGCGAAGCCGCCGAAGGCCAGCACCCAGGCGAGCCCGGCGGCGTACAGCAGCGCACTCGATGGCTCGAACGCGGCGCCGATGCGCGCCAGCGCCGCGATCAGCGCAAACAGATAAATGATCTGGGTCCGCACCGATGCCGCGAGCTGGTGCGCGGTGTGGCCGAGGCTCGCGCGCGTCATGACCGCAAGGGTCATGAGGCCGATCGCTCCCACGACCCAGGCATGGAGGCCGGCGCTCGCCGGCCATTCGGCAGGCCAGACGATGGCTGCGCCGACCAGGACAAAGCCGATCGGAACGAAGGCATAGCCGACGTGAAGTACGAGGACGAGACGATCAGCGAACGTGCGATCGCCGGCCCAGCGCGCGAGCCGCGCCGCCTGCAGCACGCCGGCTATCGTCAGCACTGCGCCGGACACGGCAAGCTGCGGCAACGCGATCCACATTGCGAGGGCCACTGCGCCGGCGCCCAGTGCAAACGCATCGAACCGCGCAAACGGCCGCGGCAGCCGGCCCGGATTATTTCGCACCAGCCAGTTGTGCGTAAAGCTCGGTACGATGCGCCCGCCGATCAGCATGATGAGGCCGATCACAGCCGCAATCGCGATGCGGATTCCATAGTCGGCGGTACCGCGCCAGATCGCTTCGAAGTGGAACACCACATTGCCGCCGATCAGTACGCCGAGCACGATGAGGACGCGGAGATTGCGCCAGTTCTTGCCGGCGACGAGCTCTCGCAACACCACCGCTGCGAGCGTGGCGAGAAACGCAATGTCGATCGCACCCGCGATCACTGCGCCCCAGATCGCCGAGCCGGCGATCGCCACCCGGCCGGCCAGCCACAGCGCGGCAAGGCCGGCCAGCGGATAGCCGTTAACCGGCAGCCGCCCGGTCCAATTGGGAATCGCGGTGAGCAGGAAGCCGGTGACAATCGCCGCCACATACCCGTAGATCATCTCATGGATATGCCAATCGAGCGGCGACAACATCGTTGGCAGCGACAGCTCGCCGAAATATTGCGGTAGCCACAGTAGAATGCCGAGCGCAGCCCATACCGCGCCGCCGAAAAAGAACGGACGGAAGCCGTAGGAGAAAGCCACAGGCCCAACATAGCCGCGACGGCGCCGCAGCGCGGCGGGCATGCTCATATCGGTCTCGCTCATGGCTTAGTCTCGCTCATGGCAAAAGCTTGCGTCGGTCGGAGCTCGTACATTGACCATTGTCAACCCGTGCGCAGCGAGCAGCTGCCACCGAGCGCCGTTAATTAAACCGACCTTGTTCGCATGGCTCGCAAACCGGCGTGAGTATTGTCGTTTTTGCGGTCTCGCTGAATGTGGTATTTACCATGCGAGCGAAAAGTAGTATAGTCAATACCAATTTGGAGATCCGATGCGGTTACTCAGCTCGACCGATCTGGCCCTGCGGGTCCTCATGCGGCTTTCGGCCGAACCGGATCAACATGTCAGCACCGACGTGCTGGCGCGCGAACTCGTCGTCTCGCGCCACCATCTTCACAAAATCGTCCAATATCTCACCGAGATTGCCTTCGTGCGCACGATCCGCGGGGCGCGCGGCGGCGTGATGCTGGCGCGGCCGGCCCGCGAAATCCGCATCGGCGAGTTCGTGCGCGGCCACGAAAAGGGTCAGAGCTTGGTCGAGTGCTTCCGCCCCGACGGTGGAGCTTGCACGCTGCTGCCTCGCTGTCGTCTCCGCGGCATGCTGGCAGCCGCGGAAGACGCCTTCTATCAGCATCTCGACCGCTACACGCTCGCGGATTGCCTCGCCGCAATCGGCTCGTCCGCACACGAACGCGCAAGTCGGAAGCGGCCTCGCCGCTCCGGAGCCACGGCACCGCAGAGAAGATCGATTCGCTTGAAGCTTGCCGAACGCCGCGGCTGAAACGGCGACGAGAGAAGCGTCGGCATCAGGGAGGGACTGAGACGTGACTGCTTCATATGCCGCCATCACGACATTGCTGGTAAGTGTCGCGATCGTTGCCATCGCACTTTTCGTGAGCCGCGCCCGGCTTCCCGCGGAAGCCTCCTCGGCGGCGACATCGACGGTCTACCGGATCAGGTCGGTGTATTTCATCTTTATCCTCGTCGTCGCCGTTGTTTTATTGGCGTTGACGCTTCCGATGACTCCTTATCCGCGCAAGTCCGGCGAGCAGAAGCCGGACCTCATCGTCAAAGTAATCGGCGAAATGTGGAGCTGGACGCTGACGCCCGGTTCCGGCGCCGCATCCGCCGGCGGCAATCTCGTTTTGCCGGCCGGCAAAATGGTGGAGTTCGACGTTTCTTCGAAGGACGTCAATCATAATTTTGCAATCTACAACGCGGCCGGAGAGTTGATCGCCCAGGTGCAAGCCATGCCGGATTATACCAACCGTTTGTTATACACGTTCAACGTGCCCGGACACTATTACGTCCTCTGTCTCGAATATTGCGGCGTCGCGCATCATGCGATGAACTCTGAATTCGACGTGAAGTAGGGAGCCGGCACCGATGGATGACCAAAGATACGGACAGGCGATTCGAAGCGTCACGCAGTTTTGGGTATGGACCGTTCCGGTGCTTTTCCTTGTGCTCGTGCTGCTGGGATTGACGATGCGCGCCAATCAGGCCGGCATTATCAACGTCGATCCCGACTTGTTCTACGCCGTCATGACGCTGCACGGTCTCGGCATGGCCGGAACAGGGTTCGTAGCCGGCCTGGCCGGGGTGACCTACCTTCTTGCGCGCTATGTGCGCGTCAATCTTGTCATCGCCTGGATGATGTATGTTCTCACGGTGCTCGGGGTTGTCGGCCTGGTCATCGCCTGCCTGATCGGCCGGTTCGGTCCGGGCTGGTATCTGCTTTATCCGTTGCCGTTTCTCGCCAATGGCGCATGGCCGGATTGGGCGTTGGGGCTCGCCGTGCTGTCGCTGATCGTGCTCGGCGTGGCTTGGCTGCTGGGCCAGATCGACCTGTTCCGCGCGCTTGTGGCACGCTACGGCCTGACCAATGCTTTGGCCTGGCAATACTTCGGCAAACAGAGCGCGGACCGCGTAGAAATTCCGCCGATCGTCCTCATCACCGCCGCCGCCTGCCTCGTGCCCGGCATTGTCACCACGCTCGATGGTGCGGTCTTGTTGATGCTTTATCTCTTCAAATGGTTTAGCCCTTCGCTCGCCCTCGATCCATTACTGCTCAAGAACATGGTCTTTCTTTGGGGGCATACGCTGGTCAACATCACCATGTATCTCGGACTGGCGATGGTGTACGAGATCCTGCCGAAGTACTCGGGCAGGCCTTGGAAGACCAACGCGGTCGTGGCGCTGTCGTGGAATACGGTGCTCGTCTTAGTGCTACTCGCTTTCTTCCATCATCTCTACATGGATTTCGCACAGCCGGTTTCGCTGCAATACATCGGCCAATTGGCGTCATATTTGAGCGCCGTTCCGGCCACCGTCGTCACCGTCTTTGGTGTGATCGGGCAAGTCTATCGCTCGGGAATGCAGTGGCGGTTCGTCCCGCTTTGTTTCTGTCTGGGAATCGTCGGCTGGGTCATTGGCGGTTTCGCCGCAGTGGTCGATTCGACGATCACCGTGAACTTCGCCTTCCACAACACAATGTGGGTCCCGGCCCATTTCCACACCTACTTTCTTGTCGGATACTTTTTGATGCTCTGGGGCTTTCTCTATGAGTTTTCCGGCGCCGCGCGCGAGAAGGTCGCCAAGACGGGACTCTGGCTTGTCGTTGCCGGCGCCTACGGATTTCTGCTGATGTTTTATTTGGGCGGCGCGCTCGGCGTGCCGAGACGGTTTGCCGCCTATGGCAGCATACCGCTTGCTTCGTTGGCGGCGATCAGCGAGCGCACGGCTTGGATAGCTTCCGCCTTTGTGGTGCTTCTCGTCGTCGGATTGCTTGTGCTGTTCAGCGTGATCTATGGCGGATTGGCAAACAGGGCTTTTGCCGGCAAAGCCGCTGCGACCACCCTATGACGCGCCCAAGAGAGCCGTTTCGTGCCGGGTAACCGCCAACCAGCCACGACCTTACCGACGCGCTTCGTCGCGCTGCTGGTCTGCGCGCTGGTTCTGGGCGGCGGCGGCGGTGTGGTCTACGTTTGGACGTGGGGTTTCTCGGCATTCACCTCGTACAGTTATGCGCTCAACAAGGCCGGCCCGCTGCCGAGACTTGCGCCCGACATCTCGTTCGTTGATCAATTCGGGAACGAACGGCAGCTCGCCTCGTTGCGCGGACGCCATGTGCTGCTGCACGTTTTTTATGGATCCTGCCTCACTATCTGTCCGATCGTCATCGAGCAACTGCGCGAACTCTATTCCGGCTTTTCCGCTGCGCAACGGAGCAGGCTCGCAATCCTGAGTATCAGCGTCGATTCGCTGCGCGACACGACCGAGCGCCTGCATAGTCTTTGGCGTGAAGAAGGCGCATACGCGGGCTGGATCATGGCGCAGCCTGCGGACGGCTCGATCGATCAGGTCACACGAGAGTTCGGTATTTGGGTCTTCGCCAAGAACGATGGGACCATCAATCACTCGGCCGATCTGTTTTTGATCGACCCGGCCGGACGCATCGTGCGCGTGATTTCGCCGCAAGCGGACAACGATCGAATACGGAGCGATCTTGAAAAATATCTGTAAACTGCTGATCGTCGCTCTGTTGCCCGCGCTTTTGCTATTGCCGCGCGTCGATGCGCTGTTCAGTGCGACGATGCCGCGAAAGGCGCTGGCAGAGCCGCTGTTGCTCCTGTTCGGCGGCTGGGCAGCATCTCGCCTTTGCCCATGGCGCCGTTGGGCAAGGCAGGCGCCTGCCGCCGTGGCGGCGGCGACGCTGCTGTTTCTATTCTGGATGATTCCGCGGTCGATTGATTTCACTCAGGCCTATCCAAGCGCTAACGCGCTCTTCGTAATCAGCCTGTTCGCCACCGGCCTTCTTCTGTCACATTATTTGCTGTTGTTGCCCGGCGTAGCACGAGTTGCCTTTGCGCTCTACTTTTCGAGCATGATAGTCGCGCTCGGGCTGCTTTATGCCTGTCAATCTACACTGCTGTGTTCTGCTTACACGCTCGAGGATCAGCACGCTTTCGGCTGGATGCTGGTTCCGGTCGGGCTCGCTGCGTACCTATTTGCGCTGGTGTCCGTGCCGAGGTGGCTTATTCCGTCAGCGAATGGCCGATGATTGCCCGCTTTTCTGAGCTTCGGCCTCTCTTACATGCCAATTCTGTGCACGGTGAGGCGGGCTTGTCGGTTTTCTTGATCTAGATCAAAAGGCGCTTCGGCGCGCGGTCTACGCTACCTCCTCTGGTTGAAGAAAGAGTAGGCGGCCATGACCACGCCTACACCACACTCTCAGTCGATCTACATGCGCGAAATGATGGAGCACCTTGGTATTGAGCCGGGGGGCGGCACGATCTCGCGTCTCGGCCTGAGCTACGCCGCGGCGTTTCACCGCTGCGAAGCGTGCCCGTCCAAACAGGCCTGCCGCGAATGGCTCGACAGCATGCCGGCGGCGGTGGCGTTCGCCCCGCGTTTTTGCCCGAATGCCGATATCTTTTTTGAATTGCTGGTTGATGAACCCGGCGCCTGGATGCGCAACTTGCACCACTAGCCAAGGCCATTTCGGCGCTGAACAAGATGGCCCATGGGCGAGGCTGGCCGGCAATTGACCTAGCTCAAGGCGGCGCCGGTCATTCTCTTTATAGGCGTCAGATGCCGACCCTAGCCGGTCCGGCAGCTTGCGAGACGGCATTTTAGGGCGAGGACCGATCCGATGTTCCAGGTGCGCATCCACGGCCGCGGCGGTCAGGGTGTCGTCACCGCGGCGGAGCTTCTCGCGGTGGCCGCTTATCTCGAGGGCAAGCATGCCCAGGCCTTTCCGAGCTTCGGCTCCGAGCGCATGGGCGCGCCGGTGGTTTCCTTCTGCCGCATCGACGACAAGGAAATCCGGCTGCGTGAGCCTATCCTCGAGCCCGACGCGCTGATCGTTCAAGACCCGACGCTGTTCAAGGCGATCGACGTCTGCCAGGGCCTCAAGCCCGGCGGCTATCTGTTGGTCAACAGCAATCGCAGCCTGAGCGATCTGCATCTCGACGCCGTCGCCAAACAACTGCCGGCGGGTCACGTGCTGACCGTGCCGGCTTCCGAGCTGGCGCTCAAATATGTCGGCCGCCCGCTGCCCAATGCCGCTCTGCTCGGCGCTTTTGCCCGGCTCACCGGCATCATCCATTTGCAATCCGTCGCCGCCGCAATCCGCGACGCGTTTCCGGAAAAGATCGCCGCGGCGAATATCGCCGCCGCCACCGCCGCGCACGACGCTGTCGCCGGCGCCGGCGCCGTCGCGGCTGCCTGATGGATCATCGCCATGCTTAAGCAAATCGAAGGCTCACGGGCGATGGCCGAGGCCATCGGGCTATGCCGGCCGGAAGTGATCTGCGCTTATCCGATCACGCCGCAGACCCACATCGTCGAGGGCCTCGGCGAGATGGTGCGGACCGGCGAAATCACCAAATGCGAGTTCATCAACGTCGAATCGGAATTTGCCGCGCTGTCGGTGGCGATCGGCGCGTCGGCTGCCGGCGCGCGGGCCTATACCGCGACCGCCAGCCAGGGCCTGCTCTACATGGCGGAGGCGGTCTACAACGCTTCCGGCCTCGGCTTGCCGATCGTGATGACCTTGGGCAACCGGGCGATCGGCGCGCCGATCAACATCTGGAACGACCATTCCGACGCCATGGCGGTCGCCGATTCCGGATGGATGCAGCTGTTCGCCGAAACCAACCAGGAAGCCGCCGACCTGCACATCCAGGCCTTCCGCCTGGCCGAGGAATTATCGATGCCGGTGATGGTCTGCGTCGACGGCTTCATTCTCACGCACGCGGTCGAACGCGTGGACATTCCCGAACAAGCCGACGTCGATGCTTATCTGCCGCCCTACGAACCGGTCCAAGTGCTCGATCCGCAGGACCCGATCTCGATCGGCGCGATGGTCGGACCGGAAGCATTCACCGAGGTGCGCTATCTGCAGCATTACAAACAAACCTTGGCGCTGCGGCTCATTCCCGAATACGCCGCCGCGTTCAAGAAACAATTCGGCCGCGACAGCGGCGGGCTGCTCCGCTCCTATCGCTGCGAGGACGCCGAACTGATCGTCGTCGCCATGGGCTCGGTGAACGGCACCATCAAGGACACCATCGACGAGATGCGCGCCGACGGGCTCAGCGTCGGCCTGGTCACGCTGGTGTCGTTCCGGCCGTTCCCGACCGCGGCGCTGCGCGAGAAACTCGTGCGCGCGCGCAACGTCGTCGTCATCGAGAAGAGTCTCGCCGTCGGCATGGGCGGCCCGCTCGCCAATAACGTCGATCTGGCGCTGCGCAACGTCGCCGGCGCGCCGCAGGTGCACTCGGTCATCGCCGGGCTCGGCGGCCGGCCGATCACCAAGGCATCGCTGCATCGCGTGCTGCGCGGCGCCTTCGTGCAGCCCTGGGAAGGCTCGCACTTCCTCGATCTCAACGAAAAGATCGTCGCCAAGGAATTGCACTACGTGCGCAAGGTGCGGCGCTCGGGTCCGACCGCCGAAAACCTGTTGCGCCGGCTCGGCCAAGCCGAAAAAGCCGCCGTGTAGGGAGAAGCCGGTGAACGACCGCACACTGGATGCGACGCAGAAGCTGCACTTCTATCAGAAGGGCACCTTCACAGTCGGCAATCGGCTGGTTTCCGACCAGCAGCGCGCGGTGCAGGCCTCGATCGACCGCTCCAACGCGCTCACCTGCGGCCACCGCGCCTGCCAAGGCTGCGGCGAGGCCTTGGGTGCGCGCTATGCCATGGACGCCGCGATGCGCGCCACCGGCGGCAACGTCATCGCGGTCAACGCCACCGGCTGCCTGGAAGTGTTCACCACGCCCTATCCGGAAACCTCGTGGCAGACGCCGTGGCTGCATTCTTTGTTCGGCAATGCCGCCGCGGTCGCGACCGGCGTAGCCGCCGCGATGCGCGTCAAAGGACGGCCCGAAGTGCGCGCCATAGCCCAAGGCGGCGACGGCGGCACCACCGATATCGGCTTCGGCTGCCTGTCCGGCATGTTCGAGCGCAACGACGACGTGCTCTACATCTGCTACGACAACGAAGCCTACATGAATACCGGCGTGCAGCGCTCGTCGGCGACGCCGCCGGGGGCGCGCACCGCGACGACGCCGGCCATGGGTCCGGAGCCCGGCAACGTTTTCGGTACCGGCAAAAGCGTGCCGAAGATCGCCGTCGCCCACGGCATTCCCTATGTCGCCACCGCCACGGTCGCCGACCTGCATGACCTCGAGCGCAAGGTGATGAAGGCGATGGGCATTCATGGCGCGCGCTATCTGCATATTCACGTGCCCTGCCCGCTGGGCTGGGGTTCGGCGTCGCAGGACACCATCCGGCTGGCGCGGCTCGCGGTCGAGTGCGGTCTGTTCCCGTTGTTCGAGGCCGAGCACGGCGTCGTCACCGGCAGCCGCAAAATCCGCCGGCAGCTACCGGTCGCCGAATATTTGAAACCGCAGCGGCGCTTCGCCCATCTGTTCGGCTCCGACGCAGGCAAAAATCGCATCGCGCATTTGCAGGCGATCGCCGACCGCAACATTGCCGAATATCATCTGCTCGACGCGAAGGGAGAGGCCTGATGACGCACCCCTTCGCCATCAGTCTCGATGTCGGCACGAGCCTCGCCAACCTGACCGGGTCGTGGCGCACCTCGCGGCCGGTCTATGTCGATCGCTTGCCGCCGTGCAACCACGCCTGTCCGGCCGGCGAGAACATCCAGGGCTGGCTTTATCACGCCGAGTCCGGCGATTACGAAACCGCCTGGCGCACACTGACGACCGACAATCCCATGCCGGCGGTGATGGGCCGGGTCTGCTACCACCCTTGCGAAAATGCCTGCAACCGCGCGCAGCTCGACGAAGCGGTCGGCATCAATTCGGTCGAGCGCTTCCTCGGCGACGTGGCGATCCGCAACGGCTGGCGCTTTGCGCCGCCGCAGGCCGCGACCGGCAAACGCGTGCTGGTGGTCGGCGCCGGTCCTTCGGGCCTGTCGGCGGCCTATCACCTGCGGCGCATGGGTCACGCAGTGGAGATTCACGAGGCCGGCCCGTTCGCCGGCGGCATGATGCGCTTCGGCATTCCCAAATACCGTCTGCCGCGCGACGTGCTCGATGCCGAGATCAGCCGCATCGTCGACCTCGGCGTCGGCATCAAGCTCAACAGCAAGGTCGACCGCATCGTCGAGAGCATGCAGGCGGGCGGCTTCGATGCGGCCTTCCTCGCCGTCGGCGCCCATATCGGCAAGCGCTCCTATATTCCCGCCGGCTCGGCGGCGAAGATTCTCGACGCTGTTTCGTTGTTGCGCTCGATGGAAGGCGAAGAGCAGCCGCTGCTTGGTCGCCGCGTCGTCGTTTACGGTGGCGGCAATACCGCCCTCGATGCCGCGCGCACCGCCAAACGGCTCGGCGCCACCGAGGCGATCATCGTCTATCGCCGCACCCGCGATCGCATGCCGGCGCACGATTTCGAGGTCGAGGAGGCGCTGCAGGAAGGCATCATGATGAAATGGCTCTCGACCATCAAAAGGATGGACGAGGGCGTGCTCACCGTCGAGAAGATGCAGCTCGACGACAAGGGCTTCCCGCAGCCGACCGGCGAATTCGAGACGCTGGAGACCGACTCGCTGGTTTTGGCGCTCGGCCAGGACGTCGATCTGGCGCTTCTCGACGGCGTACCCGGACTGGAAATCAAGGACGGCACGGTGCAGGTCGCCGCCAATATGATGACCGGCTATCCCGGCATTTTCGCCGGCGGCGACATGGTGCCGTCCGAACGCACCGTGACGGTCGCGATCGGCCACGGCAAGAAGGCCGCCCGCCACATCGACGCCTGGTTGCGCGGCGCCACCTATGCGCCGCCGCCGGCGCATGAACTCGCGAGCATCGACAAGCTCAACACCTGGTACTACGCCGACGCACCGAAGACGGTGCGGCCGATGCTGGAAGTCGCCCGCCGGCAAAGCACCTTCGAGGAGGTTCAGGGCGGCCTCGACGAGACCAACGCGCTCTACGAGGCGCGCCGCTGCCTGTCCTGCGGCAATTGCTTCGAGTGCGACAACTGCTACGGCGTCTGTCCGGACAATGCGGTGATCAAGCTCGGTCCCGGCCAGCGCTTCCAGTTCAACTACGACTACTGCAAGGGCTGCGGCATCTGCGCGCAGGAATGCCCGTGCGGCGCCATCGGCATGGTGCCGGAGGAGATTTAATTTCGTCGCGGTTGATGTAGGTCAATGCAGGAATGAACGGTCCTCAGCGTGATTTAGGCCAAGAACGTCAGGAGGATTCGATGCAAATCGGTAAGCCTCGTTCAACCGGGACATCCACGACGCCTGAGCAACAGGAGGAGCTGCTTGATTGCCGGATGGTCATGCTGGGTCTCCAGCTCACCCCGGCCGAAATCGCCGAGAGCGGCGCTCTCAAAGAGATGATGCGCCGCTGCCTGGGTTGCGGCTATCGCGAAGCCTGTGCCGTGGACTTGGAGCGCGATCCCAACAACCCGGTGTGGGAAACGTATTGCCCGAATGCCGGCACGCTGCTCGAGCTGGCGCAGGAGCGGTGGCTGACGCCCTTGCTCTAAGCAGTTCCGACCTAGCTACCGCGTGGACTCATAAATCGAGCTTGGTGAGGGAGGCTTGCTCGATGTCTGCTTTTACCTCGATAACGACAAAATAGCGAACGTGCCGGGATGTCCGCTTTGGGCGAGAATGCGACATGAGCCCCACAAGCTTTATGGCCTCGCACCGGCTTTCACCTGACGACTGACTTATCGCAGCATCGCGCTTCGTGCCGGACATTGACCAGGATCAAGGCTGCGCATCTTAGACCATATACTCTGGCGGCGACGCGCTCCTCGTCGCTGAGGAGAAAGGACGACATGACCAATAGAACAGAGAACACCGAGGAGCACAGCGATCTATTTCAACCGGTGTTCCTAGGGCCGTATCGGCTCGCGAACCGCATCGTCATGGCACCGCTGACGCGAAGCCGCGCCAGCGAAGACGGTGTTCCGACTTCCTTAATGGCGGAATACTACGCGCAGCGTGCCTCCGCCGGGCTAATCATCGCTGAGGGGACCAACATCTCGCCCCAGGGGAGAGGCTATGCCTTTACGCCGGGCATCTACAATGACGCACAGGTCGCGGGATGGCGACAGGTGATTGAGGCCGTCCATGCCCGCGGCGGTCGGATCTTTCCTCAGCTCTGGCATGTGGGGCGGGTGTCGCATCCCGCGCTCCAGCCGGGGGGTGCCCTGCCTGTGGCCCCGTCGGCGATTCGTCCAGATGCTAAGTCCTTTACTAAGACTGGCTTTCAAGCTTGTGTAACACCCCGCGCGCTCGCAACTGCCGAAATTGCAGAGATCGTCGAGCAGTACCGTCATGCAGCGCGAAACGCCCTTTCCGCCGGTTTCGACGGCGTCGAGATCCACGCAGCCAACGGCTATCTCATCGAGCAATTCCTCCGCGACAGCACGAACAAGCGGACCGATACCTACGGCGGCTCGCGCGAGAACCGCGCGCGTCTCCTGCTCGATGTGACAGAGGCGGTGGCGGGGGTCTGTGGCGGCGAGCGAGTGGGCATTCGGCTCTCACCGGTTAGTCCGGTCAACGGCGCCGACCTCGACAGTGATCCCGCAGCGACCTACGCCTATGTCGTCGAGCGACTGAACTCACTTGGTCTGGCCTATATCCACATCATCGAAGGAGCGACCCAAGGGCCCCGCGAGGTGCCGGGTGGGTTCGACCTCCAAATTCTGCGGCAGTCGTTCAAAGGGCTCTACATGGCGAATAATGGCTATGACCTCGAGCTGGCCCTTGAGGCACGCCGTCGCAATCTCGCGGATCTCATCTCCTTCGGCCGCCTCTATATTGCCAATCCCGACCTCGTAGAGCGTTTGCGGATCGGCGCGCGGCTGAACGTTCCCAATCGCGCGACCTTCTTCGGCGGCAGCGCGGCAGGATACACCGATTATCCGGTCTTGACGCCGGCGGAGCGCGACGCGGCCTAGCCCAGCCCGTTGCATGGCGCCATCATGGTTTGATGCGCGACGCCAGCACGCGCGACGAATGAGGCCGTCATCTATTGTTGCTTGTTCTTGGACGCCGACGGCGAACTCGGGCGAACGTTGCCCCATGGATCAACGGATGATTTCTTGTCGGGTATCTTGTGCATGGCCGCATTATAGGCGCGATCGGCAGCTTTTGGTGCGGCGGCACCGGCCGCCGCCGCGTGATCTTCGCCTCATTCATCGCGCTCGTAGAATTGCGGCAGGTAGCGGGCGACGACGGAACGGTTCACTGCCCAGGAATAACAACTGCCGACGAAATGCGGCCGATGCTGTCCTCTCTCTGGCTCTTCGCCCGCCCGCAGCGCCTGCTCGCGAAAATGCGCCCACAGCGTCTGCATGGCGACCGTGGCCACGCCGAAGAGAACCTCGCGAAGATGCGTGCAGCCCCTCGCACCGCCAAGATGCTCGTTCAGGGTTTGCCGCCAGCGCTCGCCGAGCTTGGCGCCGACCAGGGATTGGCATGCGCTGGCGCTGTCGCGGCACAGCGAGAATGGCGTGGCGCGCATGTCGACTTCGACCGCACGGACGACCATGTCGTTATCAATGGTTACGCGAGCCGCCATGTCGTGAATGGGGACTCCAGGCTGCAGCAGCCCGCGCTCCATATCGTGGTACGGCTCCCCCTTTTCGTCGCGCAGTTCGACCTCGATGTCCCACAGCCCGTCGCTGCGCCGGTAGCTTTGGTAGATCATCGTTCGCCTGTGACTGGGCGACCGGGCGGCGGGGGACGGCAACGGCATGGGCTGATGTCCTTATGATGCAATTGATGTGATCGGACGGTAAGTCGAGCATCTTGAAGCACGTTCGCGAACCGTCGCGCGAATGATCGCTGGCAGGTCGTCGGCATCGGTTGAGCCAAGCAACAGTGCGTTCGACGACCCAACGACGTGGCAGCACCACAAATCCTTTGGTGTGATCGGTGGGCTTGTTCCTGCCTTTTCTAATTATCCCCGATCGCCGGCCGAGCCTGTTCGGCCGGCGCAAGGTTCTCTGCGCCTCGCCGGATCGCATTGATTCAAATCAATGCATCCAGTCGATTTATTTGGCGCTCGTGACGACGAACGCAGAGAATTTTCCGCAATTCTCGCTCCACCTCACGGGATGACCTTCTGGACTGTCGGGCGGCCATCCTGGGTCTCGATCTTAGTGAGATCGAACGCGGCGGCAGCGAACGCGATCACCATGAATTGGTCGCGGACTGCTACCGACGCCAGTTAAGATGAGTACGCCTGTCCTACTGTTCGCTCGCCAATCTCGAACGGTTTGCAGTAGACTTGGCGTGATTGCGGACGGTCGCTCTACACCCCATTGGCCGACATATTTGTGCCCTGCAGCGAACTTCCGTTTGGGGCCATGAGCTGACATTGAAATACCGAGACGGGGCTGCAAGTTTGCGGCAATTGTCCAGGGGCGTATCTATTGTTGCTTGTTCTTCGACGCCGACGGCGAACTCGGGCGCACATTGCCCCATGGATCGACGGACGGTTTCTTGTCGGGTATCTTCTGGATGGCGGCATTATAGGCCCGATCGGCAGCTTTTTGCTTCTCGATTTCTTCTTGGGTCGGCGGCGGTTTTCCCGGATTGACAGGAACGCTCAAGGACGAATTCTGGGCGAAAGCCGGTCCCGTCAACACGGCGACGATGACGCATGCCTGGATGAGTTTCCGCTGCATGCTTGCTCCTATACGCGGTTCGTGGCCGCAACCCGGCTTGGCAAGCGTAGCCCGGATTGAGCGGAAGCGAAATCCGGGTGCTGCATCTCCCACTAGCCACGAACGTTGCGGAGCCTCTCATCGGTCTGCCCATTTCGGGCCGAGCCCGTAGAATCACGCGGGCCCTTGCCGCAGGAATGAGTTGCACCGGGGCTTCGGCCATCCGATATCTGAACGAGGCGGGGGCATAGAGAAAGGTAAAGTCATGAAGATTATCGTGGTCGGCGCCACCGGCACCATCGGCGCCGCGGTCGCCACGGCGCTCGCGGCGAACAAGCACGAGGTCGTCGCCGCGTCGCGCCACGGCGCCGTGAAAGTCAATCTCGACGAGCCGGCTTCGATCCGCGCGCTGTTCGACACCGTGCGCGACGTCGACGCGGTGGTGTCGTGCGCCGGCAACGCGGTGTTCAAGCCGTTCGCCGCGCTCACCGACGCCGACTACGAACTTTGCCTGCGCAGCAAGCTGATGGGACAGGTGGCGCTCGCCCGCGCGGCCAAGGATCACCTTCGCGACGGCGGCTCGATCACCGTGACCACCGGCGTGCTGGCGATGCAGCCGATGCCGGGCAGCGCCGCGATCTCGCTGGTCAATGCCGGCCTCGAAGGCTTTGTCCGCGCCGCGGCGCTGGAAATGCCGCGCCGGCTGCGCATCAACGCCGTCAGTCCGCCGTGGGTGAAAGAGACGCTGGTGAAATTGCGCATGGACCCGGCCCCCGGCCTAGCGGCGGCGGACGTCGCCAAGGCCTACGTCGCCGCCGTCGAGGGCTCGCAGCAGGGCATGATCATCGAGCCGGGGAAACTTGGCGGATAGTTTGTAGCCCGGATAAGCTCGTCCTTTCGAAGTGGATACGCGTACACCGGGACATTTCCTCCCGGGCACCATGTGCGGGCGCTTAAGCCGTTAGGCTTGTGGCGTTTGCGCCATAATGCCGAGTAGCCTTTGCCGCGAAGCTCTGGTGTGCAGAGCTCAGCATGGATACGCGGGTCAAGTGTTTAGCCCGGTGGTGACGAGTGGAATGTGCGGCAAGGGTCTATCCGCGATTCCGAGCCAAGCGGCAATGCCCCCTCACCCTACCCTCTCCCCGCACGCGGGGAGAGGGGGCGGAGCGGGCCGCAGCGCATTTTTCAACCCTGGAGACGTAGAGACCAGAACAGCAAAATGGATGAAAAATGACCTCACGGCTGGCGTAGGCGGTCGAGCACGAGGCTCGAGGCAAAGCCGTCGGGGATCTGCCCGGCTGCGACCTGGAAATTGCGGATGGCGATCCGGGTGCGCGGCCCGAGCAAGCCGTCGGGCTCGCCGACGTCGTACCCGCGTTGCGCAAGAAGCTGCTGCAGCTCGAACCGCTCGGCGATGGTCAGCGCGCGCTCGTCGCGCGGCCAGCTCTGGATCAGCGGACCGACGCCGGCGAGCCGGTCGGCGAGATGGCCGATGGCGAGCGCGTAGGCTTCCGCCGGGTTGTATTTCATGATGACGCGGAAATTCCCCAGCATGAGGAAGGCGGGCCCCCGCGCCCCCGCCGGAAGCAGCAAAAAGGCGCGCTCGGACCGGCGCGGGTACGGCTTTGCGTCCGCGCGCCTGATCCCCAGCGCCCGCCATTGCGCGATCGTCATCTGCCGCGCGGGGTCGGAAAGGAGGTAATCGAATTGCGGCGGCAGCACCACCTCGTAGCCCCAGCGCTCGCCTCTCTCCCAGCCGTCGATTTTCAGATTGTTGGCGGTCGAGGCGACGACATCGGGAACCGAGTCGACCACGTCGCGCCGCCCGTCGCCGTCGAAATCGACCGCGAAGCGCTTGAACGTGGTCGGCATGAATTGCGTCGGGCCGAAGGCGCCGGCCCAGGAGCCGATCAGGCGGTCGGGCGCGACGTCGCCGCGCTGCAGGATGTCGAGCGCGGAGAGGAACTCCTCGCGGAAATAGTCGCGGCGGCGGCCGACGCAGGCGAGCGTCGCCGTCGAGCGGAGAACGGAGCGCTCGCCGCCCATGGTGCCGTAATTCGATTCGACGCCCCAGATCGCCGCGATAATGTGGCGGTCGACGCCATAGGCGCGCTCGGCGGCGGCGAATACCGGCGCGTATTGCGCCAAGAGTTCGCGGCCGCGGGCGATGCGCTCGTCGCTGACCAGCGCGTCGAGATAGTCCCAGGTCGATTTGTTGAATTCCGGCTGGGCATCGAGCAGGTCCATGATGCTCAAATCCGGCGTCAGCCCGGCGGTATAGCGCTCGAAATTGGCGCGGCTGACGCCGCGGCGTTCGGCCTGCGGCCACAACGCCGCGATGCAATTGCCGAAGTCGGCGGCGGCGGCGCGGATTGCTTCGGCCGTCATCAGCGGATGGCCGGAGGCGCCCGCCTGCCCGCTCCACTCGCGCGTTCCGCCCGCCGGCGCGGGAACCGCGGCCGTTGCCGACGGTTGAAAGAGCCGGGTCAGCCAGTTGTCGGGCTTGTCCTGCGCCTGCGCCGGCGCGGCCAAGCCGGCGCAGAGAAAGGCTGCCGCGGCGAAGCAAAGGATCGGCTTCAAAGTTGCCATGACCGGTCGTCTCGCTTGCGGCTTCAATCGTCGAAACTTCAAATGCACCACGCTCGCTCGATCTGTGGCCGCACGAAGGGGCACCTGCTATGTTACCGAAACCTTAACGCGGGCGCCCGCCGGGGACCAAAAAGCGCGTTCATCGGGCGGCAATGTGATCCGCGTAATCCTTCACATCGACTTGGAGAGAGACTTGGACAAAGATTTAGGCAACAAAGCGTCTCGCCTCGTTTCCTCCTTCACCTTTTCGCGTAACGGCAACAAATGAAGCTCCGCAAAGCCGTCTTTCCCGTCGCCGGGCTCGGCACCCGGTTCCTGCCGGCCACCAAGGCCATGCCCAAGGAGATGCTGCCGGTGGTCGACCGGCCGCTGATCCAGCACGTCGTCGATGAGGCCCGGCAGGCCGGCATCGAGCATTTCATCTTCGTCACCGGCCGCAACAAGGCCGTCATCGAAGACCATTTCGATCGCCAGTTCGAGCTGGAAATGGCGCTGCAGGAGCGGCAGAAGCAGCACGCCCTCGACGTGCTGCGGCAAGACCTGCCGGATCCGGGCTCGACGAGTTTCACCCGCCAGCAGGAGCCGCTGGGCTTAGGCCATGCGGTGTGGTGCGCCCGCGAGCTCATCGGCCGCGAGCCGTTCGCGCTGCTGCTGCCGGACGTGCTGGTGCAGCACGAGCGCGGCTGCCTGGCGCAGATGATCGACGCCGCGCGCGAAGTGGGCGAGCCGGCGAATATCGTCGCCGTCGAGGAGGTGCCGCCGGAGCGCGTCGACCAATACGGCGTCGTCGGCGTCGGCGCCCGCAAGGGCAAGATGTTCTCGATCACCGGCATGGTGGAAAAGCCGACGCGCGAGCGGGCGCCGTCGAACCTCATCCTCACCGGCCGCTACATCCTGCAGCCGGAGATCCTCGATCTTCTGGCCAAGCAGGACCGCGGCACCGGCGGCGAGATTCAGCTCACCGACGCCATGATCGCGCTCGCCCGCACGCAGCCGTTCTACGGCCTGAAATTCGACGGCCGCAGCTTCGACTGCGGCTCGAAGATCGGATTCCTTGCCGCCAACGTGTCCTACGCCCTGGCGCGCCCCGATATCGCGCCGGGCTTTCGCGCCGAGATCAAAAAAATCCTCGCCGAGATCAACGGCGCAGCCGAGTAGCGTAAATTTTGAATATCGGCGGCTGGCGCCCCGATGCGATCGGGTGGCGCGACGCCGTTAAACGCCTTGTTGCGGCGGGACGCAGCCTGTATCCTGCGCGCGCAACGCTGGAGACTTATAAATGGCTACTGGTACCGTGAAGTGGTTCAACCCGACCAAAGGATATGGGTTCATTCAGCCCTCAGGCGGCGGCCGGGACGTCTTCGTCCATATTTCGGCCGTCGAGCAGGCCGGGTTGAGCACGCTCAATGAGGGGCAATCCATCGAATTCGAGATCGAGAGTAATCGGGGCAAGGACGCCGCGGTCAAGCTCAAGGTCAAGTGACGGCCTTGTCGGGGCGGCGGGTCGAGCTGACCGCCGCCGACTGCCGGACCTGCGGGGCGTGCTGCTCGTTTTCGGCCGAGTGGCCGCGGTTCTCATTGGAAACGGACGCCGATCTCGCTCAAATTCCCCGCGCCTATGTCGATGACGAACACGGACGCATGCGGTGCAGCGGCGATCGCTGTGCCGCGCTGATTGGGGAAGTCGGCGTCGCTACGGCCTGCGCGATCTACCGCGTGAGACCCGAGGTTTGCCAAGCCTGCTTGCCGGGCGATGACGCCTGCCGCATGGCGCGGCGGCGCTTCCATCTCCCGGACCTTTAGCAAAGTCCGGCCGCAGCGATCACGCCGACCATTGCAGCTTACAGCCGCTATCCGCGACGGGACCGGCGGCCTTCGCGCCCGGCATCAACTCGCGCACCGTAAACAGATTATCCGGGTCGCCTTGCGGCGGGTGCACCTCACCGACGAAGACGGTGCTCATCAGCTCATGATCGCCGGGGCGGTATTCCGCAACGCCGGGCTGCAGGGCGATCTCCGGCGGCAGCTTGAAACTGGAAAGCGCGCGCGCAAGCCTTACCGCGTCGACCGTCTTTTCCTGGTTGGCGACCAAAGTCGCCGTGTGCACCGAGGCATAGCCGAACCAATTGCGCGCAGTGGCCGCGCGGCCGGTCCGCTGCTTTATCGCGGCGTTGAATTCCTTGACATGCGGCGTCTTCGGCTGGTCCCACCACCATTCCATGGTCCACCAGCCGATGCGCGCTTCGTCAGGCACCGCACGCAGGCTTTCCAGCTCGAACAGCGTGCCGCCGAGCGCCATTTGCTTTTGCAGTCCGAATTGGATGAACTGTTTGAGGCTGTTGACCTGGTCGCTGCCGCCCATGACGTTGATCAGCACTTCGGGGCCGTAGGCCTTGGCTTGAATCAGGTAGGCGGAGAAATCCGGGGTTCCCAGCGATATCAGCGAGCCGGCCGAGGTGCCGCCGTGTGCCTTGAGCAACCGCCCGAAACTCGCCTGCACCGAGTGCCCATAAGCATAATCCGGCGTCAGGAAGTACCATTTCTTGCCAAATTTCTCCATCAGAGTGGCGGCGACGGCATTGGCGTCCATCGTCGTCGCAGCGTCTCGACGAGCAAGTCAAACGCCTCGTGTCGGCAGAGGTCTTGGTGTTCCCAAGCAACGCTCAGGCGGCGCTGTTCAGCCGCGAACTCGCGCTGCAGATGCGACCGCGATAGGACGGAGTCGCCGCACCATGGGCAAGAGGTTTGAGGAGCTGCTGAAGGACGCGCCGGTATTCATCAACATTGGTGTGGGTGAATTCGCCGAGAGCTTGCGCAAGCAAGGCTTCGTCGCGGTCGAAGTCTGGTGGTCGCCGCCGGCCGGCGGGGACCGCGAGATGGCGGATCTTTTGGACAAGATTTTGTGACAGCGGCGCCGGAAGGAAGCTCTGCCCCACCGACGACAGCAGGTGAAGACTTCAGAGAGGAGCGGTCATGCGTCTCGCCGCGATCGCGACAGCGGCCGGTGTGCCGGACGGCGGTTTTGCTGGGACGGTCGAGTACGTCTATCCGCGGGTCTGCCTCCTCGGGCTCGCCGATCAAACGCTTGTGACGCTCGCGACTTCTGCCGTCGGCCATTTGCCGCGCGGCATTACCCTCGATTGGTCGGCGGAATTCCTCAGCCATGTGGCACCCGGTTCCGAATTTGCCGCGCGCGCTGGAATCCTGCGATTTTCGGCAAGCACTCTTTCGGTCGATTTGCGTCGCTCGCAGCGCTGGCAATGCGACCTTGCCAGATTGAAGCTCGACATTAATAGCGTGCCAGTCCGGCAGGCATGGCAGGCGGCGCTCGACGCATTACGCCGAGACGGGCGAAGCGGCGGATTGCAGCGGGCGGCCGGCTCCGCCATTCGAGATTTGGCCGCAGCGACGCGTGGTTTCGCGGGGGGTGCGGCCGGCGAGATCGTCTCCGCCCTGGTCGGCCTGGGCGAGGGGACGACGCCCGCCGCTGACGACTTTCTTGTCGGCTATGTCGCTGGACTCTTGTCGAGCGTCGGTATCATCGAAGCGCGGAGGCGCCTAGTATTGACGCTGTGCGAACAGCTCAAGGCCGCGGCGTCGCGAACACATCGTGTGAGCCGGCTTTATCTCGAGGCGGCCGCGGAAGGACAGATTTCGGAGCGTCTCTATGCGCTTGCGACCTGCATCGCCACAGGAGCTGGCGAGGAAACCATCACCTTCGCCGCGGAGGCGGCATTGAACGTTGGCCATAGCTCGGGAGCCTGCGGCATTCTCGGCCTGTTGATCGGCTGCACCGCGTGGGAGGAATGATGGAAACGCGCATAGGGAGCAACAGATGAGCGCCGGCGCGAAACTAGCGGTGGTTGCGATTGGAGGAAATTCGCTGATCCGCGACCAGGACCACCAGTCGATCCCTGATCAGTACGAAACCGTGACGCTCACGGTGCGTCAAATCAGCGACATGATCGAGGCCGGGTGGAACGTCATTGTCACGCACGGCAATGGCCCGCAGATGGGCTTCATCCTGCGCCGCTCGGAACTCGCCATCCATGAAATACCGCCGGTGCCGATGGACTATGCAGGAGCCGACTTGCAGGGCTCGATCGGCTACATGTTCGTTAAAGCCTTCCATAATGAATTCCGCCGGCGCGGCTTACGCCGCGAGCCGGTGGCGGTCGTGACCGAGATTCTCGTCGATCGCAACGACCCCGCGTTCAGCGAGCCAAGCAAACCCATTGGATCATACATGGACGAAGCCAAGGCCAAGGCGTTGGCGGCGGCACAGGGGTGGAGCGTCAAGGAAGATGCGGGACGCGGCTGGCGGCGCGTTGTCGCCTCCCCGGTTCCGCGGCAGATCATCGATTCTCAGGCCATCAATCAGCTTGCCCGCTCCGGTTTTGTTGTGATCGGCTGCGGCGGCGGCGGCGTCCCGGTGGTCGAGGATGAGAACGGAGATCTCGTCGGCATCGAGGCAGTCGTCGACAAGGATCTCGCCTCCAGCGTGCTGGCTCGTTCAATCGGTGCCGACCTCTTCCTGATCGCGACTGGCGTCGATCGGGTCGCTATCGATTTCAACACCCCCCGGCAGCGCTGGCTCGACCGCATGACGGTGAGCGATGCGCGGCGCTATTACGCGGCGGGACAGTTTGACAAGGGCAGCATGGGACCGAAGATCACGGCGCTGGTCGAATTCTTGGAGGCCGGTGGAAAACAGGCGCTTATTACCAACCCGCCCAACATCGCGAACGCGCTTGCCGGCGTAAGCGGTACGCTTGTCGTCCTCGATTAGCCGTCAGGCGCGAACGCGGACGTCACCGCCGCCGACCCATGCCGCGTCCACAGTGCGGCACCGCCGCGCCGACCCGATGTGGATCGTGCCGGGAATATCGGCTAAGTTGCTCCCTACCCGCGGCCACGATGCCGCGGGCCGACAAACAAGCCATCTGGAAACGCCAACCTCCGGAAACGCCATGCAGCTATCGCCGGGTCAACTCCGCGAGTTCGACGAGCAGGGCTATCTGTTCTTTCCGGACTGCTTCAACGAGGAGGAAATCGCGCAACTGCGCGACGATGCCGACGCGATCCTGAAACTCGATCGCCAGGAGGTGTGGCGCGAGAAGACCGGTGCGCCGCGCACCGCCTTTGCCGCGCATACCTTCAACGAGACGTTTCGTCTGCTCGCCTGCCATCCGCGGCTGGTCGAACCGTTGCGCCAGCTGTTCGGCGAGGACGTCTACGTGCATCAGTTCAAGCTCAACGCCAAGGCGGCGTTCGAAGGCGACGTCTGGCAATGGCATCAGGATTACGGCACCTGGGCACGCGACGACGGCATGCCCCAACCGCGCGCCATGAATATCGCCGTGTTCCTCGACGAGGTGATGCCGATCAACGGCGCGCTGATGTTGATCCCGAAGAGCCATAAGCAGGGCGTGCTGTCGGCCGGACACGACACGCTGACCACGTCCTATCCGCTGTGGACGCTGGACAAGGAGACGGTGACCCGGCTCGCCGCCGAAGGCGGCATCGTGGCGCCGACCGGCAAGCCCGGCGCGGTGCTAATGTTCCACGGCAATCTGGTGCACGCGTCGCCGCCCAACATCACGCCGTACCCGCGCAAGATCGTCTATCTGACGCTGTGCGCCGTCTCCAATCACATCACCAAGTTCACGCGGCCGGAATGGATCGCGCACCGCGATTTTTCGCCGATCGTGCCGGTTGCCGACGACGCGCTGCTCACTTATGCGCGCAACCGCCGCGTGGCGGCGGAGTAGGACCATCGCGGCCGATGCGTCTCGGTGATCCGGTCCGCCGCGGGTCAGTCGCCTTCTTTCGATGTGACAAACATCCCGCCGGCCGCAACCGCGCGGATCGGTCGCACCCTGAGCGCGGAACCCATTCAGATTTGCGGTATTTTGGCTTCGGGGGCGTCGGCGAGGGAGACGCTCGACGTGGCGCCACGTGACCGAACGCCGGGGACGTCAATAGCGCGGCCCGGATCGCATTATCGCGTGGTCCCTCGCAGAGCTTTTCATCAGCGTCATCGGCGACGGCTTTCGCTAGACAACCGAGAACTTTCGGACGTGAGCGCTCGTCCCGCACCTCGACGCGCTCCGCGCCATGCCGCCGATCAGCAAGCTCCGCGTGCTTGCGGCCATCATCACGCAGTTCGGCACGGCAACGCGCCACCGGATACTCGAGGAGGTTTCACCGTAACTCGTTTGGGTGAGGGAGATGGCGTTCGAGACGCTGCGGAAGGATGAGCAGGTCGCGCGATCTTCATGGGCATACAGACGCGCCGGCTGCGCGCCGACGCAAACAGACGGAGGAAATGCCATGCGTCTAAAGCATCTTGCGCTCGGCTTGGCGGTCGTGACCGCGCTGCCGGTCGCGGTTACGGCGGCACAAGCAGAAAATGGAATCTTCGTTCCGCTATTCACCTACCGGACCGGCCCTTTTGCCGGGTCGGGGATACCGGTCGCCAACGGGCTACACGATTATTTCACGATGCTCAACGAGCGTGACGGCGGCATCGGCGGGGAGCGGCTGATCGTCCAGGAGTGCGAGGACGGCTACGACACGCAAAAAGGCGTGCAATGCTACGACTCGGTGAAGGATCGCCATCCCGTGATTATCACCCCGTACTCGACCGGGATCACCGAGCAGCTCATTCCCAAGGCGGCGGTCGACAAGATTCCGATCTTGTCGATGGCCTATGGTCTGTCGGCGTCGGCCGACGGCACCCTGTTCCCGTGGATTTTCAATCCGCCTGACACCTATTGGGACGGCGCTTCGGCCTTCATCCGCCACGCCGCCGAGGTCGAAGGCGGCACTGACAAGCTCAAGGGCAAGACCATCGGTCTCATCTACCTCGACGCGCCCTACGGCAAAGAACCCATTCCGCTCTTACAGGCGCTCGCCAAGGACTACGGCTACACGCTCAAGCTTTATCCGGTCGAGGCCAGCGCCATGCAAGACCAGGACTCGCTGTGGCTCGACGTTCGGCGCGACCGGCCAGACTGGCTCTATCTGCAAGGCTGGGGCGCCATGAACCCGACCGCGGTCACTGAAGCGGCGAAAAACGGCTTCAAGATGAACCACTTGGTAGGTGTGTGGTGGTCGGGCGGCGACCAGGATGCACGTCCGGCAGGCGCCGGCGGCAAGGGCTACACGACGCTCGACATCAACGCGGTCGGAACGGATTTCCCGGCGATTCAGGACATCCTCAAATACGTGGTCGACAAGGGCAAGAGCCAGACGCCCAAGAGCCAAGTCGGCGAGAACCTCTATAACCGGGCCGTCATGAACGCCGTCCTCATCGCCGAAGGGATTCGCACGGCGCAGAAATTGACCGGCAAGAAGCTGATCGACGGCGCCGACATGCGCCGGGGCTTGGAGTCGCTCAACATCACCGACGCGCGCTGGAAACAACTGGGTCTGCCCAGCTTTGCGGAGCCGATCCATCTGAGTTGCTCCGACCACAACGGCCACGGCAATGTCTTTCTTGTGCAGTGGGACGGCACGAAGTGGACGAAAGAGTCGGGTTCAATCGCGCCGATTCACAGCAAGGTTCAGCCGCTGATCGAGAATGCGGCCGAGCAGTACGTGAAAGCCAACGCCGGCTGGCCGAAGCGAACCGAGCCTTGCGACAAGTCGTCGTGAGGTGACAGAGGAGGTTGCAACAGCCGAGACATCTGGCCGGTGAGGAGCTTCGTTACGGATGAGCCCTCACCGTTTTTTCTATCGGACCTCCCTGGCATCGGCCAAGCTCACCGCGGCGACCGCGCCGACGATCAGCAACAGGCCGACCACCGTCGTGGCGTCCAACGGCTCGGAGAGAGCCGCCGCCGAACTCAGCAGGCCGACCACCGGCACCAGCAACAGCGTCAAGGACGTCGTCAGCGCCGGCAGCGTCCGTGCGATGGTGACGAAGGCCCAGAACGGAAAGGCGGTGATCACGGGGCCGCTGTAAAGCGCGAGCAGCACGGCATCTAAGGAAAAGCCGACGTCGGGGGCCGGCCCCTCGATCCAGCGCGCCAAAGCGAGCATTGGGATGAGGCCGACCAGCATCTGCCATGGCGCCAGCGCCAGAGGCGTACCGCGCCAGTGATGGGCGCGGACATGGACGGTCGTTGCCGCCCACAACACAGCGGCCGCCAGCAGGTAGCCGTTGCCGATGATCGCCTTGCGGTCGCTCCAGTCAAATCCCAACGGATTGAACATAAAGGCGACGCCGGCGAGCCCCAGCAGCAGTGCCATCGCCTTAGCCAAACGCAGCCGCTCGCCGAGGATCAGGATGGCTCCCGGAACCACCCAGAGCGGCGTCGTGTAGCAGAGAATGGCAGAGCGCCCGGCCGCTACGTTGGCCAAGCCCAGATTCATCAATGCCAGCATGGCGGCCATTTGCACCAGGCCAACGCTGAGCACGATGGGCAGGTCAGAGCGCGCCGGCAGTCTGATGCCGCCGCTGCGGAAGGCCTGGACCAAAAACAGACTGACGGCCCCCAACGCCATGCGCACGCAGGCGAACCAGAGGGGGCTAACGTAAGTGAGAATGACCTTATTGATGGGCCAGTTGCAGCCCCAAATCAGGACCATGCAAGCCACAAGCACCATCGCGCGGCGCCGCTCGATCGCCCCCGCGCCACTCGCCGTCTCCATGGGTGAAGCCCTTCACCAATGACCGCGTCTGTGAGTTAACCCAATACTGTGTCGTTCGGCATTGGATCGGGATTCGAAAACCTAAGTCTATGGTCGCGGGTGGGGTGTTGTCTATCGAGCAAGGATCGACGCCGGATCGAGCGCATCGCTGCGCGCACGACAGAGAAGTTCGCGCTCGTGGATTCCCTTCACACGGGCGAGACCGCAGGTACAATCCCTCCTGCGCCCGCCATCCTGCATCGAGACGCTGCGCGCCGCGTATGCAAGGGTGACGGATCCGCGAGGTAAACATGAATCTGCAATCCCTCCTCGCCGCGCGCGTTGCGGCCGGTAAGCCGGTCCGCGTCGGGTTCATTGGCGCGGGAAAATTCGGCTCGATGTTTTTGGCGCAAGTGCCGTCGATCGCCGGCCTCGACGTCGCGGTGATCGCGGACCTCGATCCGGAGCGCGCCAAGGCGGCGTGCCGCAGCGTCGGCTGGGACGCTGCCCGCATCGCGCGCACGCGTTTTGCCGAACGCGGGCGCGACGCCTGTGGCGACGAGCGCGTCGAGGTGGTCGTCGAGGCGACCGGCGATCCCGGCGCCGGCATCGCCCATGCGCTCGCAGCGGTCGAGGCGAAAAAACATATCGTCATGGTCAATGTCGAAGCCGATGCACTCGCCGGCGCCTTCCTCGCACGCCAAGCCCGCGCTGCCGACGTGATCTATTCCATGGCCTACGGCGATCAGCCGGCGCTGATTGCCGAAATGGTCGACTGGGCGCGCGCGGCCGGCTTCAGCGTCACGGCGGCGGGCAAGGGCACCAAATATCTGCCGGCCTATCACGCGGTAGCGCCGGACGGCGTTTGGGAGCATTACGGTCTTTCCGCCGAAGAGGCCAAGCGCGCCGGCATGAACGCGCAGATGTTCAACTCGTTTCTCGACGGCACCAAGTCGGCGATCGAGATGGCCGCGGTGGCCAATGCCTGCGGGCTCGATGTGCCGCATGACGGCTTGAGCTTTCCGCCGTGCGGCGCCGATGATCTTGCCAGCGTCTTGCGGCCGCGGCAGCTCGGGGGCGTGCTGGCCGCTGACGGCATGGTCGAGGTCGTTTCGTCGCTGCGCCGCGACGGCCAGCCGGTCGAGCGCGATCTGCGCTGGGGCGTCTATGTGGTGTTCAAGGCGCAGAACGACTACGCCGCGGCCTGTTTCAAGCAATACGGGCTACCGACCGATGCTTCCGGCCGCTATGCGGCGATGTACAAGCCCTACCATCTGATCGGGCTTGAACTGTCGATCTCGGTGCTCAACGTCGCGCTGCGCGGCGAGCCGACCGGAAGCTGCCGGGCCTGGCGCGGCGATGCCGTGGCGGTGGCCAAGCGCACCTTGCAGGCCGGCGAGATGCTCGACGGCGAAGGCGGCTATACCGTGTACGCCAAACTCATCCCGGCGGCGCGCAGTCTTAAGCTTGGCGCGTTGCCGATCGGGCTTGCCCATCGCGTCAAGCTCACGCGCAACGTTGCTGCCGGGGAATTCGTGAGAGCGGCCGACATTGCGCTGGACGACAACTCGCAAGCCGTTCGCGTTCGACGCGAGATGGAGAACGAGGCGCGGCAGACGGAGCAGATCATGACAGCCTAAAGGCGGCGGCAACTCGGTTTCTTTTCCACACAGCAACGTGGCGCGCGGCTAGACTAGAGCCGTATTTCACCAACCTTACCGTGCGGTGCAGACATGCGCATCGACATTCTTCCGGGCGACGCCGCTTGGCAACAGGCCCAGCCGCTCTTCGCCGCCGTGTGGCCGCCCGAAGTGCTGGCGACCCTTTCCTGGGGGCGTGCGGTCTTTGCCCATGCGCAGCAACGCGTACTGGTAGGGAATGCCGCCGGCGAACTTGTTTGTCATGTCGGAATCCATCTACGGCCGGCGAAATGGGCCGACATCGCGGTGCGGATCGGCGGCATCGGCGGCGTCATCACCCGCCAAGATTCACGCAACAAGGGTTACGCCTCGGCGGCGATGCGCGTTGCCGTTGCGCATATGAAGGATAAAGATGACGCCGATTTCGGACTGTTGTTTTGCGAGCCGCATAACTTCGCCTTCTATCACGGCTTGGGCTGGCGCCGGTTCGCCGGCCCGGTATTTGCCGAACAGCCGGGAGGCCGCGTCCGCTTCGACGTCATGGCGGCATTCGTGTTCGATCTGCGTCTTTCGCCGCGCGAGGGCGCGCTCGATCTGTGCGGGCTTCCCTGGTGAGGCGAAGGCGTGCCGGGTTGGTTTCGGCAGCCGGCTTCAGCGCTGCAAGCGCAGTCCGATGAGAGCCGTGGTCGCGGTGTAGCTGAATCCGGGCTCGGTGGTGGTCAGCCAATCCTGCCGCAACTCCGTGCGGATCTGCATCTCGCGCGTCAATTTGTAGGCCAGCCCGACGGACACGAAATAGCGATTGTCGGTGAAGACGCCGACATAATTGTCGTTGCCATAGCCGCCTTTCAGCGTGCCGACGAGCCAGTATTGGAAGGCGTGATCGATCTGCAGGCTGACGTCGCGGCTGAGCTCGCCGGAAGCGCCGGCCACGATGGTCTCGTAAACCTGCGAAGTGGCGGTGAGCTTGGCGCTGGTCAGCGGCGTCGCCTGCCACAACAGCGAACCGTCGGCTATCACGCCGCTGACATTCGGCAGCGTCGGATCCTGGTAGGTGCGCTCGACATAGCCGACGGCCATCTCGCCGGTGAGCGAGCCGAACAGATTGACGGCGGCTCCGACTTTGCCGCTCTCACCCACCGAGTCGCGCTGCAGGCCACTGCGATCGAATTGCTGGTCGTGGATGCGCTGATCTCCCTCCAGCTCCACGAACGGCTTCAACCCGGGATCGAGCTCATAACCGATACGCATGATGCCGGCATACTGGTTGAAGTTACGGTCGGCATTGCTCACGGATTCGCCGTCGGTCAGCAGCGAATTGTCGTACACGGCACGATCGGCGGTGCCTTTGAGCGAAACCGAGAGCCGGTTGAAGGTTTGGATGACGCCGAGCGTGCCGCCGACATCGGTATCGATCGGCAGCTGGGCGAGGCCGGCCTGCAGGTTCGGGCTGCCGGGATTGTCGGTGGTGAGCAGATAGCGGCCCTCGGCGATGATTTGGGTATCGCGCGAGACGTCAACGCGGCCGTCGATCTTGGAATTGAAATACGGCACGTTGAGCGACGGCACGAGGTGGTCGCCGTATTCGGTGTACGAGCCGGCGATGTCGGCGGTGAGCGAGTGGCGCTCCCAATCGGAGCTGACCTGCAGTTCCGGCGCGGCGATCGCAAAGGGCGCGCCGCCGGCGCCGGTCACTCGCTCCGGATTGCTGTTGTAGCCGGTCGTCACATCGATCGACGGCCGTAATACGAACGAGTCGGCGCGGACGCCGACCGGCGCATAGGGATCGCCGGCTGCGATCGGCAGCGGCCGTTGCGGCACGGTGCCCGGCGTCAGCGTATTCGGCTGCGGCGTCGTCGGTGGCGGGGTGCTCGCCGAGGAGTCGAAATATTCCGGCGGCGGGACCGGCAAGACGGCGCCGGGGCGGTTGGCGGCCTTCAACGGATGTACCTCCGGCGGCGGATTGCTCAACGGTGGCGGCTCCGGCGGCGGCGGCAAGGCCGCGCCGATCCGTGTCGCTGCCTTTATCGGATGGATCTCCGGCGCCGGCGGTTTTTTCGGCGCGGCAGGTTTGGACGTTGCGCGGGACGTGTAGCTCGGCACCGGCGCGAAAGTCGTTTCGGGCTGCGGCGGGGCTCCGCTGCTCGAAGGCGGATTTTGCGCCAGCTTCTTGCGCCGCGGTGTGTTCATGGAATCGAAGCCGGTATCGGCCGCCCCGAAACCGACCGGACTGCCATAGACCGGCGTCGCGCCAAGGCGGGAGGTCGCGGTGAATGTGCCGGGGGGAAGCGATCCATTCTCCGGCGTCGCTGCGTCCCCTGGCTGACGAAAGCGCGGCGGGTTTGCCGGGTTGCCATCAAGCGAGGGGTGCAGAAGATCGCTCCCGGGACCAGCCGTCTGCGCCAAGCCCGGCATCGGCGACAATCCGATCGCGGCAGCAAGCGCGACGCCGGCGCCGTTCGGCGCGGAGCACCAGCGCGTCCAGAGCGGCCTCCACGCACTCGAGCGCACCATCCCCGCTGTCCGCGTCACCCCGGAAGCTGCCAAAGCCAACCACCGTCAAGGAACTGCGCCGGCGCGCGGACCTTCCCGTGCGACGGCCGCACCATGACCAGCACGGGCCGCCGCGCTGGCCCCGATGGTTAACGGAGTTAGAACGGATATGGTTAACGACAGGTTGATGATACGGACGCGGCCACCGTCATTTCGGCTCGCACGGCGGCGCGCCCGGACGGCGCCGTACGATCACACCCAGCCCTTGAGCTCGCGCATCGCGAGCTGCCAGATCATCAGCATGCCGGCCTCGCTGTCGTTGAGGCACGGTATGGTGGCGAAGTTCTGTCCGCCGTAGCGCTTGAACACGTGCGCGTTCTCGACCGCGATCTCCTCCAGCGTCTCCAGGCAATCGGCGGAGAAACCGGGCATGATCATGACCAGGTTCTTCACGCCTTTCTTGGCCAGCGCCTTCACCGTCTTGATCGTGTAGGGCTGCAGCCAGCGGGCGCGGCCGAAGCGGGACTGGTAGGTCAACATCAGCTTGTTTTCATCGTAACCGAGTTGCGCGCGCAACAGCTGCGTCGTGGTCACGCACTGGCTCTCGTACGGATCGCCCTTTTGCACGTACTCTTGCGGCATGCCGTGATAGGAGGCGACGATGACATCGGGCTCGAACGGCAGCGCCTTCAGCTCGGCCTTGAGCGAAGACGCCAGCACCTCGATGTAATACGGATCGTCGTAGTAGGCCGGCATGATGCGCAACGCCGGCTGCCGGCGCAGCGTCATCAGATAGCGGAACACCTCGTCGCACACCGTCGCGGTGGTCGGCGCCGCATACTGCGGATAGAGCGGCATGAGCAGGATGCGGTCGCAACCGCTGGCGATCAGCGCTTCGAGCCGGGACACGATCGAGGGATTGGCATAGCGCATCGCCCAGTCGACGACGACATGCTGGCCGAGCGGTTCGAGAATGCCGGCGAGTTTTTCCGCCTGCGACCGGGTGATGGTCTTGAGCGGCGATTCATCCTTCTCATTGTTCCAGATTTTCTGGTAATCGCGCGCCTTGCGCCGCGACCGCAGCGGCAGGATGACGCCGTTGAGCACGAATTTCCAAAGCAGCGAATTGTTCTCGATCACGCGCGGATCGGTGAGGAATTCCTTCAGATAACGGCGGACCGCCGCCGGCTCGGCGGCGTCCGGCGTGCCGAGATTGACCAGGAGCACGCCGATACCGGATGCCGCCGGCGCCGCGGCCGGCGCGGCGGCCGGCTCGACGACTGGACACGCGGCATCGCCCGGCTGAATGGGCGGCGCCGAGACTTCCTCGGCCGGCTTGTCCGGAATTGGCGGGACGGGCGGCACGTCGTTCATGGCTTCACCATACTCGATTGCGGACTCCCTTGCATGCGCGCAAACGCCACGCCGCGTAAATACCTGCCGGCAGGCCGCATTTGCGCATTGACCGCCGAAACCTCAATGTGGCCCTATTCGCCGGCATACCGATTATCGCCTCAACAAGGAAGCGATCATGGTTCGCGGTATCTCGTTGATCCTGGCCTCACTTTTGATCGCGAATGTCGCCTCAGCGCAAAACCGGGTCCGGCCAAACGCCGCGCCGGACGACGACGCATGCAAGGCCGACACCCACCGCTATTGCTAGCACGTATTTCCTGCGCAGCGCGATCTGCCTCCGGATCAATTCGAAATGTTGGCCTGCTTGCAGGAGCATCGGGCGAAGCTCAGCAAAGCGTGCAACGAGATGCTGAAGGGCCACGGCATATGATCGGCACGCCCTACGCAACTTGATTGGTCGCAAGCCAAGGCTCGCCGACGTATTTGGCTGCAGCACGCCCCTCAACCGTCTGACGGCATCATTCCGCGGCTTTGAGCAGTACCGGCGAGCCGGAGCGGAATTGTTCAAGGAGAGCCGCCTCGTCGGCCTTGGCGGCGAGGAGGTGCCGCTCCTTGACGTAGCCGAAGCCGCGGATCTTCTCCGGGATCGCGGCCAGTCCGACCGCGAGGTGGTGATTGTCGGGCGTCAGCGCGGCGAGCACCTGATCGAGCATGGACTCGTAGTCCTCGATCAGCTTGCGCTCGGTGCGGCGCTCGAGCGTGCGCCCGAACGGATCGAACAGCGTGCCGCGCAGGAATTTGAGCCTCGCCAACAACCGAAAGGCCGGCAACAGCCAGGGGCCGAAACTCATCTTGCGCGGCAGTCCGGTGGTGCGGTCGCGCCGCGCCAAGAGCGGCGGCGCCAGATGAAACTCGAAGCGCAGATTCTCGCCCTCGAACGTCCCGGCAACCTGCTGGACGAAGGCGCCGTCGCTATAGAGCCGCGCCACCTCGTACTCGTCCTTGTAAGCCATCAGCTTGAAGAGATAGCGCGCCACCGCATCGGCCAGCCCGCACTTGCCGGGGGCGCGCGCGGCCTCGGCCGCCTTGACCCTGTCGACCGCCGCCCGATAGCGCGCCGCATAGCCGGCATTCTGATAGGCGGTGAGGAACTTAACCCGCCGCGCCACCGTCTCATCGAAAGATTCGGAGAGGTGCCGCGGGTCGCCGGTCGCCGCCGTCGCCGGCTTGACCAACGCTTCGACTTGCGCGCGATCGACTGCGGCGCGGCGCCCCCAGTGGAAGGCGGCCTTGTTCATGACGACCGCCTCGCCGTTGAGCTCGACGGCCCGCTCGATCGCGGCCGCCGACAACGGTATGGCGCCAAGCTGATAGGCGTAGCCGACCAGGAACATGTTGGTGCCGATCGATTGCCCGAACAGCGCGGTGGTCAAGCGCGTGGCATCGATAAAATGCGTCTTGTCGCTGCCGGCATCGGCGGTGATGGTACGCTTGAGCCGTTCGCTCGGCAGGGAGAAATCGGCGTTGCGGGTGAATTCGCCGGGCAGGAATTCCGCGGTATTGACCACCATTTCGGTGGCGTCGTGCTTGACCGCGGCGAGAATTTTGCGAGTGCCGGCGACCACGATGTCGCCGCCGAGCACGAGATCGGCGCGGCCGGCGGCGACGCGGATGGCGTGGATGTCTTGCGGCTCTTCGGCAAAGCGAATGTAACTGAACACCGCGCCGCCCTTTTGCGCCAAGCCTGCCATGTCGAGCACACCGACGCCGCGGCCTTCAAGATGCGCGGCCATGCCCAAGATGCCGCCGATGGTGACGATGCCGGTTCCGCCGACGCCGGTGACGATGATGTTGTAGGTCCGCGCGATGGCCGGCATCTTCGGCTCCGGCAGCACCGGCAGATCATGATCGGCGGCGACGCCGGCGCCCTTCTTCAGCTTGGCGCCGTGCACAGTGACGAACGACGGACAGAAGCCCTTGACGCAGGAAAAGTCCTTGTTGCAGCTCGATTGGTCGATCGTGCGCTTTCTTCCCCACTCGGTCTCCAGCGGCTGCACCGAAACGCAATTCGACTTGACGCCGCAATCGCCGCAACCCTCGCAGACCAGTTCGTTGATGATGACGCGCTTGTCGGGATCGGGAAACGTGTGGCGCTTGCGGCGGCGGCGCTTTTCCGCCGCACAGGTCTGGTCGTAGATCAGCACGGTGACGCCGGGAATCTCGGCAAGCCCCTTCTGCACCTCCATCAGATCGTCGCGATGATGGACGGTGAGGCCGGTGGGCCATGCCGTATCGCTCGGATATTTGTCCGGCTCGTCGGTGACCACGACCACCCGCTTGGCGCCTTCGGCGGCGACCTGGCGGGCGACTTGCGGCACGGTCAGGCCGCCGTCATTGGCCTGACCGCCGGTCATCGCCACGGCGTCGTTGAACAAGATCTTGTAGGTGATGTTGGTCTTGGCGGCGATCGCGGCGCGGATCGCCATGTAGCCGGAATGGTTGTAGGTACCGTCGCCTAGATTCTGGAAAACGTGACCGCGCTTGGAGAACGGCGCCTCGCCGACCCAGTTGGCGCCCTCGCCGCCCATCTGCGTGTAGCCGAGCGTCGACCGGTCCATCCACTGCGCCATGAAATGGCAGCCGATGCCGGCATAGGCGCGCATGCCCTCCGGCACCACGGTCGACGAATTATGCGGACAGCCGGAGCAGAAGTAAGGAATGCGCTGGGCGATGTCGCGCGTCTCCACGGCGATGCGCTGGAATTCCTTCAAGCGCGCCACACGCTGCGCGATGTCGTCGTTGCGGTGGTACTTCAACAGTCGCTCGCCGATGCAGATCGCGACCTCGTTGGGATCGAGCGCGCCCTTGACCGGGAACAGCCAATTGCCCTGTTCGTCGCGCTTGCCGATACAGACCGGCTGGTTGGCTGTACCGTAGAGTTCCTCGCGGACCTGCACCTCGATCAGCGAGCGCTTCTCCTCGACCACGATGACGAGATCGAGCCCGCTGGCGAAGTCCTGCAGCTCGCGCCGGCTGAGCGGCCAAGGGCATCCCACCTTGTAAAGGCGCAGGCCCAGTTCGTTGCATCTGACCTCGTCGATGCCGAGCTCGTCGAACGCCTGGCGGACGTCGAGATAGCTCTTGCCGGTGGTGATGATGCCGATCTTCGGATTGCGCCCGCCCGAGGTGATGGCGCGGTTGAGCTTGTTGGCGCGCACGAAGGCGAGCATTGCGTCGCGCTTGAAGTCATGCAGGCGGGCTTCCTGCGCCAGGATGGGATCGTTGAGCCGGATGTTCAGCCCGCCTTCCGGCATCTGAAAATCGCTCGGGATGACGATGTTGATCCGCTCCAGGCTGGCGTCGATGGCGGCGGTCGACTCGATGGTCTCGTGCATCGTCTTCAGCGCGACCCAGGCGCCGGTGAAGCGCGACATGGCCCAGCCGTAGAGACCGTAGTCGAGAACCTCCTTCACCCCCGCGGGATTGAGGATCGGAATCATGACGTCGATGAAGTGGTATTCGGACTGGTGCGCCGTGGTTGAAGATTCGGCGGTGTGGTCGTCGCCCATCAACGCCAGCACGCCGCCGTTTTTGGCGGTGCCGGCCAGGTTGGCATGGCGGAAGACGTCACCGGTGCGGTCGACGCCGGGGCCCTTACCGTACCACATGGCAAAGACGCCGTCGTATTTGCCTTCGCCGCGCAACTCGGCCTGTTGGGTGCCCCACACCGCGGTGGCGGCCAAATCCTCATTGATTCCGCCCTGGAAGCGGACGTCGCTCTTGGTCAGGAACGGTGCAGCGCGTTGGAACTGGCCGTCGAGACCGCCCAGCGGCGAGCCGCGATAGCCGGTAACGTAGCCCGCGGTATTGAGACCGCGGCGGCGGTCGAGTTCCTTCTGCATCAGGCACAGCCGCACCAGGGCCTGGAACCCGGTGACGAACACGTGGCTGTGGCCGAGGTCGTACTTGTCGTCGAGCTTGACGTCGCGCAGCGCCATGGGGGGTGGCCTCAACTTGGGTCGTCAGCCAGTCTGCCCTCGCGGCCTTGATTCCGCCAGAGGGCCGGCCAATGGCGGTGATATAGGCGCCGCCCCGCCCGCGGCAATGCGACACGCGAGGCCACTGCGGCGCCGCCCTAGCGCGCAATCGCTTCAGGTTGAATCGATTGGCGCTCTAGATTCCTTAGTGGAGCGTGATCTTTTCGGAAGACCGGGTTCCACTTTTCCGGATCATGCTCTTAGTGCCCCTCGAAGCTGACCAGTGTGCGCACCGGCACCCCGAGCCTCCTGATCTTGTCGGCGCCGCCAAGGTCCGGCAGATCGATGATGAAGCAGGCAGCCAAAACATCGGCGCCGAGCTGCTTCAACAGCTTGACCGCGGCCTCGGCGGTGCCGCCGGTGGCGACCAGATCGTCGACCAGGATCACCCGCTCGCCCTTGGCTACCGCGTCTTCGTGCATCTCCATTTCGTCGATGCCGTATTCGAGCGAATAGCCGATGCTCACGCGCTTGAACGGCAGCTTGCCCTTTTTTCGGATCGGGACGAAGCCGGCCGACACCTGATGGGCGACGGCGCCGCCGAGGATGAAACCGCGCGCCTCGATCCCGGCAACCTTGTCGATCTTGCCGCCGGCCCAGGGCTGCACCAACTCGTCGACGGTGCGGCGGAACGCCCGCGCGTCGCCAAGCAGCGTGGTGATGTCGCGAAACATGATGCCCGGCTTCGGATGATCCGGGATCGTACGGATCGCAGCCTTGAGGTCATTGTCGAACGCCACGGTGGTCATGGTCGGGCCCATCTCATGCTTCGCTCGCTGCCCCGCAGGACGAGCGGAACCGGCAGCAGCATCCACGCATCGCGGCGAGGCAGACTTGCAGCCGGCCGCACTGTGGCGAACGATGGCGGCCGACGCAACCGGAGAACCCCGTCATGAGCGATACCGCCCAACGCTTTGTCATCGTCGACCTGCGCATCCCGTTTGTCCGCCTGGTGCTGTTCTTCATCAAAGCGGCGCTCGCCGCCATCCCGGCGGCGATCGTCGTCGGCTTCGTGCTCACGCTGCTGGCCGCCGCGATTGCCGCCGTGGTCGGCGACAGCAGCTTCATTATGATGCGGCGCTGGTCGTTCTGAGCGGAAATCAGCTGCGTCGGTATTCGGTCGGCGGCTACAGCTCGGTGAACTCGGGGTGATGCTTGACCTCATGCCAGATGCGCTTCTTGGTGAAATAGAGCAAGCCGGTCAGCACGATGAGATACACGAACACCTGGAAGCCGAGCCGCTTGCGCTCATCGAGCTTCGGCTCCGACGCCCAGGCCAGGAAGGCGGCGACGTCGCGGCCATATTGGTCCACTGTGGTCGGAGTGCCGTCGGTATAAGCGACTTGGCCGTCGCTCAGCGGCTTCGGCATGCCGATGGCATGGCCGGGGAAATATTTGTTGTACTCCGCACCCGGCGGCAGCGTGAAGCCGGCGGGCGGATTCTCGTAGCCGTTGAGGATGGCGTGGATGTAATCGGGGCCTTCCTCCTGGTATTGCGTGATCGCGTCGAAGATGAACCACGGGAAGCCGCGCTCGTAGCTGCGCGCCTTGGCCAGATCGGACATATCCGGCGGCAGCGCTCCGCCCAGCGCGGCGCGCGCGGACTGATCGTTGGGGAACGGCGCCGGGAAACGATCGGCCAGCCGGCCAGGCCGCTGGAACATCTGGCCCTGGTCGTTCGGACCGTCGGTCACCTGAAATCCGGCCGCGATCGCCTCCGCCTGCGCTTCGGTGAAGCCGGGGCCGCCGGGATCGGCGAGGTTGCGGAACGCCAACAGCTTCAGGCTGTGACAGGTGGAGCAGACCTCGCGATAGACCTTGAAGCCGCGCTGGAGCTGCGCCGGATCGTAGAGCCCGAACGGCCCGGCAAACGACCAGCGTTGCGGCGGCGGCGGCACCTCCTGCTCTTGCGCGAGCGCCGCTCGCAGGCAAGGCGCCGAGAGAGAAGCCGCGACCGCGAGCGCGAGGATGGTGCTGCGATGAAGGTTCATGACCGGCCCCTCTAAGCCCGTCCGCCCGACGGCGGCGGCGCCGAGGCACCGAGCGGAACACCTTCGCGCAGCACCGCCTGCGAGATCGAGTTCGGCAGCGGTTTGGTTTTCTCGAACAACCCGAGCAGCGGCAGGATGATCAACAGGAACGCGAAGTAATACACGGTCAAGATTCGCCCCGCGATCACGTAGCCGCCCTCCGGCGGTTTCGAGCCGAGATAACCCAAGCCGATCACCACTAAGAAAAAAATCAGCAGAAACTGCCGGTAGAGCGGCCGATAATTCGCCGAGCGGACGCGCGAGGTATCGAGCCACGGCAGAAAGGCGAGCAGGACGATCGAGCCGCCAAGTGCGATGACGCCGAAAAGCTTGCTCGGGATGGCGCGGAGAATGGCGTAGAATGGCAGATAGTACCATTCCGGAACGATGTGCGTCGGGGTCTGGCTGGGATTAGCTGGAATGTAATTGTCGGAATGGCCGAGATAGTTGGGGATGTAAAAGACGAACCAGACAAGGAACAGGCAGAACACGCCGATGAAAAAGGCGTCCTTGACGGTCGCGTAGGGCGTGAATGCAACGGTATCCTTCTCGGTCTTCGGCTCGACGCCGGTCGGGTTGTTTTGCCCGACCACGTGCAGCGCCCAGACGTGAAGCACCACGACGCCGGCGATGACGAACGGCAACAGGTAGTGCAGCGAGTAGAAGCGATTGAGCGTCGGATTGCCGACCGCGTAGCCGCCCCATAGCCAGGTGACGATGGGGTCGCCCACGATCGGGAACGCCGAGAACAGGTTGGTGATGACGGTCGCCGCCCAGAAGCTCATCTGGCCCCACGGCAGCACGTAGCCCATGAAGCCGGTGACCACCATCAGCAGGAACAGGATGACGCCGAGAATCCACAGCACCTCGCGCGGCTCTTTGTAGGAGCCGTAGTACATGCCGCGGGCGATGTGGGCATAGACGGCGACGAAGAAGAACGAGGCGCCGTTGGCATGCAAGTAGCGCAACAGCCAGCCGTAGTTGACGTCCCGCATGATCGTTTCGACGGAATTGAAGGCGAAGTCGACATGCGGCGTGTAATGCATCGCCAGCACGATGCCGGTGATGATTTGCACGCCCAGCATGAAGCTAAGAATCGCGCCGAACGTCCACCAGTAATTCAGGTTGCGCGGCGTCGGATAGACGATGAAGGACGAATAGACCAGGCTGGCAACCGGCAGGCGCCGCTCCAGCCATTGTATAAGAGGGCTCTGCGGCTTGTAGATGGAATGTCCGCTCATGGTCCAACCTTGTGCGTTCTCGGGCGCGGTATTGGAAACGAGTTGATAGGGCGGCAGCAACCTGAGGAAAGTTCGGAAACGACGCAATCCGGCGGCGTTTTATTGGCACCCTTACCGCCAGAGCGCAAGTGTGCCATCGAGGGCACCCTGAAAGCTCGGCACGGCGGCCTGCCCGCCCGCGCCGCAGCCGGGAACAGCCTGCAATTGACGGCCGTCCTCCTGCCAGTCTCGAGTGTTCCGTATGCGTATCGCCCTCTATGAGCCCGACATTCCGCAGAACACCGGAACGATTTTGCGCCTCTGCGCCTGCCTCGGCATCGAGGCCGATATCATCGAGCCGGCCGGTTTCCCCGTCACTGACCGCGCCTTCCGCCGCGCCGGAATGGACTATCTCGACGCCGTCGCGATCACGCGGCACCGATCGTGGCAAAGTTTCGCGGCCTGGCGCAGCGGCCAGGGCCACCGCCTGCTGCTGTTCACCACCGCGGCTTCCGTCTCCTATCTGGATTACCGCTACCAGGCGGACGACATCCTGCTGTTCGGACGCGAATCGGCGGGCGTGCCGGAAGCGGTCCACGCGGCGGCCGATGCCCGCCTTGCGATCCCGATGCGCCCGGGCCTGCGCTCTCTCAACGTCGCGGTCGCCGCGGCGATGGCGGTTGGCGAGGCGCTGCGGCAGACCGGCGGGATGGCTGTCTGGCAGGGCCTAGTTACTTAGGAATTGGCGTGTTCCGTATATTATGTTAATATACAGATATGATCGACTTGAGCCAAGTCATTGGCTTTGACTGGGACGAAGGCAATACCTTCAAGAGTGCTGAAAAGCATTCGGTGTCTCAAGCCGAAGCCGAGCAGGTGTTTACCGACGAGCAGCTGTTCGTTGCCGATGACGTGAAACACAGCCAACATGAAGCGCGTTATCAGGCGTTAGGACGAACGATCGATGGCCGGCACCTGCATGTGAGGTTCACGCTGCGCAAGAACCAGACAAGAGTTCGGGTCATCTCTGCACGCAATATGAATCGCAAAGAACGAGGCCTCTATGAGCAGGAAACTTAAGCCAATCCCTCACTTCCGCAGCGAAGCCGAGGAACGCAGGTTCTGGGAAACCCACGATTCAACGGACTACGTGGATTGGAGCAAGGCACAGCGGGTGCAGTTTCCCAATCTGAAGCTGTCCACGACCGCCATTTCACTGCGCTTGCCACAGGGCCTGCTCGATCGCATCAAGATCGCCGCCAACAAGCGCGATGTGCCGTATCAGTCGTTGATCAAAGTCTGGTTGGCCGAGAAAGTCGACGCCGACTAAGGGCGTCGCGGCGCGTTATGCCGCCACCACGCCCGGGCGGCCGCCCTCGACCGCAAACGTCCGCAGCGTCGCAATGTCGGCCTTGGGATCGGTGGCATCGGAGACGACGCGCATGCGGACCTGCATCTGCGCGCGTTCGAGATCGACGCAGACATAGCCGCGCCGCCGGCTTTCGAAGAAATGTACATGCGGGTTGTCGGGTAGCGCCCGCGCGATCCATTCGTAGGGCGGCCCGTAGGCCGAAATCGAGGTGCCGACGAACTCGGTCGCAACCAGGGACGAGGCCGCATCGTCGAAATCCAGCCGCAGGTCGTTGGCGAGGAAAGAATGGGCATCGCCGCCGACGACGACGGGATTGGACACTCGGGTGTCGCGGATATGCTTGAGCAGCCGCGCGCGATTGGCCGGATAGCCGTCCCAATCGTCCGTCGAGAAGGCGTCGGCGTTGTCCTGCTTCAACCGGAACTGCGCCATCAGCACGTCCTGCGCGATTAGATTCCATTGCGCCTTGCTGTGGGCGAGCGCGGAATTAAGCCACGCTTCCTGCGCGAAGCCGAGCATGGTCCGCCCGGTATCGCGCCGCTCCGGACAGCTCGCATCGGTTTCTAGGTGCGTGCCGCCCTTGTCCGGCGGCGCGTAACAAGCTTCGCGCGAACGGTATTGCCGGCCGTCGATCATCGAGATTTCGATGAGGTCGCCAAAGGTGAAGCGATCATAGATCCGCATTGCCGGCCCTTCGGGCCGCGACAGGATCGGCCGCACCGGCATGTGCTCGTAGAAGGCGCGATAGGCCGCCGCGCGCCGAACAAGGAACCGCTCCGGATCGTCGAAATATTGCGACCATTTGTCGGCGTAATCGTTCTGCACCTCATGGTCGTCCCAGGTGACCAGCGCCGGGACCTCGGCATGGAGCCGTTGCAGGTCCGGATCGAGCCGATATTGCGCGTAGCGATTGCGGTAGGTCGGCAGCGTCGCCGCCTCGATGCCTTCGGAGTGGCGGCGCATATCGGACGCTTTTCCTCGATGTATTCGTAGATGTAGTCGCCGAGATAGAGCACGAATTCCGGATTTTCATCGGCCAGATGCCGGTAACCGGAAAAATAGCCGTGCTCGTAATTGGAGCAGGACACGAAGCCGAAGCGCAGCCGGTCGAGCGCCGTCCGCGGCGCGGGTAACGTGACGGCGCGCCCGACGCGGCTCGCGGCATCGGCGCTCATGAAGCGATACCAATACGGCCGCCCGGACTTGAGGCCCGCGACATCGAGATGCACCGAATAGGCATAGGCCTGCTCGGCGTTCGCTTCGCCGCGCCGGACGATATCGCGCATGGCGGGGTCGGTCGCGATCTCATAGGCCACGGTGATATCGTTGCCGTTCATGCCTCCGGGGGTTTCCGGATTGCTCGACAGGGGCTCGGGCGCCAGCCGCGTCCACAGCACAAAGCCGTCCGGGCGGAGTGCGCCGGCAGCGACCCCGAGGCTGAACGGATCGCCCGCACGCCAGCTCTGCGCCGCGGCATGCCGCAACAAAGCCGGGGCCGCGATCAATGCCAGCCCGGCCCCGGCCGCGCCCGTGAGCAGGCGGCGCCGCGTCGGGCGGTTCACGGATATCCTGATCGGCGCCATTGGTTTCGCCATTCTGGGTTTCGCCATGCGGCTGGAAAGATCAGTATAGTCGCGCAGGAATGTGACATTCTGGACAAGGCCCGCCGGCAGTTGTACCGCGGCACGGCAAGCAGCGCGAACCTCAAACCGACCGATGGACGCCAACCTGATCGAAACGCGGAAAGACCGCGCCCGCGCCTGGTTCGAAACGTTGCGCGATCGGATCGTGGCCGCCGTCGAGGAGGTGGAGCGAGCCTTGCCCCCCGGCGCCCCGCTGGCGGATCGGGCCGCCGGCCGCTTTATGCGCAAGCCCTGGAACCGCGCCGATCACAGCGGCACGCCGGGTGGCGGCGGCGTCATGGCGATGATGAAAGGCCGGGTTTTCGAAAAAGTCGGCGTCCATGTCTCGACGGTCTTCGGCGAGTTCGCCGCGGAGTTCCGCAACCACATACCCGGAGCCGCCGACGACCCCCGCTTTTTCGCCACCGGCATTTCGCTGATCGCGCATCCGCACAATCCGCATGTGCCGGCGGTGCACATGAACACGCGCTTCGTCGTCACCACCAAATCGTGGTTCGGCGGCGGCGCCGACCTGACGCCGGTGCTGGCGCGGCGGCGCACCCAGGACGATCCCGACACGATCGCCTTCCACGCCGCGATGCAGGCCGCCTGCGATGCCCATGCCGCGGTCGCCCCCTACGATAAATTCAAGGCGTGGTGCGACGAGTATTTTTTTCTGAAACATCGCGGCGAAGCGCGCGGCATCGGCGGCATCTTCTACGATTGGCTCGATAGCGGCGACTTCGAGGCCGATTTCGCCTTCACTCAGGAAGTCGGCCGCGGCTTCCTCAGCATCTATCCCGAGCTGGTGCGGAGAAATTTCACGAAGCCCTGGACCGAAGCCGAGCGCGAGGAACAACTCGTTCGGCGCGGACGTTACGTCGAGTTCAATCTGCTCTATGACCGGGGCACGGTCTTTGGCCTGCGCACCGGCGGCAATGTCGAGTCGATTCTTTCGTCGATGCCGCCGGTGGTGAAATGGCCGTAAGCGCGGCAAAAGATATTTGGGGAGGTTAGGCATGGACCTTGGAATCGCCGGCCGTAGGGCCATCGTCTGCGCCTCGAGCCGCGGGCTCGGGCGCGCCTGCGCCACGGCGCTGGCGCAGGCCGGCTGCGAGGTCGTGATCAACGGCCGCGACCGCGACCGCCTCGCCGCTACTGCCGCGGAACTCCGCCAAACAACCGGCGCCACGATTATCCCGGTCGCCGCCGACGTCGCCTCGCCCGCCGGCCAGCAAGCGCTGTTCGCGGCCTGTCCCGAGCCGGACATCCTGGTCAACAACAATGCCGGTCCGCCGGCCCGCGACTTTCGCGAACTTGACCGGCAGAAAATGCTCGACGGCGTCGTCGCCAACATGGTCGTGGCCGTGGAGCTGATCCAGAGGGCGATCGAGCCGATGATCGCCAAAAAGTTCGGGCGTATCGTCAATATCACCTCGGGATCGGTGAAGATGCCGATCGCCGGGCTCGATCTGTCGTCCGGCGCCCGCGCCGGCTTGACCGCCTTTCTCGCCGGCGTGGCGCGCAACGTCGCCCAATCCAACGTCACCATCAATTTCCTGCTGCCCGGAACATTCGCGACCGACCGTCTTCGCGGCCTCTTCGAGTCGATCGCGAAGAAGAAAGGCATCAGCCCCGATGCGGCGCTCGCCGAGCGCGTTGCCACGGTTCCGGCGCGCCGGCTCGGCGATCCCGCCGAGTTCGGCGCCGCCTGCGCCTTCCTGTGCTCGGCGCAAGCCGGCTATATCACCGGTCAGAACCTGCTCATCGACGGCGGCGCATTCCCCGGCGCGTTCTGACAACGGTCGCGTTCAGACAAGGAGTATCCCGATGAAACTCGTCCGCTACGGCGCCCTCGGCCGCGAAAAGCCCGGCATTCTCGATGCCCAAGGCCGCATCCGCGATCTGTCGAAAATCGTGCCCGACATCGCCGGCGACGTGCTCTCGCCCAAGGGCCTCGCCAAACTGCGCAAGCTCAAGCCCGACACGCTGCCGCTTGTTCGCGGCACGCCGCGGCTCGGCGCTTGCGTCGGCAAGGTCGGCAATTTCGTCGCCATCGGGCTCAATTATGCCGACCACGCCGCCGAATCCGGCATGCCGTTGCCCACCGAGCCGCTCATCTTCAACAAGGCGCCGAGCTGCATTTGCGGGCCGAACGACGACACCATGATTCCGAAAGGCTCGACCAAGCTCGATTACGAAGTCGAGCTCGGCGTCGTCATCGGCTCTCGCGCGCGCTATCTCGCCAAGCACAAGGCGATGGAGGCGGTGGCCGGTTATTGCCTCGCCAACGACGTCTCCGAGCGCGTCTTTCAGCTCGAGCGCGTCGGCCAATTCACCAAGGGCAAGGGCTGCGAGACCTTCGGTCCGCTCGGGCCGTGGCTGGTCACCAAGGACGAGATCCGGGACCCGCAGCGGCTCGACATGTGGCTCACGGTCAACGGCGAGAGCCGGCAGAAGGGCACCACCCGCAACATGGTGTTCGGTGTCGCCCATCTGGTCTGGTACTGCTCGCAATTCTTCGTCCTGGAGCCGGGCGACGTCATCGTCACCGGCACGCCGCCCGGCGTCGGCATGGGCTTCAAGCCGGAGCCGAAATTCCTGCGCGCCGGCGACGTGGTGCGGCTCGGCATCGATGGCCTCGGCGAGCAGCAGCAGAAGATCGTGAAGTTTAAGATGTGATGGGGAAGCAAGCCCTAGAACACGCAGCGGGAGAACGCCATGGGAGCGAATTTCGGCACCGTCGGCATGGACTGGCAGCAGCGCGTCAACTGGGACCGGCTGCGTAACTACCGCACCGAGCGCGCCCGCGCGATGATGAAAAAGCACGGCCTGGGCGCCATGCTCTGCATGTACGACGAGAACGTGCGCTACCTGACCGGCACGCTGACGCCGGGCTGGAACCGATTAAAGCCGGGGCTGCGCTACGCCATGCTCTGCGGCGACGGCGCGCCGATCCTGTTCGAGCAGGGCGATCTCGGCTTCCAGATCGAGCGGCACTCGCCTTGGCTACCGAAGGAAAACGTCCGCCACTCCTTCGCCTGGATCAAGGGCGCGGCCGGGCCGGCCTCGACGCAACAGGTGACCAAGTTCACCAACGCCGTCCTGGAAGAGATGAAGCGCCACGGCGTCGCCGGGCAAAAGCTCGGCGTCGATTTCATCGACATCAACATGCTCACGATCTTCAAGGAGAAAAACATCGCCTGGGTCGACGGCATGACGCCGATGATGGAGGCGCGCGCGGTCAAGAACCTCGACGAGCAGGAATGCATGCGCATCGTCGGCGCCATCGGCGACGCCACGCACTGGGAGTGCATGAAATTCCTGCGCCCCGGCATCACCGAGAACCAGGTGACGGCGCACCTGATGCAATATCTCTACAATTTCGCCGGCATGGAGGACGTCGAGGACGTCATCGTCTCCTCCGGCCCGAACACCTGGCCGAATTGGCGCAATTTTTCCGACCGCATCATCCAGCCCGGCGACATCGTGTTCATGGATTTGGCGGCGCTGACTTGGAACGGCTACAAATCCTGCTACTACCGCACCTATTGCGTCGGCAAGGAACCGACCCAGGAGCAGAAGGACACCTACGAGATCGCGCTGAAATGGCTCTACGATTCGATCGGCGCGGTGAAAGTCGGCGCCACCACCCGCGACATCGCGCTGCAATGGCCCTCGGCGATGGCGACCTGGGGCTACGAGGACGAAGACCAGGCGGCGGCCAACCTGTGGGGCCACGGGCTCGGGCTGGCGCAATACGATCAGCCGGTGATCTCGCGCATCTGGTCGCTCGATCATCCGGTCGAGATTAAGGAGGGCATGACCTTTGCGCTCGAGACGCAGCACGGCAAGAAGTTCCGCTATGGCGTGCGCATCGAGGAAATGCTGATCGTGCACAAGGACTCGATCGAGATCGTGTCCAATTTTCCGGTCAAGCAAATCACCGTGGTCGATCCGCTTCCCGGCTACGGCGACCATGTGAAATAACGTCGAGCTTTACTCGGTATGACGCGTTTCCTCCTCCCACTCTCCGAGCCGGCCACGGCCGATGCCGAGCGCGCCGGACCGAAGGCCGCGAATCTGGCGGCGCTGGCGCAGGCCGGCCTGCCGACGCCAGGCGGTTGCTGTCTCACCGCGGCGGCGTATCGGCGGCAGATCGCGCATCTTGGGCTAGTGGACGTGCTGCGCGATTACGCAGAAGCGGACCCGCCGCGGCAACGGCGGCTCGCCGTCGAGATCCGGCTCAAGCTCTATCAGGGCGACCTCGCGCCGGAGCTTGCAGCGGAAATCCTGGCGGCTTGGCGCGATCAACCGAAGCCGCTTGCCGTGCGCTCCTCGGCGCTGATCGAGGATCGCGCCGATACCAGCTTCGCCGGCCAGTTCGAAAGTTTCCTCGGCATCAGCGACGAGACAGAATTCTTGACCGCGTTGCGCGCCTGCTGGGCGGCACTGTGGACCACCAACGCGCGGCGCTCCATGGCGCAGCACGGCCTTGCTCCAGCCGGCACCGCGATGGCCGTGCTCATTCAGCCGCTCGTTGCCGCGACCGCCTCGGGCGGCGGCTTGAGCGAGACCGCCGACGGCCACATGCTGATCAGCGCGACCTGGGGGCTCGGCTCCACGATCGCGCAAGGCGAAGTGGTGCCGGACCGCATCGTGCTCAGCCGGGTGGGCTTTCTGCGCACGATGGACAGCGGGCGCAAGCACCACCGCGAAATCTGCGTGCACGGCGCCGGCGCGCAGCCGCAGGCGGTGCCCGAAGCTCTGGTGCGCGCGCCTTGCCTCGAGGCCGGGCAGGCCACCGCGCTCGGCCGGCTCATGCGCAAGGCCGAAAGCGTGCTCGGCATGCCAGTCGAAGTCGAGTGGGCGCTCGACGCGACCGGCTTCAAGCTCCTGCAGGCGCGGCCGCTTCGGGTTGAGCCGGCGCACGTGCCGGACGAAATCTGGCTCAAGCATCCCGGCCTCAATGGCCATCCCGCCGGCATCGGCTGGGGCTCCGGCCGCGCCGTGGTGGTGAATTGCGAATGCGAACTCAGCCGTGTCGCGCCCGGCGACATTCTCGTCACCCGCGTCGCCGGTCCGGCGCTGAGCCATATCCTGCCGCGCGTCGCCGGTGTCGTCGCCGAGCTCGGCGGCTCGACCTCGCACCTCGCCTCGCTGGCGCGCGAGCGCGGCATTCCGATGGTGCTCGGCGTGCTTGACGCGACGCAATGCATCCCGGACGGCGCCCAGGTCGCAGTCGACGGCGTTGCCGGCATCGTGCGCTGGCTCGCTTGATGCGCGCCGCGCCGCGCCCGCGCATCTTCGTAACCCAGCCGGTGGCGAAAAGCGCCGTCGCGCGGCTGCGCCAAATCGCGGCCGTCACGGTCAACCCGGACGCAAGCCGCATCATCCCCCGGCCGGCGCTGCTCGCCGCCGTGCGCCGCTGCGATATTTTGTTTTGCCTGTTGCACGACCGCATCGACGCCGGCGTGATTGCCGCCAACCCGCGGCTGCGCCTGATCGCCGCGCAATCGATCACGCCCTCGCATATCGACGTCGCGGCGGCGACCGCGCGCGGCGTTCCCGTCACCGTGGTGCCGCCGCTGACCACCGAGACCACCGCCGATCTCGCTTTCGCCCTGATGCTCGCGGTGGCGCGGCGGATCGTCGAAGGCGACCGCCTGGTGCGCGCCGGAAAATTTCCCGGCGCGCAATCGAGCTATCTGCTCGGCTCCTTCGTCTGGGGCAAGACGATCGGCCTGATTGGCGGCGGCGGTCTGATCGGCAAGGCGGTGGCGCGCCGCGCCCGCGGCTTCGACATGCGGGTGCTCTACTGGGCGCCGCGCCGCAAGCCGGACAGCGAAGAACGCGAGGCGGGATTGACCTACGTGCCGCTCGACCAACTGCTGCGCCAATCCGATTTCGTCTCGATTCACTCGCCGCTCAACAGCGAGACGCGGCATCAGATCGGCGCGCGTGAACTGAAGCTGATGAAGAAGACGGCCTATCTGATCAATACCGCCCGCGGCGCCATTATCGACGAGGCCGCGCTCATTCGCGCATTGACCGACAAGCAGATCGCCGGCGCTGGCCTCGACGTATTCGAGCACGAGCCCAAGGTCGGCAAGGAATTGCGCAAATTATCCAATGTCGTGCTGACGCCGCACCTCGGCAGCGCCATCGGCGAAATACGCGAGCAGATGGCGCACCTCGTCGTCGATAATATTCTCGCCTTTCTTGCCGGCCGACGACCGCCGCATTGCGTCAACCCGCAGGTGCTTGGCTTGTGATCCGTTCCCTTCCCTGGGCGGGGAGGCGAGAATCTACTTGATCGCCTGCGGATTAAGCGGCGAGCCGGTGCCGCCGGTGATGATCAGCGGCGCGCCGCAAAAGAAAAACTCGTAGATGCCGTCGTCGGCGCAATCCTCGGCCAGCTCCTTGACGTAGAACATCTCGCCCATGGTGAGCCCCATGGCCGGGATCACCACCCAGTGCCACGGCTGGTTGACTTCCTTGGTCTCGTTCGGCCGCACCTCGACCCCCCAGGTATCGGAGCAGATGGCGGCGATCTGCTTGTCCTGGCACCAGTAGCAGTTCTCGAATTTGACGCCCGGCGCATCGCCGCCGGCATAGGCGCCCCAGTTCTTTTCGCTAAGACACCGCTCCATTTGTCCGGTACGCAGGATGACGAAGTCGCCGCGCCTGATCTCGATGTTCTGCTCCTTGGCGCACTTGTCGAGCTCGTCGTTGGCGATGGCGTCGCCATCCTTCAGCCAATCAACGCCGCGAAACCGCGCCACGTCGAGCAGCACGCCGCGGCCGACCATCTTGCTCCTGGTATGCTCGATGCCGAGCTTGCCGAGGCCGTTGCAATCGACCTCGCGCGCGTCGAAACCGTTGTACATCTTATCTTCGTAGAAGATGTGGCCGAGCGAGTCCCAGTGGGTCGCGGCCTGGACCGGCATGTTGATGGCGTCGTCGGCATAGCGCAGCTTCAGCACCTTATCGTAGCGCCCGGCGACCGCATCGGTGCCGGTCGCCAGCATGGTGTGGATCGGATTCCAGCGGCCGCCGAACAGGCCGGTCTGCGGGCCGCCGCGATCGAGCGGGATGCCGAGCGCGAAGACCTTGCCGGTGCGGATCAGTCCCGCCGCCCTGACGATTTCCTCCGGCGTGACATGGTTGAGCGTGCCGATCTGATCGTCCTTGCCCCAGCGGCCCCAGTTCTTGAGCTTCTCGGTCGCTTCGGCGATAGCCTTTTTGCCCACGTCGATATTCATCGGACCGTCCTCCGTCGTCCAACGGAGTCCTTTTTGCCATGCCGGCCGGGCGAGAGGCCATACACCGGCGCGTGTGCTAGCCGTGTGTTACGCACGGTTTCCGCTCATGGCCGGGAACGCAACAGCGCACGGAGTTGGTCGACGCCGACTAAAAAGCTTACGCCTCGGCGTCGGCGAGTTGCGGGGCGGCGGCGGGCGCGCCATCCGCCGGCTTCTTCGGCTCGAGCGCGGCGGCGACCGCCTGCTCGACGCGTTCGAGCCAGATGAACTCCATCTCCTTGCGCGCAATCTCCGGGATGTCGTCATAATCCCTGCGATTGCGCGCCGGCAGCATGACGCGCTTGATGCCGGCTGCGTGCGCGGCGAGCACCTTTTCCTTGATGCCGCCGACCGGAAGCACCAGGCCGCGCAGGCTGATCTCGCCGGTCATCGCCGTGTCGCTGCGTATGGTCCGCTCGGCCATCAAGGAGACCAGGGCCATGAACATGGCGACGCCCGCGCTCGGCCCGTCTTTCGGAGTAGCGCCGGCCGGCACGTGGACGTGAATGTCGCTCTTCTCGAAGCGCTTGGCATCAATGCCGAGCGCTGCGGCGCGGTTCTTGACGATCGAGAGCGCGGCCTGCGCGCTCTCCTTCATCACTTCGCCGAGCTGACCGGTCAGGATCAACTTGCCGGAACCGGGAATACGCGTTGCCTCGATGAACAGAATATCGCCGCCGACCGGCGTCCAGGCGAGCCCCGTGGCCACGCCGGGCACGCTCGTCCGCATCGCCGTCTCGCTCTCGAACTTGGGCGCGCCAAGGATCGGGACGAGGTCGGCGCGGGTGATGCGGATCTGCCCGCTATCGCCTTCGGCAATGCGCACGGCGGCGTTGCGCAGCACTTGGCCGATCAGCCGCTCGAGAGAGCGGACGCCCGCTTCACGGGTGTAATTCCGGATGATGTCGCCGATCGCCGCGTCGTCGATCTCGACCTGGCCGGGCTTGAGGCCGTTCGCCTCCATTTGCCGGCGCACCAGATAGCGGTGGGCGATCTCCAGCTTCTCGTCGGCGGTGTAGCCGGCGAGGCTGATGATCTCCATGCGGTCGCGCAGCGGCCCGGGAATCGTGTCGAGCATGTTCGCCGTGGTGATGAACGCCACCCGGCTCAGATCGAACGGCACGCCGAGGTAATTGTCGCGGAAGGTGTTGTTCTGCTCCGGATCGAGCACTTCGAGCAGAGCCGCGCCCGGATCGCCGTGGATGCCGGCGCCGAGCTTGTCGATTTCGTCGAGCATCATCACGCAATTGCGCGAACCGGCCTTGCGGATGGCCTGGATGATGTTGCCGGGCAGCGCGCCGATATAGGTACGACGATGGCCGCGGATTTCGGCCTCGTCGTGCACGCCGCCGAGGCTGACGCGCACGAATTTGCGGCCCATGGCGCGGGCGATCGACTGGCCGAGCGAGGTCTTGCCGACGCCGGGCGGCCCGACGAAGCACAGGATCGGCGCCTTGCCTTGCGGCGCCAGCTTGCGCACGGCGAGATATTCGATGATCCGCCGCTTGATCTTGTCGAGGTCGTAATGGTCCTCGTCGAGGATGCGCCGTGCCTCGACGATGTCGATCGGCTTCTCCTCGGGCAAAGCCCAAGGCAGTTCGATCAGCCAATCGAGATAGGTGCGCACCATGCCGTACTCGCCGGCGGCTTCCGGCATGCGCTGCAGCCGGCGCAATTCCTTGCGCGCCTGCTCCTCGATCTCCTTCGGCATATTGGCTTTGCTGATGGCCGCGTCGAGCTCGGCCATCTCGGCGGCCTTGCCCTCCTCGCCTTCGCCAAGCTGGCGCTGGATCGCCGCCATTTGCTCGCGCAGCAGCACCTCGCGCTGGCGCTCGTCGAGCGACGCCTTGGTCTGCCGGCCGATCTCCTGCGACAGCCGCAACACCTCAATGCGCTGGGCCAGGAGCCGCAGCACCTTGTCCATGCGCGCGACGATGTCGATGGTCTCGAGGATTTCCTGCTTCTCGTCCGGCTTCACGTCCATGTAGGCGATCGCCAAATCGGCGAGCGCCGAGGGCGTTTCGATCGACTGGATGGCGGCGAGAAGGTCGGCCGGCGCCTGCGGCAGCAATTCAACCGCTTCGAGGGTCTGCGCCTTCAGATTGACGAACCGCGCCTCGACCTCGGGCGTGCGCACGTCCGGCTCGGGGATTTGCAGCACGCGAGCGACGAAGAACGGCCAGCCGCTGAGATATTCGACGACCTGGAAGCGCTGCTCGCCCTGGCAGACCAAGTGGTGCGAACCGTCCGGCGCGGTGATGTAACGAACGATGTTGGCGAGCGTGCCCATGCGATGCATGTCGATCGGAGTCGGATCGGCGACCTCGGGATCACGCTGCAGCAGGATGCCGACCTGGCGCTGGTCGCGCACCGCCTGTTGCGCGGCGGCGACCGACTTCGGCCGGCCGAGCGTGATCGGCAGCACCAGGCCGGGGAACAGCACGGTATTGCGCACCGGCACGATGATCAGCGCATCGGGCGGCAACGGCGGCAGCGAGCCGCCGCCTTCTGCCGACTCGGTATTGGCACGCATTTGCGCTTCAGCCACGGCTAGACTCCGCTTTCTGCAATGTCACCACCAGGCAGCCATCGACGACGGCGCGGCGCACGGCGCTGTAGCGTCCGGCTGGAAGCTGCAGCCGGCGGTAAAAGCGGCCTTGCGGCAGTTCGAGCCGATGGATGATGGCGGTGCGCAAGGCGGGCGGATAGGTACGCACGCCGGTGATGACAAGCTCGCCGTCCTCGATCGCGGCCTGCGCCTGCTCGGCATCGGCGCCGGGCAACGCGACCAGGACCAAGACTTCGTATTTGGTCTCCAGAATATCGACCGGCGGCTCCCAGACCGGCTGCCGCGCCTGGGCGGCGCCGGGTCGAAACAGCTCCCGATGCATGCGCTCGGCGCGCGCGAGCATGTCGCACGCCTCCGACCACATCCAATCACGCGCCACGTCGCGGGCCATGGTTGTCCCTCCAGTCTGATGAGATGTGTGGCGTGGAGGGGCGAAATTCAACGCCCGGACGAAGGCGTGAAAGCCCTAGCGTGCAGTTCCCAGAATCCTGGCGCGGGCGCTGCGCACGCCTTCGGCCAGCTCGCGCACGAGATCGGCCACCGAACGCACCGTTGCGGCCGTCGCCTTGCCGTCCGCGCCGAGGGACTTGCGGATCGCTTCGACCAGCACCGAGCCGACCACGACGCCGTCGGCGGCCGCCGCAATGGCACGTGCTTGTTCGGCTGCGCGCACGCCAAAGCCGACGCAAACCGGAAGCTTGGTGTGCTGCTTGATGCGCTTGACCGCTGCCGCGACCTTGGCGCTGTCCGGCGCTGTGGAGCCGGTGATGCCGGTGATCGACACGTAATAAACGAAGCCCGAGGTGTTCTTAAGCACCGCCGGCAGCCGCTTGTCGTCGGTCGTCGGCGTCGCCAGGCGGATGAAATTGAAGCCGGCATGAAGCGCCGGCAGGCATAATTCTTCGTCTTCTTCCGGCGGCAGATCGACGACGATCAGCCCGTCGACGCCGGCGCTGTTGGCATCCGCCAAAAAACGCGCGACGCCGTAAACATAGATCGGATTGTAGTAGCCCATGAGCACGACCGGCGTCGCATCATCGCTGCGGCGGAAGTCGCGGACCAGCGCAAGCGTGCGCTTCATGTTCTGCCCAGAAGCAAGCGCGCGCAGTTCCGCGGCCTGGATCGCCGGCCCGTCCGCCATCGGATCGGTGAACGGCATGCCGAGCTCGATCAGATCGGCGCCGGCCTGCGGCAGCGCCTTGAGGATGGCGAGCGAGGTCTCGTGATCCGGGTCGCCGGCCATGACGAAAGTCATCAGCGCGGCGCGGCCTTCGTCCCGGAGCGCGGCGAAGCGGCGATCGATGCGGGTGGTCATCGCGCTTTACTCAAATGCCGCGCCACCGTATCGAGGTCCTTGTCGCCGCGGCCGGAGAGATTGACCACCATCAGGTGATTCTTCGGCTTCTGCGGCGCCAGCTCGAGCACCTTGGCGACGGCGTGCGCCGGCTCCAACGCCGGAATGATGCCTTCGAGCTTGGAGAGAAGCTGGAAGGCGTTGAGCGCCTCGTCATCCGTGGCCGAGAGGAAGGTGACGCGGCCGACATCGTTGAGCCATGCGTGTTCGGGACCGACGCCGGGATAATCGAGACCGGCCGAGATCGAATGCGCTTCGTTGATCTGGCCGTCCTCGTTCATCAAGAGATAAGTGCGATTGCCGTGTAGTACGCCGGGCCGGCCGCCGGCGATGGAGGCGGCGTGCTGGCCGCTTTTGAGACCATGGCCGGCAGCCTCGACGCCGTAGATCTCGATCTCTTTCTCGTCGAGGAACGGATGAAACAAGCCCATCGCATTCGAGCCGCCGCCGATGCAGGCAATCAGCGAATCCGGCAGCCGCCCCTCGGCCGCGAGCATCTGCTCGCGAGTCTCGCGGCCGATGATCGACTGAAAGTCGCGTACCATCATCGGGTACGGGTGCGGCCCGGCGACGGTGCCGATGCAATAGAACGTATTCTCGACGTTGGTCACCCAGTCGCGCAGCGCCTCGTTCATCGCGTCCTTGAGCGTCTTCGATCCGGACTCGACGGGCACCACCTTGGCGCCGAGCATGTTCATGCGAAAGACGTTCGCCTTCTGCCGCTCGACGTCGACCGAGCCCATATAGACGATGCATTCCAGCCCGAAGCGCGCGCACAACGTGGCAGTCGCCACGCCGTGCATGCCGGCGCCAGTCTCGGCGATGATGCGTTTCTTGCCCATGCGCCGCGCCACCAGGATTTGCCCGAGCACGTTGTTGACCTTGTGCGCGCCGGTGTGATTGAGCTCCTCGCGCTTGAGATAGATTTTGGCGCCGCCTGCCGAAAGGCCGGAGGCCGTCTTGCTGCAATATGCCGAAAGCCGCTCGGCGAAATAGAGCGGCGACGGTCGGCCAATATAGTGGGCGAGATAGCCGTCCATCTCTTGCTGAAACGCGGGATCGGCTTTGGCCTGCGCGTAGGCTTTCTCCAGCTCGAGAATGAGCGGCATCAGCGTTTCGGCGACAAAACGGCCGCCATAGATGCCGAAGTGCCCGTTATCGTCCGGCCCAGTGCGGAACGAGTTGGGTTGCTGCACGGTCATGCCGGACTCGTCACTGGCTTGGAGGCAAGACGGGCGGCGGCGTCGCGGGCGGCGCGGATGAAGGCGCGGATCTTATCCGGGTCCTTCTGTCCCGGTCCGCGCTCGACGCCCGAAGACACATCGACGGCCGGCGCCCCGGTGATGCGCAGAGCTTCGCCGACATTGCCGGCATCGAGCCCGCCGGACAGCATGAATGGCCGGCCGGCATCGAGATTTTCCAGAAGCCGCCAGTCGAACGGCCGGCCGAGACCGCCGGGGCGGGTCGCTTCGCGCGGTGCCTGGGCGTCGAACAAGAGGCGGTCGGCGACCGCAACGTAGGCCGTCGCGGCGGCAACATCCCCCCTCATCGCGACCGCGATCGCCTTCATGACCGGCAGGCCGAAGCGTTGTTTGAGGGCGGCGACGCGGGCGGGCGGCTCCTTGCCGTGAAGCTGCAGCAGGTCCGGCTGCAAGGCTTCAACCACCGCTTCGAGCAGCGCATCATCGGCATCGACCGTGAGCGCCACTTTTTGCGCACGGTCGCGCACGCGCGCGGAAAGCGTCCGCGCCGGCGCGAATGCGAGATGACGCGGCGACGGCGGGAAAAACACGAAGCCGACCATATCGGCCCCAGCTTCGAGCGCAACATCGAGGGCGTCGGGGGTCGAAAGGCCGCAAATTTTAACGATCGGTGACATCGCCTGTTCCTGCGCCGCGGTTCTACATCGCCGCGCGAGCCTTGTCTTGCGCGACCGGTATTCCTACCGCACCGGCGGCCGCAGCGGCAGGCGCGGCGGAGGCTCGCTCTCTTTCGGCACGACCGTGGGCTCGGCTTCCGCACCTTCAAGCGCGGCGGCTTTTCCGCGTAGATGCTGCAGTTCGCGCTCGAAGCGGCGCGCGGCCTGCCGCCAGCGGCCCTGCCGCAGCCATACCGCCAAGCCGCCGATCAGCACGCCGATGATGAGCAACAGGATGACCAGCGCGAACAACGGCAGCGTCACCGCTGCGGCCGGCGCATTGGCGTTGAACGGGTCGAACGACACCGTGACGACCTGCCGGTTCGCCACCGCAAAGGCGATGATGATGACGGCGAGCGGCACCAGGACGACAAAGATGACGATCCTACGGAGCAACTTGCGACCTCGGTATGCATCCATCCCCGCTCCGCTGCCTATCGCGGGGGAGGATCATGTACGAGCGGCTCAGGCCTCGGCCGCCTGATTGAGCCGTTCGCGCATTTCCTTGCCGGTCTTGAAGAACGGCACGCACTTCTGGTCGACGGCGACATGCGCGCCGGTGCGCGGATTGCGCCCGGTGCGCGCCGGGCGTTGCTTCACCGAGAACGCGCCGAAGCCGCGCAGCTCAACGCGGTCGCCGCGCGCCATCGCCGCGATGATCTCGCCGAGGATGGCATTGACGATTTTCTCGACGTCGCGCTGGTAAAGATGAGGGTTCTGCGCGGAAATGCGTTGCACGAGTTCGGACTTGATCATCGGGTGCCCGCGAGCATGCCTTCGGTCATCGGGAGGCGACATAACGAAGCGCCGAGGCACGCTCCGCCGCTCAATTCGCGCCCGCAGGGTGCCAAAGCGCCAGCAGACCGTCAAGGTTGAGCCGTTCGACCGCCTGGACGCCGCCCCAATCGTCGATGCGACGGGCCAGCGTCGAAAGCCCCGCCGCGTCGAGCGCCGCCGCGGCCATCGCGTGCAGGAACGGCAGATCGCCGAAGCGGCTGTGCAACTGATAATCACGGACCGGCAGCTTTGAGTCGATGCTCTTGGCGCTGGCGAGCCAGGCGATGCCGGCTCGCTCGTCGCCGATCTCGTCGACCAGCTTCAGCCCGATCCCCTGGTGGCCGGTGAACACGCGGCCATCGGCGACGGCCTGCAGCTCGTCGTCGTTGAGGTGGCGGCGATCCTGCACTAGCCCGCGGAACCAGGCGTAGGAATCCTTGATGACCGACTCGATCGCCGCGCGCGCCTCCGGCGAGGTCGGCTCGTAGCCGTTCGGCGCCGCCTTGAGCGGCGACGATTTGATGCTCTCGACCTTGACGCCGATCTTGTCGAGAAGATCGACAACGTTGGGATATTGAAACAAAACGCCGATCGAGCCGACCAGCGAGGTCTGCTTGGCGATGATGTGATCGCCGGCCAGCGCCGTGATGTAGCCGCCCGAGGCAGCGAGCCCGTCGACGACGATGACCAGCGGCTTCTTGTCTTTCAGTCGCATCAGCGCGTCGTACAGCTGCTCCGATCCGGCGGTAGTGCCGCCGGGGCTGTCGACATGCACGACAACCGCGCGCGCCGTCGACGACCGGGCCAGTCGATCGAGCTGCTGCACCCGTTCCTGATCGTCGCGGATCAATCCCTTGATCGTCACCCGCGCGATGTAGGCGCCGGCGCCGGCAAAACCGGTGCGATCGCTCACCTGCACGGCCGCGCCGATAACGGCGAGAGCAAAGATCACGATGGCAAACACGCGCCAAAAAGTCAGCTTGCGCCGCATGCGGCGGCGGTCGACGATCAAGTCAGCATCGAGCGACATGTGCTCGTCTCCTTCAAATAATTCGCGCGACAGTGCCGCGTCCCCTGGTGTCGGTCAATGGCGACCACCGAGGCGTCGCGACGCGCGCCTGCGGCCGTCGCAACAACGGTTGCCGCCGTATCACACGCCGTAGACTGATGCGAAGTCAGCCGCCCGCGCCGCGCCGGCGCGACGATGCCTTGGGCGGCCCGGACGTTCGATCCCAGGCCGCCCATAGCTGCGTTATTCCTTGTTCTCGGGTTCTTCGGCGTTTTCCTCGCCCTTGCGCTTGAGCGCGGTGCCGAGGATATCGCCGAGTGTCGCGCCGGAATCGGACGAGCCGTATTGCGCGATCGCCTCCTTCTCTTCGGCGACTTCGAGCGCCTTGATCGAGACCGAGATCTTGTGGGCGCGGCGATCGAACTGGATCACGCGAGCATCGACCTTCTGGCCGGCGGCAAAGCGGTCCGGACGCTGTTCGGAGCGATCGCGCGCCAGCTCCGACCGCTTGATAAAGGAGGTAAAATCGGTGCCGACGATCCTGACGTCGATACCACCCTCCTTTACGTCCATCACTTCGCAAGTCACCACGGCACCCTTCTTCAGCTCGCTTGCAGCCTCGGCGGGAGCCGCGCCGCCGCCGCCGTCGGCGAGCTGCTTGATGCCGAGCGAGATGCGCTCCTTCTCGATGTCGACGTCGAGCACCTGGGCCTTGACCTTGTCGCCCTTCTTGTACTCCTCGATGACCTGCTCGCCCGGCCGTTTCCAGTCGAGGTCGGAGAGATGCACCATGCCGTCGACGTCGCCGTCCAGCCCGAGGAACAGGCCGAATTCGGTCTTGTTCTTGACTTCGCCCTCGACCACCGAGCCGGCCGGATATTTTTCGACGAACACCTCCCACGGGTTGCGCATCGTCTGCTTCAGGC
>JBAPYW010000039.1:0-21688 GCA_049284935.1 Xanthobacteraceae bacterium
CGGCTCGGGTGCTTCAGCTTCCGCAGCGCCTTGGCCTCGATCTGGCGGATGCGTTCGCGCGTCACCGAGAACTGCTGGCCGACTTCCTCCAGCGTGTGATCGGTGTTCATGCCGATGCCGAAGCGCATGCGCAGCACGCGTTCCTCGCGCGGGGTGAGCGAGGCGAGGACCCGCGTCGTCGTCTCGCGAAGATTGCTCTGGATCGCGGCGTCGATCGGCAGCACCGCGTTCTTGTCCTCGATGAAATCGCCGAGGTGGCTGTCCTCCTCGTCGCCGATCGGCGTCTCCAGGCTGATCGGCTCCTTGGCGATCTTGAGCACCTTGCGCACCTTTTCGAGCGGCATGGCGAGCTTTTCCGAGAGCTCCTCGGGCGTCGGCTCGCGGCCGATCTCGTGCAGCATCTGGCGGCTGGTGCGGACGATCTTGTTGATCGTCTCGATCATATGCACCGGAATGCGGATCGTGCGCGCCTGATCGGCGATCGAGCGGGTGATCGCCTGGCGAATCCACCAGGTGGCGTAGGTCGAGAACTTGTAGCCGCGGCGGTATTCGAATTTATCGACCGCCTTCATCAGGCCGATATTGCCTTCCTGGATCAGATCGAGGAATTGCAGGCCGCGGTTGGTGTATTTCTTGGCGATGGAGATGACCAGGCGCAAATTCGCCTCCACCATCTCCTTCTTGGCCTGGCGCGCCTCGCGCTCGCCCTTCTGCACCATGTGCACGATCTTGCGGAACTCGCCGATCTCGAGCCCGGTTTCTGACGCCAGCGTGTGGATCTGGCCGCGCAGCTCCTTGATGCGATCCTTGTCGCGGGCGACGAAATTCTTCCAGCCCTTGGCGGAGAGTTTGGAAACGCGGTTGAGCCAGCGCGGGTCAAGCTCGTTGCCCTGGTAATTCTTGAGGAAGTCCTCGCGGCTGACGCCGTGGCTCTCCGACAGCCGCATCAGCCGGCCCTCGTGGCCGACCAACCGCTTGTTGATGTCGTAGAGCTGCTCGACCAGCGCGTCGATGCGCGCCTGATTGAGCCGCAGCGACTTCACCTCCTGGATGATCTCTTCCTTGAGCTTCTTGTATTTGCGCTCCTGGGCCGGCGACAGCGAGCCGGTGGAATGCAGCTTGTTGTGGATGTCCTGCTCCTGCAGGCGGCGCAGCCGCTTGAACGAGCTGGCGATGGTGTCGAAGATCTCCAGCACCTTGGGCTTGAGCTCGGCCTCTATTGCCGCAAGCGACATCGAGTTCTCGAGATCGTCCTCGTCGAGATCGGGCTCGCCGAGCGCGCCTTCCGGCAGCGCTTCGTCGCCGTCGGCTGCCCCGTTATGCGGCTTGAACGGCGTGGCGGCAGGCGGCGCCGAAGGCGGCGCCACCGCTTGCGGCGGCTGCGGCACGAAGCCCGGTACGCCGGGCACCGGCGCCCCCGCCGCGGGCGGATCGCCGGACGGCACCGCCGCCGCTACCGCCTTGGCGTCGGGACCGGCATAGGTCGCTTCGAGATCGATGATGTCGCGCAGGAAGACTTTGCCCTCGTTCAACTCGTCGCGCCAGATGATGACGGCCTGGAAGGTGAGCGGGCTCTCGCACAGGCCGGCGATCATGGCCTCGCGGCCGGCCTCGATTCTTTTGGCGATGGCGATCTCGCCCTCGCGCGACAGAAGCTCGACCGAGCCCATTTCGCGCAGATACATCCGCACCGGATCGTCGGTGCGCTCGGTCGGCTCCTTGGCTTCGGATTTGGCCGGCGTTTTCTGCGCGACCTCGACCAGTTCGCCGGACTCGGCCTCTTCCTCTTCCGGCTCCTCGCGCGCCTCTTCCTCGCCCTCGGCCTCCGCTTCCTCGGTCTCGACCACGTTGATGCCCATCTCGCTCATCATCGCCAGCACATCCTCGATCTGCTCGGAAGTGACTTCCTCCGACGGCATCACGGAATTGAGCTGCTGATAGGTGATATAGCCGCGCTTCTTGGCCTGCTTGATCATCTTCTTGACGGCGGCGTCAGAGAGATCGAGCAGCGGCAGCGGCGCGTCCGGGGTCTCGGGCGTCTCTTTTTCCGGCGCCTCACCCTCCTTTTGCGGGGCGGCCTTGACCTTGCTCGCGACCATCTTGGCGCTCGCGCTCTTGCTTGCCATGTGTCCCGTCTCCACGAACGCCTGTCCCTACCAACGCCGCCCCGGTCTTTTCGTCCCCTACCCTATGGCGATTGCCCACGCCCGGGTGGCTCGACTGCATTCCGGGGGGCTTAGCGTCTTAAAACCCCCGCCGACGGCCAAAAAGGGGCAGCGCGCCACTGGCGCCGCCCGAATCCAGACCCCTACTTGTCGCGGAACTCCGTTAAGCTCCGACTAACCCTGTTCAACCGCGCGAACGCCCTCATATTCGCTTGGTGCCGAGGCGTCCAGCGCCGACAGCCGGCGCTTAGCTCGATCGCGAAGGGCGGCCGGATTGGTCGCCGAAACCCTCGATCAGGGCCTCGGTTCCGTCGATGGTGGAGAGCCGGGCCTTTACGTCGCGCAGCCGCGTGTAATTCGTCTCGGTGTTATCCTGGCCGAGCGCCAATTCCGCGTCCTTAAGTTCCCTAGTTAGGGAATGCCATTGCCGATGCAAGGCGAGAAGCTGCTTCCAGGTCAGTAAAACGTCGGCCGCGGCGGCCTCCGGCCGCGCCCCCCAGACCGAGGGCGTGGTAATGGCGCGCTCGTTGCGGATTAGAAAGTCGCCAAAGCCGCGGCGCGTGAGCTCGGCGACAACTTCCGCCCGGTCGATGTCCGCGGCTTTGCCGGACTCTTGGCCTGATTCTTCGTGCGATTCTTGGCCCGATTCTTGGCTCGATTCTTGGCCCCACCGATGGGCGAGGACGTCGATCAGGGCCGCTTTGAGCTTGCGCGCATCGGCGTGGCGGAATTCGGCTTCGGCCAATTCCTCCAACCGGTCGTGCAGAAGCCAGGGGTGGTTGAGTGCAGCTTGCAGGATCAACGCTTCCCGGCGCGGGATTGCCGCCCGATGGCCACGATGCAGCGGGCTCGCCGTGAGCTGCGGGCTCGCGGCCACATAGGGCTCGTCGCGGCGGAACGTGCCGCGGGGCGGAGTGGTTCGGGCTCCCGGGCCGGGGCGGCGGCCCCTGTCCTCCCAATTGCGGCGGCGCGAGGCGATGTCGGCCGGCGTAAACATTTGGCGCAGCCGCGTGGCAAAATCCTGCCGGTAGTAGCGGCGCACCGATTCGTCGCCGATGGTCGCCGTGACCTCGGCGAGACGTGCCTCCAAGGCGGCGCGCCGCTCGGGCGTGTTGAACGGACCGGCCTCGCTCTCACGCGTCCACAACACCTCGGCGAGCGGGCGCGCCGCGGCGAGCACATCCTCGATCGCCTCGCGGCCGCCCGAGCGCACCAGATCGTCCGGATCCTGTCCGTCCGGCAGCGCGGCGAGCTTGAGGCTCTTGCCCGGCTTGATCAGCGGCAGCGCCAGATCGAGCGCGCGATAGGCGGCGCGGCGGCCGGCATCGTCGCCGTCGAAGCACAGGATCGGCTCGTCGGCCATTCGCCACATCAGTGCCAGCTGATCGGCGGTCAGCGCGGTGCCGAGCGGCGCCACGGTCGCTTCGTATCCCGCGATCACCATGGCGATGGCGTCGATATAGCCTTCGACCGCGACGACGCGCGCGCCTTCGTGCGCGGCCTTGCGCGCGGATGCGATGTTGTAGAGCGTCGCGCCCTTGTGAAACAGCGGCGTCTCCGGCGAATTGAGGTACTTCGCCGAAACGTCCTTATCGAGCGCGCGGCCGCCGAAGGCGATGACGCGGCCGCGCCAATCGGCGATCGGAAAAATCAGGCGGTCGCGAAAGCGGTCGTAGGGCACCGGAATGTCTTCGCCGGCGACCAGAAGTCCGGCCTCGACCATGTCCTCGACCGAAATTTTCAAGGCGCCGAGATGCTCCTTGAGGGCGTATTGCTCGGCGGGCGCATAGCCAAGCCGGAACCTGAGCTGAGTCGCCGAGGAGATGCCGCGGTCGGCGAGATAGCCGCGGCAGCGGGCGCCGACGCGCGACGCCAAATTCGCCTCGAAGAATTTGGCCGCCAGCTCGACGACGTCGTGCAGCGTCTTTCTGCGCTCCTCATGCGCCTGCGCCTCGCGCGTCATCACCGGCATCGGGATACCGGCCTGCCCGGCGAGCCGTTCGACCGCCTCGGGGAAGCTCACCCCTTCGGTCTGCATGACGAAATCGAAAATGTTGCCGTTCTTGCCGGAGGAGAAGTCAAACCACATCGCCTTCTGGTCGTTGACGAAGAACGACGGCGTCTTCTCCTTATTGAAGGGCGACAGCCCTTTCCACTCGCGCCCGGCCTTGCGCAATTTCACGCGCTTGCCCACGACTTCCGAAACCGGAAGCCGCGCGCGCAGCTCGTCGAGGAATTGCGGCGAGAATCGCATGGTGATTCGCCGAGCTTAGCGCGGAAGCGGGCTAAAAAGGGGGCGGCGGCGTGCGGCGCTGGCGGTGGCGGCTCTTGTCCCGGTTATCCACAGCCTGAGTGGCCGCCCGCACAGAGATCACGAAGCGGAATGACCCGCCAAGAGCTTCTTCACCAGTGCGCTCGCCTTGCCGAAATCCATCCGCCCGGCAAAGCGATCCTTGAGCGCCGCCATGGTGCGGCCCATATCCTTGAGCGTGGCGGCTTCGAGTTCCTTGATCAGCCCGGAGATCGCCTCGGCGGCTTCGAGGTTCGACAATTGCTTGGGCAGGTACGCTGAGATGATCTCGATCTCCTCGCGCTCCTGGGTGGCGAGGTCGGTGCGGCCGGCCTTCTCGTAGATGTCGAGCGATTCCTGGCGCTGCTTGATCATCTTGCCCATGACGTCGAGGATCTCGGCGTCGGTCAGCGTCAGGCGCTCGGCGGCGCTGGTCTCCCGCTGCAGAATCGCGGCGTTGACCAGCCGCAGCGTCGAAACGCGGCGTTTATCGCCGGCCTTCATGGCGTCCTTGAGCGCATTGTTGATCTCGTCGCGCAACACGGCTATGGCCTCTCGCAAGTTCGCCGGCGTTTCGGCGGGTGCGCAGAAGATTTAGGCGCTTGTCGATGCTGACACAACCGCAGCCGCAACAGATGTGGGACGAGCCCAAGCCCACGGCGTTGCTGGTCCTGGCCGACGGCACGGTGCTCGAAGGCCGCGGTTTTGGCGCCACCGGGCATGCTGTCGGCGAGGTCTGCTTCAATACCGCGATGACCGGCTATGAGGAAATCCTCACCGATCCGTCCTATGCAGGCCAGATCATCACCTTCACTTTCCCGCATATCGGCAATGTCGGCACCAATGAGGACGACATCGAGACCGTCAACCTCGCCGCCACGCCCGGCGCGCGCGGCGTCGTGCTGCACAGCGCGATCACGGCGCCGTCGAATTACCGCGCCACGCGGCATCTCGATCAATGGCTGAAAAGCCGCGGCGTCATCGGGCTGGCCGGCATCGACACTCGCGCCCTGACCGCCTTCATCCGCGAGAAGGGCATGCCCAACGCGGTGATCGCCCATGAACCGTCCGGCCATTTCGATCTCGCCGCGCTTGCCCGCGAGGCGAGCGAATGGCCCGGACTGCTCGGCATGGACCTCGTGCCGATGGTAACGACAGGTCAGCGCTTCACCTGGCAGGAAACGCCGTGGTCATGGGACGAGGGCTACGGCGAACTGCGCGAACCGGAATTCCACGTCGTCGCCATCGACTACGGCATCAAGCGCAATATCCTTCGCCAGCTTGCCGGCAATAGCTGCAAGGTGACGGTGGTGCCGGCGCAAACTTCGGCGGCCGACATTTTGGCGCTCAAGCCGGATGGCATCTTCCTGTCCAACGGCCCGGGCGATCCGGCCGCCACCGGCGAATACGCCGTGCCGGTGATCCGCACGCTGATCGAGCAGAAACCCGTCTTCGGCATCTGCCTCGGCCACCAGATGCTGGCGCTCGCCGTCGGCGGCAAGACCATGAAAATGCACCAGGGCCATCACGGCGCCAACCACCCGGTCAAAGATCTCACCACGGGCAAGGTCGAGATCACATCCATGAACCACGGTTTCGCCGTCGATCGCGATAGCCTGCCGGAGAATGCCGTGGAAACCCACGTGTCGTTGTTCGACGGCTCCAATTGCGGGCTCGCGCTCAAGGACCGGCCGGTCTTCTCGGTCCAGTATCATCCGGAAGCGTCGCCCGGCCCGCGCGACAGCCATTATTTGTTCGCGCAGTTCGTCGCGATGATGCGCGACTTCGGGCGGGGCGGAGCGGCAAGCCGATAGCGGCCTTCTGGTTCGACGGTCTCAACTCCTATCAGTCCGTGGCGCGCATGATCTCCGATTGGCTCGCGTTCTGGGACAGCCGGCATTTCCTTTACGGCAATGCCCGCCATAAGGACGTGCACTACCGGCTGATCGCGCAAGCGATCGCCGCGCTGGTGCCGTCCGGCAAAGCGCGCGTGCTCGATTACGGCGCGGGCGAGGCGCTGCACGCCGATGTCGTGGCGGAAGCCGCCGGCGAAGTGCTGCTGTGCGAAGCGGCGCCGGGCCTGCGCGCCGGGCTGCAAAAGCGCTTCGCCGGCCAGCCGAAGATTCGCGTCGTTGCCCCGCACGAGATCGCGCGGCTGCCGGAGCACTCGCTCGATCTGATTGTCATGCACGCGGTCGCGCAATACCTTACGGCGGCCGGGACCGGCGCCCTGTTCGCGCTGTTTTATCGGCTGCTGAAACCAGGCGGGCTCCTGGTCGTCGGCGATGTTATCCGGCCGGAGACCTGGGCGGCGACCGATGCCTGGGCGCTGCTGCGATTTGGCAAAGCCAACAGCTTTTTCTTTGCCGCGCTGTGGGGGCTCTTTCGCTCGCTGTTGTCGGATTACTGGCGGCTGCGCTCGCGGATTGGGCTGACGCGTTATGCCGGAGCCGCCATGATCGAAAAACTCGGCGCCGCCGGCTTCGCGGCGGAGCGCGCGCCGGCCAACATCGGCCATAACCAGGCGCGCATGACGTTTTACGCGCGGCCCCGTTGAGCTTGCCGCAGAAGCGGCTCGATCCCGTTCGGGCTCGCTGCGCAGCGCTTGAATTGGCGCGCATGAGCACCCATTGTTCGGTGGCGGGCCAAACCCCTTTCCCGGCCGCCGCTTCTGGTCTAAAGAGCCCGCGCGCGGGCCCGGACCCGGCGCCGGGAGTGCGTTCAGCAAAAGTGGACTCCGGTTTTGCGTCCGAACGCACGCTTCTTTATAGAGAGGCGCGCTTTCCGGGCGGCTGACGGGTAACCACTCAGCCTGAAAGCGCGCTGGGACGCGCGAGAAGCGCGCCTTTTTTTTGTGCCTCAAATGCGGAAGCAATGCCCAAGCGGACCGACATCTCCTCGATCCTGATCATCGGCGCGGGACCGATCGTCATCGGCCAGGCCTGCGAATTCGACTATTCCGGCACCCAGGCCTGCAAAGCGCTCAAGGCCGAGGGTTATCGGGTCATTCTCGTCAACTCCAATCCGGCGACCATCATGACCGATCCGGATCTGGCCGATGCGACCTATATCGAACCGATCACGCCGGAGATCGTCGCCAAGATCGTCGAGAAGGAACGCCCGGATGCGCTCCTGCCAACCATGGGCGGGCAGACGGCGCTCAACACCGCGCTGTCGCTGCGGCGCATGGGCGTCCTCGACAAATTCGGCGTCACAATGATCGGCGCCACCGCCGACGCGATCGACAAGGCCGAAGATCGCAAGCTGTTTCGCGAGGCGATGACCAAGATCGGTCTCGCCACGCCGCGCTCGCATCAGGTCAAGACGCTGATCGGGGCGCTGGAAGCGCTCGACGATATCGGGCTTCCCGCTATCATCCGGCCGTCGTTCACGCTCGGCGGCACCGGCGGCGGTATCGCTTACAACAAGGCGGAGTTCATCGAGATCGTCGAGCGCGGCATCGACGCCTCGCCGACCTCTGAAGTGCTGATCGAGGAATCGGTCCTCGGCTGGAAAGAGTTCGAGATGGAGGTGGTGCGCGACAAGAACGACAATTGCATCATCGTCTGCTCCATTGAGAACATCGACCCGATGGGCGTGCATACCGGCGACTCGATCACCGTGGCGCCGGCGCTGACGCTGACCGACAAGGAATACCAGCGCATGCGCGACGCCTCGATCGCGGTACTGCGCGAGATCGGCGTCGAGACCGGCGGCTCCAACGTGCAGTTCGCCGTCAATCCCGCAGACGGCCGTATCGTCGTCATCGAAATGAATCCGCGGGTGTCGCGCTCGTCGGCGCTGGCCTCGAAGGCGACCGGTTTTCCCATCGCCAAAGTCGCCGCCAAGCTCGCGGTCGGCTACACGCTCGACGAGATCGCCAACGACATCACCGGCGGCGCCACGCCGGCCTCGTTCGAACCGACGATCGATTACGTCGTCACCAAAGTGCCGCGCTTCGCTTTCGAGAAGTTTCCCGGCGCCGAGCCGGTGCTCACCACCTCGATGAAGTCGGTCGGCGAGGTGATGGCGATCGGCCGCACGTTTGCGGAGAGCCTGCAAAAGGCGCTGCGCTCGCTCGAGACCGGGCTGAGCGGACTCGACGAGATCGCGATCGAGGGCCTCGGCCAGGGCGACGACCAGAACGCCATCCGCGCCGCGCTGGGCACGCCTTCGCCAGACGGCATTCTCAAAGTTGCGCAGGCCATGCGGCTCGGCATGGGCGATGAGGAGATTCATACTGCTTGCCGGATCGATCCGTGGTTCTTGGCGCAAATCCGCGGCATTATTGAAACGGAAGCCGAGATTCGCGCCAAGGGACTGCCCACAACGGCCGCGACGCTGCGGCGGCTCAAAGCCATGGGCTTCTCCGACGCTCGGCTCGGCCGGCTCACCGGCGTTGCGGTCGACGAGGTCTCGGCGCGTCGCCGCGCGCTCGGCGTGCGGCCGGTGTTCAAGAGGATCGACAGCTGTGCCGCCGAATTCGCCTCGCCGACCGCTTACATGTATTCGACCTATGAGGTGCCTTTTGCCGGCCGCGCCGCGGACGAGGCGGCGCCGTCGGAGAAGAAGAAGGTTGTCATTCTCGGTGGCGGCCCCAACCGCATCGGCCAGGGCATCGAGTTCGATTATTGCTGCTGCCATGCCGCCTTCGCCTTGAAGGAGGTCGGCTACGAAACCATCATGATCAACTGCAATCCGGAGACGGTGTCGACCGATTACGACACGTCAAACCGGCTGTATTTCGAACCGCTCACCGCCGAGGACGTGATCGAGATCATCGATATCGAGCGCACCAGCGGCATACTGCACGGCGTCATCGTGCAATTCGGCGGCCAGACTCCGCTCAAGCTCGCCGAGCCGCTGGCCAAGGCGAAGGTGCCGATCCTCGGCACCTCGCCCGACGCCATCGACCTCGCGGAAGATCGCGACCGCTTCAGAGAGCTGCTCGATCGGCTCAAGCTGCGGCAGCCGAAGAGCGGGATCGCGACCAGCCCGGAGAAGGCGCGCGCCATCGCCGACTCGATCGGCTATCCGATCGTGATCCGGCCCTCCTATGTGCTCGGCGGCCGCGCCATGGAGATCGTGCACGAGCCGACCCAGCTCGACCGCTATGTCGCGCGGCTCGCCGCGGACCTCGACCGGCCGTCCGAGTTCGCGGTGTCGGAGAAGCGGCCGCTCTTGATCGACCGTTACCTCACCGACGCCGTCGAAATCGACGTCGACTGCCTCGCCGACGGCAAGGACGCCTACATCGCCGGCATCATGGAGCACATCGAGGAGGCCGGAATCCATTCCGGGGACTCGGCCTGCTCGCTGCCGCCGCATAATCTTTCGGCCGACACCATCGGAGAGCTTGACCGCCAGACCCGCGCGCTCGCATTGGCGCTGAAGGTCGGCGGCCTGATGAACGTGCAATACGCCATCAAGGACGGCGACATTTACGTGCTCGAGGTCAATCCGCGCGCCTCGCGCACCGTGCCGTTCGTCGCCAAGGTGACCGGCATCCCGGCTGCTAAGATCGCAGCGCGTATCATGGCCGGCGAATCGCTGGCGAGCTTTAAGCTGAAGCCGCAAAGCTTCGAATTCGGCACCGCCCGCCATATCGGCGTCAAAGAGGCCGTTTTTCCTTTCGCCCGCTTTGGGCCAGCGGTCGACACCGTGCTCGGGCCGGAGATGAAATCGACCGGGGAAGTCATGGGCATCGACCGCGATTACAACGTCGCCTTTGTCAAAAGCCAGCTCGGCGGCGGCTCCCGGTTGCCGAAGAGCGGCACCGTCTTCGCCTCGGTCAAGGATGCCGACAAGGCGCGCATTCTCGAGCCGGTCCGCCTGCTCGCCGGATTAGGCTTTCGGGTGCTGGCGACATCGGGAACCCAGCGCTATCTCGCCGCGGCCGGTGTTCCGGCGGTCAAGGTCAACAAGGTGGCGGAAGGCCGCCCGCATATTGTCGACGCTATCAAGAACGGCGAAGTCCAGCTGGTTTTCAACACCACGGAAGGGGCCACAGCGCTCGCCGACAGCCGCTCGTTACGGCGTGCTGCCCTCTTGCATAAAGTGCCGTACTACACCACTCTCTCAGGGGCCGTCGCCGCAGCGCAGGGTATCAAGGCCTACCTCGGGGGCGACCTCGAAGTGTGTGCGCTGCAAAATTATTTTGCGGCCGCCTCTGATCCAAAATTGGAACAGCCAAAGCGACGGCACGTATAGAGACAGACTGAGAGTCGCGTGGCCGGGCAATGCTTCGGCCCGCGATTGGAATTTTGTCTCTAGTCCGGCCGGTATGGAGGTTGGAGACCGATGGATAAGATTCCGATGACCGCGGAGGGCCATGCGGCGCTTGAGGCTGAACTCAAGCACTGCCAGCAGGTCGAACGGCCCCGCATCATCCAGCAAATCACCGACGCGCGGACCCATGGCGATCTCTCGGAGAACGCCGAGTACCACGCGGCAAAGGAGTCGCAATCGCTCAACGAGGGCCGCATCGCCGAGCTCGAGGACAAGCTCGCGCGCGCCGAAATCATTGACGTGTCAAAGCTTTCCGGCGACACCATCACGTTCGGCGCGACCGTCACCTTGATCGACGAGGATACCGACAAGAAGGCGGTGTGGCAGATCGTCGGCGAACCCGAGGCGGACGCCAAGAAGGGCAAGATTTCCATCACCTCACCGCTCGCCCGCGCGCTGGTGGGCAAGAAGAAGGGCGCCCAGGTGGAGGTCGTCACGCCGGGCGGCGCCAAGGCCTATGAGATCGTCAAAGTCGAGTGGAGATGACCCTCGTCACCAGGGCGGGGGCGCTCTGCCCCGTTCCGCCATGCCGATTCAGGTTTTCCACCCCTCTTATGGATGGGGGCTTTGCGTATCTTGCATAGCTCCTGAAAATCCCTAGATTCCCGGCGGATGGCCGCAGGCCGGCCGGACTCGGTGTCTTTTCCGGATCCGCCGTGCCCGGTCGACTTGAAGTCCGGGCATCTGATCATGGGCTTCCAGGCGGGCGATCGTTCCCTTAGCGCCTGTCTCAACAGACGGACCAGCCGGTGACGAAAACCACCCACGTCAAACTGCTCATCATCGGGTCGGGACCGGCGGGCTACACGGCGGCGATCTATGCCGCTCGCGCCATGCTCGAACCGGTGCTGATCCAGGGCGTCGAAGCCGGCGGTCAACTGACCACCACGACCGACGTCGAGAACTATCCGGGCTTCGCCGATGTGATCCAGGGCCCCTGGCTCATGGAGCAGATGGCCAAGCAGGCAGCCCATGTCGGCACCAAGCTTGTTGCCGATCACGTCAACAAGGTCGATCTCGCCAGGCGCCCGTTTCGGATCGAATGCGATTCCGGCGATATCTATTTCGCCGAGGCGCTGGTGCTGGCGACCGGCGCGCAGGCGCGCTGGCTCGATCTGGCGTCGGAGCAGAAATTCCGCGGCTATGGCGTGTCGGCCTGCGCCACCTGCGACGGCTTTTTCTATCGCGGCAAGGAGGTGCTGGTGATCGGCGGCGGCAACACCGCCGTCGAGGAGGCGCTGTTTCTCACCAATTTTGCCGCCAAGGTCACGCTGGTGCATCGGCGTGACACGCTGCGCGCCGAAAAGATTTTGCAGGATCGGCTGTTCAAGAATCCGAAGATCGACGTCATCTGGGACAGCGAGCTTCACGACATCGGCGGCAACCACAATCCGCTCAAGGTCACTCACGCGCATCTGAGAAACGTCAAGACCGGCGTAATCGCCGTGCGCCCGGTCGACGGCATTTTCATCGCCATCGGCCATACCCCAGCGACGGCGCTGGTGGCCGGGCAAGTGGAGATGAAAGCGTCGGGCTATATCAAGACGGCGCCGCATTCGACCGCGACCTCGGTCCCCGGCCTGTTCGCCGCCGGCGATGTGGCCGACGAGGTCTATCGACAGGCCGTCACCGCCGCCGGCTTGGGCTGCATGGCTGCGCTCGAGGCGGAACGCTTTCTCGCCGCGCAGGCGGAGCACCGCGCCGCGGCGGAGTGAGGAACAGAGAACGGAGGACTGACGACAGAGGACAGATGAAAAATCAGAGCTGGCGGATGAGCGCTCGACCCTTCGCCATCCGACCTCTGTCATCCGTCAACCGTCGTCCGACAAAATGGACTGGGACAAGCTCAAGGTTTTTCACGCCGCCGCGGAAGCGGGCAGCTTCACTCATGCCGGTGAGCAGCTCGGGCTCTCGCAATCGGCGGTGTCGCGCCAGGTCAGCGCGCTCGAACAGGAACTGTCGGTTTCCCTGTTTCATCGCCACGCCCGCGGCTTGATCCTGACCGAGCAGGGCGATCTGTTGTTTCGCACGGCGCACGACGTGTTCATGAAGCTCGAGGCGGCGCGCGCCAAGCTGACCGACAGCCGCGAGCGGCCGAACGGCGACCTGCGGGTGACGACGACGCCGGGTATCGGCCTGCATTGGCTAACGCCGCGGCTCGGCGAGTTCCTCGATCTTTATCCGGATATCCGCATCTCACTGTTGACCACGGAGGAGGAACTCGACCTCGCTATGCGCGAGGCCGACGTCGCCATCCGTTTGCGCCAGCCGACGCAGCCCGACCTGATCCAGCGCAAGCTGTTTTCCGTGCACTTCCACGTCTACGCCTCGCCCGAATATCTCAAGCGTTTCGGCACGCCGCGGACCTTCGAGGATCTCGATAATCACCGCCTGGTGGTGCTCGGCGGCCACGTGCCGCAATACCTGGAACGCGCGCGCTGGCTGATCGACGTGGCGCGCGACGGCAAAGGGCCGCGCACCGCCCAGCTCGTCATCAACAACATTCTCGGCATCCTGCGCGCCTGCCAGCGCGGACTGGGTATCGCCATGCTGCCGGACTATCTGGTCGAGGGTAATGGCGGCCTCGTGCAACTGTTCTCCGATGCCGATCCGATCGCGCTCGACGCCTACTTCGTCTATCCGGAAGAACTCAAGTCGGTCGCGCGTGTGCAGGCGTTTCGCGACTTTCTGGTCGCTAACGCGCAGCGCTGGAATTTCTAATTCCCCGCCACGAAGCCTGGCATGCCGGCCGCGGCAACGCCAGGCGTTGCTGCACTGGGCCTACGATAGCCGGAAGATTTGACGATCTCTCCGATCCGTCATCGCACCTGTCGAACACATCACCAAATGTTGCCGTGCGCGTTACCGCCCGCGGCGTGACCATGGCCGCGGCCTCGGCTATAGGACGGGAGTCAGGAGGAACACATGCTCACACGCCGACATGCCTTGTACGCCGGTGCTGCCGGACTAGCGGCTCTGGCCGTCGGCCGCCTGACGCGACCCTATGCGGCCCAGGCGGCGACGAGCTACGAAGTCACCCACACCGACGCCGAATGGCGCAAGCTCTTAAGCCCCGACGCCTATGAAGTGCTGCGCCGCGAAGGGACCGAGCGGCCGTTCACCAGTCCGCTGCTGAACGAGCATCGCGCCGGCACGTTCGCCTGCGCGGGCTGCGACCTGCCGCTCTACTCGTCGAAGACCAAATACGACAGCGGCACCGGCTGGCCGAGTTTTTGGGCGCCGCTCGGCAACGCCGTCGACGAGACGCAAGACCACTCGTTCGGCATGACGCGAACCGCCGTCTCCTGCCACCGCTGCGGCGGTCACCTCGGCCATGTCTTCAACGACGGGCCGAAGCCGACCGGCCTGCGCTACTGCATGAACGGCGTGGCGCTGAAATTCGTGCCGATGGCTGCCGGGTCGAGTTAAATCGCAGGCAAGGTAGTCAGAGGTACGGCTGCGTATCATCCGCCGCGCCGCCGCCAATCCGCGAGGGGTCGTGCGACGGAACGGGGAGACGGGTTAACCCCGGAAATAATCGCGCGCGCTTTTGGCCGCGGCGATCGCGGCCGAGCGCAGCGCTTCCAGCCGCCGGACGGCGGCGAACGGCGGCTGCGGGCGCAGCGCCACCAAGCGGTCGCACAGCGCAAGCCGCTCGCGCCAGAGCCGGTCGATCATCGGATGGTTTTCCGTCGCGCAGGAATCCGCACGCTCGATCGCCGCGTCTTCGAGCAGCTCGTTGGTAAGCGCCACGGTGAGCATGACGCCGGGCGAAAAGCGCGCAAAGCTTTCGTCATAGGCGATCTTCCATAACCAGGCGCCGCGTCCACTGCGTAAGGTGATCGTGGCGGCAATCGCACGGCCGTCGACCAGGATACGGTTGATCGAAACCTTGCCTTCCGCCGCGAGCCCACCCACCGCGGCGCGCAAGAAGCGGTGCAGATCGTCCCGATCGGCCGTGGCCGTACCGGCCCGGCCTTTCCAGCCGCCGGCCTCCAGTGCCAGGAAATCGCCGAGCGCGGCGGCGACCACAGGCGGCTCCGTCGCCGCGGTGAGCAGCACAGCGCCGGTCTCGCTCAAGCGGCGCCATTGCCGGCGGAGTTCTTTTTGTCGGCGCGCGCCGATGGCTTGCTCGATGTAACGCGCCCGCTCGCCGCTCGGCGCCAGCAGCGCCCGGCGCCGGCGATTGAAGGCGGCCGTCGGCATCTGCGCCCGCCTGACAATCATCGCGAGCGCGGTTGCGACCGCGCCGTCGGCGGGCAGGAAGGGCAACAGCAGAAATCCCGGCAGCGCCGGGTCGCCGGCGAGATGCGTGAGCCAAGCGGCGATGACCGGCTCGGCCGCTTCGCGCTCAACGAGCGGCACGCCGAGCGGGCCGTAGGGATGCGTCAGGCCGACGAGGACCGGTAGATTGAAGCCGTAGCGCCGCCGTTCGATCCGCGCCGGGAAGAAGCCGAGCAACCGGCGCGGCTGCGTTTGCGACCAGACCAGCACCGCGCCGGCGTCACGCCCGAACACCCGCGCCGCCGGCAGCGCGAAGGCGGGCTCATAAAACACGTTGGGCTCGAGCGCGCGTTCGGCCAGCTCGCGCCATTCGCCGGCGATCGCTTCGAGTTGCTCAAGCGGGCGCCATTCGGTCGCCAACGCATTCGCCGCCTGGCGATCGCCAAGCGTTGCGCGGCGCATACCGGCGATCGCTGCTGCGGCTTCAGATGCCAAAGCTAGATCGGTCGATGCGTTGACCGTCACGATCGGCCTCACGCTCCCTTGGGGCCGCCAAAAATGAAGCAGTGCAGGCCCAGGCGGTATTTAGCGACCAGGAACAGGCCGGCCGATTCGAAGAGAAGCGCGACCGCGTTGGCAATCGCAGCGCCGGCGATCCCGAGCGGCGGCAGCAGCGCGATGCAGAGAACGAGATCGAGGGCGAACGCGGCGGCATAGACCAGCGCACAGGACCGCCGCTCGCCGAGCATATTGAGGAGCCGTTCGGCCGGCCCGACCGAGGCGCGCGCCAATAGTCCGACGGCGAGAATGAACATCAGATAGTAACCGGAGACGAAGTCGGCGCCGAACAGCCGCAGCAGCGGCTCGCCCAGCGCCAGAAACACGGCGATCATGGCGAGCGAAGGCCAAAACGTCAGACGAACGGAAAGCCTGAGAAATTCGGCGAGCCGCTTGCGATCGCCGGCGACGTGATGTTCGGCGAACTTGTGGGCAATGGTCTGCCCCACCGAGAAATAAATGAAAGCGACCAGCGCCAGCGTCTTGGCGGCGGCGTAATAGATCGCGACCTCGCCGGGCGGGCGGAATTGTTTGACGACAATGACGTCGGAATAGGTGAGCAAGAGATAGAACGCCTCGACGACGAAGATCGGCGCCGCGGTCGCGAGCCACGTGGGCACCGCATAGGCCTTCGGCCCGGCATCGACCTTGCTCGACAGGCGGCGATTGAGCACGACCGCCTGGCCGATGGTGACGCTCCACAGCGCGACAATGCCGATGAGCGTCGCCGTGACCGCGTCGGTCGGCAGGCCGAGCGCATAGGCGACGCCGATCAGCGCCAACAGCACGAGCTGGCGCAGCACGTAGGTCGGCATCAGTCCGAGATTGACCCAGTCGTAGGACCGCGCCACGCCGCTCAGCACCTGGCCGAGGCCGAACATCGGCAGCGCGGCGCAGGAGATGTACAGTGGAACGATGGTCTCAGCGTCGAGATGCGGCGCCAGGATGGCGACGGCGATGGCGCCGACGCTCGCGATCGCGGTGGCGATGATCGCGGCCAACCAGCGGCTGCCGAGCAGAAATCCGCGCAGCAGCGCGAATTGCTTATGCTCGGTGTATTCGGGGATGAAGCGCTGCGTCGCCGAGCCGAGGCCGAGATCGACCATGCCGCCGAGCAGCAGTACCCATGTCCAGGCATAGATGTAGATGCCGAATTCGAAACGGCCCATCCAGCGCGCCAGCAGGATCTGCGAGATAAAGGCGATCAGCGCGCTGACGACGCGGATGAGATAGGCCGCACCGGCAAGCCGCCGCGCCAGCGAGTTGTCGCTGCCGTCGGCAAAGAGCGCGCGCACGCGTCCGATCGCGCCGCCGATGTCGGCACGCCAGGAGGTGCGCCAAAGCGAACGCGGCGCGGGTTCGGAACCGATCGATGCCAAAACGACCTCCGCGCCACCAGAAACGGCGCCATGGGCGAGCGTTCATGGCTAGCAAGGAAGCGTTAAGAATCGGTTGGAAGACGTTAATAATCTGCGGTGCGAACTTTCCGGCTCCGGCGCCGTGACAGTTGACCGAGCTTGGCGCTGACGGGGGCTATTGGCTAATGTTTCGCCGTGGAGAAGACCAATCGGCCACCGGCACTGAGAGGCAAGGACGCTTGACCTCGATCAACCTGCTGCACGCAAGCTGTTGGTAGATTGTTGGCGCAAAGGAAAGCGCATGCGAAACTTGCGGTTGGGAAGCGCGCTGTTGATCTCCGCGCTTTCACTGTCGGCAGCTGCGGCTGTCAGAGCCGACACGAGTCCTTTGCGCGAAACGATTTGCCCAGTCTCCGCATCCCCGGCGCAAGATCTGATGCCAATCGACCGGGCCGCCTTGGCACCCGGCCCTGCCGGCGGCGCCTGCGGTCACCCCAGCAAATCGCCGGCGTCTCATTCCATCAAGGTGGCGGTCGGCTTTTGCGTCGACCGCTGCTATCAGCAATTCGATTATTGCCACTATCGACACGAGGGGGTTGAGCACTGCCTTCGCCGCCTCGCTACCTGTTTGGCAAGCTGTTGATGGCGATCCGCTCTCACGCGGCGGACCGTAGGGCTTCGGCGCGGAGGCGACGCGCTCGCCGCGCTCAATAATCCTTCAGCAACCGCTCGATGTAATCGAGCTCCTCTTGCGGGCGCAGCACGTCGCCGAAGCGGCGGCGCAATTCCTCGATGATGCGGCGCGCGCGCTGCACGTCGATCTCGCCGGGCACTTTCACCGTATAGTCGTCAGTGTAGTCGCGCCCGCGTAACGGACGGCCGAGCGGGTCGGTATCGCGCTGCCCGCGCGGCATCCCGAGCCGGCCGTTTTGACCGGACTTGGGGCCTCGGCCCATTTGCTGCTGCATCGATTGAGCGAGACCCTGCGCGCCCTTGCGCAGCGCGTTGAGCGCGCGACCTTGGGAATCGACGGCGCTGTCGGCATTGCCTTCGCCGAGATCGCCTTCGGCCTCGCCCATGGCTTCGCCGGCCTGGCCGAGTTGGTCCATCCCGTTTTGGCTTTGCCCTTTCTGGCCTTGCCCCTTTTGCCCTTGCTGGCCCTGCTGGTTCTGGCCGAGGCCGCGATTTTTCAGGTCGTCGAGCAGCTTGTTGAGGCGGTCGCGCAGCGCCTGCTGGTTCTGCCGAAGCTCGCTCATGGCGTCGTCCTGCTGCTGGCCCTGCTTGCCCTGCTGCCCTTGCTGCCCTTGCCGGCCTTGCTGACCGCGCTGTGCGTTCTGCCGGCGTTGATCCTGGCCTTGGCGGAAGGTGCGATCGCGCAGGTCCTGCTGTTGCCGGATCATGTCGCCGAGCTCATCGAGCTGCGACATCATCTCGTCCATGCCCAAGTCGTCGCCGTTCATGTCCGGCGTCGCCATCTGCAGATTTTCCATCATCTGCTCGAGCTGCTGCAGCAGCTGACGCGCGGCATCCTTGGCTCCGTTGCGCGCCAGGTTCTCCAGCCGATCGAGCATGTTCTTGAGGTCCTGCGAGCGCAGCGTGCGCGCATTGCTGTCGAGCGGACGGGCCAGCTGCTGGCTGTTCTTCAGCTGCTCCTGCATCGCCTGCATGAAGCGGTCCATCGCCGCGCGCAGCTGATCCATGAGTTGCTTGATCTCCTGGTCGCTGGCGCCGCGTTCGAGCGCCTGGCGCAGCGCCTCCTCGGCATTGCGCAAGGCGGCTTGGGCGTCGGAAACGTCGCCGTCCTCGATGCCGACCGCCATCGACCACAACCGCGCCGCCACGTCGCGCAAATCGTCGTCGCTCTTGGCGTGAATAAGCGACCAGAAGATCGAACGCAGGCCGAGATAGATGCCGGCGTCGGGCGTGAACTTTTCCGGCGCCAGCGCCAGCGCGTCGAGCGCGGTGATGACGAGCGGACGCGTCCCGGCGTCGAGCGCGAGATTGCGTCGTTGCTCGACCAGCGCCCGCGCCAACGGCTTGGTGAACACGCGCTCGGGCAGGCGGAAGGCGAACGGCTCGCTGTTGCCCTCGTTGCCGCCCTCGTCGCGGGCGATCAGGGTCATCACCACGTCGGCGCCGGCCCAGGGATGCTCGGTCAAATCCTTGATGGTCTGACCGACTCCTTTTTTGGTGCGCGCCTGCGGCAAGATGAGCGCGAAATCGGGCGGCCCGTAGAGCGGATGCGGCCCGGCGCCGCTTGCCGCGGGCGGGTCTTTGCGGGCAAACGTGGCCTGCGCCTGGGTCACCCCGTAATCGTCCTCGAGGCGGTAGGATAACAGGAGCGAGCCGCGCGTCTGCTGCTCGGGATCCTTGGCGAGCGCGATGGTCGGCGGCCGGTCAGGAATGGCATTGAACGCCCAGGTCAAATCGTCGCCGACACCACGCAGCGTCGCGCTGCCGGTCGCCGCGATCTTGAACCGGTACTCCTGCGTGCCCGCCGGCGCCTGCACGGCGTCCTTGGCCGGGATCACGCCGCCTTTGCCGAAAACATCGACATCGAGTTTGCCGGTAGCGCGCACCACAAGCGTGCTGCCGACCGGAACGGAAACCGGCTCGCCGGCGTCGCCGGTTTGCCGCCCAGGCTCGCCGGGATGCATGCCGGCAAGAATGACCGGCGGCCGGCCGGTATAGGCGGGCGGGGTGACCCATGCGTCGACGCGGAAATTCACCGGCAGCACCACGCCCTGCCAATCGAACGCCGCGGCGACGCGCTTCCAGTGCTCACCGCCGGCGGCGACGAAGGTAGCAATGCAAGCGATCAGCACTAGGCCGCGCAGCGCATAAGGATCGCGCCCGGCAATCCGCGGCGACGGCCAGCCCACCTTGAAGGCGCGCGCCGCAGCGAGCGTGCGCTCGAGGTGAGCTTGCCACAGTGCCAGCGAATACGGATCCTGCGGCGTGACGGCGAGCTCGTCGACGATCGTCGTCGCCGGGCGATGGCGAAGGCCGCTGCGGCGATCGATCCGGCGCAGGCCATCGGCCGCAGCGGGCACGCGCAAGCCGGTAAACCGGAAGGCTGCCGCTATGGCGGCGATCGCAAACAGGAGCATGACCGCGGCACGGCCGGCAGGCGGCAGCCAGAGAAACAGCCCGAGCCATGACACCGCCAGGAACAGACCGATCGCGGTCGCGAGCGTCGCCAGAGCGGGCCACAGCCGCTCCCAGAAGATCGCCCACCGGGCGCGGCGCAAGGCCGTGCCGAGCCGAGATCGGACACCCGTGTCTGTGCCCCCATGCGGAGGGGCGGGAGGGCTCGAAGAGGTTTCCGTCACCTCGGTCTCCGCGGAGAAAGCTCCGCCTGACAACACGCTAAAGCGGGCGAGTTCAAGACGGCCCGACCAGAATGAAGCCGTGCCTTGCAAAAGAGGACAAGCAAAATTAGAGCCAGGGCGGCAGGCGGTCGAGCGCGATCAGCTCCTCGACGATGACGCGCGGCCGCACCAGCGCCCATTCGCCAGCCCTGACAAGGACTTCGGGGACCAGCGCGCGGGTATTGTAGGTGGAGGCCTCGACCGCGCCATAGGCGCCGGCGGTCATGACGGCGAGGAGATCGCCGGGCTTCGGCTCATTGAGCGAGCGGTCCAGCGCCAGGTAATCGCCTGATTCGCAAACCGGCCCGACCACATCGGCGACGACCCGCGGCGCGCCGATCGCGGGCTCCCGGATCGGCCGGATGTCATGGTAGGCCTCGTACAGCGTCGGGCGCACCAGATCGTTCATGCCGGCATCGACGATGACGAAGGTCTTGGCCTCGCCCTGCTTCACGTAAAGCACGCGCGTGACCAGGATGCCGGCATTGCCGACGATGAGACGGCCCGGCTCGAAAATCAGCTTGCAGCCGAGGCCTTGCGTTGCGCGCTTGACGATGGCCGCGTAGGCGGCGGGATCGGGCGGCGGCTCATTGTCGTCGCGGTATGGAATGCCAAGCCCGCCGCCGAGATCGACGTGGCTGATGCTGTGACCGTCGGCGCGCAGCACGTGCACGAAGTCCGCCAGCAGCGCGAAAGCGTCGCTGAACGGATCGAGCTCGGTGATCTGGCTGCCGATATGCATGTCGACGCCGACCACGCGCACGCCTTTAAGCTTGGCGGCGCGAGCATAGACCTCGCGGGCGCGGCTGATGGGAATGCCGAATTTGTTCTCGGCCTTGCCGGTGGCAATTTTGGCGTGGGTCTTGGGATCGATGTCGGGATTGACGCGGATCGAAATAGCCGCCGTGCTGCCGGCGCCGCCAGCGATCGCGGCAAGAAGTTCAAGCTCCGCTTCGGATTCGACGTTGACGCAGAGAATGCCTTGTTCGACCGCGAGCTTCAGCTCATCGGCAGTCTTGCCGACGCCGGAGAACATGATCTTGCCCGGCGGAATACCGGCGGCGCGCGCGCGCAAAAGTTCGCCGCCGGAGACGACGTCGGCGCCGGCGCCGAGCCGAGCCAGCGTCGCGATCACGGCCTGGTTGGAGTTCGCCTTCATCGCGTAGCAGACCAGCGCATCGACGTCGGCGAAAGCGTCGGCGAACACCCGATAGTGCCGCTCCAGCGTCGCGCTCGCGTAGCAGTAAAACGGCGTGCCGACGGCCTGCGCCAGCGCGACGAGATCGACGGCTTCGGCGTGCAGCACGCCGTTGCGATAGGCGAAATGATGCATGCAGCGTGTTTAGAGCATGATCCCGGAAAGTGGAAATCGGTCTTCCGAAAGGATCGTGCTTCCTAAGCTGTTATTGGAGCAGCGGATCGAGGATAAATGAC
>JBAPYW010000040.1:0-2118 GCA_049284935.1 Xanthobacteraceae bacterium
CTCGACCCCGTGCTCCTTCAGCGCCATCCAGATCTTGAGCGCGCGAAACCCGCGACTTGTCTGAAGCCCATAGTCGTGCAGCCATTCGCCTGAGGCGATGCCGCGCGGCGACGACTCGAGGTATTCCGGGTGAACGGCGAAGGTGCTTCGATGCGCCGCCGCGTCCTTGACCAAGGCGCAGCCCGCTTCGAACGGCGCGTGCAGCCATTTGTGCGGATCGAGCGCAATCGAATCCGCCTTATTGAGCCCTTCGACCCGCCAGGCGTTCTCGGGCGCGATGGCGAGTAGCGCGCCAATGGCGCCGTCGACGTGCAGCCAGAGATCTTCGCGCTTGGCCAGCGCAGCAAGCGCCTCAAGATCGTCGATCGCGCCGGTGTTGACCGTGCCCGCGGTCGCGATCACGCAGGCCGGCTCAAAGCCCTCCGCCCGGTCGGCCGCTATGGCGGCTTCGAGCGCGGCGAGGTCGATCCGAAGCGCCCGGTCGGTCGCGATGCGACGCAGCGCCCGGTTGCCGAGGCCAAGGGCCTCCATTGCCTTGCGGTGGCAGGAATGGATCTGATCCGAGCCGTAAAAGGCGAGCGGCTTTGGAATCGCCGCGACGCCGAGCTCGCGAACGTCGACCCCGGCCTTGACGTTGCGCGCCACGGCCAGGCCTATGATGTTGCCCATCGAGCCGCCGCTCACGAGCGTCCCGCTCGCGGACTTCGGGAAGCCGACCATCGCCTTTAGCCAATCCACGACCTGCCGGTCGAGGAAGGCCGCGGCATGGGCGCCCCCGCCGAGGTTGGATCCCTGAACCGCCGCGACGAAATCGCCGAGCGCGCCGGTGAAGTTGCTCGCGCCCATGTACCAGGACCAGAAGCGCGGATGGACGTTGCCCATCGGGTAGCACATCACGTTGGCCGCGACTTCGCGCCAGATGTCGGAAAGGGGCTCAGGGTGGCGGGGGAGCGGCGCTTCGAAAGCCCCAAGGACGTCGCTGGGCATCTGTCGCCAGACCGGGCGTTCGCGGACGTCGCGCAGATAGGCGACGGAGTCGTCCAGAATCAGGCGTGCGACCGCCAGCGCCTCGTCCCAGTTTTCAGGATCGAGGCTTTCGGGGCGCGCCTGCAATTCGGCGCCTGGCCGGTCGCAAGCCGTCATGCCGGCGGAAACTGCGCCGACGGCGTCGATAGGGAAAGCGCGAGTTCCTCTTCGCTCATCTCGGCGTCGATGCCCTCAAAGAGCGGCGTCGTCAGATAGCGCTCGCCGGTGTCGGGCAGCATGCAGAGAATCACCGAGCCGTCCGGCGCGGCTTTTGCGGCCTCACGGGCGACCCCAAAAGTCGACCCGCCCGACACGCCGGTGAAAATGCCCTCCTTTTGCGCCAGCTCCCTCGCCCACTTGGTTCCCTCGCCGCCGGAAATCGGACGGACCTCGTCGAAGAGCTTGACGTCGATCGCCTCCTGCAGCACGAGCGGAATGAAGTCGGGCGTCCAGCCCTGAATCGGATGGGATTCCCAGGCGGGGTGGCTCGAGGCGGGCGAACCGTCCCCATTTCTCGCCTGCGGGCGTCCGTCGGATACAAGGCTTGCGTTCGCCGGCTCGCTGAGCACGATCCGCACATCCGGCCGCTCGCGACGCAGAACCCGGCCAACGCCAACGACCGTGCCCCCGGTGCCGTAGCCGGTGACGAACACATCGAGGCGCTTGCCGGCGAAATCGCCGATAATCTCGCGCGCCGTCGTCGCCTCGTGAATGTCGGCGTTCGCCTTTGTTTCGAACTGGTGGGCGAGGAACCAGCCGTTCGCCTCGGCGAGCTCGACGGCCTTCTGATACATCCCGAAGCCTTTGAACGCGCGCGGCGTGAGGACGACCTTGGCGCCGAGCATTCGCATGAGCTTGCGCCGCTCGACGGAGAAGCTGTCGGCCATGGTCACTACGAGCGGATAGCCCTTTTGCGCGCAGACCATGGCGAGGCCGATGCCTGTATTGCCGCTTGTCGCCTCGACAACGGTCTGGCCGGGCTTGAGTGCGCCGCTGCGCTCGCCTTCCTCAATGATGTTGAGGGCAAGCCGGTCCTTGACCGAAGCCGCGGGATTGAAGAACTCGGCTTTGGCGTAGATCGTCCGGCCGGAG
>JBAPYW010000041.1:0-2859 GCA_049284935.1 Xanthobacteraceae bacterium
CACTGAGCCATAGTGCCGCCGTCGCAGAATTCATTTCCGCTCTATTGAGCGAAACCGGCAACTGGGCGATTGAGGAACGTTGACGAGTAATCACGGCGGGTCCTCATTTCGCGCCCAGCCATACATAATGGTCAGCATTCGGTGAGCACCGCAGCTTCCCTATCCCGTTGATTTAGTCTGGGGGGTTGGCGTCAGGCCGCCTGCCTAGCGCTCTCTCGAAGCAGTTGCCAATTCCACGGGAGGAGTTCGTCGAGCCTGTGAGCCGGGTGTTCGGCGATGCGGGTCAGAACGTCGGCCAGCCAAGCTTGAGGATCGACGTCGTTCATTTTTGCCGTGACGATTGTGCTGTACATAGCGGCAGCGCGTTGTCCGCCGCGGTCGGAGCCGGCGAATAGCCACGACTTTCTTCCAAGGGCTATTCCGCGCAACGCTCGTTCCGCTGCATTGTTTGACAAGCAGATGCGGCCATCGTCGAGGAAGCGAGTGAACGCGGTCCAGCGTTTGAGCATATACTCCATCGCCTTGGCGACTTCATTGCCGCGCGAGAGCTTGGCACGTTGCTCGCGCATCCAGCTTTCCAGATCAGCGACCAACGGCGCACTGAGTTCTCGCCGGACGGCGCGCCGCTGCTCGGCACTCTGACCATTGATCGAGCGTTCGATCTCGAACAGGGCGTCGATGCGACGGACCGCCTCAAGGGCCAGCGGCGAGATCGGTGCCGGAGTTTTGCCTTGCGCCTTGCGACGGGCATTTTCGGCCACATCCGCCAAGACAAAGAACGGACGACGAGCATGGACCCAGCAAGCTGCTTCCAGGATTGGCCCCGGCTTGCGATCGGGCTCGTAGAGCTTGTTGTAGCCGCCGTAAGCGTCAGCCTGGAAAATCCCGGCGTAGTTGGCCAGATGCGCCTGGGGATGCTCGCCCGCCCGGTCGCGCGAGTAATAGAACATCGCCGCCGGCGGCGCGGGGCCGCCGAATGGCAGATCGTCGCGCACATAAACCCAGCAGCGCCCGGTATCGGTCTTGCCTTTGGCCAGGACTGGCACGGTGGTGTCATCGCCGTGCAATCGTTCAGCCGCGAAGACATGCGCTTCGATACGCCTGAGGATCGGTTCGAGCACCGCGCAGCCGGCCCCCACCTGGTCGGCCAAGGTCGACAGGCTCAGCGGCACGCCTTCCCTGGCGTAGCGTTCGGCTTGGCGGTTGAGCGGCTGATGCTGCCCGAACTTCTCGAATAGGATCATCGCCAGCAGGCTAGGACCGGCCCAGCCTCTGGCGATCACATGGAACGGCGCCGGCGCCTGGCTGATCTTCTCACAGTCCCGACAAGTGAACTTCTCGCGCACGTGCTGGATCACCTTCCACTGGCGCGGAACCGATTCCAGCGTCTCGGTGACGGTCTCGCCCAGCTTGCGCAGCCGGCTGCCGCCGCAGCACAGGCAAGTTGTCGGTCCCGGTACGATCACCCGTTCCCGCGGCAGATGCTCGGGGAACGGCTTGCGCGCTGGGCGCTTGCGGGTGAAGGCCGCCACCGTCGTGGTCTTGGCCACGGCCATTTCGGCGGCGATCTCGTCCTCGGTGGCCGAGCTCTCCAGTTCCTCGAACTGCAACTCGATCTGATCGAGCAGCCGTGACGTGCGTTCCGAGCGCGGCCCATAGAGCTGGCGCGTCAGCTTCTCGATCCGCAATTGCTGATGAGCGATCAGGGCTTGATCATCCGCGGCCTTGGCTCTCGCCACTGCGAGTTCCGCTTCGGCGTGCGCTGCCCGGGCCGCTTCGATGATGTGCCTGTCGCGCGCCGCGGCCAGCGCTGCCTTCAGCGTCGCGATGTCATTTGGAAAGGCTTCGCCACCCGAATCCATGCCCAGATAGAATCATAAATATTGGCGGATGACTCCTAAAAAATGAATCGTCAGCGTTTATCCCGCATGCTCCGGTCGGAAGGTATGACGCGGATTCCGCCAATCGATTCCATCGAGCATATAGGCCAACTGCGAGGCCGAGATTCCAACTACGCCGTCGGCCGGCGATGGCCAGATGAAGCGGCCCTTCTCCAGCCTTTTGGCGTAAAGCGACATGCCGAGACCGTCATGCCAAAGAATCTTGATCAGGTCACCTCTGGCGCCTCTAAAGACGTAAAGATCGCCAGCATGGGGATCGCGCCGCAGCGCTTCCTGGACTTGTAGAGCCAGTCCATTCATGCCGCGTCGCATATCCGTTCGTCCGACCGCAAGCCAGACCCGCACACCAGAGGGAACCGGGATCATCGCCGCTCCAGCACATCGAGCACACGCCGCAGTGCTTGCACATCGACGCCGCCGCTGACGCGGACACGATATTTGCCGGCAAGATCAATCTCGATCGTCTCCGCGACGGACGACCGCTGCGTGGCGACAGCATCCTGTTCAGCCGTGACCACTACCGGGATCAGTTGCGGAGCCGTCGGCACGGCCGGCGCACGTGCGTCGTCGCGATAGCGCTTCCGCCAACCAAATACCTGGTTCGCATTCACGTCGTAATGCCGGGCAACCATTGAGACCGACGAGCCCGGCGCATACGACGCCGCCACGATCTCCCGCTTCAGCGCCTCCGGCCACGACCGGTTACGCCTCCCAGTCCTATTTGTGCCCATAACCAACTTCGTGGACACTTCTCGCCCTCACAACGCCAATGATGACATCAGACTCGGCGAAATGAAGCGATTTTGGAAGGCGGTCCTCGGCGGAGGGAGACGTACATTCTCGCGGGTACGTTGAACAAACAAGAAATCGAGTTGCTGCGCAAAAAGCTAAAGCATCGCGGGATCATAAACGAGCTCTAGGCTTTCCCGCCTTCAATTACCTGGAACCGCTTGCGCCG
>JBAPYW010000042.1:0-86294 GCA_049284935.1 Xanthobacteraceae bacterium
CGACCCACCGGGCCCGGCATTTGAAACTGCTCGACCGTCTTGACCGCGCGGTCGAACGCGACCCAGGCCATGACCTTGGAATTGGTGAAACGTTGGCGATCGCCGCGCACCTCCCAGATGCCGTGATCGGGCTCGTCCCAAATCGTCTCCAGATGGTCTAGTAGGGCGCGCTGCAATTCCCAGCCTTCCTCGTTCGCGCCGAGCTTACCGTGGCGACCGTGATGCATCGCGTCCATGATCTCGCCGTAGACATCCATTTGCAGCTGTCGGGCGGCGGCATTGCCGACGCGAACCGGTTTGGCGCCCTCGTAGCCGCCGAGCCAGGGCACTTCCCATTCGGGAAGCCGATGCTTTCCCGTCACGCCGTACATGATCTGAACCCGGGCAGGATCGCCGGCCGCTGTCCGTAGCAGCCATTGCCGCCACGCCCGCGCATCCTCGTAGTAGCCGGCATTCATCAAGGCGAGCAACGTAAAGGTCGCGTCGCGTAGCCAGCAAAATCGATAATCCCAATTGCGCGTGCCCCCCAGCCGCTCCGGGAGTGACGTCGTCGGCGCCGCGACGATGCCTCCGGTCGGCCGGTGAGTGAGGGCTTTCAGCGTGATTAACGAGCGGACCATGGCGTCAGACCACGGGCCCGTCGGAGGCGCCCCGCTCGCCCAGCCGCGCCAGTAGGCCTCGGTCTCGGCCAGCGCTTTCACAGGATCGATCTGCGCCGGCGGCGGCAGATAGGACGCGCCGTAAGTCAAGACAAAAGGGATTGTCTGGCCCGCCGAAACGGTGAATTCGGCGACCGTTTTGAGGTGCTCGCCTCGAATGGGCACGGGCGTGCGCAGCACCGCCATGTCGGGCCCAGCCACGGCGCTCAGCGCACCGTCGCCGAGCCGTGTGACCGAGGGCACCAGCGAACCGTAATCGAAGCGCACCACTAGTTCGGTGCGCATCGCGACCTGGCCGCGCTTGCCGTAGACGAGGCGCACGACGTCGGACGCTTTGCCGCGCGGCGGCATGAAATCCACCACAGTGACGGCGCCCTCGGGACTTTCGATCTCAGTCTCGAGGATCAAGGTGCAGTCCCGGTAGCGCCGCGACACGCGCGCCGCCGGGTCGGCCGCACCGATCAACCAGCGGCCATTGTCGGTCGAGCCAACAAGCGCCGCGAAGCAGGCGCCGCTGTCAAAACGCGGCCAACACAGCCAATCGATCGAGCCATCGCGTCCAACCAGGGCGGCCGTTTCGCAATCGCCGATCAGAGCGTAATGTTCGATTTTTGCGGCCATTGCGCACGCTAAGTTTCCCCTTGCCCAACGCCGCGATGGGACTGTCGTTCCGGGTCTGCGACCCCAGGTCCGGCATTTTAGGGCGCGAACTTCATTAACGCGCAGCTTGATGGTGCCCCATTAGAAATCACCGAGTTCACAGCGCATGATTCGAGACTCCCGTTTGGGAGCTTGAAATCCACCGCGGCAGGCTCGCCAGCGTCCAGTGGGCGCCCGCGGAACGGATGGGCGTCGCCCTGCGAAAGAGGCCGCCAACTGAGCAGTCTATTCTTCAGCGGCCCGATTTTTCGGCAAGGCCATCAGCGCAGCGGCGCGCAGCTTCCTCATATTACGCTCGCCTTCGCGGGCTGCCGCGATAATTCTATGGGCCATGACTTGGTACACTACTGCACGTTCGCGATCATCACGACTGGAGCCAGTCGAGCTGACGACTATGGCTGCGTAGGGGGATAGAAGCGTCCGAAGTTGCCTGCTTAGCCGACATTCCGTTGAAGCGGGAATCCGACGTGACTGACCCAACACGTCTTCGGGATTTCGCGCGCGCAAGCTGTGGCGACAAATGATCAAGCGGCCTTGGGCTCCAAATCGGGGGAACCTAGGCAGGAATATTGATTATCGTCTCGTCAACGTGAGAAACGTTTCAGCTTCGTCACGGCTTCTAAAAGAGAGCTGCTTGGACAGCGCCCCAGATTCGAGTTCCGTAAGCGCGAGGTCTGGGGGCGCATCTTCCAGCTCCAATGAACTGTTCGGAGAGGAATCCGCCTCACCGTCATGGCCTTCGGAGGGGCCGCGTGACAGAGTTTTTGTCGTATGATCGTTCATGAGTAGGTCCTCCTCGGCCGTAACTCCTGTCTGCAGTTTTCGTTCGATCAGCCGCATTTCCTTCAATGAGGCGTCTGCCGTGAGGTGGGAGTCCGAAATTTACAATACGCGGACTTCGCAAATCGGTCGCTCGTGACTCAACGCCGCCCTGAGACGGGCGCAACCGCGAGTTGATCTACCTTTTGCTGAATTCGGAGCTTTGCTGCGATCTGAACGGCGCTTTAATCAACGCGCGCCGACCATACGCTGACGCCACTCCTGTGCTGTCCGCGCCGGAATTTGCCTGTTCGACACGCGGACAGTGGCCGTGAACCCGCTCCAAGCCGTCACCGGTTCCAACCGCGTCAAGTGCTCGGCCTGCGCCTTGAGTGAAGGCGCAGGCACCAATCTAATTTGCTGTCACTAGGACTTACTGGCGTTCCAGCGACCGTTGTACTTGAATTCCGGCGCTCCCTTGAGTTTATCCGAGTTTGTATCCATCGTAGCGCGCCACTTCTTATCGGTAGCGTCGTAGCTGACTTTGATATCAGCCGGGTTGACCGCGACGTAGTGGGTCCCCATTCCCAGGAAGCCGCCGACTGATACGACGTAAGCCTGTGCGCGGCCTTGCGGGTTCATCGCTATGTCCTTGATCTGGCCGATGTCCTGATTAGAGTTGTTGTAAACGTCGAGGCCGATCAAATTTGAAGCCAAGTCGTCACTATTGGCAATTGAAACGAATTCGGACCCCGAAGGTGCCCGCGAGGTGCTCGATCTGTTGGAACCCGAAGATCCGACTTCCGCAAATTCGGCGAAAGAATCCGGGCTCACCGACATCACAACAGGATTTCCGTCCTTATCCGTTGCCCGAATCATGAGGGAACTCGGCATCACATGGATGTCCGTGAACCCTTCCTTCTGCAACATGTCGCGTACTTGGTTGCGAAGCGAACCTAGTGTCGGTGCGTTCTGATCGCTCGTATGCCCATTAGGCGGAGCTGCATTTGGCTGGTTCGCTGCGGTGGCGGTTTGAGCGATTGCGCCTGCTTGGCTTAACAACAAGGCCGATGCTGCACCGACGGCGAGAAGTGGGAACCGCATAGTTTGTTTCTCCTGTGCGTTTCGCCCCCGTTACCGGCCTGAACCAGCCCAGCCACTGGGCGTTCCATGAATTTTTGGTCATGTTGATGGGACGCTGGCTTCCGCCGTACTGCGAGCCTCTCGGCCACCCCAGGGCGCCCAGCCTGTCCCTCACGGGCGTCCGATTGATCATGGCTGATCACGTAAGTCGTCCGCCGCTTTCGTGTTTATGGGTTCGCTCCCTAGTCTGCGGGACAAAGGTTGGGCCTTCCTCAGCCCGCAGAAGGTCCCGGGCTGGACCTTTGCCATATAGAGGAATGCTTGGCGATGCTCGAACACGCGCGCATCTTCTAGGAGGGTGGTCCGGCACGGTTCGCCGCGGAAATAAGCACCGGTTATTTTTGAAAGCGGTCACAGCTCGCCGCGAGCGGCCAGCGCCTTAATGCGATCCGCGGTCCGGCAGGCGACCGCCTGTATGGTCAGCGATGGATTGACGCCGCCGACTGTCGGAAACACCGAACCGTCGCAAACCCAAAGATTGCGGATGTCCCAGCTGCGGCAATTGGTGTCGACGACACTCATCCGCGGATCGTCGCCCATGCGCGCGGTGCCGTTGAGGTGGCAGGTGTCGTCGTGCTGGGTCCAGATGTCGTTGGCGTCGATCGCCTGCAACGCCTGCGTCATGAATTTCAGGGAATGATCGATCAGGCGCTTATCGTTGTCGCACCATGAATAGGTGATGCGCGGAATACGCAAGCCGTACTGGTCGAGGTCGTCGGCGAGCGTCACGCGGTTTTTTTCCTGTGGCAGCATCTCGCCGACGATTTTCAGCCCGACGACGTGATTGTACTTCTCCATCTCGCTGACGAGCCGCGCGCCCCACAAACCATGGGCGCTCATCTGCGTGTTGGCCCAGAGCTGCGGCAGCGGGCCTTGGCTCATATAGGCGTAGCCACCGAAGAAATCCTTGTCGTCCTCGTAGTTCCAGTGCTCGGTGATGGCGAGCGACGGCGGACCCTTGTAGGCGCGCACTTCGTCCTCCAGAACGCCCCAGACCGCCTGGTTCGATTGCGCCATCAGGTTCTTACCGACCAGACCCGAAGAATTGGCGAGGCCGTCGGGAAACCGATCGGTCGCCGAGTTCAACAACAGCCGCGGCGTCTCGATGGCATAGCCGGCGACGACGACATTGCGCGCATGCTGAAACCGCCAGCGGCCTTGGCGGTGATAGTGCACTCCGGTCACGAGACCGGCGTCGTCAACCTGGATCTTACCGACCATGGCGAGATCGCGGATTTCGGCGCCGGCGGCGAGCGCCCGCGGAATCCAGGTGACCAACGCGCTTTGCTTGGCGTTGGTCGAACAGCCGGTGACGCAGAAGCCGCGATAGACACAGGGCGGCGACATTCCGCGCGGGGCGGAGACAGTGGCGAGCGGCGTTTCCGTCCACTTGATGCCCAACGCCTCGCAACCCTGCGCCAGCGCGCGAGCGGCGGCGTTGAGTTCGTGGGCGCGATACGGATAGCGCGGGCGGGGCGGCCCCCATGGATAGTTGACCGGCCCGGAAATCTTTAGCGCCTGCTCGACCTCGGCGTAGTAATTCCACATCTCGCGCCAATCGAGCGGCCAATCGGCGCCGTAGCCGAGAATGCTGCGCGATTGGAACCATTCCGGCCGAAAGCGCAGCGACACCATGGCGAAATGTACGGTGGAGCCGCCGACCGCCTTGCCGCTGTTGTTGCTGCCCATCTGTAGCGGGTTGGCGCCATCGACGATGCGGTCGTCGCTCCAGTACAGCTTGGTCTGCTCGGATTCGTCGGAAGCAAAATCCTCGAGCGGCCGGAAATACGGGCCGGCATCGAGCGCAACGACAGAGAAGCCGTATTCGGCGAGCTTGCAGGCCAGCGTTCCGCCGCCGGCGCCCGTGCCGACGATGACGAAATCGACGGTATCGCTGTCGCGATATTCCCGCATCGGCACCGAGGCGCCGGGACGGAACACGTCGGGCGCCCGACCATTGACCGCGCGCGGGCTGTCGAGAGGATCAGACACGGCGATTTTTTCGGCGCGCCGCTGCGACGTCCCCATTCTTGACTTCGGCCGCCTCCCAGGGATCGCGCTCGTTAAAGTCCATGCGCACGTAGCCGCGCGGACTCGCCGGGCCGCCCCAACCGATTTCGCTCCAGGCCGTCGGATGCGCGTAGTAGGCAAGAACGATGTCGCGCGCCATGCGCGTCTTGAAAAACGTCTCGCAGGCCATACCGTCCCACGCCGCGTCTTTCAGTTCGCCCTTTTGCATGCGCGCGAGCAAAACGTCCTGGTCTTGCCCGGAAAGCTCGCGGAAGCGGCGGCCGAAGGCTTGCTTTGACTCTGCATCGAGCGCTCGCAGGCCGCGCCGCCATGCTTCGGCCTCGCGCGGCATTCCGGCATGGCGATAGCCGTCTTCCTTGTGTTGGCGCAATTTGTCGTCGACCAGCGCGGCCACGGGTATCGGCGGCCGCGTCGGCGGTTGCGGCACGATGCGTGTGGCCAGCGCCTGGACTGTTTGAAACTCGTCGGCGGTGAAGAATTTCGGCTCGCCGCCAACGGCGAGCCGGCGCGTGATGACGTCGCGCGTCTTGGCGTTCCACGACGGCGACAGCCGCTTCGTGAGGACGTCATAGTCCGGAAAGCGGCCCTCAAGCAGGCGTGCCGGCTTTTGTTCAGGCATCGGGGTGATCGTCCATCAAGCCGAGCGCGGCGAGTCCGGCGAGCGCCAGTCCGGCAAAGCTCGGCGGCGCCGGAATCGGCGGCCCGTTCAGCAGGTTCTGGCTCCAATTGCGCCAGCCGCCCATGTTGCGCGAGACGCCGTAAGCATGCAGCGCCGCGCCGGCAAATCCCATCGCCGTCAATAGCCGCAGCCACCAGCGCGTGAGCCACAGATCGCGCCCCGGTGGCCCGGCCGCCGCCGACGCCATCAACAGCGCGCCGACCGGCGGCAGCGTGACCGGCAACGTCATCAGCGGATTGTGGAAGGCGCCGCGGAAATGCAGCAGCCCCGCTTCGCCAGTCGTCCCCAGCAATCCGGCGCTGATCACCGCCGCCATCGTGCGCCCGGCCGGAAGCTTGAAAATCGTCGGAATTCTCCAGCGCGACGTATCGCGCACTCGCTCCGAGCAAAAGCCGATGAGACCCGAAAGCAAAATCGCGAACGGCGCGCCAAGCGGAGCGCCATAGAAAAGGTTCTGCCAGCTGAAGCCGCCGGTCTTCTTGCCGACGTTGTAGAAATGAAAGCTGGTGCCGACCAGGCCGGTGACCGCGGCTATCGCGTAGATCGCATCCCGCAAGCGGTGAGCGACCGGCCGGGCGTCGGCGGTGCCGTGCGCGCTGGTCGCCAGCATCAGCGCCGACACGATGAGGGGCGTAACCATCGCCTTGTTTTTGAACGAGCCGCGATAGTGCTCGACCGCGCTGTCGGCGAGGACGGACACGGCGAGCGCGCCGGCGGCGCGATTGAGCCGGCGCGCTGCGGTCACCGTGGCGGCCTCGGCAGACGGCTTATCCCGTAGCACTGGCGGCACGAGGCCGCGGCGGCGAGAAGGCGACCGCGCCAGCGGCTGTTGCAGAATGACATCCGAGGCGAGCGTGATGCCGGCGATGCCTAGCGCAATGGCGCCGAGACTCGGAAGAGAAAGATCACGCTGCACTAACGCCATCTCGGTCTCCTAGGCAGCGTAACGCGCCGCGTCCTGATGCTTGAAAGCCAAGCCGTTGCCCGGCCGCGACAAATCCGGGCGGATGGTGCCGCCTCGCGGGGTCGGCGCGCCCTCGAACAACAGGTGCTCGATGCGGACGTGGTCATGAAACCATTCGAGATGGCGCAACCGCGGCACCGCGCAAGCGACATGCAGATGCAAGGCCGGCGCGCAGTGACCGGATAGATCGATATGGAACGCCTCGCATAGTGCGCCAATCTGCAGGAAAGCAGTGACGCCGCCGCAGCGCGTGACGTCGGCTTGCTGCACGTCGACCGCTGCGGCCTCGAGCATCGCGCGCACGTAGGAGATCGTGTAAGCGTATTCGCCGGCGGCGATGTCCATGCCCGCGGGCGCGCGCTTGCGGATTTCCCGCAGTCCGCGCAAGTCGTCCGACGACACGGGCTCCTCGAACCAGCCGACGTGCTGCTCGGAGAAACGGGCGGCAAGCGCCAGAGCCTGCTTGACCGTGTAAGCGCCGTTGCCATCGACAAACAGCGTCGCCTCGCCGATCGCTGCTTTGGCGACCGCTACGCGACGCGGGTCGTCGTCGGGGTCGGTGCCGACCTTCATCTTGACGAAGGCGCAACCGTCGCGCAACACCCAGCCGCCAAGCTGGCTTTTAAGCTCGTCATCGGAATAGGTGGTGAAGCCGCCACTTCCGTAAATCGGCACCGCGTTGCGATAGGCACCGAGCAGTGTCGCCAGCGGCACGTCGATGATGCGGGCTTTCAAGTCGTAGAGTGCGGCATCGACCGCGGAAATCGCGGTGGCGGCGAGCCCTTCGCGGCCGAGATTGCGCACGGCGCGGTGCATCGCGCGCCATGCCGCGGGCGGGTCCATAGCGTCGAGCCCGGCGATGGTGTCGGCAAGCTTCAACTCGATCAGTTTCGTGATCGACGCGCAAGCATAGGTATAAGCCAGACCCACCATATTGCCGCCGGACACCTCGACCACGATCAAGGTGGTCGAATTCCAGGCGATCGTGCCATCAGCCTCCGGTTTGTCCGTCGGGATCGTGAACGCGCGGGCGCGTATTTTACCGATCGGCACGTTCACGTGCATCCTCAGTCTCTCCCGGGGATGATGCTGGTCAACAGTTCCCTGGCGCTGTTTTTCAACACACTGCCGAGCTCGGGCTCGTCGCGCATCATGAGCATGAAATTCTTGGCGTCCTTCAGCGTGATGTGCGGTGGCAGGGGCGGCACGTTCGGATCGGTATAAGCTTCGAGGATGACCGGACGATCGGCCGACAGCGCCTCGTCCCAGGCGGCGCCGACCTGATCCGGGTGATCAACGAAGATGCCCTTGAGGCCGATCAGCTCGGCGTATTTGTGATACGGAAAATCGGGAATGGCTTGCGTCAATTCCGTCTTGCCGGCGCCGAGCTGGACGCGTTCCTCCCACGTCACCTGATTAAGATCGCGATTGTTCAGCACCAGAACGATCAGCCGCGGATTGGACCACTGCTTCCAGTACTTCGAGATCGTGATCATGACATTGAGGCCGTTCATCTGCATGGCGCCGTCGCCCATGCAGGCGATGACGATCCGATCCGGAAACGCCATCTTGGCGGCGACCGCGTAGGGCGTACCAGCACCGAGCGAAGCAAGACCGCCGGATAGTGACGCCTTCATGCCGCGGCGCATCTTCAGATCGCGCGCATACCAATTGGCGACCGAACCGGAATCCGCGGTGATGATGGCGTTGTCGGGCAGCCGCGGCGACAGTTCCCAGAACACGCGCTGCGGATTAAGCGGGTCGGCTGAATCCATCGCGCGGTTGCGCAGCGTCTTCCACCAGGATTTGAGACCTCTCTCGATCTCGTCGGTCCAGGCGGTATCGGTCTTCTGCTGCAACAGCGGTAACAACGTCCGCAGGGTCGTGGCGCTGTCGCCCACCATGTTGACTTCCATCGGATAGCGCAGGCTGAGTCGGCCGCCGTCGATGTCGATCTGCACGCCACGCGCGGCGCCGGGCTTGGGCAAAAACTCGCTGTAGGGAAAACAGGAGCCCACCATCAACAACGTATCGCAGCGCTTCATCAGATCCCAGCTCGGCTTGGTGCCAAGCAGCCCGATCGAACCGGTGACATAGGGAAGGTCGTCAGGCAGCACGGCCTTGCCGAGCAGCGCCTTGGCGACGCCCGCCCGCAAGCGCTCGGCGACGGCAATCACCTCGTCGGTGGCGTCGAGCGCTCCGGCCCCAACTAGCATGGCGACTTTCTTACCGCTGTTGAGCACGTCGGCCGCCGCCCTTAGCAGCGCCTGGTCCGGTAACTTGGCCGGGCCGGCATAGCCGATGCCGGTATGCGTGGCACCGTGGGCGAGTGGCGGATCCTCGTAAGGCAGAAGTTGCAGATCGTTGGGCAGGATGACGCAGGTGACGGCGCGCTTGGTGTGGGCGATGCGCACCGCGCGGTCGATCAGATGCCGCACCTGCTCGGGGACGCTGGCCAGTCCGACGAACTCGCTGGCAACGTCCTTGAACAGGTTCTGCAGGTCGACCTCCTGCTGGTAGGAGGCGCCGAGCGCCGTGCGCGCTTGCTGGCCGACCAGCGCCACGACGGGAACATGGTCGAGCTTAGCGTCGTAAAGGCCGTTGAGAAGGTGAATAGCGCCCGGACCGGACGTGGCGTAGCAAAGACCCGGCTGCCCGGTGAACTTGGCGTGCGCCGAGGCCATGAAGGCCGCCATTTCCTCGTGGCGGACCTGCACGTATTCCATAAAGCCCTTGGCCTTTTCCAAGGCCACGTCCAGGCCGCCGACGCCGTCGCCGGGATAACCGTAAACGCGTTTAAGGCCCCATTCCGACAAACGGTGCCAAACGAATTCGCTGACGTTTATGCTCATGGTGGGTGTCCGGATTAGCGGCCGCGCAAGCGGCTGTGCCAACGTCTTTCCAACGTTGCACGGCCCGAAACGTTTCGCGGCACCGCAAAAATTGGCCCACCCGACAATGAATCGTGGCCGGCTCGGTCCTTATGGTTCCTTACGTGGATCAGCTGGCACGCCCTACCCCGTAGCCACCTAAGTCGTCGGCCCTCGATAGGCTACGATGAGCTTCTGTCCGACAAGTGCCGACGGTCTACAGCGTGCTCCAAACGCCTCGTCATGAATCAAATTTTCCAGGTTAGCTTTTGGCGCTGCGAATTTCTAACTGTCGAAAGGTTCCTAAGAAAATTCTGTTTCACACTAAATTGTGATTCGGAACCCAGGACCTCCACACCAAGTTTAATCACCGCTTGTTTGGGATGCCGCGAGCGGCGACCGCGTTCCAGAATCGCCAAAAGCCCGCTAAACAATTGACATCCTTGAGCGGGGGCCAACTTCGAGGAGCTGTGCCGTGCCACTGTTCTTTTGGTTACCGATAATTTTGCTAGACGGGATGTTTGCGGTTGCCACCGATGACGTACAGAAATTGACTTCTGGGCAGCCGCGGTCGCGGAGTATGACGCGGCGACTGAAAAATTAGTGCAAAGCGAATCTGTTCCGGCGACTGATAGAGCTTGGCAACCCGTGTCGCTGTCGAGCGATACCCAAAGCAAAATCGGTGACCGGCGAAGCGAGGCGGCACTATATGACTAAAGCGCCTCTCCACAGCTTTTATCGGAACGATTTAACATAAGAGCATTGAGCCGAACTGGGCCTCGCTCATGGTGCCAGGATCGTTCCGCGCGGAGCAAGAAACGCAACAAGGTAAGATAACCATGCGGCTGTGGCCCAGCCATGGCGGCGCGCCCGCCGGGGCCGCGTCGGCCGCATCATCACCGGAATCCAAAAGCAGCAGCCTGGGAGAGCCGAGGCGCCGCCCCTTCTGGCGGTTGGAAGCGCATCAGTGCCCTAATCGTTGCTTGTCGCGCTCGGCACGGGTGATTTGGAAACTCCGTTTGTTTTCCTAGACGTTGCCGAGCGCACGAGCTCTGCTCTGGCGCGCTCCTCGCACTTGACACGTATCTCGTCGATTTCTTCGTCCGTTAGACGCTCAACGCCGACGAAGGAGTTATGGGCTTTGCTGACTCGAATGAGCTCATTTAGCTTGATTTGGATCGCGGCGGCATCTCTGTTTTGTGAGTTCTGGATCAAAAACACCATAATAAACGTAACAATAGTGGTGCCGGTATTGATGACAAGCTGCCACGTATCGGAAAAATGAAAAAATGGCCCGGTGATGGCCCATACGACGATCGTAGCCATAGCAAGAACGAAGACCCATGCCCGGCCGACTTCACGCGATGTAATCTGCGCAACGTCTGAAAACAGCTGATTTAGAGGGTGGCGAGCCATGTCAGAGCCTAAATGCTTTGGGGGGTTGACCTCCGGTCGCCAATAGCCATGGACCTCCCGATTGAGAACGCTTCAAGCGATTTGGAAGTTCCTTCGCCGCTCGAAAACCTGCGCCCGTCGTGACCTTATGTTGCCCAAGCGGGTACCCACAAGCTGTCGTTACCTACATCACCGAGGGAAGGGCACGCAGCGGAACCAGCAACGCCATCAGACGTTGTGAACCGAGAGCGGGCAACACAGCAAGCCCAGAATTCCACCGCCCGTCCAAAGGAAAGGGACCTCCATGGGACTCTTCGCACGCGACATCAAGAACATGGATGATCTGTTTGTGCATACTTTGCGCGACATCTATTACGCCGAGAAGCAAATCGTTAAGGCGCTGCCAGGCATGATCGACCAATCCAGCGAGCCGCAACTGAAGCAAGGCCTGGAGGCTCACCTGGGCGAAACTCAGAACCACGTGAGGCGGTTGGAGCAGGTGTTCAGACTTGCCGGCAAGGAGCCAAGTGGCGTCGACTGTCCGGCGATTGACGGGATCATAGAAGAAGCCAAAGCCGTCGCCGGCGAGGTCGAGAAAAAAGCGGTCCTCGATGCAGCAATCATCGCTGCGGCGCAGGCGGTCGAGCACTATGAGATTACCCGTTATGGGACTTTGATCTCTTGGGCGAATCAACTCGGCCACAAGGATTGTGTTTCCCTGCTGCAGCAAAGCCTCGACGAGGAAAAAGCGGCTGACAAGAAACTTACCGTGATGGCCGAAGGCCAGGTAAATCGCAAAGCGGCGTGAGCGCACGCTGATTGTACCAAACGACTGCCTTCTCTGCTTTGGACGAGACTTCGCCCCTGAGTGAACTGTGCTTCCGAGGCTGGTCTCTTGGTCAGACGCCGCGCATCTATCGGGAGTTAGGTCTTGCAGAAGACGCCGAAGCGCGGTTGCCTTTCCTGCCGCATGCGACTGACCGTATCCCCCAACACTACTTCCCTGCGGCATGACTCTGTCTGAATGCCTCAATCATCTTCCTGTTGAACGCGGGGGGTCGTCGGGCTTGCGCGAGGTGACAAGGTCGACGTCAGGCACCACTTGTTCGTCGACCCACTTGGCGCCGGCATTCGATAGATCGGGTGGCGGACATCAATGGCGAACTATGCCGGGCCTACGGCAAAGGGCGCACGGACACCGCCAGGTTGGCCAGGGTAGTGTAATCCTTGCCTGCAATCCGTCCGGCAACCGTGCCGCCGGAACGAAACGTGAATTAGCAGCTTCGAACGTCGTCAAAATTGCCGACGATCGTTGACGATGCGGTATGCCCCGATGTTCGGGACGTGGGGGTCGCAGGTTCAAATCCTGCCACTCCGACCAGACCTCTGAACCCATTCACCCTTCGCACTTCACCGCAATTTGCAGATCAGCGCGGTCTTTTCGCCGAGCGTGTCGCGCACGCAGAGCAAGTTCGGCTGTCGGCATTGCATGGCGGTGAAATCGGTGATTACTGACGCCGCGATGACCACGCGCATCACCATCCGCCGGCCCGATGATTGGCACCTGCACGTCCGCGACGGCGAAATGCTCAAGGCCGTGCTGCCGTACACCGCCAAGGATTTCGGCCGCGCCATTCTGATGCCGAACCTGACGCCGCCGGTGCGCACCACGCGCGACGCGATGGCCTACCGCGAACGGGTCAAGGCGGCGCTGCCTCAGGCGTCGCGCTTTCAGCCGCTGATGACTTGCTACCTCACCGACGACACCGATGCCGACGACGTCGAGCGCGGCTTCCGCGACGGCGTGTTCACCGGCGTGAAGCTTTATCCGGCGAACGCCACGACGAATTCGGCGGCCGGCGTCACCGACTATCGGAACATCACTCGCGTGCTGGAACGCATGGAGAAGATCGACATGCCGTTTCTCATGCACGGCGAGGAGGTCGGTCCCGACATCGACATTTTCGATCGCGAGGCGGTGTTCATCGATCGCCGGCTGTCGCAATGGGTGAAAGAGTTTCCCGGCCTGCGCATGATCCTGGAGCATCTCTCCACGCAGGCCGGCGCCGAATTCGTCAAGGCCGCCGCGCCGCAGGTCGGCGCCACCATCACGCCCTACCATTTGAACCTGACGCGCACCGATTGGCTCGGCGCGGGGCTCAAACCGATGATGTACGCCATGCCGGTCATCAAGACCGCCCAGGACCGGGCGGCGTTGCGCAAGGCCGCGACCTCGGGCGCGGCATGCTATTTCCTCGGCACCGATTCCGCGCCGCATCCGTTGGCGCGGAAAGTCGCGGTCAACGGCGTCCCCGGCATCTTCAATGCCCCGGTGGCGCTTGCGACTTACGCCCAAGTGTTCGAGGAGGAAGGCGCGCTCGACAAGCTCGAGGCTTTTGCTTCGCTCAACGGACCCAAGCATTATCGTCTGCCGCCAAATGAGGATAAGATCGTGCTCGAAAAAACGCCTTGGACGGCGCCGCCGGAGGTCAAGGTGTCCGGCCCGGACGAGCGTGCCCTGATCTATCGCGGCGGCGAGACCATCGCCTGGAAGGTGGTGGGGAGTTAAGATGCGCAAACCCTTCCCGTTTGAGCGGAGGTGAAGAAAAGGAAACAACAATGATCGGCTTCCCCGACAAAGACGCGATCGCCGAACTGACGGCAAAGATGCTCATCGAGGTCGAGGCTGTCCGCTTCATGACCGACAAGCCGTTTATCTTCACCTCCGGCTGGGCGAGCCCGGTTTACACCGATTGCCGCAGGCTGATCTCGTTTCCGCGGGTGCGGCGGGCGCTGATCGACTTTGGCGTGGCGACGCTTGAGCGCGACGTCGGCTTCGAGCGGTTCGACGCGGTCGCCGGCGGTGAGACCGCCGGCATTGCGTTTGCGGCCTGGATGGCCGACCGCCTGATGCTGCCGATGCAATATGTGCGCAAAAAACCGAAGGGCTTCGGCCGCAATGCGCAGATCGAGGGCCACATCGAACCGGGCGCCCGCGTGCTGCTGGTCGAGGACATGACCACCGACGGCCGCAGCAAGGTCAATTTCTGCAAGGCGTTGCGCGGCGCCGGCGCCACGGTCGAGCACTGTTTCGTGTTCTTCTTCTACGACATCTTTCCCGAGGGCAAAAAAATCCTGGCCGAACTCGGCATCACGCTGCATTCGCTGGCGACCTGGTGGGACGTCTTGGAGGTGGCGAAGAAAAGCCGCCGGTTCGACAAGGGAAGACTGCGAGAAGCGGAAAAATTCATGAAGGACCCGGCCGCCTGGTCGAAGGCACATGGCGGCGCCGCCCAGGCGGCGGAGTAGATGCCGCCCGACCAAGTCGCGGACGTGATCGTCGTCGGCGCCGGCAATGCGGCGTTCTGCGCGGCGCTGTCGGCGCAGGAGCACGGCGCCAAGGTCGTGATGCTGGAAGCGGCGCCGCAGGAGGAGTCCGGCGGCAACAGCCGCTTCACCGCCGGCTCGATCCGCGTGGTCTATAATGGCGTCGCCGACATCGCGACGCTCGTCCCCGACCTCACGCCGGCGGAAATCGAGAGCACGGATTTCGGCACCTACACCGCCAACCAGTTCTTCGACGACATGGCGCGGGTCACGCAGCATCGCGCCGATCCCGATCTGGTCGAGCTTCTGGTGATGGAGAGCTTCGCGACGCTCAATTGGATGCGCGACAAGGGCGTGCGCTTCATTCCGATTTACGGCCGTCAGGCGTTCAAGATCAACGGCAAGTTCAAATTTTGGGGCGGTTTGACGGTCGAAGTGGTCGGCGGCGGGCCGGGTCTGGTCGCCATGCTGACGGAGGCCGCGACGAAGCGCGGCATCGCCATCCGCTATCGGACGCGTGCGCTTGATCTCCTTTACGACGGCAACCGCGTCGAAGGCGTGCGGGTGCGCCAAGACGGCGCACTGCGTGAGCTACGCGCCGGCGCGGTGGTGCTCGCCTGCGGCGGCTTCGAGGCCAATCCGGAATGGCGCACGCGCTATCTGGGACCGCCGTGGGACCTCGCCAAGGTGCGCGGCACTCGCTACAACACCGGTGACGGCATCCGCATGGCGCTCGATATCGGCGGCTCGCCGTGCGGCAATTGGTCGGGCTGCCACGCCGTGCAATGGGAGATGAACGCGCCGGAGTTCGGCGATCTGTCGGTCGGCGATCAATTCCAGAAGCACTCTTATCCGTTCGGCATCCTGATCAACGCAACCGGCAAGCGTTTCGTCGACGAGGGCGCGGACTTTCGCAACTACACCTACGCCAAATACGGCCGCGCGGTGCTGGAGCAGCCCGGCCAGTTCGCCTGGCAGGTGTTCGACGGCAAAGTGAAGCACCTGCTGCGCGACGAATACCGGATTCGACAGGTCACCAAGGTGAGCGCGAACGGCATCGAGGAGTTTGCGCGGAAACTCGAAGGCGTGAATGCGGCGGAATTCCTCAAGACCGTGAAAGAGTGGAACGCCGCAGTGCGCACCGACGTGCCGTTCAATCCGACCATCAAGGACGGGCGGTGCACGCGAGGTCTCGCCGTCGACAAAAGCAACTGGGCGAACTTGATCGACACACCGCCGTTCGAGGGCTATGCGGTGACCTGCGGCATCACCTTCACCTTCGGCGGCTTGCGCATCAATAGCGGCGCGGCGGTGCTCGATACCGACCAGCAGCCGATCCGCGGCCTTTACGCCGCGGGCGAACTGGTCGGCGGCCTTTTTTACTTCAATTATCCCGGCGGCACCGGGCTCATGTCCGGCGCCGTATTCGGAAAGATCGCCGGCAGTTCGGCCGCGCGGGACCATGGCGGGGGCGAACGAGCATGAGCAATGATCGATGAGTAATCCTTGGCCGACGGAACTGCGCCTGCACAAGGATCGTAAAACACTCGCGGTCACGTTCGACAACGGCGAAAGCTTCGAGCTGCCGGCTGAATATTTGCGCGTCCTCAGTCCAAGCGCCGAAGTGCAGGGCCATTCGCCGGCCGAGCGCCGTGTCGTCGCCGGCAAGCGCGACGTGCAGATACTGGAGGTGCAGCCGGTCGGCAACTATGCCGTGCGGCTGGTTTTCGATGACCTGCACTCCACCGGGATTTTCAGTTGGGATTATTTGTTTGAGCTCGGCCGGAATCACGAACAATATTGGCGCGACTATCTCGACGAGCTGCAACAAAAAAATCTGTCGCGCCTACCGCCGGGACGCTGACGCCCCGCCGGGATGCGTTGGTCAGCGTCCGTTTGACGGCACGCTGTCTGTTTCCGCCCGTGTGGCCGGCCCGTTCGTGGAGCCGACCGCGGGCGGCATCATATGCGCCAAGTGATTGCTGCGGCCCCAGCCGCGACCCTGGCCCGCCCAACCCCAGCCGACTAGAATCACCACAATGACCGCGGCCAAAATCGCGAAACCCCAGCCCGCGTTTGTTCCGGATGGCATCGGTGGCCTGTCATCGGGCATCGCTGTCTCCGTGATTGTGGTTCACCCTCACGGTCCGCAACGCGGTTCCGAAACTCAGAAATACTCGTCTACCAGAAACAATGCGCCGGTCAGTGTCGCGCCAGTACCGAAAACACACGCGATCGTGAGCAGAATGCCGAGCCGTGCCAACGCGCCAATATGAGCGTCGACAAAACCGTCGGCTTGCAACGCGCCGCTGTACAGCAATAGTCCAGCGAAGATAACACCCAGCGTTATTCCCATCATCCCATGCCACAGCAATTTGCGGAAGGGCAGCCTTGGTTCACGAGAATCCGGCATGATCGGCGAGGGCAGAGAATTCGCTTTTCGAGACAACCGATTATGTCGCGAAACGTTCCTCGCTTTGGCCGGCGGTTGGCAATCGCGGCGACAAAAGGACGCGCCATGAAGAGCGGTGCACCCGGCATCGTAACGATCAGTCAACCTGGGTTCGGCATCATCAAGGCAGTGTCGGGGAGGGGCGTACGATGGGGCGCCGGCCGACATCAGGACGGCCTTGGCCCTTTCCCTCAGGGCCGAGGCCGTTCGCTTTTACCCCGCAGTTTGCCGCTTTCAGCTGTTCATCGTTGCCCGTGACGTCGAAATAGCCGGCGAAATCGCCTGCCGGTTATGACAACCGTCGAGCGTTAAACCCGCCGCAGGCTCCGCCCTCGTCGGGGAATGCCGACGGCAGCCGCCTTCCCGCAGGCCCCGTGATGCCGCAAAATCCTGGGCGGTCTCGCATGGCGGCGATTTTTAATGCGCATGGTTGACGGAGCGTTGCCGCAGCCCTGGCGATCAGCCGGGCTTCGAGCATGTGGCGCACACGATGGCTTTTCGACTAACATCTCCGGCGGGAAGCGATGGCGACTAGGTCACCACGCAAAGGGAGGAAATCCAATGAAGATTTGCACTTGGACTGTTGCGCTGTTGGCGAGCGGCTTACTCACGGCCGGCGCGGGGCATGCCCAACAGCCTGCGGCGCCGGCGGCAAGCCCGTCCGACGTCGTGCCCGAAAAGATGCCCTTCAATACGCCTTATGGCGCCGCGATCTCGTTGGACAAAGCCCAAGCCGCCGTACAGGCGGCTGTCGCCGAAGCCAACAAGCGTGGCTGGCCGTTGAACGTCGCCGTTGTCGATTCCGGCGGCAGTCTTGTCAGCTTCGCGCGCATGGACGGCGCGCAACTGGCCTCGATTGCGATCGCTCAGCACAAAGCACGTGCGGCGGCAAAATTCCGCCGGCCAACGAAAATCTTCGAAGAAGCGATACAAAAGGGCTTCGTCTACATCACGACGCTCGACGGCGTCATCGCTTCGCGCGGCGGCATCCCCTTGGTCGAGGGCGGCAAGCTTATCGGCGCGATCGGCTGCTCCGGCGGCACCGGCTCTCAAGACGAGGTAGTGTGCACGGCGGGCGCGGCCACGATCAATAAGTGAGCTCGATGGCGGCGCGCGGATAATTTGTTCGGCTGTCGGCGCCGGGCTTTTCAGGTACGTTCTGATCCTCGGCGGGGGTGCAACGGGAGCGGCATGACGCGGCGCAAGTTCATGATGCTGCTCGGTGGCAGCGCCGCGGTGTTGCCGTGGCCGCTCCCTCGGGGGTTCTCTTGGCTGTCGCCTTGGCCGCTCGCGGCGCGTGCGCAAAATCCACCGAAGCTAAACCCTGCCGCCGCCGATCAGGTCGGTCAGGTCGCCACCCTGCAAGGCAGCACGACGGTGAGCCGCGCCAATACCACCGCGGCTATCGCGCTGCGAGTCAACGACCCGATCTTCAAGAACGATGCGCTTGAGACCGGCGCCAATTCCTCGCTCGGCGTCACCTTCAACGACGAGACGACGTTCAGCCTCTCCGCCAATACCCGCATCGTCGTCAGTGAATTCGTTTATCAGGAAGGCGGCAAAGCCAATGCCGCCTCGTTCAACGTCGCGCTCGGCACCGCCGCCTTCGTGGCGAGCCTTGTGGCCAAGACCGGCGACATGAAGATCACGACGCCGACCGCGACGCTGGGTATTCGCGGCACTACCGGCGTGGTCGATGTGCCGGCAGCGGGCGGCGCGGCCGAACCCAGGATCAAGCTTTATCCGGACGCCGACGGGAATGTCGGCCGGATCGAGGTGTTCAACCGGCAGGGCGGGCGCCTCGGCGCTCTGACTGAAGGCGGCAGCGCCTTTGCCCTCCGGCCCGGCCCCGGCGGCCGATTGGAGGCCGTGCCGTTTCAGATTCCGCCGCAGGAAGCCGCCCGCGACCGCGGCGTGCTGCAGCGGTTGTTCGTCTCACACAGGATCGGACGGCAGATGACCATCCAGCGGCGTGGCTCGCGCGGAGGCAGCCGGGGTGGTCCGCAACCGAACCGCAATCCGCGCGCGCCCGGGCGGCTGCAGCCGCGCCGCGGCGGGCGGTTGCTGCGGCGTTAGCGTCTCGACGCGGAGGAAGAGCGGATTGGGTTTTGCTCGAAGCCACCGGCGCCTGGGATATTTGCTGGCCGCCACGCTCCTGGCGTCGCCCGCGGCAGGCCGCGCGCAGCCCGCCGATCAGGGCAATCAACCGGTGCTCGCGCCGCCGGCGCTGGCCGCCGCGATGGCGCGGTATCGCCGCGATTTGGCCGCGTACATGCAGGCGCAGGCGAGCTACACCGCCGCGGCCGAAGCTTACTGGAGCGCAATCGCGGAAAAGCGGCATCTGCGCGCCGCCAAGCGCGCGCGCCACGAGTCGATTTCGCTCGACGATTACGTGCTCACGCAGCCGCCGGTTTATAGCGGGCCGCCGAAGCCGCGCGATCCTTCGAAACCCCATGAAGAAGCGCCGCCGGCGCCGGCGATTTACGTGCCTGTGGTCGCCGATTTTCTCGTTGCGGCACAGCGCGAATTCAAATTCATGCCGCGCCGGCCGCAAAGCGACAGCGAGTTCAAACACGCCTACGCCAAGGTCGCGCTGGCGGCCGGGCTGACCAAAGAGCAGATCGTCCGCATCTACGGCTTCGAGGCCGCCGGCAACGGCGATTACGACGTCCAGGCCGGGCTTGAATACAACAAGCGGGCGCGCGCCATCACCACGGCGCTTGGCTACAATCAGTTGCTGGCGACGAATACCGTCGAGATCGTCGCCGAGAAAGGCGCGCAGTTCGTCCGCAGCCTGGAAGCGCACGCCGCGCAATTGGCGGCGGCCGAGAAACAGGCTTTGCAGAGCAAGCTGGCGATCGTCCGCCGGATGATCGATTTCAGCAAAAGCGTTCCCGATGATTGGAACGAGCACCAGATGCTGGCGAACACGCCGAAGGGTCTCGGCGTTCATGCACTGAATTTGGACCTCGACGTCGGACCCTTGCTGCAAACCCAGAAGCTTTTAGACTCGATCGTGTTCGCCCGCCGCAAGGGCTACGGCAAGATGCTCAGCGCCGCGGAGCTTGAAATGATGAATTTGACCGGCGACGGCAACGGCTTCGATATGATCGTGATGCCGCTCACCTGGCGCGACCAGGTGCCGACCGCGAACTTCTTCCAGCGTCACGGCTATGCGGACAATCCCGTCGCCCAGCGCAACAATGTCGTCGGGAAATTGATGGCGGCGACCGACGCGCGCATGGATCAGGAAGTCAGCAAACCCGGCGCGAAAGAAATGGCGGCGGCGTTGCGGTGATTGTGGCCGAAGTTGCAAAGCGTGCGAAGGCTGGTGGGCGCTGTAGGGATTGAACCTACGACCTCTCCCGTGTGAAGGGAACGCTCTCCCGCTGAGCTAAGCGCCCGCCCCGATCGGGACGGCGATATAAGAAGCGGCGCGGCGCGGGTGTCAAGCGACGCTTCGGATGGTTTTAATTCGACGCCACGCGCGAGGCGCCGGACTGCAAGGCGCGGATGCGGTCGGCGAGCGTGCCTTTGCCTTGTTGCGGGGCATCGATCGGGGCGCCGGTGTCGTCCCTCCTGCCGTTGATGGCGCGGTCGAAGCCCGGCACCGCGGCGGCGAGCATCGACTCGATCGGCGAGCCGGGACCTTCCAGCGCGGCAGTGAGCCGCGCGACTTCGGCGGCGACGTCGTTGATGCGCTCGCGCAACAGCGCGTTCTCGACCCGCTCGGCGGCCCAGGCCGTTTCCGCCTCGCGCTTCATGGTGACGATCTCGCGCTGCAGCTTGGCGCGCTCGTCGAGCGCGGCCGCGAGCTGCGCTTCGAGTTGGCTGAAGTCGGCGAGGAACCGGTCCGCATCGCCGCCACCGCCGACATTGTTGGTCTCGTCGCGCAGACCGATCTTGCTCGCGGTCGCGAGCTCGCCGCGCAGCTGGCCGATCTCGAATTCGCGTTCCGCCAGCAAGCGGCTTTGCTCGCCGAGCCGTGTTTCCAGCTCCTGTACGCGGCGGCCGAGCAGCTCCGCTTCGGTCGTCTGCGCCACGAGCTGCCGCTCGAGCTCGGCGGTGTGCGCGGCGAGCTCATCGAGCTTGCCGCGGGCCTCGTTCAATTGGTTGGCCGCGGCCTCGGCGTCGCCGCGCTCGCGCGTGAGGCGGTCTTCGGTCGTCCGCACGGCGCGCTCGTAGTCGGCGACGCTGAGCTTCATCGTTTCGACCTGGGTGCGCACCGAAGCGAGTTCGACGCGCTGGCTGTCGGCCAGGATCGAGCGCTCGCCGAGCTCGGCGACGAGCTTGGCGAGCTCCGCCTCCTTGTCGGCGAGCGCGCGCTCGGCTTCGCGCAGCGCGCTCGATTTGAGCGCAAACTCGTCCTCGGTGGCGCCCAGCTGATGGCGCAGATGCTTTTCGCGCGCTTCCAACGACGTGATCGCGGTCGTCTTCTCGCCGAGTTCTTTCTTGAGTTGGTTGATGGCGTCGCTCTTCTTGCCGAGCTCGGCGAGCTGGGACGTCGTCCTGGTCTTCATCTGCTCGACGCTCATTTCGAGCCGGCGCGTCGACATGGCGAACTCGGCGCGCAACTGATCCTTGTCGGCGCGGATTTCGGCGATCGAGAGCGGCGTCGCCGCTTCCAGGCGCCGCATCGTCAGGCGCACGGCGCGGTTATGCACCAGCGGGACGAACAACAGTCCGAGCAACGCCGCAACCAGGAACCCGATCCCGAAATACATGATCGGTTCGACCATGACATCACTCTTTAAAGCTGTCCCGCCGTGCGCGCTCACCATGCCACGCGGAGGCGGGCTCCACCACGTTCACCAAGCGTTAACCTAAACCGAGAACCGCCGCGGCGCCAGAAACAACAACCTGCACGACCGAGTGTTGCGCCGCATCAAGGGCGGCAGCTGGCGATCAAAATGGATTCCAGGTGGGCTGCGGCGTGAATTTCACATAGCCGACATTGGCCCCCAGGCGCAGCCCGACGCCCGAGCGGATCGGCACGACCACGATATCGTTGGCCGTCAGCGCCGTCATGCCGAAGCCGCCGACGAAATAGGCCGAGCCGTCGACGCCGCCGAACCGCTCGAAGATCGCCTCGGTTCGCGGCAGGTTATAGACCAGCATCATGGTCCGCGCGCCGTCGGCGCCGGCATCGAAGCCAAGCGACGGCCCTTGCCAGTATACGCGCTTGTCGCCGGCATTCTTGGTGTAGAGCGTGCCGTCGCCATAACGCAGGCCGCCGACAAAGGCGCCGCCGGCTTCCTCGCCGAGGATATAGCCGTTCGGTTGCCCCCACTGGCTCACTGCCTTCTCGACGACCGAGGCGAGCCCCCGCGACACGCCGCCGAAGAAGTGATGGCCGGTTTCGATCAGTTCGCCCGGCGAGAACTGATTAGTCGCCGGCGGCTGCGGCGGCAGCGAGGACGATTGGCCGGCTGCCGGCGGCGGTGCGGTCTGCGCGCCCGCCGTGCCGGCTCCCAGGCCGGCAACAAGCAAGGCGATCGTGGCGCACCGCAAGGCAAGATCCATCGAGTGTCCCCCGGCTAAACCCTCACCCGCATCCGCGTCACGCGCGATAGCCCGCTGGCACAAGCCGATGCGAATCAATCGATCTTTTGCCAAAACTATGACCGCAGCACGGCAATAACGGAAGCGGTGCGGCGCGGCGGCATGGGCAGTGTTTAGCGGATGCGCCATACGCGCTCAGCCGCCAATCGGGGTGGCGGCGGCCGGATCACCCCAGGCGACAAACGCCGGAATCCGCAAGGCGGGGCTGCCATAGATAAGGGATGTGCCATCCGGCGCGACCACGGCGCCGCCTGCCGCCGCCAAGATCGCGTGCCCGGCCGCCGCGTCCCAGTCCCGCGTCGGCCCGAGCCGTGGATAGAGGTCGGCGGCGCCTTCGGCCAGACGGCAGAATTTCAACGAGGAACCGCAGGGAATGCGCCGCGCCCGCGGCAAGCCTTCGAGATATTTTTCGGTTCGCGCATCGAGGTGCGAGCGGCTGACCATGACGAGGAGGTCACCCTCGGGGCGAGGCCGCGTGCGGATGGCGTGCGGCGGTGAGGTTTGTCGCGAGGAAAATTCCAGCCGCTCGGCGCCGCGGCCGACGACCCCGCGCCAGATAAGGCCAAGGGCCGGCGCCGTAATGACGCCGAGAATGGGCGCGCCATCGGAAACCACCGCGATATTGATCGTATATTCATCGCGGCCGGCAATGTATTCGCGCGTGCCGTCCACCGGGTCGACCAGGATGACGCTTGCGCTCGCGATGGCTGGCTTCGCGCGTTCCGCTTGCTCCTCCGAGATGACCGGCAAGGCCGGAGCAAGATGCGCCAGGCCGTCGCGGATCACCACCTCCGCGGCTTCGTCCGCCGCCGTCACCGGCGAGCCGTCGGCTTTGATGCGGACGCTGCCTGGCCCGTGCAAGCGCCGGATCGCATCCGCCGCGGCCAGGCTCGTTGCGGTCATCGCCTCGATCAGTTCGGCGCATGCGGCGGGGTCGAATGTGGACACGGGCGCTTCCTTGGGTCCGATGGCACGACAACCGCAGCCGGCGGGCAAAGGGGGATGCCGTTTAGCATAGGCGTGCGGAAACGGCACGATTGCCGAATCGGCCGGGCTGTGACACGGACGAAACCCATCACAATTGAGCGGAGCTTGTCATGTCCGCACCCGTTTCCGGGCCGATTGCCATCGGCGCCCTCGACCTCGCCGCGCTGCTTTGCTCCCGCGTTTGCCATGACCTGATCAGTCCGGTGGGCGCGATCGTCAACGGCATCGAGGTGATGGAAGAGGACAAGGACGAAGAAACCAAGACTTTTGCGCTCGATCTGATCAAGAAGAGCGCCTATCAGGCCTCGGCCAAACTGCAATTCTGTCGGCTTGCTTTCGGCGCGGCGGGATCGGCCGGCGCGCAGATCGATCTTGGCGATGCGGAGAAGGTGGCGCGCGGGATGCTCGAGGACAATAAGACCAAATTGGTCTGGAATCTGCCGCGCCAATTCCTGGCGAAGAACCGGGTGAAGCTGTTGTTGAACATGCTGATGATCGGCGCCGGGACCATTCCACGTGGCGGCACGCTGACGGTCAACCCGGCCCCGGGAATGGACAGCGAGGCGGGGTTCGCGGTCACGGCTGCCGGCCTGAATGCCCGTTTAAGCCCGGTCACCAGCGAATTGCTCGCCGGCACCCCGGCGCAGACCGTCGACGCTCACGGCATTCAACCTCTCTATGCCGGGATCCTGGCCCGGGATTGCGGGCTCACGCTGTCAGCCGCCGGCGATGGCGCGACGGTTGTCTTAACGGCTCACTAACCGTCGGTCGGCGCGGAGAATCGGCCCTCGAAGCGGGTTTGCGGTGCCGCCGCAACCGAAATTAAACCCTTAAGCAACACACTCAGTCGGTCGGTCAGCCTCCGGCACCTGGCGGCGAAAGCGCGCGTTCTGCGTGCTGGCGGCGAGGGCGCATGGAGTGCCGGCCGGCAAGCGCGTGTCCGCACGAGGCGCCTGGTATGGACGACCTGCTCCGTGAGTTCCTGACCGAGACCAATGAGAGTCTGGACCGGGTCGACGCCGAACTCGTGCGCTTCGAGCAGGAGCCGCACAACAGCAACATCCTCGGCAACATTTTTCGCCTCGTCCATACAATCAAGGGTACCTGCGGCTTTCTCGGGCTTCCGCGGCTCGGCGCGCTGGCGCATGCCGCCGAGACCTTGATCGGCAAGTTCCGCGACGGAATGCCGGTCACGACCGAGAGCGTCACGCTCGTTCTCTCCACCATCGACCGCATCAAGACCATTCTGGAGGAGATCGAAGCGCAGCAGCGCGAGCCGGCGGGCAACGATGCCGATCTCATTGCACGGCTCAATCGCCTGACGCAGTTCGCGGAGACGAGGCCGCAACCAGCTCCGGGCGCCGAGGCGAGCGCAAGGCCGCAACCGGCCGCCGTCGCGGAGTCGCGCGTAAAGCCCGTGGCAGTCGCGCCCGAGAAGCAAGCGGCCGACAAGGCCTCGGCCGAGCGCTCCGACGAGGAACGCGCCGACAGGCTCGCAAAGCATTCGATCCGCGTCCATGTCGAGACGCTCGATCAGCTGATGACCACGGTTTCCGAGCTCGTGCTCACCCGCAACCAGCTCCTTGAGATCGTCCGCCGCCACGAGGATTCCGACTTCAACGTGCCACTGCAGCGGCTCTCCAGCGTTACCGCCGAGCTGCAGGAAGGGGTGATGAAAACGCGCATGCAGCCGATCGGCAATGCATGGCAAAAACTACCGCGTATCGTGCGCGACGTCGCTGCCGAGCTAGGCAAACAAATCGAGATCGAGATGCACGGTGGCGACACCGAGATCGACCGCCAGGTGCTCGAGCTGGTCAAGGATCCATTCACGCATTTGGTGCGCAACTGTGCCGATCACGGCATCGAGAGCCCCGCCGAGCGGCGTGCCGCGGGCAAGACGCCGAAGGGGACGATCCGGCTCGCCGCCTGCCACCAAGGCGGTCATGTCATCATCGAGATCGGCGATGACGGCCGCGGCCTCGACGTGGCGCGCATAAGAGCCAGGGCCATCGAGCAGGGCTTCGCCAGCGAGGCGGAGATTGCGGCGAAATCCGAGGCGGAGATCTGCGACCTGATCTTTAAGCCGGGCTTCTCCACCGCCGCGCGCGTCACCAGCATTTCCGGCCGCGGCGTCGGCATGGACGTGGTACGCGCCAACATGGAACAGATCGGCGGCACGGTCGATCTGAAATCCGTTGCCGGCGTCGGCACAACCTTCACGATCAAGATTCCGCTGACGCTGGCGATCGTCTCCGCCCTCATCGTCGAAGCGGCCGGTGAGCGCTTTGCCATGCCGCAGCTTTCGGTGCTCGAGCTGGTGCGGACGGGCAACAGCGCTGAACACCGGATCGAGCGGATCAAGGATACGCCGGTGCTGCGACTGCGCGACAAGCTGTTGCCGCTGATCAAACTCAAGGAAATCCTGCGGCTCGGCGAAAGCGACGGCGACCACGGCTTCATCGTCGTCGCGCAGGTCGGCAGCCATGTCTTCGGCATCGTCGTCGACGGCGTGTTCCACACCGAGGAGATCGTGATCAAGCCGATGTCGTCGAAACTGCGGCACATCGCGGCGTTTTCCGGCACCACGATTCTCGGCGACGGCACGGTGATCATGATCATCGACCCGAACGGCATCGCGCAGGCGCTCGGTCGCGCCACGTCGCTGGCGCCGATCGATAATGCCAAGGTCGAGGACGGGGAGAAGGCCGACAACGAGCAGCTGACGCCGCTATTGGTGTTCCGCGCCGGATCGCAGCAGCCGAAGGCCGTCCTGCTCTCGCTCGTCTCCCGACTCGAGGAGATCGATTGCAGCCGCATCGAAAACTCCGACGGTTGCCATCTTGTGCAATATCGCGAACAGCTCATGCCGCTCGTGCGCATCAACACGCAGACCGACATCAAGCCGGACGGTGCGCAGCCGATCCTGGTGTTTTCCGATCAGGACCGCTCCATGGGCCTGGTTGTCGACGAGATCATCGACATCGTGGAGCAGCGGCTCGATATCGAGGTGGCGAGCGAGCGTCCCGGCGTGCTCGGCTACGCCGTGGTGAAAGGCAGCACCACTGAGATCATCGACATCGGTCACTATCTGCCGCAGGCCTTTGCCGACTGGTTCCTGCAGCGCGAAAAACCGGCGGCGCGGGTTGCGCGCAAGGTGCTGCTGGTCGACGATTCGGCGTTTTTCCGCGATCTGCTCGCGCCGCTGATCAAGGCCGCCGGCTATCAGGTCGTCGCTTTCGCATCGGCGGCGCAGGCGCTCGCGGCCATCAAGAGCGGCACTCGGGTCGATATCGTCGTTACCGATATCGAGATGCCCGACATGGACGGTTTCGACCTCGCCAGGGCGTTGCGCGAAAATCCGGGTACCGCCGCCATTCCCGTCATCGCGCTCTCGGCCATGGTCTCGGCCGAGACAATCGAGCGCGGACGGGGCGCCGGGTTCCACGATTTTGTCGCCAAATTCGATCGCGCCGGCCTCATCGCGGCGATCAAGGAGCAAAGCGCCGACCTCCATCAGGCGGCGTGACAGCAGCCAATGCACGATAAAACCGATCTCGCCGAATTCGTCACGTTCACCGTCGCCGGTCAGTTGTTCGGGCTGCCGATCGCGCGGGTCCAGGACGTCTTCAAACCCTCGCGCATCACCCGCGTTCCGCTCGCCGGCGCGGAGGTGGCGGGTGTGCTTAATCTCCGCGGCCGCATCGTGACGGTCATCGATATGCGCCACCGGCTCGTCATCCGCAACCAGGAAGGCGACGCGCCGATGGCGATCGGCATCGAAGCCAAGGGCGAATCGTTCGGCCTGTTGGTCGATGCGATCGGTGAGGTGCTTAAGCTTTCGGTAACGGAACGCGAGCCGAATCCGATCAATCTCGACCGCGAGCTCGCCGCACTATCCGCCGGCGTCTACCGGCTCGATGGCGAGCTTCTTGTCGTGCTCGACATCGACCGGGTGCTGGACCTGCGCGCCGCCGCGGCGGCGGCGTAAGCGGGCGGGCCCGGATGCTTGGCAAGGGACGTGACGAAGGAACAAAGCGGGCTCCGCCCGCGAAGCGTGAAGCGAGGACACAATGAAGACGTGCTTGGTGGTCGACGACTCCAGCGTCATCCGCAAGGTGGCGCGGCGAATTCTCGAAGGGCTGGATTTTCAGATCGCGGAAGCGGAGGACGGCGAAGCGGCCATTGAGGCCTGCCGCGAGCAATTGCCGGACGCCATCCTGCTCGACTGGAACATGCCGAAAATGGATGGTTATGACTTCCTGCGGGTGTTGCGCCGCTTGCCCGGCGGCGACAGGCCGAAGGTGGTGTTCTGTACCACCGAAAACGACGTCGCGCACATCGCGCGGGCGCTGCACGCCGGGGCCAATGAGTACATCATGAAGCCATTCGACCGGGACATCGTCGAAGCCAAGTTCCAGGAAGTCGGACTGATCTGAGCAGCCAACGCCGAGCGAGTGTCGCGTTGGAGAATGTCCGGGTGCCGAAGTTGCGTGTCGAAAGTCCCAGTACCATGAGTATCGTCCGCACCGCCGCGGTCGGTCCACCGACCGCCTACGACCGGCGCATCCGCGTGATGATCGTCGACGATGCGATTGTCGCGCGCCGCCTGTCGGCGCGCTGGATCGACGCCGAACCGGATATGACCGTCATCGCCTGCCTGCGCACCGGACGCGAGGCGGTCGATCAAATCGAGCAGCGTGATCCTGACGTCGTCATCCTCGATGTCGACATGCCGGAGCTTGACGGCATTGCGGCGCTGCCGCTGCTGCTGAAGAAGAAGCCCGATCTGGTGGTAATCATGGCCTCGGCGCTGACGCGGCGGAGCGCCGAAGTGAGCTTGCGGGCGCTTTCGCTCGGCGCCGCCGATTATGTTCCGAAGCCTGGGGCCGCGGCCGATGCCGGCAAGTTGGCGGAGTTCCAGCACGAACTGATCGAGAAAATTCGCAATCTTGGCGGCCGCTTATTGGCGCGCCAGGGCAGGGCTGGCGCGATCGCGAGCCGGCCGCTGCCGGCGCCGCGGCTGCGCGAAAGCGTGCCGCTGCAGGCCGAGGCCCCTGCATTCAGCCTGCGGCCATTCGCGCACTGCCTGCCGCGGGTTTTGCTGATCGGGTCCTCGACCGGCGGCCCGCAGGCGCTCACCACCTTGCTGGGACAGTTCGGCGCCGCGATCGAGCGGGCGCCGATTTTGATTACCCAACACATGCCGGCGACCTTCACCACGGTGTTGGCCGAACATCTCGCGCGCAGCAGCAGCCGTCGCGTGCTTGAAGCGGTGCAGGGGGAAGTGGTTGGCCCCGGCGGCATCTACGTGGCGCCGGGCGGCCGCCATATGCGCGTCGTGCGCGGCTGCGACGGGCCCACGATCGCGCTCGGCGACGATCCGCCGATCAATTTTTGCAGGCCGGCGGTCGATCCGCTGCTGTCCTCGGCGGCCGCGGTATGGGGCGAGGCCAGTCTCGCGCTTGTGCTCACCGGCATGGGCAGCGACGGGACGCGCGGCGCCGCCGGGATTGTGGCGGCCGGCGGCAGCGTGATCGCTCAGGACGAGGCGACCAGCGTGGTGTGGGGCATGCCGCGGTCGGTGGCGCAGGCCGGCTTATGCTCGGCCGTGCTTCCGCTCGACCGTATCGCCGCAAAGGTCAACAGCCTGTTCTGCGGAGATCGCTCGTGACGCCGCTCGACTACGATTTTTTGCGCAAATGCCTCAAGCAGCGCTCGGGCCTCGTCCTCTCCGCCGACAAGCAATATTTGGTCGAGAGCCGTCTGTTGCCGGTCGCCCGCAAGGCCGGGCTCGGCAGCCTCGGCGGTCTGGTGGCTGCGCTCAAGCGCGGTAATGCCGAGGCGCTGATGACGACCGTCGTCGAAGCCATGATGACCAACGAATCGTTCTTCTTTCGCGACAAGCTGCCGTTCGAGAATTGCCGCTCCACGGTGCTGCCGGCGCTGACCGCGGCGCGGCGAAGCTCGCGCACCATTCGTATCTGGTGCGCAGCCGCCTCGACCGGCCAGGAGCCGTACTCGCTGGCGATGTTGCTGAAAGAGATGCAGCGCGACATCGCCGGATGGCGCATCGATGTGCTCGCCACCGACCTTTCCAGCGAGGTGCTGAAGAAGGCGCGGCAGGGGATCTACAGCCAGTTCGAAGTGCAGCGCGGCCTGCCGATCCAGATGCTGATCAAATATTTCACCCAAAACGGCGACATGTGGCAGATCGCGCCCGACATTCGGTCGATGGTGAAATACCAGCAGGTCAACCTGTTGTCCGATTTCTCCCATCTCGGCGTGTTCGATCTGATCTTCTGCCGCAACGTGCTGATCTATTTCGACCAGGAGACGAAAATCAGCCTGCTCAATCGCCTCGCCCGCGTCGTCGCCGGCGACGGCTACCTCGTGCTCGGCGCGGCGGAGACCGTGGTCGGGCTGACCGACAGCTTCAAGGTGGTGGCGGAGGCGCGCGGCCTCTATGTGCCGAATCCGCGGGCATATGGCCCGTCGGCGGCTGAAAGGCCACTACCGCGCTTGGTGGCGGTCAGCGGCGTGGGATGACGCTATGCTTTGCTGCCCCGCGGGGCGGCGGAGGATGGTGGAACTACAAGCAAAAACCCCGGCCGCCCGGCCGGGGTTTTGCTTAAAAGTCGCGGAACGCGAAGCTTTAAGCGGAGATTTTCGCCTCGTCCTCGATCGGCTCGCGCAGCACGTAGCCGCGCCCCCACACCGTTTCGATGTAGTTCTTGCCGTTCGAGGCATTGGCGAGTTTTTTCCGCAGCTTGCAGATGAAGACGTCGATGATCTTCAGCTCCGGCTCGTCCATGCCGCCATAGAGGTGGTTGAGGAACATTTCCTTGGTCAGCGTCGTGCCCTTGCGCAGCGACAGCAGCTCGAGCATCTGGTATTCCTTGCCGGTCAGATGCACGCGCGCGGCGCTGACCTCGACGGTCTTGGTATCGAGGTTGACGACGAGATCGCCGGTTTGGATGACCGATTGGGCGTGACCCTTGGAGCGCCGCACGATGGCGTGGATGCGCGCCACCAGTTCGTCCTTGTGGAAGGGTTTGGTCATGTAGTCGTCGGCGCCGAAGCCGAGGCCTCTCACCTTATCCTCGATGCCGGCGAGGCCGGTCAGGATCAGGATCGGCGTCTTGACCTTCGAGACGCGCAGGCTGCGCAGCACCTCAAAGCCCGACATATCCGGCAGATTAAGGTCGAGCAGGATGATGTCGTAGTCGTAGATCTTGCCGAGATCGATCCCTTCCTCGCCGAGATCGGTCGTGTAGACGTTGAAGCTTTCCGACTTGAGCATCAACTCGATCGATTGCGCCGTGGCGCTATCGTCTTCGATCAGCAATACGCGCATGCCAGTCCCTTTCCTCGCCGCGCGGCTTAAGGTTGGCACGCCCCAGCGGCGGCCCCCGAAAAACGCCTTGGGACAAACTGATTCGAAACTGTAAACGCGATATGGTTAACAAAACCTGATTCCCTTATGCAAGCATTCCTTCGGCAAATTCCAGAATATCGCCTTAAGGTCTTGCGAAAGAGTGGTTTTCTAGCCACGCGGGCGCTCATCTTCCGGGTTAAGGTTCGGCGCTAACCGACTCTTGAGACTCGCCCTCCATCGTCGCCGGACGAGCCTCCCCTTGATCCCAAGGACGGCGCAATGATTAACGGCCCGGGTAAACACAGCGTTAAGAGCCGCACCTCGATGGTAACCATGGCGGTGGCGACGGCCGGCACGGTGCCGACACGCAACCAAGACGTTTCGGCCCGATGACGCCCGGCTCGGAAACCGAACGCTAACGTTATCGTGGCATGATTGCGATCCGTGGCGCCGCGTGGTGGGGCCTTGCGGCGCCGTGGGCCCGCGGCTTCGGGGGAGTAGCAGTCGATGAAGTCCCGTGAGACGCTTATCCGTTTGAAGAAATTTCAGGTCGACGAGAAACGGCGCAAAGTCGCGCAAATCGAGGCCATGATCGCCGAGTTCGACCGTATGGCCGCCGACCTGGAGCGCGAGATCCGGGTCGAGCAGGACCGCGCCGGTATCCACGATCCCGGGCATTTTGCCTATCCAACCTATGCCAAAGCCGCAATCGGGCGGCGCGAGAATCTCAAGCGCTCGGCCGACGAACTGCGCACCCAGCTTGAAGACGCCAAGTTGGCGCTCGACGACGCCTTGGACGAGCTGAAGAAAGTCGAGCTGCTCGACGAGCGCGACCAGATGCGCGAGCGCGGGGCGGAAACCGCCAGCGAGCAAACCGAGCTTGATGCGCTCGGGCTTATGCGCGTGCGCGGCAGCGCGCCGGCCTGAACCTTACCGGTCACTGCGACCCGCTCGTCCGCCGCGCCAGCGGGGCCGGGTCTTTGCGCCTTGCCTGCGGTGCTGGAGGCCGCTTTGGCCCGTGAGCGGAGAAATATCTGCCGCTTCGGCATCGCTTTACCCCCGTTTCGCTCTCGACGAGCGCCCGCTTCCGTGGCGATAATCAATCCCGTCTAAGGGCGCCCATGGGGGTTCCCGGGGGCCGGGGGCAGTGATGTTGATGCAGGCGGAACTCGTCTGGCTGCTCGCAGCCGTCGCCAAAGGCGACGTGGCCGCATTCGAACGGCTTTATGAAGCAACCCGTGCGAAACTCTACGGTGTCCTGCTCCGTATCTTGCGTAGGCCCGACTTGGCGGAAGAGGTCATGCAGGAAACCTACCTCAAGGTCTGGAAGTCGGCGGACAAGTTCGATCCCACGGTCGCCAGCCCGATCACCTGGATGGTGGCGATGGCGCGCAATCGGGCGATCGACATCGTGCGCAAGAAGGGCGAAGCCTCGATCGAGGAGGAGCCCGCGGCGCTCGGGGTGGCGGCCGAGACGCCCGCGCCGCTGGCGCGTCGCGAGATGACCGAGGAACTCAGGCGGCTGTTGTCCTGCCTCGGCAAGCTCGATCCGGAAAAGCAGCGCATCGTGCTCTTGGCCTATTACAGCGGCTGGAGCCGCGATCAGCTGGCGCAGAAACTCGATATCCCGGTGAACACAATCAAGACTTGGTTGCGTCGCAGCCTGCTGGAAATCCGCGAGTGTATAGGACTGTGATGTGGGAAGAGCTTACGGGGTAGCCATGTTCGAGGACGACCAGGATACGCTCGCCGCCGAATACGTGCTCGGCACGCTCTCCGCCCAGGAGCGGGACCAGGCCGAGGCGTTGCTTTCGTTCGATCCGCAATTCGAGGCGGCCGTGCGCCAGTGGGAGCGCCGGCTCGGCGAACTCAACGTGATGGTCGAGGCGGTCGAGCCGCCGCCGCGGGTCTGGGAGAAGATCAAGATCGAGATCGGCCCGGTCGCAACACCCAGCGGTATAGACTTGCCGCAAGCCGCGGCGCCGGAGCAGGAGGTGCCGCCGGCAGCAGCCGCGCTGGCCGCGGACCTTTTGCCGCCGGAAACCGAGCCGGCGAAGGCGATACAAGACCAGGCACCAACCGGTCCGGCAGCCGCACCGTCATCGCCAGGACCGGCGCCAAAGCAAGTCGAACGCAGTGCCGACGTCGTCTCACTGGAGAGCAAGGTCAAGCGCTGGCGGGACATGACACTTGGCATCGGCGCGCTCGCTGCTCTGCTTGCGATCTACATCGCCGTGGGGCAGTTCAAACCCGATCTCATTCCGGCGCAGATGCGGCCGGCGGGTCCGGGCCAGGTCGCGCGAACCCAGGAACCGGCACGCCCGGCCCAGGACCGGCTGGTTGCGGTGCTGCAACAAGAGCCGACCGCACCGGCGTTCCTCCTCACCCTCGACACGCAAAAGCGGACGCTGATCGTACGGCGGGTGTCGGCTACACCCGAGGTCGGGCGAAGCTACGAGCTGTGGTTGATCTCCAAGCAGTTTCCAAGCCCGCGTTCGCTCGGAATCGTGGGCAATGAGGAATTCACGCAGCGCGCGCTTCCAGCCAATACCAACGTCGACACGTTGCGGGGGGCGACATACGCCGTATCGCTCGAGCCCGCCGGCGGCTCGCCGAGCGGGGTGCCGACCGGGCCCGTCCTATTCACCGGCAAGGCGGTCGAAAGCCTGCCGGCGACGCCGACGAATGCCACTCCGAAGACGTGAAGGTGCAACTTTCGGCGCGGAGACGAGCTTACCGGATGGCGGGGAGGTGGCCGCTCACGGCCGTCTGCTGACCGGCTTTTACAAGCGGGGCGGTGCCGAGATCGATGGCGTTGACATGGGCGAAAATGCCGACGGCCGCAACCAATGTCGCGCACAGGAGCCCAACGGCCACGATCTTCAAATGCGTGCGGCTATCCGCGCTGTACATCGAATGATTCATGGCATCCTCCCGGGTTTGCGTCGATCGGTCGCCGCGGCCGGGTAATGGGTTTCGTCACCTTCACGTAAGTACGTACGGGATCGGGCGCTGGAAACGCACTTCACTGAACCTTGAACAGTCGTGATAACGGGTGAAAGGCTGCTTAGTTCCTCTTGTTAGCTCCTCTTGGCGGGTCCGGCCGCCGCCTCGGTCCGGCCGCTACTCGCTCCCACCTCTTTGTTTGGGCAGGGAAATAACACGACCTCCCCGGCAGGATTTGCCGGGTATATGGTATCGGGATCAGGGTCAGGCTCAGTCGTTGAGTGAATGACAAGCCAGGGAAAGATGCGCCGGTTTTTTCGCGTTGCCTTGACTGCCGCCGTCCTTGCGCTCGCCGCCTCGGCCGCCGGGGTCACCCGCGCCGACGAGATCGCCCCCGGCCTGTGGCGAATTATCAGCCGGACCGAAACCGGCGGCGTGATCGGCCCGCCGCATGAGAGCTCTCGCTGTCTGACGCAGGACCAGGCGCGCGACCTGGCGACGACCTTCGCGCCGAGCCCGAGCGTGGGCAATGCAAGCTGCACGCCGATCGAGCGCAGCGTCAGCGGTCAAAAGCTGACTTGGCATGTCACCTGCAGGGGCCAGCTCGACATGGAGCAGGCCGGAGAGTTCACCTTCGACAGCCCGCATCACTACACCGCGACCACCCGGACACGGGCGACCGTTTCCGGCAAGACCATGATCGACTCCCAGGACACGCTCGAGGGGCAATGGGTCTCGGAGTGCCGGTAGGGGTGAAGAATAATTTAGCTGTTGTAAGCGAGGTGCCTCATGCATTCGCATTCCGTCACCCCTTGGACGCATCAGCACGCCTTTCTTGGCGAGCATCACCGCGAGCACGAGCGGCGCACCTGGAGCGTGGTGGCGCTGACGGCGTTGATGATGGTCGTCGAGATTACCGGCGGCACGCTGTTCGGCTCGCTGGCGCTGGTCGCCGACGGCTGGCACATGGCGACGCATGTCGCCGCGCTGGCGATCGCCGGGCTTGCCTATCTGTTCGCCCGCCGCCACGCCGAGGACGCGCGCTTTTCACTGGGCACCGGCAAGTTCGGCGAACTGGCGGCGTTCGCCAGCGCCATCATTCTCGGCATGATCGCGATTGGCATCGGCTACGAGTCGGTGCTGCGGCTCCTGCATCCCATCGCGATCCACTACCGCGAGGCGATCCCGATCGCCGCGCTCGGGTTGTGCGTGAACCTGGCCAGCGCCTGGCTGCTGCACGATTCTGATCACGACCACGCCGATGATTTGGCCGACCATTCCGCGGCTGAGCACTCCGCCCCTACCGCGCATCATGATGACCATCATCGGGACTCCAACTTGCGCGCCGCTTACGTGCACGTGCTGGCCGATGCGCTGACCTCGGTGCTGGCGATCGTCGGCCTGTCGGCGGCGTGGGCGTTCGGCTGGACCTTCATCGATCCGGCGGTGGGGCTGGTCGGCATGCTCGTGATCTTGTCCTGGGCGCTGAGCCTCGTCCGCACGGCCGGCCGGGTGCTGCTCGACACCGTTCCCGATCCGGAGCTGGCGCGACGCATCCGCCAGCGCATCGAGATCGGCGGTGACCGCCTGACCGATCTGCATCTGTGGCAGGTCGGTCCGGGCCATGCCGCCATGATCGCGTCCGTCGTCTCGGATGCCCCGCAAGCGCCGTCGGTCTACAAAGCGCGGCTCGAGGGTCTCGCCGGGCTCTCGCACGTCACCATCGAAGTGAACGCCTGCCCGCATTAGGACGCGCTGCGGCGGATCGCGGTGGTAGCCGCATCAAGACTTGGCGATCAACGCGATGCCGCCCACTATCGGCGCGGCCGCCTTGCAACAGGCCTGGGAACACGCGCATAGTCGTGCCGCTTTGGGGTTTGTCCGCAGAATTAATCAAAAGATCCCGGCCGCTTCGGGGGCATCCCGATGCACAAACGAAAGGGATGGAAATGTCCACAAAACCGCAACGGTTTATGAGCCGTCTGGCATGGTCGGCCGCGGTCGCCGCGCTATTCTTCACCGCGGCTCCAGCCAAAGCCGCCGAGCCGATCAAGATCGGTCTCGGCATGTCGCTCACTGGTCCGCTCGCCGCCAACGGCAAGATGTCGCTGGTGGCCATGCAGGTGTGGGAAGACGACATCAATGCCAAGGGCGGGCTGCTCGGCCGGCCGGTCCGGCTCGTCTACTACGACGATCAGAGCAGTCCGTCGCAAGTCCCCGGCATCTACGCCAAGCTGCTCGATATCGACAAAGTCGATCTGATCGTCAGCGGCTACGCCTCGACTCAGATCGCGGCGGCGATGCCGGTGGCGATTCAGCACAAGAAGCTGTTCATCAGTCTGTTCGGCACCGGCATCAACGAGCGGTTCAACTATCCGAAATATTTCTCGATGATCCCGAACGGCCCGACGCCGAAGCCGGCGTTCACGCGCGGCTTCTTCAAGGTGGCCGAACAGCAGAAACCCAAGCCGCAGACCATCGCCTTGGCCTCGGCGGACGCCGAGTTCGGCCGCAACGCCTGCGAGGGGGCGCACGAGAACGCCGAGGCGGCGGGCTTCAAGATCGTCTACGAAAAGAGCTATCCGCCATCCACCATCGACTTCGCCCCGATCGTGCGGGCGATCCAGGCCAGCAACCCGGATCTGCTGGTGATTTGCTCCTATCCGCTCGACACCGTCGGCATGATCAAGTCGATGCATGAAGTCGGCTTCAAACCGAAAATGTGGGGCGGCGCGATGGTCGGCCTGCAGGCGACGGTGTTCAAGACCCAGCTCGGCCCGCTGCTCAACGGCGTCGTCAATTACGAGACCTGGCTGCCGGTCAAGTCGATGGAATTTCCCGGCTCGCTGGAGCTGATCAAGAAATATCAGGAGCGCGCCAAGGCCGCCGGCACCGACCCGCTCGGCTACTATATGCCGGTGTGGGCCTATGCCGATCTGCAGGTGCTCGGCGACGCCATCGCCGCCACCAAGAGCCTCAACGACGACGTGCTCGCTGACTATATCCGTCAGACCACGTTCAAGACCGTGGTCGGCGACGTGAAATTCGGCAAGGAGGGCGAGTGGGTGGAGGAGCGCACGCTGGCGGCGCAATTCCAAAACATCAAGGGCAACAGCATCGACGATTTCCGCGACCTGAAGACCGAGGTGATCATCTATCCGCCGCAATACAAGAGCGGCGAAGTGATTTACCCCTACGAAAAGGCGATCGGGAATTAGCCGGCACTGTACGGGCGCGGTGGCACCGTCGCGAAGAAGGCGGCAGCCGCGCCCTCACAGCCCCAAATAAAATTTCTTGATCAGATCGTTGTTGTTGAGCTCGTCCATCGTGCGCCCTTCGAACGCGATCTTGCCGTGCACGATCACGTAGCCGCGGTTGGCGATGCGGATCGCCTGGGTGAAGTTCTGTTCCGCCATCAGCACGGTGAGATGGTAGCGCGCCTTCATCTCGGCGATCGCATCGATGGTGCGGCTGACCAGCATCGGCGCCAGCCCGACCGAGGGTTCGTCGACCAAGAGGATCTTCGGCGCCAGCATCAGCGCGCGGCCGAGCGCGAGCATCTGCTGCTCGCCGCCGCTCATGTTGCCGGCGAGCTGGGCGCGGCGCTCGGCGAGGCGGGGGAAGGTCTCGAAACAGACGGCGAGGTTGCGGGCCAGCTCGCGGCGCGCGGCCGGGCGCGAGGCGCCGAGCAGCAGGTTTTCCTCGACCGTGAGCTTGGGAAACAGCCGGCGTCCCTCCGGCACCAGCGCGATGCCGAGATCGGCGATCTGTTCGGTGCTGCGGCCGACGAGGTCGTGATGGATGCCGTCGATCTCGGCGACGATCGATCCGGCGCTCGGCCGCACCACCCCCATGATGCACTTCATCAGCGTCGACTTGCCGTTGCCGTTGGTACCGAGCAGCACCACGGTCTCGCCGGCGCCGACCTTGAACGACACGTCGTCGATCACGCGCACCGCGCCATAGGCGGCGTGGAGGCCGGCGACGGTGAGGCTGCTAGCCAAGGTAAGCCCTCTCCACTTCCGGATCGCGTATGACCGCGTCCGGCGGACCGTCGGCGATCTTGCGCCCAGAGACCAGCACCACCAGCCGCCGGGAAAAACTCATCACCGCGCGCATGATGTGTTCGATGAGGATGATGGTCACGCCGCGCTCGTTCAAGCGCAGCAGCAATGCAATGATCTCCTCGATCTCCGAGTGGGTCAGGCCGGCCATCGATTCGTCGGCGATTAAGAGCTTGGGTTCCGCCGCCATAGCGCGCGCCAGCTCGAGCTTGCGCATCTCGACCTGGGTCAGGTCGCGCGGCAGCCGCTGCGCCTTCGCCTCCAGGCCGACCTCGCGCAGCAGCTCGACGCAGCGCGTCTCGATCTCGTGCCCGGACCGATGAGTGCCGCGCGCCGCCACGGTGTAGATCAGCGGAATGCGCATATTGTCGAGCAAGCTGAGGCTCGCGAACGGCCGCGGCAGCTGGAAGGTGCGAGCGAGCCCGCGGTGCGTGCGTTGATGCGCGGTCGAGCCGTCGAGGACGTGGCCGTCGAAGCGCACCGAGCCGGTATCGTTGCGCAGCGTGCCGCAGATGCAGTTGACCAGCGTCGACTTGCCGGAGCCGTTGGGACCGATCAGGCCGACCCGCTCGCCGGCCGCCACCGCGAGCGAAATATTCTCCAGCGCCACGAAGCCGACGAAGCGCTTGCCGAGGTTGTCGATCTCGAGCAGTTCGGTCATGGCGCAGGCCCCGCTACCCGATCCGGCGCCTCGGCGTCGACGTGGCGGCGGCCGACGAAATCATCCGGCTTGCGCTGCAAATATTTGTGCACCAGCCCGATGATGCCGTTCGGCGCGACGATCACGAAACCGACCAATAGCAGGCCGACGATCAGCAGATTGACCGCCGACGAAATCGTCACCGTCGCCAGCTGCTGTAGCGAGCCGAGCAGGATGGCGCCGATCAAGGGGCCGACCCAGCTCGTGGTGCCGCCGATCAGCGGCATGGCGATGGAGTTGACGGCGTAATCAAGGCCGAACGCCGAGGACGGTTGCAGATAGCCGATGTAATAGGGAAACGGCGCGCCCGCCATTCCCATGAGCGCGCCGGAAATCGTGGTCGCGATCAGCTTCAGCCGCAGCGTCGGCACGCCGGAAGCCTCCGCCGCCAGTTCGTCGTCGCGAATCGTGGCGAAGCCGAAGCCCAGACGCGAGCGTTCGATCACGCGCGCCGCCGTAATCGCCGCCACCGCCAGCAGCATCATGATCAGGAACAGGTATTCGATGTAGTTGCCGAACGGACCGATCGACTCCGGCCGCACGATATAGGCGCCGCGCGAGCCGCCGACATACTCCCAGTTGACGATCAGCGTCTCCAGGACGACGGCGAGCGCCAGCGTCGCGATGGCGAAGAAGGCACCGCGCAGCCGCAGCGTCAGATAGCCCATGCCGAAGCCGACGACGCCCGATACCACGCCGCCGGCAATCAGCATGGCGGGAATCGGCAGCGGATAAAGCCGGTGCAGGGCGACGGTCGAATAGGCGCCGAGCGCGAAGAAGGCGGCCGAGCCGAAATTCACGTAGCCGCAATAGCCGCCGAGAATGTTCCACGCCGTCGACAGCACGACGTATTGCAGCACCACATAGCCGGCGAAAAAATAATAGTCGTTATCGAGGGCGACCGCAGCGGCGAATACGGCGCCGCCGGCGATGAGGCAGATGAGGAAGAACAGGGGCGAGCGCACGGCTAGCGTCCCAACAGGCCGGCCGGCCACACCGCCAGCGCCAGCAGCAGAAAGCCGAACGACACCGCCGGTGCCCAGGACGGACCGTAGAACGTCGAGGTCAGGCTTTCGAAGACGCCGACCAAAATGGCGGCGATCAGGGTTCCCGGCAGGCTGCCCATGCCGCCGAGCACGCAGATCGCGAACACGCGGCCGATATATTGCCGGCCGACCGACGGCTCGACCGGCTGGATGATGATGAGAAAGGCGCCGGCGAGCGAGGCGGTGGCGATCGAAATGCCGAAGGCGATGCGCTTGATCCGGATCGGGTCCACCGCCATCAGCTGCAGGGCGAACTGATCCTGCGCCACCGCCATGATGGCGCGGCCGATGAACGTGCGCGTCAGCACCAGCTGCAGCAGCGCGATCAACGCCAGCGAAACCAGGCACGGCACCAGAAGCCGCATCGGGATGTCGACGTAGCCGATATGCCAGGTCGGACCGATATAGGGCGCCTCGACGTAGCGATAGTCGACGCCGAAATACAGCACCAGCGACACTTCGGTGATGAACAGCAGACCGAAAAAGAAGGCGAGACCGCGCAGCGATTCCTGTCCGCGCTTCTCGAACGAGACGTAATAGACCTGATAGATGCCGGCGCCGAGCGCGTAGAACGCCGGCATCACCAGGATGCTGGTGACGATCGGGTCGAGGCCGAGGCTGATGCTGACGATATAGGCGATGTAGGAGCCGAGGATGACGAAGGCCGGGTGCGCGATGTTGACGATGTCGAGGATGCCGAACGACAGCGACACGCCGGCCGTCACCGCCGCATAGAAGGCGCCGATCAGGATGCCGGAAACAAGGGCGTTGATCAGAAGATCGAACGAAAAGATCATTCCTCAGCCTTGACCGAATTCTACGCACCATTCCGGAACACGGGGGGCGCATCCGGAAACGGTAGCGACTTCCGCAAGAAAGTGGCAGGCAAGCACCGACGAAGCTGTTACGCAGCGGCGCGGACGGTTTCAGGGATTGCGAGCGGCTTGTTGGCGCTGTCGAGGAATTCGACGGTCATGAAGACCATCTCCTGGTCGCCGATATTCGTCAGGTCGTGAACCTTGAACTGGCCGGGTCCGTAGGTCTCGTGCCGGGTTTCGCCCAGCCGATAGCTGTATTCGACGGTGGTGCCGTCATGGACGTGCTGGCGGCCGCGGCCGCCGGTGATGCAGGTCCAGAAATAGTCCAGCACATGACGATGGAAGCCGACGCGCTCGCCGGGCGCCAGCCGGATGATCCAAACCCGGACCCGGTCGCTTTCCGAGACAAGCGCGGTGCCGACGCAGCCATTGTGGTTGTGGCGCTCGGCCTCGAATTCCGCGGCGATCGCGCCTGGCCATGCCGTCGTGTCGGCGCGGTCGGTTGTCTTGTCCAGCATCGTCAGGGCCATGGCGTTCCTCCGGTGATTATTGTCACAATACAATACAGAACGTTCGCATGATGCGAAATAGCCGGGCATTCCATGCCGCAACGCCGCACCCAACGCCGCGCCCTCATCATCGGCGGCTCGATGAGCGGCCTGTTGACCGGCATGATGCTGACGCGGCGCGGCTGGGAAGTCGACATTTTCGAGCGCGTCGCCGGCGAGCTTGCCGGCCGCGGCGCCGGGATCGTCGCCCAACCCGAGCTGATCGCCCGGCTCGCCGCGCTCGGCCTCGACGTGCGCGATCTCGGCGTCGCCATCACGACGCGGCAAATCCTCGATGCCGCCGGCCGCGTGGTCGGCACAAGAGCATGTCCGCAGGTGCTGACTGCCTGGGAGCGCGTCTACCGGGTGTTGCGCGATGGGTTCCCGCCGGGCTGCTATCACCGCGGCCGCAGCTTTCGTGCATTCGAGCAGGGCAGCAGCGGCGTGATGGCCCATTTCAGCGATGGCGGCATTGCGGTGGGCGACGTGCTGATCGGCGCCGACGGCCTGCGTTCGACCGTGCGCCAGCTCTGCCTGCCCGCCGTCGCGCCGCTTTGCGCCGGCTACGCCGCCTGGCGCGCGCTCATTGCGGAGAGCGCACTGCCGGCCGCTATTCACCGCGATTTGTTCGAAGCGATGACGTTCTGCCTGCCGCCCGGCGAACAATTCCTCGGCTATCCGGTCGCCGGCCCAGACAACGATCTGCGAGCAGGACAGCGCCGCTACAATATTGTTTGGTACCGCCCGGCGGACGAGGCGAGCGAGCTTCCGCGGCTGCTCACCGACGAAAACGGCGTCAGGCACGCGATTTCGATTCCGCCGCCGCTGATCCGCGGCGACGCCATCGCCGGCATGCGCGCGGCGGCGGAGCGGTTATTGGCGCCGCAATTGCGCGACATCGTGCGGCTGATCGAGGAGCCGATCCTGCAGCCGATTTACGATCTGGCGAGCCCGCGCCTTGCATTCGGCCGGGTCGCCATCATCGGCGATGCGGCCTTCGTGGCGAGGCCTCATGTCGCGGCCGGAGTGTCCAAGGCGGCCGACGACGCGGCGGCGCTCGTTGCTGCGGTCGACGGCGACGACATCGAAGCCGGGCTGCGCCGTTTCGAAACGGAGCGCCTGCCGCAAGGCAATCGCATCATCGAGCGGGCGCGGCACCTCGGCGCCTATCTGCAGGCGACGCAGAGCGCCGAAGAGCGCAGCCGCTCCGCCCGCCACGGCATTCCCGAAGCGGTGCTCGCCGAAACCGCGGTGCTGGACTTTTTGTATGGGTGAATGGCTGGCAGCTTCGCGGTGCTAGCCGCTGAACGTCTTTGCAAAAATCAGGTGGTGACTTCGTCGCGGAAGCTCGCGGCGGCCGGGTCGGCGGCACGAAGCTTGGGATAGAGCTTTTTGAAGTCCGCCACGATCGTTGCGAACGGCACGTCGGGAAATGCGCCGCGGTCCTTGAGATATTCCATGTGCCGCCGTCCGGCCTGGTCGAACGGATGGAACAGGCTGTCGTTCACCCCGTCGAAATCGAGCGGCTTGATGTTCGCCCGCGCGCACAGCGCGGAATCGAAGGCCGGCGTGCACTTGACCCATTTTCCGTCGATATAAAGTTCCGTGTAGGAGTGCCAGCAGAACGTATCGCCGACCCGGTCGCGAAGCCGCTGCGAGGTGAGGTGGTTGCGCACGTCGGCATAACCGGGACGCGCCGGGATGCCGCAGACGCGGGCCGCGGCCGCCAGCAACGCCGACTTTCCCACACAGAAGCCCTTGCCGGCTTGAAGCACGGCGCTGGCACGGAATTCGGCCGGATCGAAAAAGTCGATATAGGGATCGTATTGGATCGAATCGCGCACCGCGCGGTAAAGCGCGATCACCTTGTCCTTCGCCGTTCGCGCGTTGCCGGCCGCGCGGTGGGCGAAGGCTTGGATGGCCGGATCGTCGCTATCGATAAAGGGCGTGGCGTGCAGAAAGTCAGAGTTGTCCATGGTCATGTTGCTCGCCGGGCGCAGTATCGAGCGTTGCCTGCAGGAGGGTCTCATCCTTGCCCATGGCTGATGGCGAGCGTCAAGCCCGTGCCGATCGACCCGCGCCGTCATTGTTGCCGGCGCAACGGCGGCGGCGCCCAGCTTCCGTTCAGCACCGCCGCCTTCGGCGCATAGAGCCGCATGGTCAGTCCGAGCGTGCCGGCGCTGGGCGAGGGCAGCCAATTGGCGGTTCTGTCGCCGCCGGGATCGCCGTGCTGGATATAGAGATCCAGCGATCCGTCGGCGTTGTATTTCAGCGCGTCGCGGTCGCCGAGGGCGAAACGGTTGATCGCATTGGCGACCGGGAATCCCTCGGCGTCGTACATCGTCACCGACCAGAACGCGTCGACCGGCGGCAGTTCGGCCTTGGAGAAATGCAAGATGTAATTGTGATCGCCGGTCGGTGGCTTGCCGTCCGCGTCCGCGACGATCAGCGGATAAACGGCATCTTCCGGCGGGTTCACGCCGAGACCGACGAGCGCAATGACGGCGCGCTTGAGGTAGTAATTGCCGTACACGCCCACCGTGTCTGTGTTCATTTGCCAGCCGTTGACCGCGCGGGCGAGGGTGGGGATCTTGTCATGCATAAACTTCAGGCCGTCGGCCGCGGCTTTTTTCAGGGCGTCTTGAACGGCGGGATCGAGCTTCTCCGGTTCGTAGCTCCGACCAACCTCAATGCCGATCCGTTCCAATCTCGCGATTATCGACCAATCGGTGAGGTGCGGCGGGTTCACCTTCATGAGTTCGGCCCCCCGCTTGAAATAGGTCAGCGGCGGCATGGTGTTGACAAGTTCGAGCGGCGCCGGCGCCGTTACGTGAAGCGGCAGGGCAAGCGGTGGCTGAGCCGGTGCCGGCCCATGGTCCCACTGCGACAGCGGCGTGATGGTGTAACCGTCCTGTACCTTGTTGACGGCCGCGTAATCCTGCGGGCCCTTGGTCTGGGTGCGGCCGATAATCCAGACATACGGCGTCGGCGCCTCGATGCGCCTGACGCCAACCGGCAGGTCGCCCGTCCATCCGCGCGGCACGACGGCGAAATGAGCTGCCGCAGTTCCGCTGGTGCGCTTTCCCGGGACCGCGAAGACGTCGGTCCACATATCGAGCATCGGCAACAGATAGTAGCGCCCGCCGGTGTCGGGTGCCGAGACGACCATCGGCTCCTTGGTGAGGTCGAGCCACGCCGACGAATAAAGCGTGTCGAAGTTGGGCCGCACCACGGCCCTGAAGTCGGCCGGAGGGAAGGTGCGGATGTGAACAAATCTGTTGACGAGGCTATTGGCCGGCGCTCCGGGAGTGTGGTTGATTTGCTCCCGGGTTACATCCATCGTGACGAGCGGATAGAAATAAATATAAGCCTCGACGCCGATCTCGTAGGCATCCTGCGCGCTGACGCTTGCCTGGGCGTAGCTTAAGTCGGGAGAAAATGTCGCTGCCGCGCAAGTCAGCGATGCCTGCAGGATTGCTCGGAAAACAAAAGACCGTGCCGTCGAACGCATGTTGACCTCATACGTGCTGGCCGCCGTTGATGTGGATTTCGGCGCCGTTGACGTAGGACGAAGTGTCCGTGCACAGCACGTAGATGATCTTTGCCACTTCGTCGGGCGTGCCGAGGCGGTGCATCGGGATCATCTCGACGATCTTTTCCGTGCCGGGCGACAGCATCGCGGTGTCGATCTCGCCCGGCGCGATGGCGTTGACACGCACGCCGAGCGCGCCGAAATCGGCGGCCATCTCGCGCGTCAGCCCGGCGAGCGCCGCCTTCGAGGTCGCATAGGCGGCGCCCGCGAACGGATGCACCCGCGAGCCGGCGATCGAGGTGACGTTGACGACCGAGCCCTTGGCGGCCTTGAGCTCGTCAAGCAGCCCGCGCGCCAGCATGATCGGGGCAAAGAAGTTCACCTGGAAGACGTGATGCCAATCGTCGCGTGAGGTGTCGATCGAGCCGAGCCGCTTGCCGCCGGTTCCTTTGGGTGAGATCGCGGCGTTGTTGACCAACGCATGCAGCTCGCCGTTGAGCCGCCGTTTGATCTCGGCGATCGCCGCGTCGGTGTTATCGGGATCCGCCAGATCGACCTGGACGTGGTCCTCGGGGCCGGCTTCCCACGGACAATTCTCCGGGAACGGGTGGCGCGAACAGGTGATGACGCGCCAACCGGCGGCAGAGAAGCGCTTGACGGTCGCGTGGCCGATGCCGCGGCTCGCCCCGGTGAGGAGGAGCGTCCGGCGCGGCTGGTTGCTCATAGGCATTTGGCTCTTCCGATCCTGCTGACGCCAAGTTTCGCGTTTGAGCTCATGCTTATTTCGGCTGGAGCGTGATCTTTTCCGAAAACCGGTTCCCACTTTTCGGGATCATGCTCATGGATAAAGCCGCGTCTTGCTCCACGGTGCCGTCGCGCTCGCGCGTGTGAAGGCGATACGGTCATGGAGCCGAAACGGCCGCTCCTGCCAAAACTCGATTCCCTGCGGCACCACACGATAGCCCGACCAGTGCGGCGGCCGCGGTACCGGGCCGATTGCGAATTTCGTCGTGTAACGCGCTACCGCCTTTTCGAAGGCCATGCGGCTTTCCAGCGCGGCCGACTGTTTGCTGGCCCAAGCGCCGATCTGGGCCATGCGCGAGCGCGTGGCGAAGTAGCTGTCGGCTTCCGCCACCGAGACCGACTCGACGCTGCCGCGGACGCGAACCTGGCGCTGCAGCGACTTCCAGTAAAACGTCAGCGCCGCCTTCGGCGCCGCCGCCAATTCATGACCTTTGACGCTGTCGAGATTGGTGTAAAAAACAAAGCCGCGCTCATCGAAACCCTTCAACAGCACCATCCGTCCATTCGGCAGCCCGTCGGCATCGACGGTCGCCAGCGCCATAGCGTCCGGATTGACCGGTTCGGCGCTCTGGGCCTCGGCAAACCACGCGGCAAACAGGCGGAACGGTTCGCCGGCCGCGGTGAAGTCACCGCCCGTTAACCAACCCGGGTGTTCTATCGGCGCTGCGTCGGACATTCTGCGGAGTACCCAGTGCTCGCGTGCGGCAATCGGGAAGCAGGCCGCCGGTGTCTATATAGTGGAACCGGGGCGCCACGCCTATGTTGGCCGCTGCAGCGATTTGCGGCCGTAACGGCCCTGCTTGGCGCGTTCACGGCCGCCGGCTGCTCCTATCAGCTCGATTCGCTATTCTCCAAAGCCGACCCGGACGTCGAGCAGACCGGCACCACGACCCGGCCGACCGACAAAGCGGGCCATGCCGCCACCGCCGCGCCGCCGTCCGAGGTCGACCTCGCTTATGCGCGCGCGGTCGCAGCCGACGTACTCGCGCATGCGGCGAAGGATAGCAGCATCCCCTGGGAGAATCCGCATACCGGGGCCGGCGGTAACATCACGCCCCTCGCCGCATCCTACAGCGAGGGCGCCTTCACCTGCCGCGATTTCCTGGCGAGCTACGTCCGCGGCGAATCGGAGGCATGGCTGCAAGGCGCGGCCTGCCGCACGCGCGAGGGAAAGTGGGAGGTGAAAAGCCTAAAACCTCTCAAGCAGGGCTGATCGGATCATCGTCGCGCTCCCGCCACCGATAGAAACGCATTGCAGGGCGGTGGCGTAAATCCCACATTGCAAGATATGGGCGGGCGGGGCCAGCCCCGGAACTTAAGCGGAGTCGATGGGGGATGCGTGATCCCTATCAGGTGCTGGGCGTTGATCGCAAGGCGAGCGCAGCCGATATCAAGAGCGCGTTCCGACGCCTGGCAAAAAAACTGCATCCCGACGCCAACAAGAACGATCCGAACGCGGCGTCGCGTTTCGCCGAGATCAATGCCGCCTATGAAATCCTCGGTGAGGACGACAAGCGCAAGGCGTATGACCGCGGCGAGATCGACGCCGAGGGCAAGCCGCGATTCCAGGGCTTTCCCCCCGGCGCCGGCGCACGCCCGGGCGGCGGTTTTACGCCGGAAGGGGACTTTGAGACTTTCAGCTTCGGCCCCGAGGGCTTTACCCGGACCACCCGGGGCGGCCGCGGTGGCGGCGGTTTTGGCGGTTTCGAGGATATCCTCAGAGACGCCTTCGGCGGCGCGGGCGCCGGGCCCGGCGCGCGCATGCACCGCGGTGGAGCTGCGTTCGAGGCCGAGGATTTCGGCAGCGGCGCCGATGTCACGGCGGCGCTGACGATTACGCTGCCCGATGCGGCGCACGGCGTCACCCAGCGCCTGCGGCTGCCGTCCGGCAAGGATCTCGAAGTCAAGATTCCCGCGGGCATTGCCGACGGCCAGCAAATCCGGCTGCGCGGCCAGGGTATGCCGGGACCGGGCGGAGCCGGCGATGTGCTGATTACCCTGTCGATTGCGCCGCACCCGATTTTTACCCTCGAAGGCGCCAATCTCAGGCTGGACCTGCCGATCACGCTCGACGAAGCCACGCTGGGGGCGAAGGTGCGGGTGCCGACCCTCGACAAACCGGTTGAAATCGCCATCCCGGCCTGGACCAGCAGCGGGCGCACCTTTCGTCTCAAGGGCAAGGGCTTTCCGGCGAAAGCGGGCCGCGGCGATCTGTTCGCCACCGTGCGCATCATGCTGCCGGAACGGAGCGACCCCGAGCTCGCCGCGCTGATGCAGAAGTGGCGGAGCGAGAAGCCCTACGATCCGCGCAAGGGGATGTGAGCGCCTTAGAGCGCAACCGCTTCAGATTGAATCGATCGGCGCTCTAATATCTTGGTGGAGCATGATCTTTTCAGAAAACCGGCCTCCACTTTTCCGGATCATGCTCTAAGCCCCGATACGCTGCTGCGGGCCGCCGTGAGCGGCGCTCATTAACTCCAGGCCCCGCGCTTGATGGCTGCTACGGCCGTGTGCCATAGGAGTCCGGGGCCGAAACGTCCAGCGAGGTGAGTGGAATGGCGGAAGTCTCAGGCCTCATGCGCGGCAAGCGCGGCCTGGTCATGGGGGTCGCAAACCACCGCTCGCTGGCCTGGGGCATCGCCAAAGCCTGCCATGGTCACGGCGCCGCGCTTGCCTTCACCTATCAGGGCGAGGTGCTCAGGAAGCGCGTCGAGCCGCTGGCCGAGGAGGTCGGCGGCATCGTCGTCGGCCATTGCGATGTCACCGAGCCAAAGACCATCGACCAAGTGTTCGCCGCCGTGCAATCCGCCTGGGGCACGATCGACTTCCTAGTCCATGCGATGGCGTTTTCCGACAAAGACCAGCTCGACGGCCGTTACATCGACACCACGCAGGACAATTTCACCCAGACCATGCTGGTGAGCTGCTACTCGCTCACGGCGATAGCGCAGCGCGCCGAGAAGCTGATGCCGAACGGCGGCGCCATGCTGACGCTGACCTATTACGGCGCCGAGAAATGGATGCCGCATTACAATGTGATGGGGGTCGCCAAGGCGGCGCTCGAAGCGTCGGTGCGCTACCTCGCCGCCGATCTCGGCGTGAAGAATATCCGCGTCAATGCCATCTCGTCGGGACCGATCAAGACGCTGGCCGCCTCCGGCATCCGCGACATGCGTTATATCCTGCGATGGAACGAATACAACGCGCCGCTGCGGCGCAACGTCAGCGTCGAAGACGTCGGCGAGGCCGCGGTGTATATGCTCTCCGACATGTCGCGCAGCGTCACCGGCGAGGTGCATCACGTCGACGCCGGCTATCACATCGTCGGCATGAAACACCCCGACGCGCCGGATATCGCCGTCGGCAAGAACGGCGACAACGGCAAGGATTGACGGCGCCACATCCGCTAGCCGGCCCTGGACGACGATACCAACAAAACAGCAGCGGCCGGACTTTGGTCCAGCCGCTGTCACGAAACACCGCTCGAGGCGCCTCGCGAACTCAAGAAGCTGACGACGCGGCCTCGAAGCGAGGCGCGCGCATGCGTCATTACATCTTGGTTTTCTTCTTCTTCTTTGACTTCTTTGACATGGCTTGCGTCCTTGTTGCGTGATGAACGTAAACGGCAGGGTTGAGTTTAAGCTTCGCGGGCGCGTATTTCGGGTCCCCGGGGCTTTCGCCCTCCTTACCAAAAACAACGATGCCATAGGCGGGGCGGAGGCGCAACCTCAAAATTGAAAATAACCCTGATTTTTCCGTAGCTTAACGGATGTTCAGCTTTTCATTAATCGGCGTTCAGCGAGATGAATGCGGCATGAACACCTTTATCGTTGCTGACGCAATCGAGCCTTCGCGCGGCGGCGTTTGACCCGGTGGAGTCGACGGGTTACCAAGCCCGACGCGCCTGACGTCGAGCACTCAGCGCCATTGCCCGTTGCTGGCGCGCCAAGTTCTTCAACCATGTCATTCAATACGTTCGGGCATTCCTTCCGGGTAACGACCTTCGGCGAGAGCCATGGGCCGGCGATCGGCTGCGTCGTCGACGGCTGCCCACCGCGCATCGAGCTCAGCGACGGCGATATTCAGCCCTATCTCGATCGGCGGCGGCCCGGCCAGTCGCGTTTCACCTCGCAGCGGCAAGAGCCGGACGCGGTCAAAATCCTCTCCGGCGTGTTCATCGACGAGGCGACCGGCAAGCAGGTCACCACCGGCACGCCGATTGCGCTCCTCATCGACAATCTCGATCAGCGCGGCAAGGACTATGCCGACATCAAGGACAAATATCGGCCCGGCCACGCCGACTATGCCTACGAGATCAAATACGGCCTGCGCGATTATCGCGGCGGCGGCCGGCAATCCGCCCGCGAGACGGCGCTGCGGGTCGCCGCCGGCGCCATCGCCCGCAAGCTCGTGCCGGGATTGCAGGTGCGCGGCGCGCTCATTGCGATGGGCCCGCACCGGATCGACCGCGGGCGCTGGGATTGGGCCGAGATCGAGCGCAATCCGTTCTTCTGTCCGGACGCCGAAACCGCCGCCTTTTTCGCCGAATATCTCGACGGCTTGCGCAAGCGCGGCTCCTCGATCGGCGCGGTGATCGAAGTGGTGGCCGAGGGAGTGCCGCCAGGCCTCGGTGCGCCGATCTACGGCAAGCTCGACGCCGACCTCGCCGCCGCGCTGATGAGCATCAATGCCGTGAAGGGCGTCGAGATCGGCGCCGGCTTCGGTGCCGCGGAGCTGTCGGGCGAAGAGAACGGCGACGAGATGCGCATGGGCAATGACGGCAAGCCGGTTTTTCTCTCCAACAATGCCGGCGGCATCCTCGGCGGCATTTCCACCGGCCAGCCGGTGATCGCGCGTTTCGCGGTCAAGCCCACGTCTTCGATCCTGACGCCGCGGCGCACCGTCGACCGCTACGGTCGCGAGACCGAAATATCGACTAAAGGGCGCCACGATCCTTGTGTCGGCATCCGCGCCGTGCCGGTCGGCGAAGCCATGGTGGCATGCGTCATCGCCGATCATTATCTGCGCTATCGCGGCCAGGTCGGCGAGCCGCCGGATTGGCCATTTGCGCTGCCGCAGCGCTGACTGCCGTGGCGACGAACATCCAAAAGAACAACATGAACGAACCTCACCAGCGTATCAGTGCCGCCGTCGCCGCCTTCGCTCGCGGCGAAATCGTCATCGTCGCCGATGACGACGATCGCGAGAACGAGGGCGACCTGTTTGTCGCCGCTTCGATGTGCACGCCCGAGAAGATGGCGTTCATTATCCGCCACACCTCGGGCATCGTTTGCGCGCCGCTGGCGCAGGACGAAGCTCGGCGGCTCCACCTCGATCCGATGGTGGCGCGCAACGATGCGCCGCTCGGCACCGCGTTCACCGTTTCGGTCGACGCCCGCCACGGCCTGACCACCGGCATCTCGGCGGAGGAGCGCACCAATACCGTGCGGGCGCTGGCCAACGGCAATATGGGCGCCGCCGATTTCGTGCGGCCCGGCCATGTGTTTCCGCTGGTGGCCAAGGAGGGTGGCGTGCTGATGCGCTCGGGTCATACCGAGGCCTGCGTCGACCTGTGCCGGCTCGCCGGACTGTCGCCGGTCGGCGTGCTCGCCGAGCTCATGAACGACGACGGCACTGTCATGCGCGGGCCGGAGCTTGCCGCCTTCGCCGAGCGCCACCGGCTGCAGCGCATCTCGATCGCGGAGCTGATCGCTTACCGGCAGACGCGCGACAAGCTGATCGAGCGGGTCGGCGAGTTTCCGGTGGAATCCGAGATCGGGACGCTCTCCGGCTACGCCTTCCTGACGCCGTTCGATCCGGTCTATCACGCGGCCTTCGTCTACGGCCGCATCGGCGACGGCAAGAACGTACCGACGCGGCTGCATCGCGCCAATCTCATCACCGACGTTTTCGGCGGCGCCAAGACGATCCGCCGGACGCTGGCGCGCTTTAAGGCTGAGGGTAGAGGCGTCCTGGTAGTGCTGCGCGACGGCGCCGCCGGGGTGCCGGTGATCGCCATTCCCAAATCCGATGAAACCGCCTCGGGCGAGGCGCGCAGCAAGCAATGGCGCGAGGTCGGTCTCGGCGCGCAGATCCTCAAGGACCTCGGCGTCAGCTCGATACGGCTTCTGACCTCCTCGCCGCACATGACCTATGTCGGCCTGTCCGGTTTCGGCATCGAGATCGCGGCGACGGAGCCAATCGAGGGGTGAACCGCGGCGCGCGGCAGCGCGTCGGCAACGCGAAAACGAGGGGCACAATGAACAAGATGATTTCCCGCCTTGGCGCCGTGATGACGATCCTGGCGATAGGACTGACGCTCTCGGCCTGCGGCTACAACACCATTCCGACGCTCGAGGAGCAGGCCAAGGCGCGCTGGGCCGACGTGCAGAACCAGTATCAGCGCCGTGCCGATCTCATTCCCAATCTGGTGGCGACGGTGCAAGGCTACGCCGCGCAGGAAAAGAACGTGCTCACCGCCGTCATCGAGGCGCGCGCCAAGGCGACGCAGGTCAAGGTCGATGCCTCGCAACTCACTGATCCGGAAAAGCTCAAAGCCTTCCAGGACGCGCAGAACCAGCTCACGGGCGCGCTCGGCCGCTTGTTGGCGGTCTCGGAAAATTATCCGGATCTGAAATCCAACGCCAATTTCCTGGCGCTGCAGTCGCAGCTCGAAGGCACCGAGAACCGCATCGCGGTGGCGCGGCGCGACTACATCGAGGCCGTACGCGCCTACAATACGGCACTGCGCACCTTCCCAACCGTCATCTGGGCGAAGACGGCCTTTTCCGGCAACAAGCCGATGGCGGAATTCACGGCGACTGAAGGCGCGGAAAGGCCGCCGCAGGTGAAGTTCTGATGTCTCTTCGTCATTGCGAGCCCGAAGGGCGAAGCAATCTAGAGCCGTTCGGGTTGCTTCGTCGCGGAGCCTGTCATCGGGCCGGCCACTTCTGGCCGGAGGGCGTCGTGGCGGTTCTGGCGTGCGTCGCCGCCCTTATCCTCTGCCTCACACCGGCAGCCTTCGCGCTCGATTTCCCGCCGCTGAGCGGCCGCGTGGTCGATCAGGCGGGTGTCATGACGGCGGCGAGCCGCAGCGATGTCGAGATCAAGTCGAAGGAGCTGGAAGACAAATCCGGCATCCAGCTTGTCGTCGCCACGGTGAAATCGCTGCAAGGCAGCGACATCGAAACCTACGCCAATCAGCTGTTCCGCTTCTGGAAGCTCGGCGAAGCCAAGAACAACAACGGCGTGCTGCTCTTGGTCGCGCCGGCCGAGCACAAGGTGCGGATCGAGGTCGGCTACGGCCTCGAAGGCACGCTGACCGATGCGCTGTCTTCGGTCATCATCTCGAGCGCGATCGTCCCGCGATTCAAGGCCAACGATTATTCCGGCGGCATCGAGCGCGGCGTCGACGGCATCATCAGCGTGCTCACCACCGACGCGGCCGAATGGCATCGCAAAGTCAACGTCCGTTCCGAGGGGTCGTCGGCGACTTTCAACCAGCTGTTTCCGCTGTTGTTCTTCGTGCTGATGCTCTTCATCGTCTGGTACTTGATCAGCCACGCCAACGGCCCGCCCCCGGCCGGCGGCGGACGCCGGCGCACGGGGTTCGTGCCGTATGGCGGCTACTGGGGTTCATCGGGCTGGGGCGGCGGCGGATTTTCCGGCGGCGGCTTCGGCGGTGGATTTTCCGGAGGCGGCGGTTCGTCGGGCGGCGGCGGCGCGTCGGGGGGCTGGTGATGCAGCTGACTCAGGAGGATCGCGCCGCCATCGCCGCCGCTATTCAGGAGGCGGAGGCTCATAGCAGCGGGCAAATCGTCTGCGTGCTGGCGCATTCCTCCTCGGACTATGCGCATGTGCCGATCCTGTGGGCGAGCGTGCTGGCGCTCATCACACCATGGCCGCTCGTCGATTTCACTCCGTGGAGCGTGCAGCGGATTTTTTTGATCCAGATCGCGGTGTTCATTGTCGCCGCGCTGGTTTTTTCCTGGATGCCGCTGCGGCTTCTGCTGGTGCCGCGCGCCGTGCGGCGGGCGCGGGCGCACCGCGCCGCGCTGGAGCAATTCGTCGTGCGCCGCGTCGCTCATACCAAACAACGCACCGGCGTACTGATCTTCGTGTCGCTGGCGGAGCGCTATGCGCGCATCATCGCCGACGACGGCATCGCCGAGAAGGTGCAAGGCGCGGAGTGGCAGGCCGCAATCAACGCCCTGACCGGTCACATGCGCGAGGGCCGCATCGCGCAGGGTTTCGTCGCGGCGATCGAACGCTGCGGAGCCGTGCTTGCGGCGCACGCTCCGCCCGACGGCTCGCCCAACCAATTGCCGGATCGGCTCTATGTGATGTAGGGCCATGCGGCGACGGCTGAGCGGGCTGTCGGCGGCGGGTTATATGAGGCGCCATCGTAAAAGTGATCGCCCGCATAGCTGGAATTCAATTTTAGCGGTACTGCGCCGCCGCTACGCTCATAATACGATCGACAAGGCGACGTTGATTGCCACATCCGAAAGCCAGGAGGCTCCGATGCCCCAGCATGATTCCATCGACCGTGACCGCCGCGCCGTGCTCGGCGCGGGCGGCGCCCTGATATTGGCTACAGCGCTGTGGCCGGCGCGCGCGCCGGCGCAAACCAATAACGCCGCCAAGCTGCGCATCGGCGTCATCGGCTCCGGTCACATCGGCGGCACGATCGGCGGGTTGTGGGTCAAGGACGGCCACAAAGTGCTGTTCTCCTCGCGCCATCCCGAGGAACTCAAGGACATGGTGTCCGGCCTCGGCGAGCTGGCGCAAGCCGGCACGGTCGATCAGGCGATCGCCTTCGGCGACGTAATATTCATCGCGGTGCCGTATAAGGCATTGCCGCAGGTCGGCCAGGATTACGCCGCGGCGCTCAAGGGCAAGATCGTGCTCGACGCCTGTAATGCCACCGCCGCGCGCGACGGTGCCGACTTACGCGATGAAGTCGACAAGAACGGCATCGGCGTGACCTCGCAGAAATATCTGCCCGGCACGCGGCTGGTGCGCGCCTTCAATACCCTCAACTACAAGATCTTCGCCAGCGAGGCGAACCGCTCCGATCCGAAGCTGGCGATTCCGATCGCCGGCGACGATGCCGAGGCGGTGAAAGTCGCCGCCGCGCTTGTGCGCGGCGCCGGCTTCGATCCGGTGGTGGTCGGCAAGCTTGCCGACGCGAGCCGTTTTCAGATGGGCGCAGCGGGTTACGGCCAAGAGGTCACCGCCGCCGAGCTCAAGCAGAAGCTGTCGCTGGCGCCATGACGGCGCTGCGGCGCTGGTTCGGCTGGGCGGTACCGGCGACGCCGCAGGAGCGCGCGGCGGCGCTGTGGTCGTTTGCCTATTTCTTCACGCTGCTGGCCGGATACTACGTGCTGCGGCCGTTGCGCGATCAGATGGGTATCGCCGGCGGCGTGCGGAACCTGCCGTGGCTGTTCACCGCCACGTTCGTGACGCTCATCGTCGCGCAGCCGCTCTACGGCGCGCTGGTGGCGAAGTTGCCGCGCCGGCGCTTCATCCCCATCGTCTATCACTTCTTCGTCGCCAACATTGCGCTGTTCTGGCTGTTGTTGACGCTCGGCATCGCGCCGGTGATCGTCGCCCGCGTATTCTTCGTCTGGGTCAGCGTGTTCAACCTGTTCGCGGTCGCGGTGTTCTGGTCGTTCATGGCCGATCTGTTCACCGCCGAGCAGGGCAAGCGCCTGTTCGGCTTCATCGGCGCCGGCGGCACCGCCGGCGCGCTGCTGGGCCCGATCATCACCATCGGACTGTCGGTGCCGCTCGGCCCGGTCAACCTCTTGATCGCGGCGGCGGTGCTGCTGGAACTGGCGGTGTTCTGCGTCTACCGGCTCGAGCGCGCGGCGACGGTACAAGCCGGCGCGCAAGGCGGCGTCCACGCCGAACCGCGGCGAGTCGGCGGCAGCGCCTTCGCGGCGCTGCCCGAACTGATCCGCTCGCCGTATCTGATCGGCGTCGGTGCCTGGGTCAGCCTGTTGTCGTTCTGCGCCACCATCGTCTATTTCGAGCAGGCCCACATCATTTCCGCCACGGTGCACGGCGCTGGCGCGCAGACGCGCATTTTCGCTAGCATCGATCTGGCGGTCGGCCTGCTCAGCCTGGCGACGCAGATCTTCGCCACCGGCCAAGTGCTTAAGCGGTTCGGCACCGGCGCCGCGGCCGGCGCGCTGCCGGGAGTCTATGTCATCGGTTTCGCCGCGCTGTTCCTGGCGCCGACGCTGGCCGTCGTGGTGACGCTGCAGGTGGTGCAGCGCTGGATGAACTTCGCCATCGCCAATCCGGCGCGGCAGGTGTTCTTCACCGTGCTGGCGCGCGAAGAGAAATACAAGGCCAAGAACCTGATCGACGTGGTGATCTATCGCGGCTCCGACGCACTATATGGCTGGGTATTCGACAGCCTGCAGGCGCTGGGCTTGAAGCTCGGCGCGATCGCGCTCGTTATGTTGCCGGTCGCGGCGGGCTGGCTCATTCTGTCCGCCGCTCTGGGACGCACTCAGGAACGCCGCGCCGCGCTCATGGACGCGGTCGCGGTGCAGGGAGAACAGGCATGACAATCCGCATGACGCGACGTGAATTCGCCATAGCAACCGGAGCGGCGGTGCTGGCGCCGCCGGCGTTGGCGCAGAGCGACGCACTGTTGACGCGCGCTATTCCGAGTAGCGGCGAGCGCCTCCCGGCGGTCGGCCTCGGCACCGCGCAAGTGTTCAACACCAACGACGAGGCGACGCGGCAGAAGGCGGCTGCCGTGCTGCGGGCGCTGATCGCCGGCAACGGCCGGCTGGTCGACACGTCATCGGTCTATGGCGATGCCGAGGCCGTGCTCGGCGACGTGATTGCGGCCGGCGGCTTGCGCGGCAAGCTCTTCATCGCGACCAAGCTCGAGGCGCCCGACGCCGCGGAGCTCAAGCGCTCGCTGGCGCGATTGAAAACGGAAAAGCTCGAGCTGCTGCAGTTTCACAATGTGCGCGATCCGCAGCAATCGCTGGCGCAGTTCAAGGATTGGAAAGCGCAAGGCATCACCCGCTATATCGGCATCACCTCGACGCGGCACGCCGACTTTGCAGCGGTGGAAGCGGTGCTGGCGCGGGAAAAACCGGATTTCGTGCAAATCGACTATTCGATCGACGATCGCGAGGTTGAGAAGCGCATCCTGCCGCTTGCCGCCGACGTCAAGGCGGGCGTGCTGACCGCGCTGCCGTTCGGCCGTGCCCGGCTGTTCCGCGCGGTAAAGGGCGTCGCGATTCCAGACTGGGCGCGGGGTTTCGCCGAGAGCTGGGCGCAGTTTTTCCTCAAATACCTGTTGGCCGACCCACGGGTCACCGCGGTCATTCCCGGTACCGCCGATGCGGCACACATGACCGACAACCTCGGCGCCATGCGCGGCCCGCTGCCGGATTCCGACCAGCGCCGGCAAATGGTGGCGTTTATCGAGGCGCTCTAGCCGATTGGCGGCGCAAGTTGTTCATCGGGCCGGAAAGTTTCCGGCCCCGCTTCCGGCTCGAGGCCGACTAGAAGGATTGGCGGACGGCCTGCCTGACTGCCGGCATTGGTCCGTTGGCTGCCGCACCATCCGCAGCAAGCGCCGCCATCCGGTTGCGATAGTGGTCGAGTACGAACAGCCGGATGGTTGAAGACAGGTTGCCATGTTGGCGCCGCGTGTCGACGTCACCGACAAGGTTCGACAACGTTGCCTTTTGATCGTGGGCGATTTCCTTAAGCCCGTTCCAGAATTCATCCTCGAGGCTGACGCTGGTCTTGTGGCCGGCGATCACGATGGATCGCTTGACGATCGCAGATCGCATTTCAATTCCTCCGATGAGGCCATGGGCGCGCTGCAAGCTGACGCTCGGTCTCACAGCCGCCGACTGCTATGACGCTGGCCGCGTGCATTTTCCAACACCGATGCAACCACTGCAGGTTGGCGACGCCAAACCGCGCCCATGTTGCCGGTCAGTTTCTGAGGTACGATCTTAATGCGACCATCGCCATTACGAAATTGCCATTTATGACATTGATATTTGTGCCGGTAAGACGAGTCGTCATACCTCAATGATGCGGTCGCGTATCGCGATGGCAACGGCATTGACTCTGTTGACTGCCCCGATCTTGCCAATTGCCGAATGAACATGGGCGTCGACCGTTCGCTTGGTGATCTGGAGAATCTCGCCGATCTGCCAGGCGGACTTGCCGCGGGCCACCCACTTCAGCACTTTGCACTCGCGCGCCGTGATGGTGTCGGGCTTTTTTCGCGCCCGACGTGAGCGCTCGATCAAACGCATGCTCGGCCAGGTCCTGAACAACGATAGAAGAAGAAACAACTAGCGCCAAAGTACTACTACGCATATCGAGGCTGAGTGCGGTATTGTAATATGTGACAGAGCGTGAAACGCAGCGACCTGCGGTCGCTGTCGAATTCTCCCAAGGCCGAAGAATTCACCGATGGAGCAAGCAAACGCCGGCCGCGTCGGTTTTTATCCAGATCAGAACGCTTGTCGTGAAAGCGTGGTTCAATGAACAACTATGGCGAAAAAGCCAAGCAGCGGCTGGTTGACTTTAGTCTGCCCGCAGACGACGCGCGGCTGAAGCCGACCCGGCATTGAGCTGGGCGCAAATCCTGTGCACCTCTGGTTCGATATCGCAAACAGCGATAAGCAGCTTTGTGCGCTGGCGCCTGAATGCGGTATAGGCATGCCGTGCGCAGAAGAATAAGCTCGAAGTTCGAAACCAGGGATGGAAGCCGTCATGAATAGCATGCCCAACCCGCGGCCCGACGCCCCGGCGCCGCCCGCCAATCCTCGGTCGCTGTATTTCTCGGAGGAGCATGAGCTGCTTCGCGCCCAGGTGCGCCGTTTCGTCGAAACCGAGATCAAGCCGAATGCGCAAGCCTGGGAAGAGCAGGGGTTTGTGCCGCGCGAAGTGCTGCGGCGCATGGGCAGCCTGGGATTTTTCGGCATCCGTTATCCGGCCCGCTATGGCGGATCGGAGATGGATACGCTGGCAACCGTCGTATTCGCCGAAGAGCTCGGCCGCTCGACCTTCAGCGGGGTGGCGACGACGGCTCTGGTCCACTCCGAGATGGCTTCCATCCACGTCTTCCGTTCCGGCAGCGAGGCGCAAAAGGACAAATGGATGCCGGGCATCATTGCCGGCGAGGTCATCACCGCCGTCGCCGTCACCGAGCCGGATGCCGGCTCCGACGTGAAGGGCATCCGCACCGTCGCGCGGCGCGATGGCGATTTCTATGTCATCGACGGCGCGAAAATGTTCATCACCAACGGCGTCTACGGCGATCTCTATTGCGTCGCGGCGAAGACCGATCGCTCCGGCCCGCCGAGCCAGTCGATCACCATGTTCCTGGTGGAGAAGGGCACGCCCGGCCTGACCGTCAGCCGCTTGCTCGACAAGCACGGCTGGCGATCGTCCGACACCGCCGAGCTGCGTTTCGAAGGTTGCCGCATTCCCGTCGAGAACCGGCTCGGCGACGAAGGGCGCGGGTTCTACGCCATCATGAAGAATTTTCAGAACGAGCGAACCACGATCGGCGCGGTGGCGATGGGCGAAGCGCAGGCCGCGCTCGAACTCACGCTCGATTATGTGCGCACCCGCAAGGCGTTCGGCGCTCCGCTGTGGCAGCGGGAGACGATCCGGCAGCGCCTGGCGATGCTCGCCACCAAGGTCGAGGCCGGCCGGCAGCTCGTCTATCACGCGGCTTGGCTCGACACGCAGGGCGTCGACGCCACCAAGGAAGTGTCGATGGTCAAGGCCTTTTGCGGCGAGCTGGTCAACGAGGTCATGTACAACTGCGTGCAGTTTCACGGCGGCATGGGCTTCATGCGCGGCACCACCATCGAGCGCATGGCGCGCGACGCGCGCGTGCAGAACATCGGCGGCGGCGCCACCGAGGTCATGCTTGAAGAGGTGGCGAAGCGGCTCTAATAGAGCCAGAAGCGCCGGTGCAGCCTTGGCAATGACGGCAGGTTTGATACTCTGCACGCCGATCGGATTCTCGCAAATCGACAGAAGGGACCCCCATGCGACGCATGTTGACTATTGCTGCTATGTTTGCGCTCGCCTTGCCAAACCTGGCCGCGGCTGAGGAGCCTCATCCACATGGGAAACCCGGCGGCGCAAAGCCGGCCCCGCACGGACCGGTGGGGGCGCCGCATCCCGGCGGTCCGCACGGGCTACCGCCCGGCCCGCGCGGCGGCCCGGTGGCGGGTCCGCACGGCGGCCCGTTGAACTTCCGCGGCCACGAGATCCATCGGGCGCATCTTGCGCCGTTCGCTTATCCGCCCGGCTATCGCTACCAGCGTTGGGCCGCCGGCATGGTGTTGCCGCCCCTGTTTTTGGTGCCGGCTTATTTCTATGCCGATTGGGCGGCGCTCGGCTTGGTGGCGCCCGAAGCTGGCTTCCAATGGGTGCGCTATGGACCGGATCTGCTGCTGGTCAACGTGACGACCGGCCAAGTCGTCGATGCGGTTTACGGCGTGTTCTATTAGAAATCCATGGTGGCGGACTTAAGCCGCCGCTCGGCCTCAGCCCGCCGCCCGCCGCCGCAGCACAGCGCAAGTCGGAAGCTTCCGACTTGCGCCACTGGTCAGCGTGCCCGTCGCCGCCGGCGGCTCGCGGCTTGGTCGTAACGATCGCCGAGCGCGCTCATTTCACTCCGTACTTCGCCCACTGCTCGGCGATGTTGGCACGGATCGCCTTGGCCGCCGTCATGTCGGCCTCGGCGCCGGTAGTATCGCCCTTCTTCTGCTTGACCACGCCGCGGCCGTAGAGCGAGCCCGCCAGCTTCGGGTTGAGCTTGAGCGCGGCGTCGTAATCGGCCAGTGCTTTGTCGAGATCGCCAAGTTTGAGGTAGACCAGCGCCCGGCTGTCGATCGTGTTGGCATCGTCCGGCCGCAGCCGCAACGATTCGTTGCAGTCCGTCAGCGCCGGTTGCAGCTGGTCGATGAGGGCGCGGTCCCAGCACCGGTAGTTCCACCAATTGGCATTGGTCGGTTGCAGGCCGATGAGTTGATCGAATCCTTCGATCGCCTGCGCGTATTGACCCTTGTTCTCGTAGGCGATGGAGCGGTTGTTGAAGGCCGCGCTGTAAGACGGATCGATGCGGATGGCCTCGTTATAGTCGGCGATGGCGCGGTCGTAGTCTTTCTTCTTGGCGTAGGTGTAACCGCGGTCATTGTAGGCGATGGCATATTTCGGATCGACGCGGATCGCGTCGCTGTAGTCGGCGATGGCGCGATCATTGTCGCCCTTGGCGGCGTAGGCGTCACCGCGGTTGTCGTAGGCGGTGGCATATCGGGGATCGAGCGCGAGCGCCTCGTTATAGTCGCCAATGGCGCGGTCGTAGTCGCTCTTTCGGGCATAGGCGAGGCCGCGGTTGTTGAAAGCGGTCGCGTATTTGGAATCGATCCGCATCGCCTCACTGTAGTCGGCGATGGCGCGGTCGTAGTCTTTTTTGTCGAAATGGACGTTGGCCCGGCCGTTATAGGGAAGGGCGCTCCTGGGATCGAGCTGGATCGCCTCGTTGTAGTCCGGCAATGCGCGGTCGATATCGCCCTTGGATCGGTAGGCGTTGCCGCGACCGTTGTGCGGACTCGCGTATTTGGGATCCAGGCGGATGGATTCGCTATAGTCGGCAATGGCCCGGTCGTAGTCCTTCTTGGCCTGATAGGCGTTGCCGCGGCCGTTATAGGCGAGCGCATAGCCGCGATCGAGGCGGATTGCCTGGCTGTATTCGGCGATGGCGCGATCGTAGTCCTTCTTGCCTTGATAGGCGTTGCCGCGGCCGTTGTAGGGCGAGGCGTATTTGGGATCGAGCCGGATCGCCTCGTTGTATTCGGCGATGGCGCGGTCGTAGTCCTTCTTGTCCTGGTAGACGTTGCCGCGGCCGTTGTAAGGGTAGGTGTATTTGGGATCGAGCCGGATCGCCTGGTTATAGTCGGCGAGCGCGTTGTCATTGTCGTTCTTGGCGCGGTAGCCATTGCCGCGGTTGTTGAAGGCGATCGAGAGGTTTTTCTTGGTCTCCTTGCCGGACTGGATGACGGTGGTGCAGCCGCTGACCTGCAGATCGGGCGAGGCTTTCTCCTTGTTGACGCACCAGGTCCATGCCTGCGAGAGCTGCGCGCTGGCGCTCCCGGCGGTAAAAATGCTGGCAGCGACGGCAGCCGCCACGGCGCCCACGCGACGGATTGCAATTCTGCGTAAAGTCGTGGCCATATCACCGTCCCCGCGTTGCGACCTTCCCAGCGCAGGCTAGCACGAGACCGAGCGGAAAGCCCGGCCTCAATACGGCCCGCGGTCGCTGCCCTCGATCGGCTGATAAGCGCTGCGTCCAGGTTCGCCCGCGTCGTGCTGATCCGCCTCAGCCTGCCGTCTGCGCCCGCTTCGGAAACAACTGCGGCCGCAGCTTCGGATGGCACGCCATCATCTTCGGCGCATAAGCCGTGTCGGCCCCGAGTTCCTCGGCGGCGTGCCAGGCCCAGCGCGGATCCCACATGGCGCCGCGCGCCAGGCAGATCAGGTCGCTGTTGCCGGACGCCACGATGTCTTCGGCCTGCCGGTAGCCAGCGATCAAGCCGACGGTCATGGTGGTGATGCCGCTCTCGCGCTTGACCTTCTCGGCGAACCGCACCTGATAGCCCGGGGCCAGTGGGATCTTCTGACGCGGATCAAGGCCGCCGCTGGATACGTCCATATAGTCCATGCCGCGCTGTTTCAGCTCTTTGGCCAACACGACGGTTTCTTGCGGGGTCCAGCCGCCGTCGACCCAGTCGGTGGCGGAGACACGCATGCCGAGCGGCTTGTGTTCCGGCCAGACGGCGCGCACCGCCTCGAACATCTCGATTGCAAAGCGCATGCGATTTTCGGTCGAGCCGCCATATTCGTCGGTGCGCTGATTCGAGAGCGGCGAAAGGAATTGATGGGCAAGATAACCGTGAGCGCCGTGCAGCTCGATCACGTCGTAGCCGATGCGATCGACCCGCTTAGCGGCAGCGGCGAACTCGCCGAGGCAGCGCTTGATGTCGTCTTTGGTCATGGCGTGCGGCACCGGCCAGCCTGTGTCGTAAGGGATGGCCGACGGCGCCTCCGGCGTCCAGCCGCCCTCCTCTTTGGTCAGTATCGGCTTGCCGCCCGCCGCCGGGGGCGTCGTCGGACCTTTGCGTCCGGCATGGGCAAGCTGCACGCCGAGTTTGGCCACGCCGTAGCTGCGGCAGAAATCGTGCACGCGTTTGAGCGCCGCCTCGTTATCGTCGGAATACATGCCGGCGCATTTGGGAGTAATCCGTCCGATCGGAGTGACGTCGGTCATCTCGCACATCACCAGTCCGGCGCAACCGAGCGAGAAGCTGCCGAGATGCATCAGGTGCCAATCGTTCGCCGATCCGTCGTTGGAGTTGTACTGGCACATCGGCGAGACGACGACGCGATTGGGCAGTGTGAGCCGGCGCAGCGCAATGGGGGAAAACAAGACGCTAGCCATTTTTGAGATCCTTTCGGTGTCGAGATTGCGGAGGGCAAGCCAAGCCATCAGTGCGGGAGCGCCGCCGCCGTTTTAGCGGAAGCGCGCGAGGTAGTACGCGAGATCGAGAATTTGCGCGTCGGAGATCGGGGCGAGCACCTCGGCCATGACGCCATCGTAGCCTTGACGAGCATTGCTCTTATAGTCGCGCAACGTCTTGACCAGATAATCCTCGCGCTGGTCGGCGATGCGCGGAATATTTTCGCGGCCGGTCAAATCCAGATTGTGGCAAGTGTTGCAGCGGTGTTGCCCGATCAACGCGCGGCCGTTCTGCAGCCGGGCGGCGTCCGGCACATCCGCCGGCGGTTGTGGCGGCTGCGGCGGCGGCAGCTTGGCGATCGCATCGGCGAATGCGCGCAGATCGTCGTCGGTGAAGTCGAGGGTCATGTCGTTCATGATCTCGGCGACGCGTTGCTTTTCCCGAAACAGATAAAGCTGGATCAAGAGATAGGGCGCCGGCTGGCCGCCGAGCGAAGGAACTTCCACAGTTTCCGATTGGCCATTCGCGCCGTGGCAGGCAAGGCACGGCGCCATGCGCTCGGCCAAGGCAGCGGCGAAAAGCGGCTGGCCGGCGACGCCGATCAGCGCCATCGCCGCGGCAAGCCGCGGCAGCAATTTCATCGTTCGGGACATGGTCATCGTGAAAAGATGCAGCGAACGACGAAGCGTTCGCTGCATACTCCCGTCAGCGGCCGGCGCTGTGAGCCTTGCCGTAGGTGATGCGATAAACCGCGCCGTTCCAATCGTCGGAAACCAGCATCGAGCCGTCACGCAAGATCTCCACGTCTACCGGGCGGCCGATGTAATTGTTGTTTTCGATGAACCCGGTGAGGAACGGCTCCGAAGATTTCACCGTGCCGTCTTTGTTGAGATAGACGACCAGGATGTCGCCGCCGAACTTCTTGGTACGGTTCCACGAGCCGTGGCGCGCGAGGAAGATGGCGTTCTTGTACTTCTTCGGAAACATGCTGCCGGTATAGAAGCGCAGCCCGAGGCCGGCAGAGTGCGGGCCGGTCAGCAGGATCGGCGGCACGAACTCGCTGCAGCTGTGGCCCCAGCCGAATTCCGGATCAGGCAGATTGCCCTGGTAGCAGTAGGGCGCGCCGAAGTCCTCGCCCAGCTTGGTGACGCGGTTGAGTTCGTCTTCCGGCATGTCCTCCGAGACCCAGTCGCGGCCGTTGTCGGAGAAGTAGAGCTGCTTGTTGAGCGGATTCCAGTCGAAGCCGACCGAATTGCGCACGCCAAGCGCGACCGTTTCTCTGCCGGTGCCGTCGAGATTGATGCGCCGGATCTGGCCGTGATCGGCGTCATGCAGCACGTTGTTGCCCGGCTGGCCGACCGGAATGTAGAGCTTGTTGTCGGGACCGATGCCGATGAACTTCCAGCCGTGCGCCTCGTCCTTCGGCAGATCGGTGTAGATCACCGTCGGCTTCGGCGGATTGTCGAGATTGGCCTCGACGTTGTCGATCTTGGAAATCTGCGACACCTCGGCGATGTAGAGCGTGCCGTGGTGATAGGCGAGCCCGTTCGGGCGATGCAGGTCGGAGGCGACCGTCTTCAGCTCGGTCTTGCCGTCCTGCTTGACGACGGCGGTGACCTTGTTGCCGAAGCGCGTGCCGACGAACACGGTGCCCTTGTCGCCGACCCGCAGCGAGCGCGCATTGGCGATGCCGCTGGCATAGACCTCGATATGAAAGCCGGCCGGCAGCTTGAGCTTGGCGGTTGGCAGCTTGTCGGGCGGCGCCGGCAGCGGTGGCGGCGCGACCGGCGCGAGCTTGGCGGCGGCCGTGTTGCCTTCGGGTCGGCCGATCAGCGGCGAGCCGGGCGGCAGCGCGGGCGCGGCAGCCGGCGTAGCGGCCGGGGCAGCAGCGGGCGGAGACGCAGGCGGTTGCCGAGCGAAGACCGGGGCCGCGGACAGGAAGCCGGCGATGGTGCCGGCAAACAGCATGCTGCGCCGGGCGGTTACACACGCAATCATCGGAAGTCCTCCCTGATGTGAACGCGCTTGTCGCTACAGCCGGTACGCGAGCTCCGGACCCGTAGCGCGCCTCGATGGCAGCAAGTCTCCACCATTTGCCGCCCGGGCTGCAATCGGAGTCTATTCGCTAGCGAATGAAGCTGTAGCGGAATCGCTCGCCGTCCGCCTCGACCAATCCGGCCGTCGGGTGCGGAAAATGGATCGGCAGCACGACGACGCCGGTGCCGGCGATGTCGCCCAGGAAGCGCCGGCGCGACCGCGCCGCTTGCTGAGGGTCCCAGTCGAAGATCGTCGACCAATCCGGCTCGCGGCACTGCAAGGCGTGATGCATGAGGTCGCCGATGACGACGGCGCGCTGTCCGCCCGAGCGGATATTGACGCAGCAATGGCACGGCGAATGGCCCGGCGTCGGCGTCAGCCACATCGTATCGTCGAGCGCGAAGTCGTCGTCGACCAGCAGCGCCTGGCCGGCCGCCACCACCGGCTCGCAGTTGAAGCGCCACACATTGCCGCCGCCGCCGGGCCGGTTCTCGCCGCGTTTGGTCGACTCCTCCCATGCGGCGTATTCGCCTTTGTGGAACACGTATTTCGCCTTCGGGAAGGTCGGTACCCAGCGGCCGTCGCGCAACATGGTGTTCCAGCCGCTATGGTCGATGTGCAGATGGGTGCAAAACACGTAGTCGATGTCCTCGAACCGCAGACCGGCGGCGGCGAAGCCGTCGACCCAGGGCTGCTTGGGGAAGTCGAATGGCGGCGGATAGCCCTTGTCTTCGCCGGTACAGGTGTCGACCAGGATGGTGTGCTTGGGCGTCCGCACCACGAAGGTCTGATAGGGCATCACCATGCGTCCGGACGCCCGGTCGAATACTGCCGGATCGAGCTCGGCGAGATGACGCCGGCCAATGTCGGGGTCATAGGCGGGGAACATGTCCTCCGGCCGCCGCCACGGCCCGTCGCGTTCGATGATGCTAGTAATGGTGACGTCGCCGATCTCGAGCGTCCGCATGCTGTTCCCGTTCGGATGCGTGGTGGGTTTCAGTCTTTTGGCTGGTCCCGCGGACGGTAAGGTAAACGACGAAGGCAACATTTACTATCCGATCAAATGTTGCGACGCCGCGCGTCGATAGAAATATACAAAATATCGCGAAGCTGTATGGCTTTTGCCGCGTGCCTTTAGATTCCCGGACCGAACAATACGGCCGCTCATATCCTGCAGCAACGCTTCAGGAGCGATCGGCCGACGCGCGACATCGGTTGCCGGGGATCATCAAGCGCGCGGAGCGCGTGAGCGCGCAGCGATCTGAAAGAGTCCGCAACCGTCGAGGACACAGGAGCATAACATGAGCGTGCTGACCGCAGCAGTCGACGTCGCACCGCGAACGTCCGGCGGCAGGCAACGGTCGATGGCCTCCGTGGTGTTCGCTGGATCGATCGGCACCGTCATCGAATGGTACGACTTTCTAATCTACGGCACCGCGGCGGCCTTGGTCTTCAACAGCTTATTCTTCCCGAACGTCGACCCGTTGACCGGCACGCTGGCGGCGCTCGGCGCTTACGCGGCCGGCTTTTTCGCCCGCCCGATCGGCGGCATCTTGTTCGGCCATTTCGGCGATCGCATCGGCCGCAAGACAATGCTGATGATCACTATGGCGGTGATGGGGCTCGGTACGTTCTGCGTCGGATTGCTGCCGACCTATCATCAGATCGGCATCTGGGCGCCGATCCTGCTCGTTACGCTGCGCATCGTCCAGGGCATCGGCCTCGGCGGCGAGTGGGGCGGCGCGTCGCTGGTCGTGCTCGAGCACGCGCCGGCAGCTCGGCGCGGGTTTTACGGCAGCCTGGTGCAGGTCGGCTTCCCGCTCGGCATGTTGACGTCGACCGGCGCCTTTGCGCTGGCGGCGACGCTGCCGCAAGCCTCGTTTATGACCTGGGGCTGGCGCGTGCCGTTCCTGCTCAGCATCGCGCTTCTTGGCGTCGGCTGGTTCGTGCGCCGGCGCGTTGCGGAAACCCCGGTGTTCGAAGACATCAAGCGGCGCGGCGATATCGCGCCAAGCCCGTTCCTCGAAACCATCCTGCGCAATCCGCGCAGCTTCCTGGTCGCCGTCGGCCTGAAGATCTCCGAAGTGTCGTGGGTCTATATCCTCACCATCTTTGCCGTGGTGTACGCCACAACCAAGCTTGGAGTCTCCAAGCAGCTGATGCTGGATGCGATCATCGTCGCCGCGCTGGTCGCCGTGGCGGCCATCCCGCTGTTCGGCTGGCTGAGCGACATCTTCGGTCGGCGGGCACTTTATTTCGCCGGCACGCTGTTCACGATGGGCTTCGCCTTCCCGCTGTTCTGGCTGCTCGACAGCAAAAATCCCGCCATCATCATCCTGACGGTGACGGTGGCGCTCAGCCTCGGTCAAGGCACCATGTTCGGGTTGCAGTCGACCTATTTTCCCGAGCTGTTCGGCACGCGCGTGCGCTACACCGGCGCCTCGCTCGGGTTCCAGCTTGCGGCCGCCATCGGCGGCGGGCTGACGCCGCTGTTCGCCACGTCGCTGGCGAACTACACCGGCGGCACTGCCGGCGTCTCGCTGATGTTGATCCTCTTGGCGGCGATCACCTTCGTCGCGGCGTTGTGCGCGCCGGAAACAAGAGGCCAATCGTTGCGCCGCTGACGGTAACGGCCGGCCGCGCGGCGCGACCTCGATTATGAATAGCATTCGAATGCCGCCTTCAGCATTCGTACATCCGGCATGTGGTGTTTCTACCTGCGGGCAGGGGCAAGACCGCAGAAGGACAAGCCAGATGAAAAGAATAATCCTGTCGGTAGCATCAGCTGCTGCACTATTGTCATTCGCAAGTTTCGATGCACAGGCCGCGGGAGGTTGCGGTCCCGGTGCGCATCCCGATCGGTTTGGCGTTTGCCGGCCGAACGTCGTGGTTGTCGCGCCGGCCCCGGTGGTGGTTGCGCCCGTGGTCTGCGGGCCTGGACTTCGCTGGCACCCCCGTCGGCACCGCTGCTGGGCCTGGTGACACCGCCGCAATCCTCCAAGTCTCTGGCCGCCCGCGCAGCGGACGGCCAGCTTGCGGGATGTTGCGCGAAACGCAGCCAAAAAATTCTCAGTGACCTCGATACGCCGCTTTGATCAGCAGCGATTGTTTGGTCATCGCGCTGGCGGTCGGCGTCCCACGGGGCCCCGGCGCTTACTTCGTGTCCGGCGCCCGGTGCGAGTTTGCAGCTAGCGCGTTGGCCGGCGGCTTCTGAATCGCGTTCATCTCGGGCTCTTGCCCAATGCCCCAGCCAGTAGCCACCAGACACAAGGCGAACACCGCGCCCGCCACGACGAACAGCACGCCGGCGACCCATTCCACGACGTCATGGCGGCGCCCGGCGGGTTCGTGCACCGTTGGACGCGCGGGCGCATCGTTCGCGTCACGGCGAAGGATATCGTCAGGCTCGCGATAAACCGGCATGGCAGCCTCCAATGATCGCCTGCATCTCGCAGGAGAACTTGTCAGCTGTGCGGCGGTTCCGTGATTCCTCTGGACATTGAGCCACGGGTTCGGTGTGTTTTATCGCTTTACACGTCAGCGATTTCATCATCATGTCTTTTCTTGCAAGGCTTCGCCAGCGCGCCGCGCCTGTGCGAATGTTTTAGCTCGGTAGGATGATTGACCGCTGCTTCGGCGTACTGCCTCGTTTTTCTGAGGGCGCAGACAGGCCGAGTCATGGCACACCAGTCTGACGATCCGAATCCGAAACCGGCTTCAACCGGTTTCGGGATTGGCTGTCTCGCTGCTCTTTTGGTCGCCGTTGCAATTCCGCTGACAGTATTTTGCGCCATTCTCATTGGAAACAGCAGAAATCCGCAATGCGGGACACCCGCCGACGCGGGCGGCTGCGAAATGGGTCTGGCTTCGGGGACGATCACCGCGGTCGTCCTTGGCCTCATCGTGGGTCTTGTTGTGTTGGTGCTTGCTGTCGTGGTGAGCCGAATGAAACGGAAGCCGGAATGATTGGGCTCATGACATCGGCGCGGCGGTTTAGCCGGCTTCCGCTTTAGGCCCTGAGCCGACATTCCGCGACGGCGCTAGGAGGTCCACTTCTGGGGGGGTAAAGCGGACGTCAATCGCATGTTACTTCTCCAGCCGCGCCACGATCTCTACATGGGCGGCGTAGCGGAATTGATCGACCGGCGTGATCTCGGTCGGCCGATAGCCGCCGCGGACCAGTTCGCGCAAGTCGCGCGCCAACGTTGCCGGATTGCACGACACCGCGACAACAAGCGGCACGCCGCTTGATGCGAGCTCGCGGGCCTGCGCTTGCGCGCCCTGCCGCGGCGGATCGAATACGACGGCTTCGAAGTTTTTCAGCTCGAGCGCCATCAACGGACGGCGGAACAGATCGCGCGCCTCGACGGCGAGCGGCTTGAGACCGGCGGTCTGTGCGGCGGCGCGCTTGAGCGCGGCGAGTGCGTCGTCATCGTCATCGACGGCAACAACCCGCGCGCGCTCGGCGAGCCGCAGCGCGAACGGGCCGATGCCGGAGAAAAGGTCGGCGACGCGCGCGGCGCCGGAGCAGGCGGTGACGACAAGCCGAGCCAGCGCCGCCTCGCCTGCGGCGGTGGCTTGCAGAAACGCGGCGGGCGGCAAGGGCACGGTCGCCCTGCCCATGCGCAATGTCGGCGCACGCGTCAGCGCGATCAGTTCGCCGTGGCGGGTCAGCCGCGCGAGATCATGCGTTGCGGCGACGCGCGCCAGCGCCGTCATCAGCGGCGCTGTCAGCGGGCCTGAACCGCGGACGTCGATGTCGAGGCCGGCATCGGTGGCGGTGACATGGATGTCGAGCGGTTTTTCCGCCGGATCGAGCACCTCGGCAATGGCCCAGGCGGCGTCGATGGCGCCGCCGAGATTTGGCGCCAGGATCGGACAGCGGTCGATCGCGACCAGATGATGGGCGCGCGCCGCCGAAAAGCCGACCTCGAGCACCCCGTGCGTGCCGCGCCGGGCATGAAACACCGCCCGGCGGCGGCCGTCGCCGTGCGCGTCGATAAGGTCGGCGACCGGCGCGTCGAGCCCGGCCTGGCGCAGCGCCTCGACCACCAGATCGCGCTTCCAGGCGCGATACCGCGCCGCGTCCCAGTGCTGCACGGCGCAGCCGCCGCAGACGCCGAAATGCGGACAGATCGGCGCGATGCGCTCAACGCTCGGTGTGTCGATGTGCAGAAGCCGCCGGCGGTCGGGATGGCCCGCGACCTCTTCGACTTCCACCGTTTCGCCGGGCAGCGCGCCGGGAATATAGATCGCGCCGTCCGGGCCGTCGGCGACGCCGTCGCCGCGATGGCCGAGCCGATCGACCACGAGCCGCTCAACCACGCTCAGCCTCAACCAAGAATTCGCGATTGCCGTCGCCGCCCAGGATCGGCGACGGCATACGGCCGGCGACGCGCCAGCCAAGCGAGATCAAAAACGCGGCGATGCCGGCGCAGACCGCTTCATGGATCGCCGCGTCGCGCACGATGCCTTTCTTGATGCCGCGGCGCTGCGCCTCGAATTGCGGCTTAATCAGCGCCACCAAAGTGGCGCGCGGCTTGAGCAGACGTCCAATCGCCGGCAGCACAAGTTTCAGCGAAATGAAGCTGACATCGACAGTCGCAAAATCCGGCCGCTGGGGAAATCGCGCGGCATCGAGTTTGCGTATGTCGGTTTTTTCCATCGCGACGATCTCGGGCTGGCCGCGCAGCGAAGCATGCAGCTGGCCGCTGCCGACGTCGATCGCGTAGACGCGCCGCGCGCCGCGGGCGACGAGCACCTGGGTAAAGCCGCCGGTCGAGGCGCCGACGTCGAGACAGACGCGGCCCGCGACATCAAGCTGAAAATGATCGAGCGCCGCCGCGAGCTTGACGCCGCCGCGCGACACATAGGGATGCTCGGGTGCGGCTTCGATTGCGGCGTCGGACGAGATCGCGTCCGACGCCTTGCGCACCGGCGCCCCGTCGGCGGTCACCCGGCCGGCGGCAATGGCGGCCTGGGCGCGGGCGCGGCTTTCGAATAGGCCGCGCGCGACCAAAAGGCGATCGGCGCGTTGGCGGGCGGTCATGGCAATCATCCTCCCCGCTTCGCGGGGGAGGATAGTTCGTTACCTGACGAGCTTCACCGCCTCGCCGCGGATGTTTTGGCCGAGAGCCTCGAATGCCTTATGGACAATGCCTTTGGCATCGAGCCCGGCCTTGGCGTACATCGCGTTCGGCGAATCCTGGTCGATGAAGATATCGGGCAGCACCATGCTGCGAACCTTGAGCCCGCGATCGAGCAGACCGTGCTCGGCGAGCGCTTGCAGCACGAACGAGCCGAAGCCGCCTATCGAACCTTCCTCGACGGTCAACAGCACCTCGTGTTCGCGTGCGAGCCGCAGCAAGAGATCGACATCGAGCGGCTTGGCGAAGCGCGCGTCGGCGACCGTGGTCGACAGGCCGTGCGCCGCCAATTCGTCCGCCGCCTTGAGGCATTCGCCGAGCCGGGCGCCGTACGAGAACAGCGCGACCTTGGTGCCTTCGCGCAGGATGCGGCCCTTGCCGATCTCGAGCGGCCGGCCTTCTTCCGGCATCGGCACGCCGCGGCCTTCGCCGCGCGGATAGCGCAGCGCCGAAGGCCGATCGTCGATCGCCACGGCGGTAGACACCATGTGCACCAGCTCGGCTTCGTCGGCCGCCGCCATCAGCACGAAGCCCGGCAGGCAGCCGAGATAGGCGATGTCGAAGGCGCCGGCATGCGTCGGCCCGTCGGCGCCGACCAGCCCGGCGCGGTCCATAGCAAAGCGCACCGGCAACCGCTGGATGGCGACGTCGTGCACGACCTGGTCATAGGCGCGCTGCAGGAACGTCGAGTAGATGGTCGCGAACGGCTTGAAGCCTTCGGTTGCCAGCCCGGCGGCAAAAGTGACGCCATGCTGCTCGGCGATGCCAACGTCGAAGGTGCGCTTGGGAAACTCTTTTTGGAACAGATCGACGCCGGTGCCCGAGGGCATCGCCGCGGTGATGGCGACGATCTTCGGATCCTTGCGCGCCTCCTTGATGAGGCTTTCGCCATAGACCTTCTGGTAGGCCGGCGCCGTCGGTTTCGATTTCACCTGGGCGCCGGTGGCGACGTCGAACTTCACCACGCCATGGTACTTGTCGGCGGATTTTTCCGCCGGCGCGTAGCCTTTGCCTTTCTTGGTGACGACGTGAACCAGGAACGGCCCGTTCTCGGCGTCGCGCACGTTTTTCAGAACCGGCAGCAGATGATCGATGTTGTGGCCGTCGATCGGCCCGACATAGAAGAAGCCGAGTTCGTCGAACAGCGTGCCGCCGGTGACGAGTCCGCGCGCATATTCCTCGATGGCGAGCGCGCGCTTCTCCAGCATCCTGCTCGGCAGCCGCTTGGCGATCTGGCGGACGATGTGGCGCAAACTGCGATAGCCGCGTCCGGAGACGCGGCGCGCGAGGTAGGCCGACAGCGCGCCGACCGGCGGCGCAATCGACATGTCGTTGTCGTTGAGCACGACGATCAATCGGGAATTGATCGCGCCGGCATTGTTCATGGCCTCGTAGGCCATGCCCGCCGACATGGCGCCGTCGCCGATGACGGCGATGACGTTATTCTTCTTGCCGTCGAGATCGCGTGCCACCGCCATGCCGAGAGCGGCGGAAATCGAGGTCGAGGAGTGGGCGGCACCGAACGGATCGTATTCGCTCTCGGCGCGTTTGGTAAAACCGGACAGGCCGCCGCCCTGCCGCAGCGTGCGGATGCGGTCGCGCCGGCCGGTGAGAATCTTGTGCGGATAGGCCTGATGGCCGACGTCCCAGACGAGGCGATCGCGCGGCGTATCGAACACGTAATGCAGCGCCACAGTCAGCTCGACCACGCCGAGACCGGCGCCGAGGTGACCGCCGGTGACCGAAACGGCGTCGATCGTCTCCCGCCGCAACTCATCGGCAAGCTGGCGCAGTTGGCCTTCTTCGAGGCGCCGGAGGTCGCTTGGCGTTTTGACCAGGTCCAGCAATGGGGTCTTGGATGGAACGGTCACGCGAATACTCCTTCTTATTAGCCTCGTTGGCCTCGCGGGCCTAAATAGCGAACGTCGGTCAAAGCGCCGATGCGCCCGATCCCCCACGCATAGCGCCCAACCCCGACCCACAAACCCTCAGTCTTTACACCATTCCAGGCTGGCAACGCAATTTCGGGCGCGCGGGCAGGGCGTTTGTCAGTTTGCGTGTCCGGTCTATGGCTCTCTAGCTCGGCTGGGGCATATTCGAACCGTATGCCCCCTGTACGCAGCAATGCCGCATATAGGGGTTGGTTCGGACAAAGCCACTGGCGAAAAGGTAAATTTCGCCGAAGGGCCCCGAAAGGATCGATTTTGCGGAAAGGTGGGTCGCGGCGGCCTGACCCGCGCAGGGGCGGCAGCCCGTGTCAGGAAGCCGCGTCAAAAGCCGGCACACGGGCGAACGTAGGAATTGCAATCTTATGGTGTGTAAAAGAACCCGGTAAAACTTGGCGCATGCAAATGCGACAGAGGAACTTCAAATCCGAGAACCGCATTGGCATGTTGAAGTTAATGGTAGCCCTTTGGATTCCGCAGTTCGCGGCAGGCAATGCGCGGCGAACGCCCGCGCGACTTCCGCAATCGGCCGCCACCGGCCGAGCATCGCAAAACCCAGGCTGACCGATCATGGTTCTCGAGACTTACCGAAAAAAACGGCAGTTCGGCGTGACGACGGAACCGCGCGGCCGCAAGGGCCGGCGCGGCGGTCACCGTTATGTGATTCAGAAGCATGCCGCGCGGCGGCTGCACTACGATTTGCGGCTCGAGCTTGACGGCGTGATGAAGAGCTGGGCGGTGACGCGCGGGCCGAGTCTCGATCCCGGCGAGAAACGTCTTGCCGTCCACGTCGAGGACCATCCGATCGAATACAACACCTTCGAGGGTACCATCCCGCAGGGCGAATATGGCGGCGGCACCGTCATGATCTGGGATCGCGGCACGTGGATTCCCGAGGCCGATCCGCACAAGGGCTACGCCAAGGGCCATCTGGTCTTCGATCTCAACGGCGAGAAGCTGCACGGCCGCTGGCATCTGGTGCGCTTGCGTGCGCGCGACGGCGAGCGTCATGAGAATTGGCTGCTCATCAAGGCCAAGGACGAGTGGGCGCGCGGCCCGCGCGATAAGGATATCCTGGAGGAACAGCCGCTTTCGGCAGCGACCGGCCGCTCGATCGAGGACATCGCCGCGGGCAAGGGCGCCAAGGGGGTCTGGCACAGCAATCGTTCCGCCGGCGCCAAGGCGGACGGCGCAGCGGCGTTCAAGCAGCGGATCAAACAAATCGCGGCAAGGCCGGCGGCGAGGGCGCGAACCAAGCCCGGCGCGCGCAGCGCCGGCGACGAGCGCAGCAGGAAAAAGCCGGCTGCCGGCGATCCGAAATCGAAACTGCCCGAGTTTGTCCCGCTCAGTCTCGCCACGCTCTACGACCAAGCGCCGAGTGGACCGCAGTGGCTGCACGAGATCAAATTCGACGGCTATCGCATGGAGGCGCGGCTCGACCACGGCAGCGTGCGGCTATTGACGCGCAAGCAGCAGGATTGGACCCACCGGTTCAAGCCGGTCGCCGAAGCGGTGGCGGCGCTTCCCGCCGAAACCGCGCTGCTCGACGGCGAAGTGGTGGTGGAAGACGAGCACGGCATCAGTAATTTCTCGCTGTTGCAGACCGATTTGAAGGACGGCCGCAGCGACCGCTTCGCCTATTACGTGTTCGACCTTCTGTATCTCGACGGCCGCGATCTGACCGCGGAGCCGCTCGTCGCGCGCAAGGCCGCGCTGGCGCGCTTGCTCAAGGCCAAGGCTGGCGGCGGCGGCGTCATCCGTTACACCGACGATTTTGCCGAGGCCGGGCCGCTGATCCTGCGGTACGCCTGCGAGATGGGCCTTGAAGGCATCGTGTCGAAGCGGCGCGACGCGCCCTATCGGTCCGGCCGGACGGACAACTTCGTCAAGAGCAAATGCCACGGCCGCCAGGAATTCATCGTCGCCGGCTACACGCCGTCGACGGCGTTGCCCAACGCGATCGGCGCGCTGACGGTGGCGGTGCACGAAAACGGCGCGCTTCGCTATGCCGGGCGCATCGGCACCGGCTATACGCAAAAGATGGCGCGCGAGCTGTTCAAGCGCCTGCAGGCGCTGCGCACCGACCGGCCGCCGCTCGCGCTGCCGGCGGACGAGCGGCGCAAGGACGTGGTCTGGGTCGAGCCGAAGCTCGTCGTCGAGGCCGAGTTTTCCGGCGTCACCCACGGCGGGGTGCTGCGGCAGGCCTCGTTCAAAGGCATCCGCGAGGACAAAGCGGCGAGCGAGGTCGTGCGCGAGGTGCCGGCGCCGCTACGAAAATCGACGGGGACGAAGACCATGATCGCCAAAGCGCCGGCACAGGATCCGCCGAGCAATCAACCGAAAATTGCAAGAGCCGCGCGCGCGAACAACAGCAACGAAGCCGGCCGGCTGCACTTGACCCATCCCGGCCGCGTCTACTGGGCGGACGTCGGCGTGACCAAGCAGGATCTGGCCGAATATTACGTCAGCGTCTGGGACTGGATAAGGTCGCACATTGTCGGCCGCGCGCTGTCGCTGGTGCGCGCGCCGGAAGGTGTCGGCGGCGAAACTTTCTTCCAGAAGCACATCGCTGCGAACGTGAAGTCGTCGCCGCTGCGCCGTGTCGTCGCCGGCAAGGATCACGACGTGATCGCGGTCGAGACGCTCGACGATCTCATTGCGCTGGTGCAATCCGGCGCCTTGGAGATTCATGTACGCGGCTCGCGGCTCGACAGCCTGGAGAGCTGCGACCGCCTCGTCTTCGATCTCGATCCGGGGGAGGGCATCGCGTGGCCGCGGATCGTCGCGGCGGCGCGCGAGACGCGCGAGCGGCTGAAGGCGGAAAAACTCGAGAGCTTCGTCAAGCTGACCGGCGGCAAGGGTCTCCACGTTGTGGTGCCGATCGCCGATGTCGACTGGGACACGGCCAAGCTGTTCACCCAGCGCATCGCCGCGGCGATGGCCGCGGATAGCCCCAAGCTTTATCTCGCCAAGATGACAAAGTCGCTGCGCGACGGCCGCATCTTCATCGACTATTTGCGCAACTCGCGGGAGGCGACCGCGGTGGCGCCGTATTCGACGCGCGCGCGGCTCGGTGCGCCGGTCTCGACGCCGGTCACCTGGGAACGGCTGCCGCGAACCACCGGCGGCAACGATTTCACCGTGCGCGATATCAAAAAGCGCATCAAGAACGACGCCTGGGCCGAAATCGGCGGGGTGCGGCAGAAGCTTCCGACGGTCCGAACGGGTCGGCGCTAACCGGTTCCACAAAGCGCGGGCGCCGTCATTCGGGTTCCGACGCCGGAACCCATTGGCTCTGCGGAACAAACACTGGGCGCGGGTGTTGGGTCTGTATTCCCGCGGCACATGACCGCTTCCCAAGGAGCCATCCTAATGTCGAAACTGGCTTATACTGCAGCGTTTCTCGCTGTGCTCAGCATTCCCGCACTTGCCGACACGATGTCGAGCGCGCGGATGTTGAATCAAATGCCTTCCGGTTCGGTGACGGTGACCGACTGGTACAAGCAGGACGTCTACGATCCGAACAATAACAAGATCGGCGAAATCATGGACGTGCTGGTCGACAAGTCCGGCAAGGTGACCTCGCTGATCGTCGGCGTTGGCGGCTTCCTCGGCGTCGACGAGAAAGACGTCGCGGTTCCGTTCGAGGCCATCCAGGTCACCAACCGGGACAACAGCAAATGGCGCCTGGTCATGAACACGACCAAGAATGATCTGAAGGGTGCCCCGGGCTTCAAATACGACCGGACTTCCACCACCTGGGTCCCGGATAACACGAATAACAAGTAGTACGACGCGGACCTGACAGAACGCCCGGTGCCGGTCACCGGGCGTTCTTTTTTGAGGACTTCGGCGCGGGCAAAAATAAAAAGCGGCCGCGACCGGAACCACCCAGAGGTGTGAAGGTTCGGTCGAGGCCGCTCGGCTCAAGTCCCACAGGGAGGATTGTCTTTACGAGCCGCAGATTAAATGTAGGCGCCTCGGCGCCAGCCGCCTTGATATGGATCAAATCGGCCTGCGGTCTACCCAGCCAATCCCGTTTGGCGCCGATCGGGCATCCACGTCTACGCGCTTTGCTGGCGGGGGAGTTGCAGACTGTAATGCAGGCCCGTCGGCTCGTAGGCGATGGCGACGTCGGCGCAGAAGCTCCGCGCAAACGGGCCGAGAATACGCGAGCCGAAACCGCCGCCGGAGCCGTCGGCGGATGGCGCACTGACGGCCGGACCGCCGGTTTCCGTCCAGTCGAACAGCACGCCGGTCGGAACTTCCTGCAGCTTGATTTGAACGGAGCCGTCGGCAGCCGATAATGCGCCGTACTTCAGCGAATTGGTGACCAGCTCGTGCAGGACCAGGGCGAAGTTCTGTGTCAGCTGCGGGTTGAGCGTCACCTGCGGCCGGCCGTGCACCGTGTAGCGCTCGGCGAAGACGCGCATTTGACCGTGGATCAGGTCGATGAGCGCGACCTCGCCTTTAGCGTCGCCGACATGCCGGGTGGCATCGACCAGCGCTTGCAGCCGGTCGAGCAGCCCGTCCTTAATCGCGGCCGCTGAAACCCGCGCCTCGTTGCTGGGCAGGCTGAAACGAACGACGGCTTGAATGACGGCGAACAGATTCTGGATGCGGTGCTGCAATTCCTCTCTGAGCAGGGTTTCATGCCGCGCGGCCTCGGTCTCTCTTTCCAGGCTGCGATTGACGTATTCGATCAGCAGCACGCAGACGATGGCGTCGATCACGTAGGTCAAAACCGCAAGCCAATGGAATTGCGGGATGAAGAAATACCATTGCGACAGGCCGGCCAGAACGGCGCTGAGCAAGCCGGCCGGGTAGCCGCCGACGAAGGCGGTGATGACGACGGCCGGATAGATCGTGATAAACGGCGCGTCCTGGTAAAAACCGCTGGCCCACCATTGCAGCGCGGTGGCGAGGCCGACCGACACGAAGGCGACGACATAGCCGATCGCGCGATGCCCGCGAAAAACCCGCGCGACGCGATGGATCGGTGTCGGCACGGCAACTCCCTCGGTTCTCGAACTCGGTTCTCGAACGAACGAACGGGACCTAGCCGCCAGCCTTAAAGGTCAATCTCTGAATTTTGGGTTTCGCTTCGCCATAAAGGCGGCGAACGCCTCGCTCAGGTCGTCCGACTGCAGCAGCGCCGCATTCCAGATCGCCATGTAATTCAGGCTCTCGGCCACCGAATGGTCGCGGGTATAGAGCAGCATCTCCTTGGTGCCGCGGATGGCGAGCGGCGACTTGGCCGCGATCGCGCGGGCGATCCCGGCGACCGCCGCCATCATGTCGTCGCGCGAGCCATAGCAACGGTTAACGAAACCTATTTCCTTGGCTTCGGCGCCGGAGAACGGCCGCCCGGTGTAAGCCAATTCGCGCGCCACGCCGTCGCCGATCAGCTTCGGCAGCCGTTGCAGGGTGCCGACGTCGGCGACGAATCCGAGCTCGATCTCTTTGATGACGAAATTGGCGTCGGCGGAGCAATAGCGCATGTCGGCGGCGCAGGTCAGATCGACGCCGGCGCCGATACAGGCGCCGTGGATCGCCGCCAGCACCGGCTTGCGGCAGGTTTCCAGGCTGGTGATGACGCCCTGCAGATCGAGGATGACGCGGCGCAGCTCTTCGCGCTGATGCGCGGCACGGCTGTCGGCGGCGCCGGTGATCTGCGCCAGCATCGCCAGATCGATGCCGGCGTTGAAATGCTTGCCGGCACCGCTCAAGACGACGACGCGCGCCGCCGGCGTCTCGTCGAGCTTGCGGAACACATCGCGGATATCGTCCCACATCTGCCGGTTCATGGCGTTCGACTTGTCGGGCCGGTTCAGCGCGACATTGGCAACGCCGTCTGCCAAGGACACGGCTAGTGTTTGGTAGTTCATGAGGAGCCCACTCCGCACCGGGAACCTTAAGTCCCGTATCGCATTATAGCGCATCAGCGAGGGCGGCAGAGGCTAGCTGTGAGCTTTCAGAAGGGTGAGCACCGCGTTTATCGGGCTAAGCGTGGGCAAAATCGGTAGGCGCGGTGCCCACGCAGCGGCGAAATGACGACGATTTTGCCCACCCTACGGCCGGATCACCCCGCGAGCTTGAAGCGATCGAGCTTCGGCTCGAAACGGGCGCGGAAGATTTCGGCGTCGAGCGGATCCTCGAAGCAATAGCGCACGAACGCCGCATAATCGTCTTCGACGTACATGTCGAACTTGCCGACATAGGCGAGCAGGAAATCCAGGATATCGCTGTCGTCGGCCAATTGCCGCCGCGGCAACACCACCTGATGCGGGCACTCCTCGTCGAGCTGGCGCAGCCAGGCGCTTTTCTTGTCCGGGTCCATGGTCTCAATCCCCTTGACTCAGACGGCAGAGTGTTCTCTTTTTGTTCTTGGAAGTCAAGCCCGCGCACAGCGGAGGCCGCGGCCGGAAATTCAAGAGCCTTAACAATGTCTGTCGAGACCATCGGCGACGCTTTTGCATTCGGCTGGCGGGTCACCGTCCGCTGCAGCTACGGCCGCTCCGACGGCCCGCGCTCGCAATCGAGCCGCGAGTGCAACTACCGCAAGGAGCTCGACATGGAGACCTTGGTGTGGACCCGGGGCAGGGCGTTTCCGTTGTCACGGCTGGAAAGCCGGCTGCGCTGCCCGCGCTGCGGCTCGCGCAATGTGGTGGTGTTGTACCGGCCGCCGAGCAGCAGTGCCGCCGCGCGGTAGCCGGCGCCTGCTCAGCGTCGCGACAGCCGGCGCTTGTTGGCGCGCACGCGCTTTCGGAAAACGCCGAGCGCTTTGTCGGCGATGACGTGGTTCTTGCGGCCGGCGATGACGGCGGCGGCAACCGCCGCTTGAGCTTCGGTCATGGCCGCGATCTTTTCGGCCGACATGCGGCTTGCCTCGGCCTGCCCGCGCGCGCCGCCCCCGGCGAGCCGCAGCAGACGGAGCGCCATGACGCTTTGCGCGTCCCAGCCAAGCTGGGCGATTTTGAAGCTCAAGGTGAGCCAGGGATTGTACACAATCGTCTCCCGCGCCTGGACGCGCTCCAGTTCAATCGATGCCCGGGACAATTGGTTCCCCTTGAGCCGGTGCGTATCAGTAGGTCACTGTTATAGAGACCAACGCTTGACATATCGTCACTGAATGGGGTACAAATAGCGAATCTTGCCCAGCAAAGGACGTCGGCCGGGTGACATCGGCCGATGGGGCGAGAGCGGTTCCCGCGGGCAGGGCTCGTCACCTCCGCTCCCGGGCGGCTAACGGGAAAACGCCCGGCCGGCATGATGACCGGTCTGCGACTTTGTCGCTGGACTGGGATAGGCGGAAGTGGGTAACGCCCACTTTTTGGCCGCTTTCCAGGAAGCGCGTTCTGGAGCTGAGCGGCGGCGTTGGTTCGCGGCCGCAAGTACCGCGGTGGAACGCCGTCAGGCGAGCGCGCCGCGTTCGGCGCGAGCCGCGCCCGTATGGCGCGGACCATCGGAAGACATGCGCCTGGCGGCGTTCTGCTTCCTTTTTATTTGTAGTTGTTTGTCGCCCGGGTTGAGTGAAACGAAACCCGGGGACGATCGAGAAGCTTGAAAGGTCCATCCCGGATTTCGCTTTGCTCAATCCGGGTTACTGACGCCGAGCATGATCGAGCCGAAAACCGGTCCCACCGCCGGTTCTCGCGTGACGCGATGGTGCTCAGCGAAGTGTTTGACGCGTTGTATGGCATGCCTCGGGCGCGCATCGCGTCGCGAGAACGCTTTGCTTTACGCTCCCCTGGAGGGGGAGGGTCGCGTCCCGAAGGGGCGCGGGGTGGGCTGACTTTTAGTTTCTTTCAGATTGCGAGGCTTTCACCCCCTCCCGGCGCGCTCCGCGCGCCGCCCTCCCCCCTCCAGGGGGAGGTGAGGTTGGAAGCGAATACGGCGTGAGAAAAACCTGGTCTGTTCCGCTAAGTGAAACGGAGGGAGGCTAAGTGCTACTCCACGTCGAGCGGTTCGGTGCCGGTGGGGTTGCCGGCGGCGTCGAGCGTGATCTTCTGCACCCGCGCCTCGGCCTGCCGCAACAGGTCCTCGCAGCGGCGCTTGAGCGCTTCGCCGCGTTCGTAGATGGCGACCGACTCCTCGAGCGGCACCTTGCCCTCTTCGAGCCGCTTGACGATCGATTCGAGCTCCTCGATGGCGCGCTCGAACGACAATTGTCCGACGTCGCCGTTATCCCGGTTATCGTTCTGGCTGGCTTGATTGTTCTGTTGCGCCATCGCGCGGCTCTCCGACTCGTTTCATCTTATAGCAGATCGGCCGAGCTATCCGCGCATCAGCGCGGTGACATGCGCGGCGACCGAGTTGGCCAGCGCCTGCAGATCGTAGCCGCCCTCCAGCAGCGACACCACGCGGCCGCCGGCGCAGTGATCGGCGACGTCCATGATCTTTTGCGTCGCCCAGGCGAAATCGGCCTCGAGCAGATTGAGGTTGGCGAGCGGATCGCGCATGTGGCCGTCGAAGCCGGCGGAAATGACGATCAGCTCCGGCTGGAACTCGCGCAGCCGCGGCAGGATGCGGCTTTCGAAGGCGGCGCGGAATTCCTCGCCGCCGTCGCCGGGCCGCAGCGGCGCGTTGACGATGGTCTCGTGCTCGCCGGATTCGATCACGGCGCCGGTGCCGGGAAACAGCGGCATCTGATGGGTCGAGCAGTACATCACCGTCCGGTCGGCCCAGAAAATCTCCTGCGAGCCGTTGCCGTGATGGACGTCGAAGTCGACGATCGCCGCGCGGGCGACGCCGTGGCGTTGCTGCGCATGGCGCGCGGCGATGGCGGCATTGTCGAACAAACAAAAACCCATCGGCCGCGCGGTCTCGGCATGATGGCCGGGCGGCCGCGTGGCGACGAAGGCGTTGGCGGCCTTGTTGCTCAAAACCTCGTCGACCGCATGCACGGCGCCGCCGACGGCGCGCAGGGCCGCTTCGAAGCTGCCGGGCGATATCGAAGTGTCGGCGTCGAGCCGCACCATGCCCTGCTCCGGCGTCGCGTCGCGAATCTCGGTGATGTAGTCCATGGGATGGCACAGCGCGATCGTCTCGAACGGCGCCATCGGCGCCGCGACCCGCGCCAGCGTTTGAAACTTTTCCGCTTCGAGCGCGCGCTCGACGGCGCGCAGCCGCTCCGGCCGCTCCGGATGACCGCTCGGCGTCAGGTGATCGAGACAGGCGGGATGGGTGATCAACAGCGTGGACATGGACGCGACATTCTACTGCGCCAACGCCGCATCGGCGGCGATGAGACCCGAGCCGCCTTCCACCACGGTGCGCTCGAGCCCGGCCGCCTGCACGGAAAAATTCTCGGCAAAAAACCGCGCCAGCGCGATGCGCGAAGCGCCGTCGGTGCCGAGCCGGAGCGCGGCGAGCGCCTGCTGCGCCAGCATGCAGCCGCCGGTGGTGACGCCGAACAGCCGCAGATAGGGCGTTGCTCCGGCCAGCGCCTGGTCGGTGTCGCTTTCGAGATGGGTGAGCATCCAGGAGGTGGCGCGCGCCAAGCTGTCGACGGCGTCCTCGAGCCGCACGCCGGTCCAGCCCAGCGCCGGATCGTTGGTGGCACCGACCGCTTCGACGATACGGCGCAGTTCGCCCAAAAAACCTTCGATCACCGCGCCGCCAGAGAGCGGCAGCTTGCGGGTGACGAGATCGATCGCCTGGATGCCGTTGGTGCCTTCGTAGATCGGGGTGATGCGGGCGTCGCGATAAAGCTGCGCCGCGCCGGTCTCCTCGATGTAGCCCATGCCGCCATGCACCTGGATGCCGAGCGAGGTCACTTCGACGCCGATGTCGGTGGAAAACGCTTTGGCGAGCGGCGTCAACAGCGAGGCGCGCGCATGCGCCGCGTGCCGCGCCGACTTGTCGTCGCCGCGCTCGGCGCGATCGAGCGCCATCGCGGTCGCATAACAAATGGTGCGCGCGGCTTGCGTCAGCGCGCGCATGCTCAGCAGCATGCGCCGCACGTCGGGCTGCGCGATGATCGGCGCCGATTCGGTCGCCGGCATGCCGGTGGTACGGCCTTGCCGGCGCTCGCGTGCGTAGGCGAGCGCCAGCTGCGTGGCGCGTTCGGCGATGCCGACGCCTTGCAGGCCGACAGCGAGCCGGGCGCGGTTCATCATGGTGAACATGGCGGCCATGCCGGCATTCTCTTCGCCGACGATGAAGCCGGTGGCGCCGCCGCGATCGCCGAAGATCATGGTGCAGGTCGGCGAGCCGTGGATGCCGAGCTTGTGCTCGACCGAATGCGCGCGCACGTCGTTGCGGGCGCCGAGCGAGCCGTCGGTGTTGAGCAGGATTTTGGGCACCAGGAACAGCGAGATGCCGCGCGTGCCGGGCGGCGCGTCGGGCAGCCGTGCCAACACGAAATGGATGATGTTGTCGGTGAGGTCGTGCTCGCCGTAGGTGATGAAGATCTTCTGGCCGGTCACGCGGTAGCTGCCGTCGCCGGCGCGCTCGGCGCGGGTGCGCAGCGCGCCGACGTCGGAGCCGGCCTGCGGCTCGGTGAGCTGCATCGTCCCGGTCCATTCGCCGGAGATGAGTTTTTCCAGATAGGCGCGCTTGAGCGCGTCGCTGCCGTGGGCGTTGAGCGCATCGATCGCGCCCATGGTGAGCATCGGGCCGACGCCGAAAGCCATCGCTGCCGCGTTCCACATCTCGGTGCAGGCGGCGTTGAGCACTTGCGGCAACCCCTGGCCGCCCCATTCCGCCGGCGACGCCAAGCCGTTCCAGCCGCCTTTGCGCCAGGCGTCGTAGGCCTGCTTCCAGCCGGGCGCGGTGGTGACGACGCCGTCCTTGAAGCTGGCGCCGGCCTGGTCGCCGACCCGGTTGAGCGGCGCGATGACTTCGGCGGCGACGCGGCCGGCTTCGGCCAAAACCGCATCGACGTCATCCATGGTCAGGTCGCCGAAAAAGCCTTGCTCGAGCGCCGGCAGGAGCGCCGCGCCGTATTTGAGCGCAAAGTCCATGTCGGCGAGTGGAGCGCGATAGGTCACCGATAGCCTCCCAGGCGATCGAACGGCTGGCGGACCAGCCGGCGCGGCAGCGGCGATGCGGCCCGATGCCGGCCGGCGGCGGGCGCCGCCATGTCATGATTCATATTCATTATATGGTGCCAGCCCTGCTGCCTATACAGAGCTTAGGCGGAACGCCGGAGGGCGGAAAGGGTAAAGCAAAGCGTAGGGATCGCGCCGGAGCCGGCAAAACTGCAAAACTTTCGCCCCGTCGCGACGTTCCGGCGCGGCTTTACAATGATCTTATGCTCGCCTACCGGAATGACGATGGGTTTGCAGTCTTGGCAAAGCAGCGCATCGCGCAGGACCTTGCTCTCGGCTTATAGCCCCGACGCAGCGGCATTGGGGCTGATCATTGTTTTTCTCGGCTTCCGGCTCGTCTTGGCGGCCACGCTCGGCCTCGGCGTCGACGAAAGCTATGCGATCGCCAATGCGCGCGAGCTTGAGCTGTCCTATTTCGACCATCCGCCGCTGCATTATTGGATCGCGCACGCGTTCATGCCCCTCCTCGGCGACGGCCGCGCGCTGCGGCTGCCGTTCATTATTCTATTCGCCGGCTCGTCATGGCTGCTCTATCGGCTTACGCGCCGGCTATTTGGCGATTGGGCCGGCGTCTGGGCGATGCTGGCGCTGAACCTGTCGGCGTTTTTCACGCTTTCCGCCGGCGGCTGGATCGTTCCGGACGGCGCGCTCTTTTTCTGTCTGCTCGCCGCGGCGCTGACGCTGGCGAACGCTTTCTTTCCGGCCGCGGCTCCAGTTTCGTCATGGCGAACCTGGACGCTCGCCGGAATTTACCTCGGGCTGGCAAGCCTGGCGAAATATCAGGCCGTGCTGTTCGGTCTCGGGCTCCTGCTCTATCTCGCGAGCGTCCCCGGACGCCGCCGCGTTCTGCTCCATCCCGCGCCGTGCGCAGGCGCGCTCATCGCGCTGGCGATCTTTTCCCCGGTCCTGATCTGGAACGCGCAGCACGGCTGGGTCTCTTTCGCCTATCAGGGCGGCCGCGGTCTGGCGCATGGCGGGCTTCACGTCGGCAATGCACTCGCCAACGCCGTCGGCCAGGCGGTTTGGATTCTGCCCTGGATCTTCGTGCCGCTGGCGATTGCGGTGTGGCAGGCCTTGCGCGCCGGACGTCGGCAGGAACGATCCTGGTACTGCCTTTGCCTCGGCCTGCCGACGATCGTCTTCTTCACCGTCATTCCGCTTTGGGGCGACAGAGGTCTGCCGCATTGGCCGATGTCCGGCTGGCTGATGCTTTATCCGATCCTCGGCGCTTATCTCGACGGACTCGTCGCCGCCAAGCGGGTTGCGCCGCGCCGTTGGGCGATCGCCTCCGCGGCGTTATTGGTCGTGTTGGCGGTGATCGCCGTCGGCCACGCGGCGACCGGCTACGGCAAGCTGTTGTTTCCCGTTGCCTTCGCCTATGGCGACCCGACGCTCGAGGCGGTCGCGTGGACGCCACTCCGGGCTGAACTCAAGGCGCGCGGCTATCTCGACCGCAACGACATGTTCGTCATCGCGCCGAACTGGATGGATGCCGGTAGGATCGACCAGGCGCTGGACGGCGCGTTGCCGGTCACCGTGTTCGGCGATTTGGCCGAGGCCAAGAACTTCGACTTCAGCGACGACCCGAAATCATGGCTCGGGCGCGACGCTCTCATCATCGGCCGCACGATCACGCCGGATCGCGAGGCGCGCCTGCGGCCGTATTTCCAATCCGTCGAAGAGTTGCCGCCGGTGTCGTTCGGCCGCTCCGGAATGCGGGAGCTCGAATTGCACATCTTGCTCGCCAAGAAGCTGAAGATGCCGTTGCCATCCTTTGATTCGAAACGTCCCGGATAGGCGCTGTTGACCAGCTTCGGGCGCCCTTTCGCGGCCACGTTGATCAGTGAGGGCGGCGTCGCTATGTTGCGCCGGCCGACGGCCCGCAGCCGGCCGGCGGCAATCCGACGGCGCATTGGGGCGTAGCCAAGTGGTAAGGCAGCGGATTTTGATTCCGCCATCCCCAGGTTCGAATCCTGGCGCCCCAGCCAAGTTCGTTGAGAATCAAGCACCTGCAAGCCGATCGGACCGCGTTGACCACGGTGTATGCCGCTTTGGTCCATACGCGTGGTCCAAACGCGGCTCAGGCTTGACGAAATGCCGAATCAAGGGAACCTTCGAAGGCGAGGCTCCACTCTGGTGTTTCGGCGGCGGGCGCCGGCGGACATTCGGGCACGAGTAGGACGTTCGGAAATCATTCGAACCTTACGGACGCGATCACTGGCGGTCGCGCGCGGGCAGTCGCGCTGGCTC
>JBAPYW010000043.1:0-7190 GCA_049284935.1 Xanthobacteraceae bacterium
CGGGCGTTACCCGCGCCGGCCTGTCCCAGTCCAGTGAAAGCACCTCACGCGCCGGTCGTAGTGCCGGCAGACATGATGCCCAAGCCGCCCGGGAACGGGCCGTATCTTCCCGCCCGCGGGCACCGCACTCGCTCCGCTTTCGGGAGTACCCTCGGCCGAAGGCGTCCTTCACTGAGCGAGATTTGCATCCTCTATAACCGAAACGGGGACTGACTGTCAATAGAAAAGTTACGGCGCTGGTGACGCGCAAAACCGGAATCTTGCCCGGCCCCTGCGAAAGCGCCACACTTCCCGCCGCTTCGGGAGTTATCGCCAATCCCAGCTGATTTCTCGCGCAAGGCTCGCATGGCCGGCAGCTCATTTCGCTCATCTCTCCTGATCGCGGCGCTGTTGGCGGCGGCCGCCGCGGCCGGCTACGACATCTACCTGCGACAAGCTGCGCCGACGGTCGTTCACGATCCGCCGACCGCCGCCGACCTCGCCAAGGCAACGGAGCCGCTGCGCAAGGAATTGGAAGCCGCAAGGTTCGCGCTCGCGGCGCTCTCCGCCGATCGCGACAATCTCAAGCAGCAGCTCGACGCCTTGAACAAACCGGCGCCCGCGCCGGCCGGCGACAAGGCCAAGGACAAAGCCAACGCCGCCGCGGCCATGCAGAAGCAATTGGACGCCGCGACCCGGCAACGCGATGCGGCGCTGTCCGAGGCCGCGGCCTTGAAGCGGCGCACCCAGCAATTGGAGGCGCAGCCGCGCCCGGCGCCGGCGCCCTCCCCGCTGCAACCGGCGCCTGCCGCCGGCGGCAAAGTCTATACGCAACGCTCGGTCGCCGAACTGCGCGAGCTTTATGCCGGCGGCGAGGCGGCGCCGGGCACGCCACCGGCGGCCGACGAAACCGGCAAATGGATCGAAACCACGAACATGCGGGTCGTCGGCATCGCCGGCGGCGGCGTTCTGCTGCTGAAAAAGGACAACAGCAACATTCAATGCGCCTTTGCCGAGGCCGCCAAGGCCAAGCTCGCCACGCTGCGCGTCGGCGACGCCGTGAGAGTCAGCGGCAAGATCAACCCGGATCAGAACGGCCAGCTCGTCAATCTCGAAGACTGCGAGTTCAAGGAGTAGGCGGACGGCGCAATCTTCGTCATTGCGAGGAGCGAAGCGAGGCCCCCTCACCTGCTTGTCGCGCCTTTGAGACCACCTCGCCTAATCCGCAATTCTCTTGGCGAATCCGCAACGACTGCGCCACAATGGTGCCAATGAGGAAGCCAAGCCGAAAAAGCGGAGAACGACCTTGCTGCCGTTAATTGCCGAACGCCGGTCGGAGATTGCCGCGCTCTGCCGCCGTTTCGGCGTGCGGCGGCTCGCCGTGTTCGGCTCGGCGGCGCGCGGCGCGGATTTCGATCCGCAGCGATCTGACGTTGATTTCATGGTGGCGTTCGAGCGCGACGACGGCGTCTCGCTCGGCGAATTTTTCGCGCTGCGTGACGCGTTGGCGATGGCCGTCGGCCGACCGGTCGATCTCGTCGAGGAGGGAAGCGTCCGCAATCCGTTCATCCGCGCCGGCATCGAGCGGTCGGCGGAGACGGTCTATGGATCGTGACCCGCGTGCCTACCTCTGGGATGCGAGAGAGAGCGCGAACGCGGTTGCCGACTTCGTCCGCGGGCGGACGCTCGACGACTATCTCGGCGATCGGATGTTGCGCGCGGCGGTCGAGCGGCAGTTCGAGATCATCGGCGAGGCGCTGCGGCAACTGGAAAAGACGGCGCCGGATCTGGCCCGTGAGCTTCCCGAGCTTTCGCAAGCCATCGCTTTCCGCAATATTTTGATCCATGGCTACGCGACGATCGACGATCGAACGGTGTGGCGGGCGGTCCAAGAAAGTTTGCCTGCGCTGCGCGCGCGGCTGGCTGAGTTGCTCGGCCGGATTGGGAATGCGTGACGCGCACGGTCCCAAACTCGCCACGCTGCGCGTCGGCGACGCCGTGAGGGTCAGCGGCAAGATCAACCCGGAGCAAAACGGCCAGCTTGTCAGTCAATCTCGAAGACTGCGAGTTCAAGGAGTAGGCGGCCCCGCCCTGCACGCTACTCATATAAATACCGCTGAAATCCAATAAACGTGTCGCGGATCCTCGGTACTTCGCCGAGCTGATCAATCGCGTCAGGGACGGAGTGATATTTAAGCTGAAGCAGGTCGGCGAGCTTGTCCTGATCGAGTTCACTGACGCCCTGACTCACATATTGCGCCAGAACAAAGTCGAGAAAGGCTTGCAGTTTTGGATCGCCAACGCCTGTTCAGCGAATGATTGAGTCCTCGTAAAGTAGTAAAGAAACTTGTTGCTAACATTCGACCTCAAAACAAGCCGGCACGCATTCTCGGTCAAGTTAGCGCCGTCGAGGTCTTCGGGAACGATGCCGGTCTTGCCGATTGTCCCGGCGATACTCACATAGACATCGCGACATGAAATTATATATCGAGATATCCCTTCGTAGATACTGTCGCTGATATACCGCAAATTCGTCCGATCAATACCGCCTTCGTCATTAAAATCCGAGACAGAGATATATGGATGCCTAGTGGGTTCAGTGAGCAGCTTGTATCCTTTCGGCACTCGCTTCCCACCTTTAACCTCAGCAATGTCTTCGATGGTTTGCTTTGCCCATCCTTCGCGCCTCTGTGCAAAAGCTGAATTGAGATAGCTGTCAAAAAGCTCGCGCGCGTTCTTGAGATTTCTCTCGGCGTTGGCGGTCGCGGTCGCCAGTCCCGCAAAGGCCTCGTCCAGAATGGCGACGATGCGTTGTTGTTCGGCTAGCGGGGGAAGCGGAATTGGAATCTCGCAAAGCTTCCCCTGGTTCAATTTCTGTACGGTCAACCCCGTTATAAATTTCGAAAGATCATTAAAATTGAGGTAGTAAATGATCCATTCGTCCAGCACCGTGTCGCGATGGGGGCGAATGACGTGCGCGTGATTATTGACCCAATATTTCCCGTCGGCCGCAAAAGCCGTCCTTTCTCCAGCGCCCCACTTGGCCCCATCCTCTCCAATCAACACTAGCTTTTCGTCGAAAATATACTCGGACACATAATCGAGAATTCCCGTGGCGCCGTAATAGGGAAAATCGCCCGCCGCCCGATCTCGCTTGGTCACAGGCTGGCGTCTGCTATCAAGCACATCACACAAATCGCCTAGTGGGACGAACGGCGCGATCACAGCATTCTCCCAATCCCTGCAAGGATTTCCGCGCTCTCCGCATCCAACGCGACCATTTCGGCGATGATGTCCTTGGGATCGCGCAACTCCGTCTCATCGGCCTTATTCGGGTTCTTCACCGAAAGGTCATAGGTCGTTTTGTCGATACTCTTGGCATCAACCGTCCACGAATTCTCGCTGTCCTTGAACTTGGCCTGCAAAGCGACGAAGTCCTTGAGGTCGCCGTCGTTGAGCGGATTGGTCTTGCCGAGGTTGCGGCCGGGATCGAGCTTGTAAAACCAGGTTTTGCGCGTCGGCGCGCCTTTCTCGAAGAACAGAACCACGGTTTTCACACCGGCGCCCTGGAACGTGCCGCCCGGCATATCCAGCACCGTGTGCAGGTTGCAGTTTTCCAAAAGTTCCTTGCGCAAGGCCACCGAGGCATTGTCGGTGTTGGACAGGAAGGTGTTCTTGATAACGATGCCGGCACGACCGCCAGCCTTCAGCGACTTGATGAAATGCTGCAGGAACAGGAACGCAGTCTCGCCGGTCTTGATCGGGAAATTCTGCTGCACCTCCGGCCGCTCCTTGCCACCGAACGGCGGATTGGCCAGCGCCACGTCGTAACGGTCCTTGTCCTGGATGTCGCTGATGTTCTCGGCGAACGTGTTGGTGTGGACGATGTTCGGCGCCTCGATACCGTGCAGGATCATGTTCATGATGCCGATGACGTAGGCTAGGCTCTTCTTCTCCTTAGCGTAGAAGGTTTTGGTCTGCAGCGTGTTCCAGTCCTTGGTCGAAAGCTTGCCGCGGTCCTTGGTCAGGTACTCGAAAGACTCGCAGAGGAAGCCGCAGGAACCGCAGGCGCCATCATAGATGCGCTCGCCGGTCTGCGGCTTGACCACCTGGATCATGGCGCGAATGAGCGGACGCGGCGTGTAATACTCGCCGCCGTTCCTCCCAGCGTTGCCCATACGCCGGAGCTTGTCCTCATACAGCGCGGACAATTCGTGCCGCTGCTCTTGCGAGCGGAAGCTCAATTGATCGATCAGCTCCAGTGCATCGCGCAACGAATAGCCGCTGCGAAACTTGTTTTCGATCTCGGAAAAGATTTCGCCGATTTTGTATTCGATAGTGTTGGCGCCTTCGGCGCGCGTGCGAAAACCCTTCAGGTAAGGAAACAGCTTGTCGTCGACATATTTAATGAGATCGTCGCCGGTCAGCGCCTTGTCGTGATCGAACGAGCCGTCTTTCTTCTTCGGCGCGGCCCAGACCGACCAACGGTATTTCGCGTCTATGATCGCCTGATATTTTTTGCCCGCGAGTTCGGCCTTCTGCTCGTTGGCGCGCTCCAGGTCGTCAAGATACTTGAGAAAGAGCATCCAGGAGGTTTGCTCGGTATAATCCAGTTCCATGGCGCAGCCGGCCTCTTTCCACAGAACGTCATCGATATTTTTGAAGGTTTGTTCGAACATTCCTGACCCTCCGACCGGCGATATTTCCCGCGGTCGCCCCATAACAACTATAGCGGGATGGGGTCAAAAATGTCAGTGGCGTTCTCAGGGGGCGCTATCCTGAGGCGTCGGCCCAGACGGCGTCGCCCCGCCCCTCCCCTACGCGCTCTCATCCAGTCGGGTTTCGTCGACCGCTTCGAGGATCAGCGCGCCAGGCCGGCGCTTTTTACCGCGGCCGCTCACGCTGCCGAAGCGGTCGCACGGACTTCGAGACGAACGCCGGTCTTTTTCTGCAGCACCCGGATGACATCGGACAGGTTGGCCGCGGTCGGGTTGCCGTTCGGCCCGAACATGCGCATGAAGCTCTTGGGCGGTATCCCCGTCGCTTTAGCCAGCGCCGGAAAGCCGGTGGTCGCATTGATGAAGTCGCGCAGCATGGCCGCAACAATCCCCGGATCAAGTTCGGGGACGGCCATGACGCGAGGCGTGGGGCAAGATGTCGGGAAAATCGGCTTGCAGGAAGGCGATTGCGACAGCGCAAAAACGCTCAGGCGTTCAGCGCGCGCGCCTGCCCGCGTTCTTCCTTCATGATGGCTTCGAGAAGATCGGCGACGCGCCGGCGCATTTTCGGACTTTGGATGCGGGAGAGCGCGACCGCAATCCGGGTGCCTTCCTTGGTGCTCAAGGCTTCGGTGATGGCGGTCATGCTGTGATCGCGGGCCGCCTTGCCCGGATGCTTGTCGATGCCGTCGAAGAAATACGTCACCGGCAAGTCAAAGAACTTGGCGATGGCGTGGAGCCGCCCGGTGCCGATGCGGTTGACGCCTTTTTCGTATTTCTGAATTTGCTGGAAGCTCACGCCGACGGCCTCGGCGAGTTTTTCCTGCGAGATGCGCTGGGCAAGGCGCGCGGTCCGCACCCGGCGGCCGACGTGAATGTCCACGGCGTTAGCACTGCGAGTCAGCATGGCGTCGAATCCCTTACATTGCAGCCCTATTAAAAGCACAATGCGCGATTGTGGCAACTGCTAAAGGTACGCAGGGTAAAGCGTCTGCAAGCCCGCATACCCCGATACCGCGCCGCAGCGAAGCGGCGCTGTGCCGCACCGGGCCGCCCGAGCGCCCAAGCCCCCGAACAGCGAACCCCTATACCGCCCGCAGGCCCCGCTTGCTGGGATCGATCCATTTCAGCTGGATCGGCGCCTCGCCGAAAATGCCGATGATGGCCGGCTCCTTTTCGCCTTTCTTGACCCCGTCGTAATGCGGGGTGTGGGCGACGCGGCGGACGAAGCCGCCGGCCGGCACCGGCACGGTCGCCTCCGGCTCGAAGCTCTCGCCCGAGTTCACCCACCAGGTGCCTGACAGCACAAAGCACAGCCGGTCGGTGACGTAACTATGCGGCGCGCTCATGTAGCCCGGGTACCATTTGATGAGCACGACATAGGGCCCGGGCTTGTCGGTCGCGCCAACGAGCGGCGCCGTCTCGACCGAGTGCGGCGGCACCCCGGCAAGCGCCGGCTTCCATTGATACTGGTCGGGCAGCGTGACCTGAGTTTGCACGGGGTCGATCGCCGCCGCCGGGCCGCTCATCAGGCCGAGCGGCAGCGCGGCGAGAAGCGGCGCGAGCATTAGCCCGCGGCGGGTCGCGGCGTGCTCGGCAAGCTGCGGCAGCAGGCGCGCAACATCTTCGGCCGTAGCCGCAGGCGGCAGCGCGTGGCGAATGGTCATGTGCGGTCCTCCCTCGATCGTGGCGGGGCATTATCGCGCATGACGCGGAGCGGCGAAAATTGTTTCGCGAAAGCCATCCTGCCCAGCGCAGCGGGGGCGGATGAAAAGGTCGGCTACGCCGCTGCGGCTGACTTCAACGGCGCCGTGCTGGCGCGGCCGGCCACGATGATCGTGACATGGCCGAAGCCGGCCTTCAGCAGCCGGTCGTGCGCATCCGCCGTGGCGGCGCTCGACAGCGTCTCGACCAGAAGCAGCGCGTGCGGGGCCATTTCGGAGAGCGCCGCCATTTCGCGTCTAAAGTCCGGGCTGCCGATCGCGCCGCCATCGATCACGACGTGGCCATAGGCGGTGGCCAGCGCGCCGAAGTTTTTCGCCATGCCAGGTACCGACAACAGCGCACCGCGATCCGCCGGCTCGCGCCCCGATACGATGAGATGCAGCGCCGAATATTTGTCATTGGTGATGATGTCGGCGAACGACGCCGCGCCGTGCGCCAGTTCCGCAAGTCCCGCGGCGGACGGATCGCCGGAGATCGCCTTGATCTCGGCATCCCCGGCACCCAGCCCGACCAGCACCACGCGGGCTTCGTCGGCAAGCGCGCGAGCGAACGTGATCGCGGCGCCGGTCGTGTCCATGCCGGGGGCGACGCCGAGCACGGCGATCTGCGTGCCGTCCTCGCTTTCCCGCCGCAGATTGTCGGCAAATTCCTCGAGCGCGCTGATGGGAATGCCGGGAAGTTGCGGCCGCCGGATCAGGGCAGCGATTCGGTCGGTGAAGGAGCCGCGCCCGGCCCGGCGTCGTCCGGGCGGCGCGACGGTCGTCGCCC
>JBAPYW010000044.1:0-82815 GCA_049284935.1 Xanthobacteraceae bacterium
TGTTCCATGGCTGTCCTCCGTTGCTAGATGCTTGGGGCCGACTCAACGTCGTGACCCCGTTTCATCATCTATCGGGGGACAGCCACATCAATCGCTCGCTCAGAGCAGGGCCCATTACGGCATCTAACGTCTTGGAGTACGGCTGGTACTTCGACAATGGCGCGTCGCCGCGGGCACGGCTAGCTCATGGTCGGAGAAGCGGGAGTATTCACGCCGGTTCGGGTTCATTTGGAGAATGCGGCGCTTTTACGCCGAACAATTTGGCTGCCGCTCAGCTTGCTTGGCCTAGGGTCCGGAACTATCCGGTTCGCCGGCAGTTGCTTGTTGTCATTTCGAGTGCTGACGGACCCCAAATGGTTGACCGATATATCGTTCGCCGCCTCTTGCTCGGCACCGCGACCGGCCTTGTGCTCGCTTTTGCCAGCGTGTCCGTGCCCATCGTGACGGACGCATTGACGCCCGCCATGGCGCAAAGCTCCGACGATATGGCCGCCGCCCTCGACGCCTATGGCCATTGGACCCGCGAGGCACGTTACGGCGAAGTCTGGGTGCCGGACGGCGTGCCGCCGGACTGGCGGCCCTACGAATACGGCCACTGGGTCTATACGGACGACTGGGGCTGGTACTGGGTTTCCGACGATGCCGAAGCTGATTGGGGCTGGGTGGTCTATCACTACGGCCGTTGGGCCCACGACCGCAGCACAGGCTGGTTCTGGGTGCCGGACGACGAATGGGCGCCGGCCTGGGTCGACTGGCGCTATGGCGGCGACGATATCGGCTGGGCACCAATGCCGCCGGATGATCTGATCGACGCTTACGACGACGACGCCGAGTATTGGAACTTCGTCCCGCTGCAGTACATCGGCGAACCGGAGCTGCGCCGCTATTACGTGCCGCGCGACCGCCGCGTCGTTCTCTTCCGCGACACCCACATCATCAACCGCCCGGTGCAGACTGAGGGCGCCCACGTGTGGGTCAATCCGGGCCTAGCGCCCGGCTTTATCGCCGGCCGTGCGCACGTGACACTGCATGCTTATAACGTGCACCCGCGCGTGTTCAGCGGCACCACCGGCGTGCAGGGCGCGGTCACCGTGCGACGGGACGAGTTGCGAAACAAAGGCGACATCCGGCGCGTCGCACCGGTGACCATTCAGCGCACGACCACGGCGATTGCGCCGACGACGAACGTACCGCCGCCCACGCCACTAGGTAAGGGCGAGCACGGCGTCCTCGGCAGCCAGCCGCCGCGCGCCGCGCAAGGCACGGTGACGCCGCAGTCGCAGCCGCAGGCTCAGCCGAAACCTGGAGCGGTCGGCCCGCCGCCGAAAGAGCAGTCGCCGGAGCGACACGAAGAGCGGCCCGTTGTGCCGCCGGGCGGCACTCAGCCGGAGCCCAACGTCGTTCATCCGCCGAGGCCAGCCCCTCCGCCGCCAAAGCAACCAACGCCGCCCGAGCATACCCCGTCGCCAGCCGCTCACGCGCCGCCGCCGGCTCAGGTGCACGCGCCTCCGCCGCCGCACGCTCCGCCTCCGGCAGCCGCTCACGCGCCGCCGCCGCCCAAGGGGCCGCCGCCAAAGAAGCCGCCGGACAACAAGCCCGAGCCGCCGAAATAGCGGCGACGTGTGGACGTGGCCGAGCTCCCCTGCCGCGTCGCGCCGCGTGGCCGGCCGGCGTCTGGCGTCACGGTGGAGGGAGGCCGAAGGTTCGCCTTCGCGGGACGCCATGGTCGCCGGAGTTCATGGCGGAGTATGACGCCGCGAAGGGCGAAAACCGTTCCCACACAGAGGAAGGGGATCACCCCCGGCACGTGGCGTTGGTTGTGTGTCCGTTATTTTGCCGAATGCGCGGACTATCTTCGGCATGATGATCGAATGAAGCGGGTTCGCCGGGGAATTTTGGAAGCGACTTTCGACGAACCCATCGCGCCCGGGTCTTCGAAGTTCTTCCAGGACTTTCCCCTATCAAGGATGGCGGCCGACACAATCGAAGTGTTGCGGGATCGTAAGATTGCGTTCCCTGAGGCCGCAAACAATCGCCTGAAGGCAATTCGCGCCGTCTTCAAATGGGCCGTCAGGAAGAAGGGCCCTGATGGCAAGTCGCTCGCCGCTCATAATGCCGGACGCGACGTTTCATATTTGAGGAGCAATAACCCTTCCGGCTATCACCCGTGGACACCGGAAGAGGTTCGGCAATTTGAAGCGCGTCATCCCATCGGGACCAAGGCTCGTCTTGCGCTCGCGCTCTTGCTCTTCACGGGACAACGACGGTCGGACATTACCCGCCTTGGTCGTCAACACACTTAAAGACGGAAAAGTCACGTTCACGCAATTTAAGGGGCGGAATCGCAAGCCGAAAAGGCTGGTCCTACCGATCCTACCCGCGCTGCAACACGTAATCGACGCATCCCCGTGTGGCGATCTCGCGTTTCTCGTCAACGACCTCGGACGACCTTTCACGGACCCCGGTTTCGGAAACAAGTTCCGCGAATGGTGCAACCAAGCAGGACTTCGCCATTGCACCGCACACGGCTTGCGTAAAGCGGGTGCGACCATCGCAGCAAACAATGGTGCGACGGCACATCAACTCATGGCGATTTCGGTTGAGACACGCTCAAAATGGCGGAAGCTTACACACGCGCCGCGGATCAAGAACGCCTCGCGGACGTCGCAATGCACATGCTCAGATCGCCAGAACAAAAAGACACAAAATCGTGTCCCACCGAAATGCCGAGTGGGACAATTTCGGAAAAAAATGCAGCAAAATCAGGGGCGAAATTTGGGGATGGTGCCCAGGAGAGGACTCGAACCTCCACGCCTCGCGGCGCTAGTACCTGAAACTAGTGCGTCTACCAATTCCGCCACCTGGGCCCGTGCCGGGATAGGTACGGAGCGGTCTCCTTGTTGTCAATTGAACGGGATGGCCGCGGCGCCGGTCGACCGGAAGCTTGAGAACAGCCCCGCGCTTTGCGCATTCCCCTTCCCCGACAGAAGCGGGATAATGGCTCTATACATCGCGAAATCGATGCTGTATGCCCGCAACCGATGACCCTGAAAAGCAAGTTTGACACGCTGGTCACCGTGTTCGGCGGCTCGGGATTCCTCGGCCGCCACGTGGTCCGCGCGCTGGCTGACCGCGGCTACCTCGTCCGCGTCGCCGTGCGCCGTCCGGATTTGGCCTTCCATTTGCAGCCGCTGGGCCGGGTCGGGCAAATCCATGCAGTTCAAGCCAATTTGCGCTTTCCGCAATCGGTCGAGGCGGCGGTGCGCGACGCCGACATGGTCGTCAATCTGGTCGGGATATTGTTCGAAAGGGGCCGCCAGCGCTTCGACGCCGTGCAGGCGGAAGGGGCGGGTGCGGTAGCCCACGCTGCCAAGGCCGCTGGCGCGCGCCTCGTCCACGTTTCGGCCATCGGCGCCGACGAAAACTCACCCTCGCACTATGCGCGCGCGAAGGCCGCGGGCGAACGGCTGGTGCTGGCGGCGCACAGCGAAGCGACTATCATGCGTCCGTCGATCGTGTTCGGTCCCGAGGACGACTTCTTCAACCGCTTCGCCGCGCTAGCGCGTCTCTCGCCAGTGCTGCCGCTCCCTGGCGGCGGCCGTACCCGCTTTCAGCCGGTGTTTGCCGGCGACGTCGCGGAAGCGATCGCCAAGGCCGTCGACGGCGAAACCAAGCCCGGTACGATCTACGAACTCGGCGGCCCGGACGTGCGCTCGTTCAAGGAACTGATGCAATTCGTGCTTGCCACCATCGAACGCCGGCGCCTGCTGTTGCCGGTGCCGTTCGCGTGGATGAAGCTGCACGCGATGTATCTGCAATACCTGCCGAAGCCGCCGCTCACGCCCGACCAGGTCGAGCTTCTCAAGTGCGACAACGTCGTCTCGCCCGCGGCGCGAGAGCAAGCCCGCACCCTCGAAGCGCTCGGCATCGTGCCCGAATCGATCGGCGCCGTCGTGCCGTCTTACCTCTGGTGCTTCCGCAAGACCGGCCAATTCCGCAGCCGCACCGCTTAGAGCATGATCCGGAAAAAAGCTTGCCCTCGGACTTGATCCGAGGGTGGAATCCGGTTTTCCGAAAAGATCATGCTCCGCCAAATTTAGGCGCAATCGCCTTCAGATCGGTTCACGCCTCGTACTTGAACGAGAGTGCGACCCGGGTGCGAAACGCCGTGACCTTGCCGTTATCCACCCTCATGTCCATCTTGGTGACTTCGGCGACGCGTAGATCGCGTAGTGAACCAGCAGCCGTCTCCACCGCAATGCGCCCGGCATCCTCCCATGATTTTTCGCTGACGCCGACAACGTCGATAACCCGGTAGACGCTATCCGATTGTTTCTTTGCCATTGGATGAACCCTTTCGAGGCCACGCTGTCCTCGCGCGATCAACGCCGCCGCGCGATCGGCTTAGCTTAGAGCAAGCGACGCCACCTCGTCGATGGCTACCGGCGCTGGACTCGCTTGGCCGAAAGGTGAAAGCTGCGAAAGCCGCCGTCGTCGGGCGCGGCTGCAACGAGGCTCATCGATGCCGGGCAAGCGCGTGCAGTTCGACGAAGAGACCTGGCGGCAGCTGGACCTTCTAGGCCGCGACCAGATGAAGGACTTTCAGGAACTGGCCGACGAGGCCTTTCGCGATCTGTTGCGGAAGCACGGCCGCCCGGTCGACCTGAAAGAGGCGCTGCGGCGCAGCGCCGGGGTTTCGGCGACGGTGCATCAGTTGAAGCCAAACAAGGGCAAGAAGCCGCGGCGCAGATAGGCGATCGCAGGTTGGGCGACCGTCAATCGCTTAGTTGAGCTGATCTTTTTCGGAATACCGCTTTCCACCCTCGGATCAAGTCCGAGGGCAGGCCTCTTCCGGATCATGCTCGGGCAAATCGCTGTCGCGCCCTGGCGCGCGCTTTCGTCGCTTCTGCTTCGCGATTCTTGGCCGGGCTCGTCGTTTCCAGCGCTGACAGCAGCCGGCGGGCCGTTCCCATCACCTCATCGACGGCACGCTCGAACGCCGCTGCATTGGCCCGCGACGGGTGGGTGAACCCGCTCAGCTTGCGAACAAACTGAACCGCCGAGGCGCGGATCTCCTGATCCGTTGCCGGCGGCTCGAAATTGAAGAGCGTGCGGATGTTACGACACATCGGTGGCCTCCGTTGCCGTTGCGCGCCGCAGTGGTCTGTAGCGTCGGGAAATTTAACCTTTTTGGGACCGACTTGGGAAACGACCAACGCGGCGATAGATTGCGCGCCTGTCGCGGCCTTGAGGAGCGCGCGGTGTCATCCGCTCATCCTAATCCTATCACGATTAGCGGCGATGCCGGCCTTCGCGTTTCCGGCTTGCTGCAAACGCCGCCCGGCGCCCGCGCTTGCTATGTGCTGGCGCATGGCGCCGGAGCGGGCATGGATCATCCGTTCATGGCGGCGGTGGCGGCGGAACTCGCACCGCGCGGCATTGCCACGTTGCGCTACCAGTTTCCCGCGATGGAGCGCGGCGCCAGGCGGCCCGATCCGCCGCAAGCCGCGCAGGCAACCGTCCGCGCCGCCGCCGCCGCGGCGCGACGGCTACTTCCGAACATCCCGCTCATTGCCGGCGGCAAGTCCTTCGGCGGCCGCATGACGTCGCAGGCGCAGGCAAGCGCGCCGCTGCAAGGAGTCCGCGGCCTGGCCTTCCTCGGATTTCCGCTGCATCCGGCAGGGCGGCCGTCGCAGGACCGCGCCAAGCATCTCTTTGCCGTGCAAATCCCGATGCTGTTTCTGCAAGGAACACGCGACGCGCTGGCGACGCTCGATCAACTCCAGCCCCTTTGCGACGCGCTTGGCGCCCGCGCGACGCTGAAGCTATTCGATGACGCCGATCATTCCTTTCACGTGCCGGCACGGACCGGCCGCACGGATGCGCAGGTGCGCGGCGAAATCCTGGACGCGCTCGCGGCCTGGATCGACGGCCTCGTCACAGCCCCAGCGCCAGCGCGATGAGGCCGAGCGTGCCGACCGCCACCCGCCACCACACGAACAGCGTAAAGCCGTGGCGCGACACGTAGCCGAGGAAGGTCTTCACCACGAACCAGGCGCAGATGAAGGACACAATGAAACCGACGGCGATGATCATGAGATTGCTGTGGCTCAACTGGCCGTGGTCCTTATAGAGGTCGTAGGCGAAGGCGCCGGCCATGGTCGGCATGGCAAGCCAGAACGAGAATTCGGCGGCGGCGCGGCGATCAGCGCCGAGCAGCATCGCCGCGACGATAGTCGCCCCCGAACGCGACACCCCAGGCACCATCGAGAGGCACTGCGCAACGCCGATGATGAAATACATCGGCAGCGTGAACCTGGTGGCCTCATGGAAGCGCGGCTTGAGATTGAGCTGATCCACCCACAGCAGCACCGCGCCGCCCGCGATCAGCGAAAAGCACACCACCCAGGGATTGAACAGCACCTCCTTGATGAATTTGTAGGCCGTAGCCCCGATCACCGCGGCCGGCAGGAAGGCCAGCAGCACGCCGATGATGAAACGCCGGGCCTGCGGATCGGTGAACATCCCGGTAGCGAGATGCCACAGCCGCCCCGAATAGATCGACAGCAAGGCCAGGATGGCGCCGAACTGAATTAAGACCGCGAAGCTCTTGCCGAAAGCGTCGTCGCCGAAGCCGAAAAACTGCTGCATGAGCAGGAGATGTCCGGTCGACGAGACCGGTATGAACTCGGTCAGTCCCTCGACCACGCCGAGGATCGTCGCCTTGATGACATCGAATAGCACGGAAGAGCTCCACGGCGGAGGAAGGCGCGGCCGACGCCCGGTCCGGCGGACCTGGCAGGACGGTTGGGCAGACTTGTGGCGCAGGATCGGGATTCGGGCAACGGCAAAGGGTGCGTCCTGCACAGGGCGTGCGCCGCGTGGAATTTGCCTGCGGGATCGCTTCGCCTATAAGGGAACGATTCGGAGTCGCCGCCGCTCGTCTTGAGGGTGGCCGACTCTGGCAGATACGTTCTCTCACGCGCCCGCGATGGCATGCTGACGCTATTTCATCATCCGCTCTGTCCACATTCCCGTTTCGTGCGCCTCATTCTCGAGGAGTTCGGCTTGTCGACCCGGCTCGTCGAGGAGCGGGTTTGGGAGCGGCGCGAGGAATTTCTCATGCTCAACCCCGCGGGCACGACGCCGGTCCTGGTGGAAGACGGCGTGCCGCCGGTTCCCGGGGCGGCCGTCATCGCCGAATATATCGACGAGACGCGTGGCGCGACGGCCGCCCAGTTCCGGCTCATGCCGGACGAACCGGCCGGGCGTATCGAGGTTCGTCGCCTGATGAGCTGGTTCAACGACAAGTTCTTCGCCGAGGCGAGCGGTGCTCTGGTGATGGAGCGCGTCTATAAGCGCTTCATTCCGGCCGGCAAAGGCGGCGGTCCGCCCGATACGGACATCATGCGGGCGGCAAAGGGCAATATCAGATACCATCTGACCTATATCGGCTGGCTCATTCGCCGGCGCGACTGGCTGGCCGGTGAGAAGCTGACCTATGCCGATCTGGCCGCGGCGGCGCATTTGTCCGCCGTCGATTATCTGGGCGATGTGCCGTGGGACGAAGACGAGACCGCCAAGGCCTGGTACGCGAGGATCAAATCGCGACCCTCGTTCCGCACCCTGCTTGGCGAGACGCTGCCCGGTCTGCCGCCGTCGCCACACTACGCCAATCTCGACTTCTGAGCCCGGCCGCGCTCAAGGCGGCGCTCGCCGAAGCCGCGCGCGCGCAGGGCTTCGACGCGATCGGCATCGCGCGGCCGGACGCGATCCCGAACGCGGCCGAGCGGTTGGCCGACTTCCTCGCCGCCGGCGCCCACGGCGACATGGACTGGATGGCGAAAAACGCCGACCGGCGGGGCGATCCCCGCGTGCTGTGGGCGGACGTGCGCTCGATCCTCATGCTGGGCGTCAATTACGGCCCGGATGGCGATCCGCTGGCGATCCTGCGGGAGCGCCTGCATGGCGCCATTTCGGTCTACGCGCAAGGCGACGATTATCACGACGTGATCAGGCCGCGGCTGAAAAGTCTCGGCCGTTGGCTCATCGAAAAAGCCGGCGGCGATGTCAAAGTCTTCGTCGATACCGCCCCGGTGATGGAGAAGCCGCTCGCCCAAGCCGCCGGCATCGGCTGGCAGGGCAAGCACACGAATCTGGTCTCGCGCGACATGGGCTCGTGGCTGTTTCTCGGCGCCATCTTCACCACGCTCGAGCTGCCGCCTGACGACCCGGAGCGCGACCATTGCGGCACCTGCCGCGCCTGTCTCGACATCTGCCCAACGGCGGCATTTCCCGCGCCGTATCGCCTCGATGCGCGACGCTGCATCTCCTATCTGACCATCGAGCACAAGGGCCCGATCCCGCGCGCGCTGCGCCCGTTGATCGGCAATCGCATCTACGGATGCGATGATTGCCTGGCGGTTTGCCCGTGGAACAAATTCGCGCAGGCCGGGCGCGAAACGAAGCTTGCGGCGCGTGCCGTACTGCAGGTGCCGCGCCTTGCCGAACTGGTTCAGCTCGACGACACCGGCTTCCGCGCGGTGTTCACGAAGAGCGCGGTCAAGCGCATCGGCCGCGCACGCTTCGTGCGCAATGTGCTGATCGCGATCGGCAATTCGGGAGACGCGGCGCTGGCGGCCGAGGCCGAGCGCTTGCTGGACGATGCCGCGCCGCTCGTCCGCGGCGCGGCGGTGTGGGCGCTCGGCCGGCTCGACCGCGCGCGGCTCGAACGTTGCGCGAGGAAGTGTCGCGCTACCGAAACCGATCCAGACGTCATCGCGGAATGGGCGGCGGCTTTGGCCCCTCCCTCACCCTCCGCGCACGATGGTTGAGGCTCCGATGGCTACGCTTCTCTGTTTCGGTCTCGGCTATTCGGCGGAACATTTTGTCGGCATGTTTGGTGACGGCTTCGAGCGCATTGCCGGCACCGTGCGCGGCGCCGAACATGCCGCCGTTCTGAATGCGCGTTTCGGCGGTCGGTTGAAGGCTTTCGCCTTCGACGGCAGTTTCGCCACCCCGGAAGTCAAGAGCGCGATCGGCGAAGCCGATGTCGCACTGGTTTCGATCCCGCAGACTGCGAAGGGCGATCCGGTGCTTGCGGCTTTCGGCGAAGCGTTGGGAGAGGCGCGCCGGCTGCGGTCGATCGTCTATTTGTCGACGGTCGGAGTCTATGGCGACCGCGGCGGCGCCTGGGTGGACGAGGAGACGACGCCGCAGCCGGATTCGGAACGCGGGCGCGAACGGCTGGCCGTGGAACACGCTTGGCAAAAGTTCGGCCGGCGATCCGGCGTCGCCGTCGCCATCCTGCGGCTCGCCGGCATTTATGGACCCGGGCGCAACGCGCTCCTTCAGCTCGCGCGCGGCGATGCCCGGCGCATCGTCAAGCCCGGCCAGGTCTTCAACCGCATCCACGTCGCCGACATCGCCCAGGCGATCGATGCGGCATTCGCGCGCAAGGCCGCCGGCATCTTCAACGTCGCCGACGACGAGCCGAGTCCCCCCAGCGATCCGATCGTGTTTGCGGCGCAGCTTTTGGGTCGCGATCCGCCACCGGAAATTCCCTTCGAGGAAGCCGCGCCGTCGATGTCGCCGATGGCATTGAGCTTTTGGCAGGAATGCCGGCGCGTGAAGAACGACAAGCTCAAACGCGAGCTTGGCGTCACGCTCTCCTATCCGACGTACCGCGAGGGGTTAAGGGCGCTCAATGCAAACTCGGCCCCTTGAGGAAGCGATCGCGCTCGCTTGACTTCACGCGCAGTTCCAGGGTCTCGCCGTCGCGATAGACGGTGATCGGCACCTCGACGCCGGCTTGGCCGCGCATCCAAATGCGGCGGAACAAGCCGGCAAGATCGTTGACTTCGGTGCCGGCGACCGCCAGCACGATATCGCCGGTGCGCAGGTCGGCGCGCTTCGCCGGTCCGCCATCCGCCAGCCCGACGATGACCAGCCGATTCTCCACCTCGGTCGCATAAAGACCGAGCCAGGGCCGCGGCGGCGCATTGCGCCGGCCGAACTTCAGCAGGTCGTCGAAGATCGGCTTCAAGAGGTCGATCGGGACGACCATGTTGATATTTTGCGCCGGGCCCTTGTCGACCGCCTGCTGCAGTTGCAGCGAACCGATGCCGATGAGATCGCCGGCGGGGCCGATCAGCGCCGTGCCGCCCCAGTTCGGATGCGCCGGCGCCGCGAAGATCGCTTCGTCGAGCACGTATTCCCAATAGCCGGCAAACTCCTGCTTGGCGACGATGCGCGCGGCGACCGAGTGTTGCCGGCCGCCGGCACCGCCAATGACCACGCGCTCGCCGATCGAGGTCGCCGCCGACTGCCCGAGTGCGAGCGCCGGCATGTCGAGCTTGGCGAGCGCTTGCACCAGGCCGAAACCGGTTTCCTGGTCGTAGCCGAGCACGTGGCCGGGCACCGAACGGCCGTCGCTCAGCGTCAACCAGATCGTGTCCGCCTCGGTGATCAGATAGCCGATGGTCAGGATGAGGCCATTGCCACGAATGATGACGCCGTTGCCAGCACGCTCGGTGCCGAGCGTTTCCGCCGTGAACGCGTCCGCCGGCACGGTTGCGCGCAGCGCCACCATACAGGCCAAGGCCTCATCGAGATCGTAGGCATAATCCTCCGGCTTCGGCTGCACGGAGGACGGCACCTTCCAATCGCTCACGGACGCCATCTGACATTCCTTCGCGGCGGACGCTGGCGCCGGCATGGCGCCGAAACAAAACCCAAGGGTCGGTCCTGATCGTTTCCGCGTTCGCTCATTCCTTTTTGTCGGACGCCGCACTGGTCTTTTGCAGCTCCGCGAGGCGCTTCTCGAGTTCCGGCAGGCTCTGCACGAGTTCGCATTTCTCCCTGTCGGCCTGCGCCTGTTTCTTCACCTCTTCCCAGCGTTCCTTGGCATCCTGCAAAGTCCAGGGGCGCCGCTTGTCGGGATTGAAGACTTGCGCCTTCACCAGGTTTTCCAAGGAGTGAAAATACTCCTCCAAATTGAGGATACGATTGCGCAACTGATAATAGAAGCTCTTGCCGTTCAGCTCGCTGCAGTATTTCAAACCGTTCGCAAACGTCTGCTGGGCCATGCGCGCGTCGAAAATCTTGCCTTTGAGCTCGTCAATGGCGGCATTTTGAGCATGCAGCAGCGACCAGGGAAGCAAAAACAGGCCAAGGACGCTGATGCCAAGTCGGTTCACGTCGGATCTCCCACTGATTCCATGGCTGCCATCCAATCCGGCGAGTCCATCACCATGATACAGGACCGACGGCCGAGCCTAACATGCATCGCGGGTGGCCGGTTCCGCTTCTTCACGATTCATTACCCATAAACTCGACCGACAGTGCCGCCGCTTGGCTGCAGAACCCTTTTCGGCCACGTCATCCGCGATATTGCCTTGTTCCCGCCCCATCTTCTTTGCAAAGCAATGCCATGTTTGTGCGGGTCATCGGGGGCCTTACCTTGCGCAGTATTTTTGTCGTCATCGCGTTGGCCTTGTTCGGTTCTCTCGGCGAGGCGGCCGCGCAATCATATCCGCCGCCGGATTACTACACTCCGCCACCCCCGGGTTATTACCCGCCGCCGCAGCCCTATAGCAGCGCGCCCCTGCCGCCGCTCGACGTCGGGGCGCCAGCCACTGAACAGCCCGGCGGCCCTTACCGTACGCCCCCCGTTTATCACGATGCAAACGGCGCGCCGGTGCAACCCTACGGTCCGGACGACGACGAGGGCCAGCCGGGAGCTTATCCGCCGGCGCGGCCGCCCTATTTCGCCCCAGCCGACCGCGCTGCGGCACAAGCTCAGCGCTCGCGTGGCGGCGAGTCGGTTCCGCGTCCGCCCGGCGACATCATCACCGGCACGGTCAGTGCGCCTCCCGGACCTGTTGCCGGCCCGCAATCGGACCGCGGCACGGTTGTCGCTGCGTTGCCGCCGGAAGATCAGCCGGAAAGCGGTCCCACCAAAGAGCTGCCGCCGCAATTCCGCCGCCAGCTGGTCGATTACCCGACCACGGAGCCCGCGGGCACGATCATCATCGATACGCCGCACACGTACCTTTACCTGGTGCTCGGCGGCGGCAAAGCGTTGCGCTACGGCATCGGCGTCGGGCGCGAAGGCTTCACCTGGTCCGGCAGCGAGCGCATCAGCCGCATGACGGAATGGCCCGATTGGCATCCGCCCAAGGAGATGATCGAGCGCCAGCCTTATCTGCCGCGGTTCATGGCCGGCGGCGACGGCAACCCGCTCGGCGCGCGCGCTCTCTACCTTGGCAACACGCTCTATCGCATTCACGGCACCAATCAGCCTTCGACCATCGGCTCCTTCGTGTCTTCAGGTTGCATTCGCCTGACCAACGAGGACATCGCGGACCTCTACAACAGGATCAATGTCGGCACCCGCGTTGTGGTCTTGGCAGGATCGCCGGCAACGTCGGCAGCGGCGCAAGGCGCGGTCGCGCGTTGAGGGTGACCGCGCGTTGATCTCGGCGGCGCGGCCGACCGGCGAATTTTTCCTGTTGGTTTTTCAGCGACTCACGTAAACGTCGCAAGGGCTGGATTCGGCGGTCGAACCACCTTCGGTCCGGTGATGTGTCGGGCGCTGGGCCACGGCCGGCGTGAATGCAATATACCCTCGCGATGATCTCGCCGCTTGTGATGCGTGCTGCTGCGGATCGCGCGGGGGTTCGGCGAGGTCGAATGTTTCCGAATATCCGCCTGATGATCGCGGCGATGGTTGCCTCGATCGTGGCGCTGAGCTGCGGATTCGGCGTGTTCGCCGCCTTCCGCGTCAACCACGAACCTCTCGTGCGCTTGCCGCCCGTCACCGCACCGCTGCAACTCATCGCCGGCAATTCCGCTGCCGTCGCGGTTGCGGCGGCGGAGCTCTTTGATCGTCGCTTTCAGACGAGCCCGCCGCAGAGGGCCTCGGCTGCGGTGCCGGACCGCGGCGCGGCCGAGGCGGAGGAGCCAGCCGCCGCCGTGGCAGCAACGGAATCGGCGGTCGGGCCCGCTGCGCCCGCCGTACCCACCGTGCCGCCAAACACCGTTGCGCCGACTGCGGACAACCACCCGCTCGGTGCCACCGCGCCGGAGCCGGCGCCCGCAGCGCATGCCGACGCCGCGTCGTCGTCGCAGGAAATGCCGGCCGTCGCTGTCATCGAATCCCCGACCGCAGATCAGGGGCCTCAGGTCGAGCAGAAACCGGAGAGAGAAGTCGCGCCGGCGAGCATCGCAAAAGCGGTTGAGGAGGTAGCGCATAAGCCAGACCGCAAAGCCGCGGTGAGCAGAGCCAAGCGGAGGCGCGTCATCGCCTGGGCCTACCGCGCGCACGGGTCGCGCGCCAACGCCGTCGGTCAGTTCGATAGCCAATACCTCAAGCAAGATACCGCGTTCTCGCAACCGAATTTTCAAACCGCCTCGCAAACGTCGCTACTAGGATTGGCGCAAAGGCATCGCTCGAAAGATGATTCAAGGCCTCAGGAAGACGCGACTGCTGTGGCCGGCGGCCCGTTTGTCAGCCCGCCGGGCCGCTGAGCTCGCATAAGGTTGACCGGCGCCTGACTTGCGCTCACGGTTTACCGCTGCGACCTCCAGATCATCGACAAGTTCGCTCTGAGATGCGGAGCCCCGAGTCAAAAATTGACCGCTGCCGGTATGGTCCCGCTTTCCGTCCTCGACCTGTCACCCGTCACCACCGCCACGCCGGGATCGGCGGCGTTGCGCAACTCGCTCGACCTGGCGCGGCTGGCGGACCGCCTCGGCTACAAGCGCTACTGGCTTGCCGAACACCATAACCTCGCCAGCATCGCCAGTTCCGCGCCCGAGATCATGATCGGACAGATCGCGGCGGCGACGACGCGCATTCGTGTCGGTTCCGGCGGCGTGATGCTGGTGAACCACGCCCCGCTGATGGTCGCCGAACGTTTCAAGGTGCTGGAGGCGCTGTTCCCCGGCCGCATCGATCTCGGCCTCGGCCGCGCGCCGGGGACCGATCCGGTAACCTCCTACGCGCTGCGCCGCCGGCAGGACGCGCGGGACGGCGACGACTTCCTCGAACGCTTTCAGGAGCTGATGCTGTTGGAGCGCGGCGGCTTTCCGGAAGGCCATCCGTTCCGCAGCGTGCACGCCATGCCGGCGGATGTGGCGCTGCCGCCGGTCTGGCTGCTCGGCTCGAGCGGCTACAGCGCCGAGCTGGCCGCCGCCACTGGTATGGGTTTCGCCTTCGCGCACCATTTCGCCGAGCACGATGCGGAGAGCGCGATGCCGAGTTATCGCGGGCATTTCCAGCCGTCGGCGGCATTGCCAGAGCCCTATGCCATTCTTGCTACCGCGGTGATCGCGGCCGATAGCGACGGCGAGGCCGAGCGCATCGCCGCCAGCGCCGATTTGAATTTCATTCGCCGCAGCAAGGGCGAGTATCTGCCGCTGGCATCGCCTGCCGAGGCCGCTGCCTATCCCTATACGCCTATCGACCGCGAACGCATCGCGCAGCATCGCCGGCGCGTGGCCGTCGGCGGCATCGAGACCGTGACGAGCCGATTGCGGCCGCTGATAGAAGCGACGCGCGCCGACGAATTAATGATTACCACCATGGTCTACGACCATGCCGCGCGCCGGCGCTCGTACGAGCTCCTGGCGGAGGCCTTTGCGCTGGCTCGACCCGCTTGAGACGGGGACGCGGAGCCGCGGCTTCTGCCGCCATTCAACCGACATCCGCGACGGTGTATATGTTGGCCGGCGTGCGGGGCGGGTCTTGTCAGTCGAAGGAGGATAACCTTGGGTCAGCATGTCTCTCTGGTCGCGTCGGACGGTTTCAAGCTCGGCGCCTATCGCGCCGAGCCGAGCGCACCGGCAAAAGGCGGCGTCGTCGTCATTCAGGAGATTTTCGGCGTCAATCATCACATCCGCGCGGTGTGCGACCGCCTCGCGGCCGAAGGCTACACCGCCGAGGCGCCGGCTGTGTTCGATCGCCAGCAGCCGAATTTCGAATGCGGTTATTCGCCGGACGAGATCGCCAACGCCCGCAAGTTCGTCGCCAATCCCGACTGGGTGGCGATGATGCGGGACACCCAAGCGGCCATCGACGACCTCAAGAAGGACGGCCCGGTCGCCATCATCGGCTTCTGCATGGGCGGCACCATCGCGTTCCTCGCCGCCGCCAGGCTTGAGGGCCTCACCGCGGCCATCGGCTATTACGGCGGCCAGATCGCCAAGAACGCCGACGCGAAGCCGAAAGTGCCGACGCAGCTGCATTTCGGCGAGAAGGACGCCTCGATCCCGATGAGCGACGTCGAGATGATCAAGCAAAAACGCGGCGCCGATTGTGAAATCTACACCTATCCCGACGCGCAGCACGGCTTCAATTGCGATGAGCGCGGCAGCTACAACGAAGCGGCTGCCAAGGTCGCCTGGCGGCGCTCGATCGCGTTCATGCAGAAGCACCTGAAGAAATAGAGGACAGACGATGGACGACAGACAGCTTACGCAGTTCGCCTTCCGTCGTCGTCCTCCGTCATCCGTCAGAACCACCGTTCCTGCACGTTGATCGTGTCGCCGGGACGCAGCGGGAAAGTGACCGGGACGGATATGCGCACCTGCCGGCCGTTGAGGGCGCGGTTCAGCATCACGGTCTTGCGGAAAGCCCGCGGCGTGAATCCGCCGGCGATCGCTACCGCCGTCTCGACGCTCATATTGGCGACGAACGGATATTGGCCCGGCGCGGTGACTTCGCCGAGGATGAAGAACGGCCGATAGGCTTCGATCTCGACCGCCACGTGCGGCTCGCGGATGAAGCCGTCCCGCAGCTTTTCGGCGATCCGGTTGGAAAGCTGGTCGGTGGTCGCGCCGCGCGCCAGCACCGGGCCGATCAGCGGCATTGCGATATGGCCGCTGGCATCCACCGCATAGGAGTTGGTCAGCCCTTCCTGACCGAACACGACGACGCGCAGCCGATCGCCGGAATCGAGGGTGTAGGGGCCCTCGGAAACGGCCGGCGCATAGGCATAAGCCGCCGGCGCATCGACTCGGATGACAGAAGGCGCGGCGACGGAACCGGTTGTGGCAGGAGCCGCGGCATCGCGCCTTGCAGAAGGAGCCATCGCGTAGAGGCCGCTGGTGGAAGAAGGCGTCGCGGAAGGCGCCGCAGCAGCAGGAGCCGCCGCGGAGCCCGCCGTGGAAGAAGCCGCGGCATCGCCCCTTGCAGAAGGACCCGTCGTAAAGAGGCCCCGGGCAGAAGAAGCCGTTGCGGAAGGTGCCGCAGTAGAAGCCGTTGCATACTGCGCCGCAGCGTAAGGTTGGACGGCACGGGGCGCGGGCGTCGCGTCGCCATAGACCACGTTGTCGACGCCGGACGGCGCCGCCGCGGTCGGAGCGGTTACGTAGGCTACAGGTTGCCGCGCGCACCCCGCCACAGCAATCGCTACACCGAGCAAGAGGATGAAAGAGCGGGTGACCCGCATACGCGTAATCCGGCCCTGATCCAGCGCACGTCGAGGCCGATTAACGCCCGGTATGGTTAACAATTCCTCACCAGCACCCAGATAAACCAGGCGAAATTGTCTTCCGCGGATGTGCTGCGATTGACGTTTGGCCTGCGGATCGCAGGCAACGCGGCCGTTGCTGCCGCTCGCTTCGGCGGCCCCCAGTTTCCGCAACAGAGCGTCGGGAACAAGTCAAGCTTCCGCACCGGTGGCGCGGTCGCTGGACTTCGTTAAATAGCGCGGCGGGCGGAACGGCGGCGGTGAAGGAGACACCCGACACCAACAGACGCGCTAAGGCTTTGCGTTCCACTCCCGCCAATGCGTGGGGCGCACGTCAATCTGCTGTTTGGTTTCTGCGCTGATCCAGCCGCTGGCAATACGCTGGCAGGCGAACGCAAGAGCGTGAGGCCCATCCCTCTCAAAGACGGCCAGCTCAAGCTCGCGATCGAACGGCGCGGTAGAGATAGGCTGCCACTGCATATCATGAAGCTTGTCGCGCTGCAGTTGCGGATGCTTTGATCTGGATCAAAGCGACGGTCTGCCATCACAGCTCGCAGCGCTTTTCCGCAGCGCAGTGGGCCGGTCAGGTCTGCTCCTAGTCCAGCTGATAACGCTTGAAGAACCAGCGTTTGACGACGTAGACGAGGACCAGATAGGCGACGGTCACGAGCGCGAGCGCGCCCATGAGCGCGGCCGGCACCGGAACGAAGCCGAGCCACGGCGCCAGCGGCGAATAGGGCAGCGCCAGAGCCACGGCGAAGGCTAGGAGCGTACTTGTGACAAGCGCCGGATGCGGCGGATCCCGCAGCGGATAAGCTGTGCGGATGATGAAGATCACCAGGACTTGCGTCGACACCGACTCGACGAACCAGCTGGTACGAAACAATTTGTCGTCCGCATGGAAAACCCAGAGCAGCAGACCGAAAGTGACAAAATCGAAGATCGAACTCAGCGGCCCGAACACGAACATGAACTTGCGGACGATGTCGAGGTCCCAGCGGCGCGGTTTCGCCACCATCGCGTCGCTCACGTGGTCGAGCGGGATCGCTGTCTCCGAGAAGTCATAGAGCAGATTGTTCAAAAGAATTTGGGTCGGCAGCATCGGTAGGAACGGCAGAAACAAAACGCCGCCTGCCATGGAGAACATGTTGCCGAAATTCGAGCTCGTTCCCATCATCATATATTTGAGGATGTTGGCGAAGGTCTTGCGGCCTTCGCGCACGCCGTCCGCAAGCACGCCGAGGTCCTTGCGCAGAAGGATCATGGCGGCCGCGTCCTTGGCGACGTCAACGGCCGTGTCCACGGAAAAGCCGACATCGGCCGCATGCAGCGACGGCGCGTCGTTGATGCCGTCGCCGAGATAGCCGACAACGTGGCCTTTGCGCCGCAAAGTGCTGATGATGCGCGACTTCTGTGGCGGCGTGACTCGGCAGAACAGGGTCGTGTCGTCGACCCTGGCTAATAGCGCCTCATCGGTGAGAGCGGCGACCTCGGGTCCGGTCAGCGTCCCGGCGATCTTCAGACCGAGCTCGCCGCAGACATGCCGGGTAACTTGCTCATTGTCCCCCGTCACCACTTTCAAGGCGATGCCCAGCTTGCCGAGGGCGGTCAGTGCCTCCCGGGCGCCCGCCTTCGGCGGATCGAGGAAGGCCAAGAATCCCGCCAAGGTCAGGTCTTTCTCGTCATCGATGTTCGCGTGGTGGCGGTCGGCTTCGACCTCCCGCCATGCGACCCCGAGGACACGATAACCTTCAGCGCCCAGGCCGTTGAAAGTCGCCTCCGCGGTCTTGCGGGCCGTGGCGTCGAGCGGGCGCGGCGGCGCCGCTTGCGGCTCATAACGGGCGGCGTGGCGAAGGATATCTTCCGGCGCGCCCTTGACGATGAGGAGACGACGGCCTCCGCCTTCGACCAAGATCGAAACCCGGCGCCGCTCGAAATCGAACGGCACTTCGTCGATCTTGCGCCAGGCCGTAAGGTCGCTCTTGCCGGCCGCAAGAATTGCCTCATCCAACGGGCTCTTCAGCCCGGTCTCGAACGCGGCATTGAGTTGCGCCAACTGCATCACCGTGGCGCTGTCCTGGCCGTCGAGGTCCAGTTCCCGGACCAGCCTGATGCGGGCTTCGGTCAGCGTTCCGGTCTTGTCGCTGCAAAATACGTCCATGCTGCCGAGATCGTCGATGGCGGATTGACGCTTGACGATCACCTGCTTGCGCGACAGACGGATCGAGCCATGCGCAAGCGTGACCGAGACGATCATCGGCAACAGTTCAGGCGTCAGCCCGACGGCAAGTGCCAGCGCGAACAAAAAAGACTCGAGCAACGGTCGATGGAACAGCAGGTTGACGATGACAACGAACAGGACAAGAAAGATCGTGGCCTGCACGATCATCATCCCGAATTTTTGGATGCCGAGGGCAAACGCCGTCGGCGGCGGCGGTTTCTGCAGCGCGCCAGCGATTGAGCCGAGCTGGGCTTTGCGCCCGGTCGCGACGACCAGCGCCTTCGCGGTTCCGCTGACGACCGAATTTCCCATGAACAGCATGTTGCGCGGCAATGCGCTCTCGCTGGGAGCCCCGGGGGCGGCAGGCGTAGCCTCCTTCTCAGCCGGATAAGCCTCGCCGGTGAGCAGGGCTTCATCAACGTAGAGATCGCGGGCTTCGATCAGCCGGCAATCGGCCGGCACCAGATCGCCTGCCGCGAGCAGAACGACATCGCCGGGTACGATCCGCGCCGCAGGGACGTCGACCGGTTGTCCGTCGCGCAGCGCCTTGGCGGAAAGCGAAACCTGTTCGCGCAGCCGCTCAGCAGCGACTTGGGCTTGGCGCTCCTGCGCCACGTCGAGGATCACGGACATGAACACGATGACGGCGATGATGACGAAGCTCGCAACGTCACCGGTGAATGCCGAAACGGCCGCCGCGAAGAGGAGAATCAACACCAACGGATTGCCGAGCCGTTCAATAAAGGCCAACAGCAAGCCCTTGTGCGGGGCTGCGGCGATCAGGTTCGGTCCAACCGCCTCAAGGATGGCCGCGGCGTCGGACGCGCGCAGGCCGACCTCGGTGGAATGCAACCGTTGAAGGAGGTCTGTGAGCGAAACGACAGCCAGGTCGGATACTTCCGGCGCCGCTTGCTCGTCGGCACCATTGGCGGCGCCACTGGGGGTGACGGAGAGCGATGGGTTCATGTCATTCACAAGAGCACGGGCTGACGTCATAGATCGCAAATATCGCGGCGCGCTCCACTCCTAATGCCCTACCGGAAGACAACGAGACGAAGGAGACGACCTTCCAAGATGCTGCCTCCGTCGCGGACCTGGTCACAGTTTAGACAGGCTGAACGGGAAGTCTATTTGATGCACATCAAAGTCAATTTGTTACGGCCGGATGACAGTATGGCACCTAGAACCTGGGGTAGTCCGATGTACGAGCCCGCGGGTCGTCAATCTCCCTATCTGGCGTTTCTCTGGCTGGCTTTTGCCGCGGCGGCGGCGGGTGAGATGGCGGCGGTCGCCGCCCGGCATTTCGCCGACTTTGCCGTCGGTCCGCCGGACAGTAAGGCGCCGAGCGAGCCGCAATGGACGACGCCGCATGCGATCGCGCTGGAGCTGGAAACCGTCCGGCTGCGCGATTTCACCACCGACCATAATAGCGCGGCCGCCCTGATATGCGCGCCATTGGCCCTGCATGGCGCCGCGCTCGCCGATTTTGCACCCGGACACAGTCTGGTCGCCGCGTTACGCGACGCCGGGCTGCGGCGGCTGTACGTGACCGACTGGCGTTCGGCGACCGCGGAGATGCGCTTTCTCGGCATCGACGATTATCTCGCCGATCTCAACGTGCTGGTGGATGAGATCGGCGGTCCCGTCGATCTCATCGGCTTGTGTCAGGGCGGCTGGATGGCGCTCCTTTACGCCGCACGTTTCCCGACAAAGGTCCGCAAGCTGGTGCTGGCCGGCGCGCCGATCGACATCCGAGTCGGGTCGTCGGCTCTGTCCGCGCTCGCCGAAGCCAGCCCGCTGCCGATGTTTCGCGAGCTGGTGCGACTCGGCGACGGCTGCGTTCCCGGCCGCAAAGTGCTGAAGTTTTGGGGACCGGAATCAGTCGACGCCGACGATGTGCGACAGCTGCTGCAGACCGCCGAACCGGCCGGCTCCGCCGCCTTCGCCCGGCTCGAGGCGCTGTTCCGGGAGTGGTATTCCTGGACCCTCGATTTGCCGGGACGCTATTTCCTCGAAGTCGTCGAAAAATTGTACAAGCGCAACGAACTCGCGACCGGCGCCCTGACCGCGCTCGGACAACCGGTCAAGCTCGCGGCGGTGACGGTCCCGATGTTTCTCTTAGCCGCTCGCGACGACGAGTTGGTGGCGCCGGCGCAATTATTCGCGGCCGAGCATCTGGTCGGCACTCCGTCATGTCACATCCGCAAGGCGTTGGCGCCGTGCCGCCATGTCGGCCTGTTCATGGGCAAGACGATCCTCGATGAAGCGTGGCCTGGCATTGGGCGCTGGCTCGGTGAGCCGACACTGGACGCGCCACGCCACGTGCGGTCGCACCAATCAAAAGAATCCAATAATCTCAGAGCGCGATCGCGCTCTACGCGACCTGGCGCGCTCCGGAATGTCAATTGAAATAAACCCCGGATTGCGTCATTCGACGCAATCCGGATTGTTGAACGATCAGTCCGCAAGACGCAATCAGGCAGCTTTGACGTCGATCTTCTTTGCCGTCTTCTGCGCCTGCGCGCTCTTCGGCAGCGTTACCGTGAGCACGCCGTTCTTGAAGCTTGCCTCTATCTTGTCGGCATCGACGCCGTCGGGCACCTGAAAGGCGCGCTGGAACGAGCCGAAGCTGCGCTCATGCAGGTAATAATCCTTCTTCTTCTCCTCTTTCTCCTCCTGTTTCTCGCCCTTGATGGTGAGGACGCCGTCGGCCAATTTCACCTCGACGTTCTTGTCGCTCATGCCGGGCAATTCGGCCGCGATTTCATAAGCCTTGTCGGTCTCCGTGACGTCCACAGCCGGTATGGCGCCGAAAACCGCTTCGCTCCGCCGGAACGGCTCGATATCGAACAGCGAGCGGCGGAATGGCCAGCGCCAGACGCCGCCGTCGAATTCGTCAAACAGCTGATCGATTTCGCGACGAAGACTGTCGAATGGCCGCTAAGGTCTAAGCGCCGATGCAGTCCCTTTTTCCTCGGTTTTTACGGGCAGTTTGGTGATGGTTTCAGCCATGACACACCCTCCGATTAAGATTGGAACTTTACGCAGCAAATGCCCGCCATATGCCCTGACCTTTGATCTGCATCAAAAAAACGAGACGCTCGCGTTTTCGTGTTTTGGCTCGTGCCGCCGCATGACCTCATGCATATCAATGCCTTAGCGGCTAGGTATTGAAAGTGTCGGCCTAACATTCACCTAGCGGGGGCCAGACATGCAACGCCGCCGCACATCGCGTTTTCAAAACGTGATTCCGGCTCAAGAAATCAAGGACGCCAGAGCGGCGTGAGGTTTCGCCGCGCGCCGGCGACGGATGAAAAAGAAGAATCGCGGTAGACGCAGCCGCAGCAGTTGCTTTGATTTGCGTCAAACGTAACGGGCCGCCCCTGCGAGATACTGAATAACTTCGACAAATGCCAAGGATGGGCCATGCCGTATCCAACGAACGCCGATCTGCCGGCGACGGTCCGGTATCACCTGCCCGAGCATGCCCAGGACATCTATCGCGAGGCTTTCAATCATGCCTACGCCGCGCATGCCGGCGAATCGCGGCAGGAAGAGGCCGCGCACCGGATTGCCTGGGCCGCCGTCAAGCGGTCCTACGCCAAAGCGGGCGACAATTGGGTTCCGCGCACGGCACGGGGCGGATGGTAAGAGCCAGCCCAGGGCCTTGCGAACGACCCGTATTGTCCCTTAGGGCCAATTCCTCAGTTTTTGCCGGTGAGGCGGGCGATTAATCTGACGACCAAATGAACTCTGATGAACGGGTGATCATCGCCCTTCCCCGGCCGAAGGCGCATTGATCGAGGCGGATGCCAAATGAACGAAAATAGCAGTCCCGAGGACACGAAACGGCCAGCGCCAATCGAGCACGCACCGCCGCTCGTAGCGAACGCCAGCGTTCCGGCGCAATCCGGCGCCGGCTTGCCGGCGCTGCCGTCGACGTTCCAATTGCCGAGCCGCAGACGGTGGCTTCGCGTCGCGCTGGCGCTCGCCGTCTTGGCCGGTGGCGCTGGCGGAGCCTATTATTGGTGGCAGCGGCTGCACCCGCCGCTGCCGCCCGGCATTGCCTTCGGCAATGGCCGGCTCGAGGCGGACGAAATCAACATCGACACCAAGTATGCCGGCCGCATCGCCGAGATGCTGGCCGACGAAGGCGACCTGGTCGCGGCCGGTCAGGTTGTCGCCCGCATGGATACGCGCGACCTCGCTGCCTCGCTGAAAAAATCGGAAGCCCAGGTCAGTCAGGCGCGAAGAGCCATCGACGAAGCAAACGCCAATGTCGCCCAGCAGAAAACGCAGGTGTTGCTGGCGCAACAGGAGTTCGACCGCGCCACCGCCTTGTTGAAGAAGGGCTTTCAGACCCAGGAAGTCGTGGACCAGCGCCAGCAGCAATTGAATGGGGCCACCGCCGCGCTCGAAGCCGCAACAGCGCGGGTGACGGAATCCCAGCACGCGCTCGAAGCGGCGACCCACGATGTCGAGCTCTATAACGTCGAGATTGCCGATAACACGCTGGTCGCGCCGCATGAGGGCCGCATCCAGTATCGCATCGCCAATATCGGTGAGGTGCTTCCTGCCGGCGGCAAGGTCTTCGCCATGCTCGACACGTCCTACGTCTACATGGACGTCTATTTGCCGACCGAAACGGCGGGCAAGGTGCGATTTGGCGCCGATGCCCGCATCGTGCTCGACGCCTATCCGAAGGTCGCGATCCCGGCGAAAGTGTCGTTCATCGCCTCGCAGGCGCAATTCACCCCGAAAATCGTCGAGACCCAGAGCGAGCGCGACAAGCTGATGTTCCGCATCCGGGTTCGCATCGATCCCGAGCGGCTGCGCGGGCGGGCCGATATCGTGCGCAGCGGGCTGCCGGGCGTCACTTACGTACTGACCGATCCGGCCGCGACTTGGCCGGCATCCCTGCAAGGCACCAGCGGGCGATGAGCGGGACTGCCATGCCCGCCGTCGCATGGCTCGAGAACGTCACGCAACGTTACGGCCGTGTGGCGGCACTCGATGACGTCACGGTGGCGCTGCCGGCCGGCTGCATGGTTGGTTTGATCGGCCCCGACGGCGTCGGCAAGTCGTCGCTGCTCAGCATCATCGCCGGCGCACGGCAACTGCAATCCGGCCGCGTTGTCGTGCTTGACGGCGACATCACAGACGCCGCGCACCGCGCCGCGGTTTGCCCGCGCATCGCTTTCATGCCGCAAGGGCTCGGCAAGAACCTTTATCCGGACCTCAGCGTCCGCGAGAATATCGAGTTTTTCGGCCGGCTGTTCGGACAGTCCCGTTCCGAGCGGGACTGGCGAATTGCCGAGCTTTTACAAAGCACCGAGCTTGCGCCCTTCGCCGATCGGCAGGCGAAGAAACTGTCGGGCGGCATGCGACAGAAACTCGGGCTGTGCTGCTCGCTCATCCACGATCCCGACCTTCTGATCCTCGACGAGCCCACGACTGGCGTCGATCCGTTGTCGCGGCGGCAATTCTGGGAATTGATCGACCGCATGCGGTCGCGTCGCGCCGGCATGAGCGTCGTGGTCGCCACCGCCTACATGGAAGAGGCCGAGCGGTTCGATACGCTCATCGCCATGAACGACGGCAAGGTCCTGGCTGCCGGCTCGCCGGCCGATTTGAAGGCGCAAACGCACGCCGCGACCGTCGAAGAGGCCTTCATCGCCTTGCTGCCGGAAGACATCAAGGCCGGGCACACCAAGCTGGAAGTCCCGCCGCACCGGATTGTCGATGCCGAGCCGGTGATCACGGCGCGCAACCTGACACGCCGCTTCGGCGACTTCACCGCCGTCGATCGGGTGAGCTTCACCATCGAACGCGGTGAGATCTTCGGCTTTGTCGGGTCCAACGGCTGCGGCAAGACCACGACGATGAAGATGCTCACCGGACTGTTGGCGCCGAGCGAAGGCGAGGCCCTGCTGTTCGGCCAGCCGCTCGACGCCAGCGACATCAATTCGCGCCGGCGCGTCGGCTACATGTCGCAGTCGTTCTCGCTCTATACCGAGCTGACCGTCCGCCAGAACCTCCAGCTGCATGCGCGGCTGTTCCATCTGCCCGCCGGCAAAGCGCGGACCCGGCTTCGCGAGCTTGTCGATCGCTTCGGCCTCGAGGAGTATCTCGACCAGCGCACCTCCGAGCTGCCGCTGGGCATCCGGCAGCGGCTGTCGCTGGCCGTTGCCATCGTGCACGAGCCGGAGATGCTGATTCTCGACGAGCCGACTTCGGGCGTCGATCCCTTGGCGCGCGACCGATTCTGGGAGCTGCTGATCGACCTGTCACGCAATCAGGGCGTGACCATTTTCGTCTCGACCCATTTTATGAACGAGGCCGAGCGCTGCGATCGCATATCGCTGATGGACTCCGGACGCGTGCTGGCAACCGATATACCGGGCAACCTGGTCAGGGCGCGCGGCGCCGCGACCTTGGAAGACGCTTTCATCAGCTATCTCGAGGAGGCGACCGGATCGCGCGCGGCGGTAGCCGCCGAGGTTGCGCCTCCCGCCGCCGTGGTGCCTCAAGTACGGTCGCCGCCGGCGCCGCAACGTGCATTCAGCTTGCAACGTCTGTTCGCCTATACGATCCGCGAAACGATAGAGCTTCTCCGCGATCCCATCCGGTTGACCTTCGCCTTGTGCGGCACCGCCTTGCTGATGCTGGTATTCGGCTTCGGCATCTCTACCGACGTCAACAATCTGACTTTCGCGGTGCTCGATCGCGATCAAAGCCACGAGAGCCGGGCCTACCTCGAGGAGCTGCGCGGCTCCACTTACTTCGTGGAGCGGCCGCCGCTTGCCAATTATGCCGATCTCGAGAAGCGTCTACAGAGCGGCGGCATCAAGGCCGCCATCGAGATTCCGCCTGGCTTCGGCCGCGACATCGAGCACGGACGCCCGGCCTGGGTGGGCGCCTGGGTGGATGGCGCCATGCCGTTCCGCGCCGAGACTATCCATGGCTATCTTCTGGCCATGCATCAGCTCTATTTGACCGATCCGGCGGTGAAGACGACAGTGCCGGCAACGAGGCCGCTGGCCAATATCGAGCTGCGGTTCAAATACAATCAAAGTTTCGAAAGCATCTACGCCATGGTGCCGGCGAGCCTGTCGATGCTGCTGGCGCTGTTTCCGGCCATCCTCATGGCGCTCGCGATCGTGCGCGAGAAGGAGCTCGGCTCGATTACCAATCTGTATGTGACGCCGGTGACGCGGATCGAATTTCTGCTCGGCAAGCAGATTCCGTATATCGGCGTCGCCATGGCGAATTTTTCCGTGATGTTCCTGATGGCCTTATTTGTCTTCGACGTGCCGCTGAAAGGCAGCTTCCTGGCGCTCACGTTGGGCGTGCTGATCTACGTCACCGTGACCACCGCCTACGGCATGTTGATTTCGGCATTCGCCCGCACGCAGATCGCTGCGCTGTTCGGCACCGCCATTCTGACCTTCTTGCCGGCGTCGCAGTTCGCCGGCCTGATGACGCCAGTGTCCTCGCTGTCCGGAACCGCACGAATCATGGGACGGGCGTTCCCGATGACGTATTTCGTGCCGATCAGCGTCGGCACCTTTACCAAGGGATTGGGCCTCGCCGACCTCGGCAACAATTTGGTCGCCCTCATCATCTTTATCCCGGTGCTGACGACACTCAGTCTTCTGCTGCTGCGCAAGCAGGAGCGCTAAAGCATGATCCGGAAAAGTGGAAACCGGTTTTCCGAAAAGATCGTGCGCTGGGAACAAACCCGATGCGGATGATCGCTAACATCTTTTGGCTCGGCACCAAGGAGCTGCGCAGTTTCCTGCGTGATTTCGTGCTGTTGGGGCTGGTGATCTATGCCTTCTCGCTCGCCATTATCGCCCAGGCGCAGAGCAATTCGCAGGAGGTTCACAACGCGTCGATTGCGTTCGTCGACGAGGATCATTCCGAATTGTCGCGGCGCATCGTCCATGCGTTCCTGCCGCCGTATTTCCAGACGCCGCAGCCGATCGCCGAGAGGGATATCGTTCCGCTGATGAATGCCGGGAAATACACCTTTGTGATCGACATCCCGCCGAATTTCCAACGCTATGTTCTCGCCGGCCGGGTGCCCGCCATTCAGATCGATGTCGATGCCACGGCCATGGTACAGGCCGGTCTCGGCGCGGATTATGCCGGGCAGATCGTCACGACCGAGATTCAGGATTTTCTCTCGCGCACCGAGGGCGCGCCGCCGTCGCCGGTCAATCTCGACGTACGCATCGCCTTCAATCCCAACATCACGACGGCATGGTTCACCAGCGTCATGGGCATCATCAACAGCGTTTCCATGCTGGCCATTATTCTCGCCGGCGCCGCCATCGTGCGCGAGCGGGAGCACGGCACCATGGACCATCTGCTGGTGATGCCGCTGACGCCGTTCGAGATTGCCATGTCCAAGGTCTGGGCCAACAGCCTGGTCATCATTATGGCGGTCGGTCTTTCGCTCTATTTGGTGGTTCGCGCCTTGCTCGGCATTCCCATTGCCGGCTCGATCCCGCTGTTCATGGTCGGCGTGGCGATCTATCTGTTCTTTGCCTGCGCAATCGGCATATTTCTCGGCACCGTGGCGCGCTCCATGCCGCAGCTCGGCCTGCTCTACCTCTTGGTCTACATGCCGATGAACTTGCTGTCGGGCAGCAACACCCCGCTGGAAAGCATGCCGCCATGGCTGGCGACCGTGATGGAGGTCTCGCCGTCGACGCATTTCGTGTCGTTTGCGCAATCGATCCTCTATCGCGGCGCCGGCTTCGAGGTGGTCTGGCCGCAATTTCTGCTGGTAGCCGGCATCGGCGGCCTGTTTTTCCTGGCGGCGATCCTGCGCTTCCGTTCCACCGCGGCGCAGGCGACGTAACCCATATCCGCCATACCCGCCACAGACCAACAGCGGATCTTTCTGTTGCGTCGATCAATTACTTGGCGGGTAGGCGAAAAGGGGCTAAGAATGGTTCGAGGCCCACAAGGGGTTTTACCGGTCATGCGCGTGCGCAATCGAGTAAGATAGCTTGCTTTCTTTGACTCAAATCAATGCGGGCCGCTGTTCTCTCGTTTGAAATTAAAAATTATATCGGAACCGAAGAAAAGCGGGGTGCGGACCAATGAAAAAACTCTGGCGTCCGATCCTTGCCGTAACAATTGCCTGCTCGCTATTGGTTATTACCATCGCGCCGTCCGATGCCGCGCGGCGTGCCGCGAGAAGATCGTTTTTTGATGGCAATTGGAGCGTGGCGATCTACACAGTACAAGGCGACTGCGGTTCGGTCCGTGCAGCCTTACGGATCATCGGCGGTCGCGTGTACTCCGAGGACGAACAAAGCTATCAAGCCTACGGTGCTGTCAACCCAAGGGGCGCGGTCCGCGTAAGCGTCGTCAGAGGCAGCCAGTCGGCCTCCGGCTCCGGCCGGCTGTCATATGATTCGGGCGCTGGTCGGTGGCGTTCGTTGCGTGGTGAGTGCGCCGGCACTTGGTCGGCTACGCGGCGCCCCGCTTACTACTGATCAATTGGCCGCCGGCCAGTGTGATCAATCGGCACTTCACGTGCGCGCGGCGGAGCCAAGAACCGTCCGCCGATTTCATTTTGGCTGTTTGACCGGATTGACCGGCGGCGGCGCCCGTCGCGCGGCGCATATAAAACATTGTCAGTTATTCCCGGCTTCTGCGTGACCGTAGCCGGCGTTCACGTGAATCAACGTGTCCGGCGCAGCACGCCTGTGGACAATGCCCACAGGGACGCTAGTTTGCCGGTTGGAAAAAGGAGCGAGCGATGACCAACCGCCCGCGGCGCAGCGTTCTGTACATGCCCGGTTCGAACGCGCGGGCGCTGGAGAAAGCGCGCGAGCTGCCGGTAGACGCCGTCATTCTCGATCTCGAGGACGCCGTAGCGCCGGATGCCAAGGCCAAGGCGCGCGAGCTCATCGTCCGGACGCTGCAGCACGGCGGCTTCGGCAACCGCGAGGTGCTGGTGCGCATCAATGGACTCGATACCGCCTGGTGGCGCGACGATCTTACCATCGCCGCCGCCCGCCCCGATGCGTTGCTGGTGCCGAAGGTGTCGGCGCCCGAGCAACTTCGCGAGGTCGCCAAGCACCTAGTCGGCGTCCGCGCCGAGGTCGGCGTACGCCTCTGGGCGATGATGGAAACGCCGCTCGCCATGCTCAACGCCCACGAGATCGCGGCGGCGGCGCGCGATCCGCTGACGCGATTGGCCGGCTTCGTCATGGGCACCAACGATCTCGCCAAGGACACGCGCGCGCGCATCGTGCCGGGCCGCGCGCCGATGCTGCCGTGGCTGATGACCTGCGTCGCCGCAGCGCGCGCCTACGGCCTCGATATTCTCGACGGCGTCTATAACGAGCTAGGCAACATGGAAGGTTTTGCCGCTGAATGCCGGCAGGCGCGCGATCTCGGCTTCGACGGCAAGACGCTGATCCACCCGCAGCAGATCGCGCCCTGCAACGAAGCGTTCTCGCCAGCGCCGGACGAGGTGGCGTGGGCGCGGAAAATCATCGCCGCTTTCGATCTGCCGGAAAACGCCAACAAAGGCGTCATCCAGATCGACGGCCGGATGGTCGAACGGCTGCATGCCGACATGGCACGGCGCACGGTCGCGATCGCTGATGCGATCGCCAAGGTGCCGCCGGCTTAAGCAGCCCCGTCCTGCAATTACAGCTCAATCGCCGTCGGCACGCCGGGCTCGAGCAGCCGCAACCGAGCGCCGAGGCCGAGCGCCTTGAACGATTGCGCGAGATCGTCGCCGCTCTGACTGAAATGCGCCCAGCCTTCATAGTGCAGAGGAACGATGGTGGCATCGGGAAAGGCATGCGCGGTGTCGAGCGCATCGTTAGCGTCCATGGTGAGATGGAACGCGCCGCGCGTCTTCGCGGCGCCGGCGAAAAGGAGAACTAGGCCTGCCTGGAAGCGCCGCGCCACCTCGGCGACGCCCTCGTACCAGACGGTGTCGCCGGTGATGTAGATCGGCCGGACGCCGGCCAACGACAGCACGAAACCGATGACGTCGCCGGCCAACGGCTCGATGCCGGCTGGCCCGTGCCGCGCCGGGGTCGCCGTAATGGTCAACGTCCCCGCCGGATTGGTCAGCTTCGTGCTTTCGCCGGGCGCCAGGCCCTCGGCGACACCGCCGAGTCTTTTCGCGCCGACGACGGTGGTCAAAAGCCGCGGCGCCTGCATGGCGTAGGCGCGGCCGGCATGATCGAAATTGTCGGCATGCTGGTCGTGGCTCAGCAACACCGCATCGACGCGTCCAATCTGCTCCGCGGCCAGCGCCGGATGCGAGGTCTTTTTCAGCGTGACATGGGGCAGCTTGTACTCGCCCGAAGCATCGAAGGTCGGGTCGGTCAAAAGACGAAATCCGCCGATTTCGATGAGTGCGGTCGGTCCGCCGATCAAGGTGATTTTTGCTGCACTCACTACGCCCCCTTAAGCCTTCAACCGATAGCCGGTCTTGAAGATCCACCACACGGTCGCCATGCAGAGGAAAAGAAACAGGACAATCACGGCAATGCTGATCTCCACATTGACGTCGGCCAGACCGAAAAAGCTCCAGCGGAAGCCGCTGATAAGATAGAGCACCGGATTGAACAGCGTGACCGTACGCCAGAACGGCGGCAATACGCTCGTCGAATAGAACGTGCCGCCGAGGAACGTCAACGGCGTGACAATGAGCAGGGGCACGATTTGCAATTGCTCGAAGGTGTCGGCCCAGACGCCGAGAATAAAGCCAAACAAGCTGAAGCTGAGCGAGGTCAGGACCAGAAAGGCGAGCATCCAGAACGGATGCACGATCTGTAGCGGCACGAACAAGGCGGACGTCCCCAGGATAATCAAGCCGAGAATGATCGACTTGGTCGCCGCCGCGCCGACAGAGCCGAGCACGATCTCGAAAGACGACACCGGCGCCGAAAGAATTTCGTATATCGTCCCGACGAAGCGGGGAAAGTAGATGCCGAACGCGGCGTTGACGATGCTCTGGGTCAGCAGCATCAGCATCATCAGCCCCGGCACGATGAACGCGCCGTAGGGGACGCCTTCGATCTGACTGATGCGCGAGCCGATAGCAGCGCCGAACACAACGAAATAGAGCGAGGTGGAGATCACCGGCGAGACGATGCTTTGCAGCAAGGTGCGCCGGGTGCGCGCCATCTCGTATCGATAGATCGCACTGACGGCATGAAAGTTCATGGTCTTTCACTCACCAGGCCGACGAAAATGTCCTCTAGCGACGTTTCCGTGGTATGCAGGTCCCTGAACCTGATCCCCGCGCGTTTGAGGTCGTCGAGCAACGCCGTGATGCCGGTGCGCTCGCCCTGGGTGTCGTAGGTGTAGATCAGTTCGTTGCCGCCACCGGCCAGCACAAGGTGATAGCCGGCGAGCGCCGCCGGCAGCGCCGCGACGGGTTCAGTCAGCTCCAGCGTTAGCTGCTTGCGGCCGAGCTTGCGCATCAGCTCGGCCTTGTTCTCCACCAGGATGAGTTGGCCCTTGTTGATGACGCCGATGCGGTCGGCCATCTGTTCGGCTTCCTCGATATAGTGCGTGGTCAGGATGATGGTGACGCCGGAGGCGCGCAGCGCGCGCACGAGGTCCCACATGTCCTTGCGTAACTCGACGTCGACGCCTGCGGTCGGTTCGTCGAGGAAGAGGATCCGCGGCTCGTGCGACAGCGCCTTGGCGATCATGACGCGGCGCTTCATGCCGCCGGACAGCGTCATGATCTTGTCGTCCTTCTTGTCCCACAAGGACAGGTCTTTCAGCACTTTTGCGATGTAAGCGGGATTGGCGGGCTTGCCGAACAGCCCGCGGCTGAACGACACCGTTGCCCACACCGAGGCAAAGGCGTCGGTCGTCAGCTCTTGCGGCACCAGACCGATCAACGAGCGGGCGGCGCGGTAATCGGCGATGATGTCGTGACCGTCCACCGCGACCTTGCCGGCGGACGGATTGACGATGCCGCAGACGATGCTGATCAGCGTCGTCTTGCCGGCCCCGTTCGGGCCGAGCAGCGCGAAAATCTCGCCGTTGCGGATCTCAAGGTTGATGTCTTTGAGCGCCTGGAAGCCGGAGGCGTAGGTCTTGTCGAGGTGCGCAACGGAAATGGCCGCGGTCATGACGGCTTCCGGTTGGCGGACGAGAGCCGTTTCTCTTACGCCCAAGGCCGCGCCGCCCTGGCGTTGTCTTCGAAGCGCTCGATCTTGTCGCTCTTGACCATGGTCAGGCCGATGTCGTCGAGACCGTTGAGCAGACAGTGCTTGCGGTGCGCGTCGACCTCGAATTTGACCACGCCGCCGTCGGGACCGCGGATTTCCTGCTTGACGAGATCCACGGTGAGGGTGGCGTTGGCGCCGCGCTCGGCATCGTCGAACAGCTTGTCCAGATCCTGCGGGGAAACCTTCACCGGCAGGATGCCGTTCTTGAAACAGTTGTTGTAGAAAATATCGCCGAACGAGGTCGAGATCACGCAGGTGATGCCGAAATCCTTGAGCGCCCAGGGCGCGTGCTCGCGCGACGAGCCGCAGCCGAAATTATCGCCGGCGACCAGGATTTTCGCCTTGCGATAAGCCGGCCTATTGAGCACGAAATCGGGGTTCTCGCTGCCGTCGTCACGGTAGCGCTTTTCGGCGAACAGACCCTTGCCGAGGCCGGTGCGCTTGATCGTTTTGAGATATTGCTTGGGGATGATCATGTCGGTGTCGACGTTGATCATCTGCAGCGGCGCCGCGACGCCCTCGAGCACGGTGAACTTTTCCATATTCCATCCTGGGAGACGAAAGCACGCCGTCCGTAACGCTAAATGGCGCGGCGCGGCACGCGGGTCAACCCGGTGTCGCCGCGGCGACCGATTGTGCGGTTTCCTGGGCCTTGAACTTCGATTCGCGATCGAGCGTACAGACCTGAACGTGGTACTCGCTGTAATACTTCTGCCGCGCCAGCCTTTGCGCCGCCAGATGTTCCGGGTTCGTCCGCCAGGCGCGCAGCCCCTCTTCGTTTTCGAACTCGACAATCGTCACCCGCTCGCCATCGTCGGCAACGAAGTTTTTTTCCGAGACATAGCCCGGCATCGTTCGCGCGAGCTCGCTCATGCGATCGGCCAAGGCAGCGTATTCGTCTCCAAGTTCCGGCCGCAAGCGCGAGCGAAACACGGTCACAATCATGGCAGTGCTCCCTCGTTCCCGGCGGCCCTCACGCTATGAGAACCGCGCTTGCTTTTAGCATGATCTTTCGTGATGTCTTAGCGCAGGTGCGACGTGCCCGAGGCCGGGCGCCCGGCTTTCACCAAGGCCAGGCGCAAACACATCCTACTCCGCCGCTCGTTCAATGGCCGCCATGTCGGCATCCGACAGTCCGAAATGATGACCGATCTCGTGCACCAGCACATGCTTGACGATTGCGCCGAGCGTTTCGTCGTGCTCGGCCCAGTAATCGAGGATCGGGCGGCGATACAGCCAGATCATGTTGGGCATCTGCACTGGCGCGCTTTCGGCACGGAACGGCAGGCCGACGCCCTGGAACAGACCGAGCAAGTCGAACTCGCTCTCGGCGCCCATCTCATCGAGCACCTCATCGCGCGGGAAGTCATCGACCTGGACGACGAGATCCGCGCACAGGTCGCGAAATTTGCGCGGCAGATGGCGAAACACCTCGCCGGCGAGGACTTCGAGCTCCGCGAGCGAGGGTGCTTTTATTTCTCGCCAGGCGAGTGGATCGGACACAGTATCGGCCATCCACGCATGTTAGCGCAGACTGGGCCGTTCCGCCCGTCGCTCGACGGCTGGCAGCGCGGTTGACCGACGCCTCGCGATGCGGGACCGTGGGGCGGGCGAAGCCCGAGAGCAAAGCAGAAAGCCATGTCGGTGAAGTCATTTACCGTGAGTACGAGCCTCGCTGCGGTGTCATTCGCCGCCGCGATGTCGCTTGCGGTCGCGCAGACCCCGGCGCCGGCCGGCGCCCGTTCGTCTGCGCCGTCAGGCCCGCACCGACCACGCATCGAAGTCAACCCGCGGCCGCTGCTCTATCGCCGCTGCGTCGACTGGTACGTGCTGCAATACCGGCCGAGCGGCACGATGCTGTTCCCGGAACAACATTGCTGGTGGGTGCGCGGGTAAGCGGCGTCGCCGGCTAACATAACACGCGATCAGTTCGTTTCCCGGACGCGTGGCTGAAGGGGGCAATCCAGCATGACGCGCGGTTTCGAATTCATCCGTTTGCAGGTCAGTGCTCGCGCCGCGTGGCTCGAATTCAACCGCGCGCCGGTCAACGCCTTCAATCGGGAGATGGTGCTGGAGGTGCGGGAGGCGATTGCCGCGGCACTTGCCGATCCGGAGGTTCGGGTCCTGGTGCTGGCAAGCGCTATCCCCGGTTATTTCAGTGCCGGAGCCGATCTGCACGAATTCGAGGGGATGAAAGCGCGCGACATGCGAGGGTGGGTCTCGAAATGTCATGAGATCGCCCACCTGCTGCGCTCCTCGCCGAAGCCGCTCCTGGCCGCGATCCATGGAACTGCCGTCGGCGGCGGTCTCGAGATGGCGTTGCATTGCGACCTTCGCTTTGCGGCCTCCGATGCGAAGCTCGGCCAGCCGGAAATCCGCATTGCTTTCATTCCGCCGATCGCCACCACGCAGGCACTCGCGCGGCTCATTGGCCGGCCCAGGGCTATCCGCTACTTGTACGAAGGACGCCTGCTGGGCGCAGCCGAGGCGCTGACTTGGGGGTTGGTGGACGAGGTCGCGGAGCCCGACGCTCTGCGGCGCCGCGTGCAACACTATGCCGAGGACTTGGCGGCGAAGCCCGCGGCCGCCTTGGCGGCGATCCGGCGGACCATCACTCTAGGCGGCGGAGTCAGTTTTGAGGATGGCATGGCGCTCGAGCTCGAGACAGCCACCGCGCTCGCCGACACGCCGGACTTCGCCGAGGGGGTGGATGCTTTCCTCAACAAGCGGACTCCCCGATGGGCGGGGAGTTAGCGATGGCCATCATCCGCTAACGGACATTGCGTGACGCATCGGGAGGCTGCTTCGCGCAACAGCAATGCTGGTAGGTGCGCGGGCTGAGCGGTCCAGCTATCGCGTGCCCGAACTCCTAGCCCATGTACTGGGTTGATCGACCAGCAATTCAAACAAGATGTCGGCACACGGGCAGAAGCGCGGGGCGAACGCCACCGACGTGGGCGTCCGGTCGAGCCAGTCGCGGCAGGCTTGTTTGGATAGGCACGCTTCGCAGCGGTGAAACGCGGTGGCGTAGCTTAGGCTCAGGCTTGGCGCCGCGCCGCCGCCCGGCTCAATGCCGAGGTGCTCCATCATTTCACGCATATAGATTGGTTCACTCTTGCGTGCAGCAGGCTCCGCCACGATTGCCCCCTCCCAAACCTTTTTATCCGGACTGCAAATCCCGAAAACAGCATCGCCGCTGCCAGACGAGGGCGCCGAGCGTCAGATTCGGTCCACTAGCTCTTCATTGACACCGGCCTCAGCAGCGCCCGACCTCCGATCCAGGCCAACATGGCCAAGCCGATGAACGGGAAGAAGACGACGCAGGCCAAGCCAATTAAGGGCGCGGCAATCGCCATCACGCAATGCTTGAATACAAGGCCGATCGTCCTCACCCCTTCGATCTTGGCTGCGGTACGTGCCGCCAGCACCGCAAGAAAGCCAAGGCCGACGAACGGAAGGACAACGATGTAGGCCAAGCCAATGAAAGGCGCGGCAAAGAACAGAACCATGTTCTTCAGCGCACTGACCACCGTGGCGGATTCGGCCAGGGGAACTTCGGCGGCGGCCGGCAAACCCACGGCTTCCACGAGTTCTGTGGAGGTCGCCAGAGTATCGCGGACGCTGTCTTCGATCATCTCGGGAGACAGCGGCTTGTGCAGGAAACTCGAAACACCTGCGGCCTTGGCACGTGCTTCGGCGGCTTCGGTGCCGTAGCCGGTAATGATCACGACCGGCGTCCACGGTCGTCGTGCCTTGACGTTCTCGGCGACCTCAAGTCCACTCATGCCGGGCATGCGGATGTCGCTGTAAACGATGTCGTACCTTTCCTCGTCCAGCTTGTGCAGCGCCTCTTCGCCGCTTTCGGCGGTAATGACAGCGTAACCCTTGCCGGAAAGAACCCGGTCGAAGCTCTTGCGGACGACTGGATCATCGTCGACAACGAGCACTTTGCGTAATGCGGTCATGGCTTTCTCCTTTTCGAATACTTGCTTGGTGTTTCTGCGCGCTGTTCCTAATTCTCCGACACGCGACGCAAAGCCCACTGCTTGTGTGCCATGGCGCCGTCGGTGACACTGATCACGTCCTGCGGGCCCACCGGCTTGGCGACATAATCGTAGGCACCAAGCCGCAATGCCTCCTTGGCGCTGTCCACGGTCGGATAGCCGGTGATGATCACCACCTCGCTCTCGGGCCATTTTTGTTTGATGGTTCGCAGCACCGACAGCCCGTCCTGGCCGGGCATGCGCAGATCGAGCAACACAACGTCGCAAGGGTTCTGTTCCATGGTCTGCAGCGCCTCTTCGCCATCGCTGGCGGCCTCGACATTGCGGGAGACGCTCTGCAGCGACCGGTGGTAGCTCCAGCGCACTACTTCGTCGTCATCGACGACGAGGATTCTGTTTTTATCGCTCATCTTGGCCTCCTGGCTTCCGGTCATGCCTCTTGCTGACTCATCAGCAAGCGCTGTGCCAGAGTCCGGCGAGCAATTTTTTCTCTGTAATTACAGGAACTTAGGCAATGCGCGGTCGGCGCCACTGGTCGGCCGAAGTACATTTTCTTGATACATTGCCGCGGCGGCGCGAAGAAATAATCCCGCTTTTTCAAGTCGATAGGCCGCCCAGACACGCATAGTTTTTATATCTGGGAACGCGTGCTTTGTTACGACCGGAAACCCTTAAGAAGAAGCGCGAGAGGCGATCGGCAAGGGACCGCCCACGCCGAAAGTTGCCGCTTCAGCAATGGGTTATCAAGGAAATGAAGATTCCGAGCGCCACGTCAGGCGCGCTCAGGTCCACTCGCGCACGTCGACAAAGTGACCGGCGATTGCGGCGGCGGCGGCCATCGCCGGCGACACCAGGTGGGTGCGGCCTTTATAACCCTGCCGGCCCTCAAAATTGCGGTTGGAGGTCGAGGCACAGCGCTCGCCGGGGGCGAGCTTGTCAGGGTTCATCGCCAGGCACATGGAGCAGCCGGGCTCGCGCCATTCGAAGCCGGCCTTGAGGAATATCTTGTCCAGTCCCTCGGCTTCGGCCTGTTGTTTCACCAGTCCCGAGCCGGGCACGATCATTGCACTGACGTTGGCGTGGACCCGCTTGCCGTCGACGATCCGCGCGGCGGCGCGCAAATCCTCGATCCGCGCATTGGTGCACGAGCCGATGAACACACGGTCGAGCGCGATGTCGGCGATCTTTTCCCCGCCCTTCAATCCCATATAGGCGAGCGAACGTTCTGCCGCCTCGCGCTTGTGCGCGTCGGCAATCTCTTCGAGCCTAGGCACGCGGCCGGTCACGGAAACGACCTGCTCCGGGTTGGTGCCCCAGGTCACCAGCGGCGGCAACTTGGCGGCGTCGAGCCTGATTTCGCGATCGAAATGCGCGCCATCGTCGGACGTAAGCGTCCGCCAATAGGCCATCGCTTGGTTCCACGCCTGGCCTTTCGGCGCCTTGGGGCGATCCTTGAGATATGCGTAGGCCTTTTCGTCCGGCGCGATGAATCCGGCCTTGGCACCGGCCTCGACCGACATGTTGCAGATCGTCATGCGGCCTTCCATCGACAGCGCGCGGATCGCTTCGCCGGCATATTCGATCGCGTAGCCGGTGCCGCCGGCGGTGCCGATCTCACCGATGATGGCGAGGATGATGTCCTTGGCGGTGACGCCGGGCAGCAGCTTGCCGTCGACGACGGCGCGCATGTTCTTTGATTTGGTCTGGATCAGCGTCTGCGTCGCGAGCACGTGCTCGACCTCCGACGTGCCGATGCCGTAGGCCAGCGCGCCGAAGGCGCCGTGCGTCGCGGTGTGGCTGTCGCCGCAAACCAGCGTCGTGCCGGGCAGCGTAAAGCCTTGCTCCGGCCCGATGATGTGGACGATGCCCTGCCGCTTATCGAACTCGTCGAAATATTCCAGCCCGAACAGCTTGGCGTTTTCGGCGAGAGCGGCGATCTGTGCCTCGCTCTCGGGGTCGGGGTTCTTCTGCCTGCGATCGGTCGTCGGCACGTTGTGATCGACCACGCAGAGCGTTTTGTCCGGCGCGTGCACCTTGCGGCCGGACAGCCGCAACCCCTCGAACGCCTGCGGGCTTGTCACTTCATGCACGAGATGCCGGTCGATATAGATGAGGCAGGTGCCGTCCGGCTCTTCGTCGACGAGATGGTCGTCCCAGATCTTGTCGTAGAGGGTGCGGGGCCTGGCCATAATCACGAAACTCCACCAAAGACGCGGAGCAATATAATTACCGTGCAGTCGTTTGCTATTACTCGGCCGCCTTCTCTCCGGCTGCGGCGGTTTCGGGCCGCCCGCCGTGATCCTGCCGCTCGACGATGCGTGCCGACTTGCCGCGGCGGCCGCGGAGATAATAGAGCTTGGCGCGGCGCACTTGGCCGCGGCGGACCACCTTGATCGAGTCGATCATCGGCGAATAAAGCGGAAACACGCGCTCGACGCCCTCGCCGTAGGAAATCTTGCGCACGGTGAAATTCTCGTTCAGCCCGGCGCCGGCGCGGCCAATACACACGCCCTCATAGGCCTGGACGCGGGTGCGCTCGCCTTCGACGATCTTGACGTTGACGACGACCGTGTCGCCCGGCTGGAAATCGGGGATTTCCTTGCCGGCGGTGAGCTTCGCCACCTGTTCGTTCTCGAGTTCCTTGATGAGGTTCATGGCGAATTCTCCATCGGCTGCGCTTAAAGGGGCGCCGTTTCGGCCGGTGCTAAGCGGGTTGGGCGCAGCTTCTACGCTACCGCGGCGGATTTGTCACCTTCCCGTCATTCCGTCCGCGAGCCGCTGCGGAATCGGCTTAAAAAGGCGGCCCACAGGTCGGGCCGGCGCTCGCGGGTCAGGCGCTCCGCCTCGGCGCGCCGCCAGAGGGCGATCTTGCCGTGATCGCCCGAAAGCAGCACCTCGGGGATCGGCCGCCCCTCCCAGAGTTGCGGCCGGGTATAGTGCGGATATTCCAGCAACCCTTCCGCAAAGCTCTCCTCGGCTCTCGAAGCGGGCGCGCCCATGACCCCGGGCAACAGCCGCACGCAGGCGTCGATCACCGCCATGGCCGCGATCTCGCCGCCGGAAAGGACATAATCGCCGATCGAGACTTCTTCGAGGGAGCGCGCCCCGATGACGCGCTCATCAACGCCCTCGAAACGGCCGCAGATCACGAGGAGCCCCGCACCGCGGGCGAACGTTTCGACCCGCGCTTGGGTCAAGGGCGCGCCGCGGGGTGACAGCAGCAGCCGAGGACGATCATCCGTGGCCGTCGCGTCGATGGCGCGGCTGAGCACGTCGGCCTTCATCACCATGCCCGGGCCGCCGCCGGCCGGCGTATCGTCGACGGTGCGGTGCTTGTCCGTCGCAAACGCGCGAATATCGACGACATCGAGCGACCATGCGCCGGCAGCCATCGCCTTGCCGGCCAGGCTCGCGCCCAAGGGTCCCGGAAAGACCTCCGGCAAGATGGTGAGAATACTCGCCCGCCACATGGCTAACGATGCCTGTTGCCTCCCCCTTTGAGGGGGAGCTTCGCGGTCGGCCTCCCCCGCAAGGGGGGAGGCATCTCTGATTCAGCCTTCGACAAAGCCACGACGATACGCCCCGCCCCAACATCCACCGCCGGCACGTGGGTCTCATCGAACGGAACCAATTCCGTATTGCCGCCAGCGTCGGGCCGCACCTCGATCAGATCGCCGGCACCGAAATTGTGGATCGCGATCACCGTGCCGAGCTTTTCGCCGGCGCGGTCGACGACAGCAAGGCCGATCAGGTCGGCGTGGTAAAACTCGTCCGCCTGCTCGGGCTCCGGCAGGCGATCACGGGGCACGTACAGCCTGATGTTCGCCAGCCGTTCGGCGGCGTTGCGGTCGCCGATCCCCGCCAGCGTCGCCACAAAGTGATCCTTGGCCGGTCGCAGCGATGTGATTTCGAACACGCGACCGTCCTCGGCTTCGAGCGGGCCATAATTGACGATGGCAGCCGGGTCGGACGTAAAGGAGCGCAGGCGCACTTCGCCGCGTAGGCCATGCGCTGCGCCGAATTGCCCGAGGCAAACCCGTGCGCCGCTCGCGCGCTCACGGCTTCCGGAGCTCGACCGCGCCGCCATCGCTCATGCCCGCTAGGCAGCGGGTGCTGCGCCGCCGGCGGCCGCAGCCGCTCCCGCGGCGGCCTTGGCGGCTTCCTCCTTCGCCTTGCGCTCTTTGCGCGGCACCGCCTTTTCCGGATTGTTGCGCTTCGGCCGCTTCATCACGCCGGCGGCGTCGAGAAAGCGCATCACGCGGTCCGAGGGCTGCGCCCCCTTGGCCATCCACGTTTTGACTTTGTCCAGATCGAGCTTCAGCCGTTCCGCTTTGTCCTTCGGCAGCAGCGGATTGAAATAACCCAGCCGCTCGATGAAGCGCCCGTCGCGGGGGCTGCGGCTGTCGGCGACGACGATGTGATAGACCGGACGTTTCTTGGTGCCGGCGCGAGCCATGCGAATGACGACAGACATGTGTTGGTTTCCTTTCTTGCAACGGGTCAGTGATTTTCAGTGACAAGGACGCGTCCTTTCGCGCCCACGGCGGTTTCGCCGGTTTCCTTGCGGATGCGGCCGCGCAGATCGATGATTTCTCCGTCGAGACGAGGATGGCGCTTCACCGACACGACCAGCCATTCCAGGGTGATCGTTTCGTCCGCGTAAATCGCCTGTCGAAACCGAACCCAAAATTCCAGGCCGAGCATCGCGCCGCGCTTGGAAAAGTGCGACGCCGTCAGCGCCAAAAGATGCGCCGTCGTCTGCGGCCCGCTCGCGATCAACCGGCCAAAGCGTGATTTTGCTGCCAAGTCGGCGTCATGATGCACGGGGTTGGTGTCGCCGACTGCGTGCGCAAACGCACTGACCGCGCTCGGCTCAAGCGAAAGCCGAGTAGAAAAACGCTCATGCGCCTGCGTGTGAATCATTTCTTCTTTCCAAGACCGGGAAATCCGGGCGGCAGTTTCGGACCGAGCCCAGGAAGCCCCCCGGGCATTCCGGGAAAATTCGGCGGCAGTCCCGGCATGGACGGCGGCAAGCCCCCCGCGCCCGGCATCCCGGGCGGCAGACCGCCCGGCATTTTCTCGGCAAGCTTCGCCATCTGTTCCGGGGTCGGCGTGCCGCCGCCAAACCCCAACATGTTGGCGAGGCCGGCCATCGGCCCGCGCTTGGCGCCGCCCATCGCCTTCATCACGTCGGCCATAGTGCGGTGCATTTTCAGCAGCCGGTTGATGTCCTCCGGCTTGGTGCCGGAGCCGGCGGCAATGCGCCGCTTGCGGCTCGCCTTGAGCAGATCGGGGTTGCGCCGTTCCTTCGGCGTCATCGAATCGATGATCGCCATCTGCCGCTTGAGCACCTTCTCGTCGAGATTGCGCTCGGCGAGCTGATTTTTAATTTTCGCCATCCCCGGCAGCATCGCCATCAGCCCGCTCATGCCGCCCATGTGCTGCATCTGCGAAAGTTGCTCGCGCAGATCGGCGAGATCGAAGGCACCCTTGCGCATCTTCTCGGCGACGCGCGCGGCCTTCTCCGCGTCGATGGTCGCCGCCGCCTTCTCCACCAGCGAGACGATGTCGCCCATGCCGAGGATGCGGCCGGCGATGCGCGCCGGATCGAAATCCTCGACGGCGTCGAGTTTTTCCCCGGTGCCGATGAGCTTGATCGGCTTGCCGGTCACCGCACGCATTGACAGCGCGGCGCCGCCGCGGCCGTCACCGTCGATCCGCGTCAGCACGATGCCGGTAAGGCCGACGCGCTCATTGAAGCTGCGGGCGAGATTGACCGCGTCCTGGCCAGTGAGCGCGTCGGCCACCAACAGAACTTCGTGCGGGGAAGCGGCGCGGCGCACTTCCGCGGCTTCGTTCATCATCGCCTCATCGAGCGTGAGGCGGCCGGCGGTATCGAGCAGCACCACGTCGTAACCGCCGAGCCGAGCCGCTTGCAGCGCACGCGTTGCGATCTGCACCGGCGTTTGCCCGGCGACCACGGGCAGCGTGTCGATGCCGACTTGGCGGCCGAGCACGGCGAGCTGTTCCATCGCCGCCGGCCGGCGCGTGTCGAGCGAGGCCATCAACACTTTGCGCCTGACCGTCTCGGCGAGCCGCTTGCCGATCTTCGCGGTGGTCGTGGTTTTGCCGGAGCCCTGCAGACCCACCATCATGATAGCGATGGGCGCCGGCGCATTGAGATCGATCGGCTGGGCACTCGCCCCCAAGGTCTCGACCAACTGATCGTGCACGATCTTGACGACCATCTGGCCGGGCGTGACCGACTTGATGACCTCGACCCCGACGGCGCGCTTCTTCGCCTCCTCGGTGAAGGCGCGGGCGACGTCGAGCGCGACATCGGCTTCGATCAGCGCGCGCCGCACCTCCTGCAGCGCCGCATCGACATCCGCCTCCGACAGCGCGCCGCGCCGGGTCAGGCGGTCGAGGACCGCATTCAGACGTTCGGAAAGACTGTCGAACATTTGTCCCTTCTTACCTCTCCCCGCCTGCGGGAGAGGGAGAAAACACGAAGACGCCCGAGGGCGCATCGCGCTGTCGGGCGGGGGCCTCCGGCCTCTCGGGCCGGTCGGCGATGACGAACTTTCAGTCTCTTGCGAGAGCGGCCGGAAAATAGGTGCGAACGCCGCTGCCGTCAACCGCGGCGATATTACCGGAGCGGCCTGGCTGACCAAGCGGTATAATATGCTCCGAATGTCGCGCTATTATAACGGCCCGGTTTCCGAGCATTTCGACGGCGAGCGGTTTTTCGACCCTTACGGCGTGCCGCCGAAAGGCCGGCATGACCTGCTGCGGTGGTTGATCGATCGTTACTGGCGCGGAACCAAGGCGAAGTGGCCGTCCTGGGCGCCTTCTCCTTATGCCGAGCGACCGCCGGCGCGCGTCGAAGGCGCGGACTGGCGCATTTGCTACGTCGGTCATGCGAGCTTTCTCGTTCAGGCCGCGGGCCTCAATATGCTTCTCGACCCGGTATGGTCGAAGCGCGCGTCGCCTTTCCGCTTCATCGGGCCACGGCGCGTCAACGATCCGGGCATCGCCTTTGCCGACCTGCCGCCGATCGACGTCGTGCTGGTTTCGCACGGCCATTACGATCATCTCGATCTGACCACCCTGTCGCGGCTTGCGGCCGCGCATCGGCCGCGCGTCATCACACCGCTCGGCAATGACACCATTATGCGAAATCACGATCCGGCCATCGCGGCCGAAGCCTACGACTGGCACGACCGGGTCGATGTCGGCGGCGGAGTCGCGGTAACGCCCGTCCCCACCCGACACTGGTCGGCGCGAAACTTGTCCGACCGCAACATGTCGCTGTGGGCGTCATTCGTCATCGAAGCGCCGGGCGGTCGCCTCTATTTCGTCGCCGATTCCGGCTACGGCGACGGCCGGCATTTCCGTGCTGCGCGCGAGCGCCACGGACCGTTCCGGCTCGCCGTCCTGCCGATCGGCGCCTACGAGCCGCGCTGGATCATGCGCGACCAGCATATGAATCCGGCCGAGTCGGTACAGGCCTTCGTCGATTGCGGCGCCGAGCTTGCGCTCGGCCACCATTACGGCACCTTCCAGCTCACCGACGAAGCGATCGATGCGCCGCTGGTCGCGCTCGCCGACGCCTTGCGGACCACCGGAATTCCGCCTGAGCGATTCCGCACATTGCGGCCCGGCGAGGTGTGGCAATTGTGATTATCGCGTTCGGGTGAGGAGTCCCCGCCCTATTTGATCATGACCAAAACATTGACGACCAGATGATCCTCGTCGGTGGCCAACGGGTCGGTCACATATTGCTCGATGAACATGTCCTTGGCCTCAAGGCGTTTCTCGTCCAGATAGTTGGTGATGGCCTCATAAGTATTGTCCATGGCGTCATACGAGCCGCGATGCACGAATTCGAGCGCGCGGCCCTGTGGTGACGTGCCCACAGCGATGTCACCGTGCGGCGGATTTTTCGGCGGTTCCGCAATCGGAATCGCGGCCTCGAACTGAAAGCCGGTGTCGTCGGTCGAGGTGAAAATCGTCATCGCCGGACCGTCGGTCTTCAGCCCCTCCTTATCGACGTAGGCTTTGAGCGACTTGAGCGATTTGGTGATCGTCTCGAAGGCGTTGTCCCAGTTGCCGGTGCCCTTCACGTACACGATCGGCTTGGCGGTGAGCGTTGTTTCCGCGCCGAACGGATCGAGCGCATCGGCAGTAGCGCCCGGCGAAGGTGCGGCCGGCGCCGCAGGCGCCGCTTCGGGTTTGGGCGCGGCAGCCGGCGGCGGTGGCGGATTTTGCGCCCAAGACGGCTGCGGCCCGGCGAAGGCGATGGCCGCAGCCGCCATACCGATGCAGAGCGCAAAGCGAAGGAACATCAGGCTCTCCTATCTGTAGACCGCCGCTCCCGCTCGGCGCGGTCTCCTGGTCTCTCATCAATGATTGATTCTAGCACGCCCGTACGCGGCCCGCCCCACTGGCGCACAGGACCTAAGTTCTCATATAAGTCCTTCACATTCGGGCTTTATCATGAGCGCGCTGGCAAACCGGAAATTCGTGAAGATGAACGGTCTCGGCAACGAGATCGTGATCGTCGACCTGCGCAGCGCGCCGGAGCCGATCGGCGCCGCCCAGGCGCGGGCGGCGGCGCGGCACGAGCCTTACGACCAGCTCATGGCGCTGTATCCGGGCCGCGGCAGAACCGACGCGGCCATCCGCATCTACAACAATGACGGCTCGGAAGCGGGCGCCTGCGGCAACGGCATGCGCTGCGTCGCGGCCTTGATAGGCGCCGAGACTGGAAAGGCGGCGCTGAATTTCGAAACACCCGCCGGCCTCGTTTCCTGCTGGCCCGCCGGCGACGGGCTATACACGGTCGACATGGGCAAGCCGCGCTTTCGCTGGGACGAGATTCCACTGGCGAAGGAGATGCCCGACACCCGCACGATCGATCTTGCGTTCGGTCCGCCCGACGCACCGATCCTGCATTCGCCCTCCGCCGTGAACATGGGCAATCCGCACGCCATCTTCTGGGTCACCGATCCGGCCGCTTATGATCTGCGCACCATCGGCCCGCAACTCGAACACCATCCGCTGTTTCCGGAGCGCGCCAACATCACGCTGGCCGCGGTCGTTTCGCCCGACCATGTGACGATCCGAACCTGGGAGCGCGGCGCCGGCCTCACCAGCGCCTGCGGCTCGGCGGCTTGCGCCGTTGCCGTCGCCGCGGCTCGGCTTGGCCGCACCGGCCGCAAAGTGACAGTCACGTTGCCGGGCGGCGACCTCGCCATCGAGTGGCGCGCAGCCGACGACCACGTGCTGATGACCGGCCCCGTCGAGTACGAACATGACGGCCGGTTCGACGCCGCGCTGTTCGCCGATGCCGGCGCGGCATGACCGAAGGCGCGGACCCGTGAGCGTCGATGTCGTCACCTTCGGCTGCCGGCTCAATGCCGCCGAGTCGGAAGTCATTCGCCGCGAGGCGGAGCGCGCCGGTTTGCGCGACACTGTGGTGGTCAACACCTGTGCCGTCACGGCGGAGGCGGTGCGCCAGGCGCGGCAAGCGATCCGCGCGCTGCGGCGCGAGCGGCCGCAGGCGAAGATCGTCGTCACCGGCTGCGCGGCGCAAACCGAGCCGCAGACGTTTGTCGCCATGGCCGAGACCGATCGCGTCCTCGGCAATGCGGAGAAGCTTAGCGCCGCGTCGTGGGCGCAAGCGCACGCCGCGTTCGGCCTCGCCGATGCGCCAAAGGCGATCGTCAACGACATCATGGCGGTCAGGGAGACCGCCGCGCACTCGATCGAGGGCTTCGAAGGCCGCACCCGCGCCTTCGTCCAGGTGCAGAACGGCTGCGACCATCGCTGCACCTTCTGCATCATTCCCTATGGCCGCGGCAATTCGCGCTCGGTGCCGATGGGCGCGGTGGTCGAGGATGTAGGGCGCCTCGTCGCCAACAATTATCGCGAGGTCGTGCTCACCGGCGTTGACATCACGAGCTACGGCGCCGACCTGCCGGGCGCACCGAAGCTCGGCACGCTGGTCGAGCAGATCCTCAAGCACGTGCCCGAGCTGAAACGGCTGCGTTTGTCGTCGATCGATTCGGTCGAAGCCGACCGCGGCCTGATCGACGCCTTCGCGCGGCACGAGCGGCTGATGCCGCATCTGCATTTGTCGCTGCAGGCGGGCGACGACCTCATCCTCAAGCGCATGAAGCGCCGGCACGCGCGCCGGGACGCCATCGCGTTCTGCGACACGCTGCGCCGGCTGCGGCCGGACATGGTATTCGGCGCCGACCTTATCGCCGGCTTCCCGACCGAGACGGAAGAGATGTTCAACAATTCGCTCGATCTCGTCGAGCAATGCGGATTGACGCACCTGCACGTCTTCCCATTCTCGGCGCGGCCGGGCACGCCGGCCGCGCGCATGCCGCAGCTTTCTCGCGCGGTCGTGAAGGAGCGCGCCCGGCGTTTGCGTGAGCGTGGCGCGATTGCGCTGCGACAGCATCTCGACGCCGAAGTCGGCGCAACGCGGCGGGTGTTGACCGAGACGCGCGCGCAAGGCCGCACCGAACAATTCACCCCGGTGAAGCTTTCGGCGGCGGCCGCGCCGGGCATGATCTTCGACGTCAGAATCGCTGCGCACGACGGCAGGCAATTGCTCGCGGCGTGACCGCGCCGTCATTCCGCCGCTTCGCCCTCACGCTCGCCTTCCCACCCGCACTCGGCCAGCGCCGCGCGCATGTGCGGCGGCACCGGCGCGACGACGCGGATCGGCGCGCGGTTCTTGTAAAGCGGCACGACGATCTCGCGGGCGTGCAGATGCAGCATCGGGCCGCCCTTTCGCGGCGCCGTGCCGTAGATGGCGTCACCGCGGATCGGCCAACCCATTTCCGCGCAATGCACCCGCAGTTGGTGCGTGCGGCCGGTGACGGGCTCCAGCGAAAGCCAAGTGAGAACTTTACCCTCTAGAGCGGGAGGGTCGACGTCGCGCGTAAGCGCGGCATCGGGGTGGGGTGAAACGTGCGCGCCGCTCACCCCCACCCGACCTGCCTTCGGCAGGTCGACCTCCGCCCTCCAGGGGGAGGTGATGAGAGAACGCCCCATCACCCGCCACTTGGTCACTGCGGGTTGGCCCTTGGGATCGTGCTTCATCCACCAGCCGCGGGTCACATCGAGGCGGCCGAGCGGAAGCTCGATGACGCCTTCGTCTGCGTCCGGCCCGCCTTCGACCACCGCCCAATAGGTCTTGGCGATGGCGCCGCTCTTGAACAGACGGCCGAGTTGGGCGAGCGCCTTGCGGTGGCGGCCGAGCACGAGGCATCCGGAGGTGTCGCGGTCGAGCCGGTGGGCGAGCGCCGGCGGTCGCGGCAAGCCGAAGCGGAGCGCGCCGAAATGATCTTCCAGGCTTTCGCCGTCCTTGTTGCTGTTTTTGGGGCCGCGGTGGACGGCGAAGCCGGCCGGCTTGTCGATCACCAGCATCAGTCCGTCGCGGTAAAGAAGCCGCGATACCATACTTTCGGAAGTCATGGCCTAATTCCAGAAAAACACATTATATCAGACACTTAGTCCTGTTATAGGGTCGAACCCAGGCGGCGCGGCGCGGCGGATTTCAGAATTCAACGCGGTCGCCATTTTACAGATTTTGGCGATTGATCGGCCTCATTCGCTTTCACAAATCAGCGCCGAGCTTGACCTTGATCAAATGCCGCTCCGGCCTGCGGTCCTAGTTTGCCGCACATGTCGGCCTCCCCGCGCGCAGGCGTCGCCTCGTCGCCGCTTCACTCGCTATTGCTGAATGTACCCAACCTGCTGCTGGCGCCGGTGCCGCTGGCGGTGCTGCAGCCGATCTTCACCCGCATTGCGGCGCACGTGGCACATTCGCGCCCCGAGCTGTTCGCGCGCTTGGGATCGCATGCGAGTAAGCGCTTTCTAATCGATCCGATCGATCTGCCGTTCGTGCTGGTGCTGGTGCCCGACGCCGCGCAGCCGCACTTGCGGGCCTATCGCCGCTACGAAAAACCCGCCTACGATGCCGGCATCGCCGGCACCTTCTTCAATCTGCTCGACATGATCGACGGCGCGCTCGACGGCGACGCCTTGTTCTTTTCCCGCGATCTGCGCGTCAGCGGCGATACCGAAGCGGTGGTGGCACTGCGCAATGCGCTCGATGATTTCGAAGGCAGCGCGCTCGACAGCGTCGTCAGCAGTTTCGGGCTGCTGTCCGCGCCGGCGGCGCTGGCGCTGTCGGCGGTCCGCGCGGTTCGCGGAACCCAGCACCATGACTCGAGGAAAGCAGCGCCATGAAAGCAGCGCCATGACTGAAGACCGCGGCTACCGCCGTCCGGAACTCGTGTGCCCGGCCGGAACGCCGGCCGGCTTGCGCACCGCCGTCGATGCCGGCGCCGATGCCGTCTATTGCGGCCTGCAGAACGAGACCAATGCGCGGAATTTCCCGGGCCTCAATTTCACCCCGGCCGAGCTCGAGCAGTCGATCGCTTACGCGCATGCGCGCCAGGCCAAGGTGCTGCTCGCGGTCAACACATTTCCGCCGGCCGGCCGCTTCGCGCTTTGGCGCGACGCCGTCGACACCGCGGCACGGCTCGGCGTCGATGCCATGATCGTCGGCGACATCGGCGTCGCCGACTATGCCGCACAGAACCATCCGCAGCTGCGGCTGCATCTTTCGGTGCAGGCCGGCGCCTCCTCGCCCGAGGCGATCCGCTTCTATTGCCAGGAATTCGGCGTCAAGCGCGTGGTGCTGCCGCGCATTTTGACCGTGCCCGAGATCGCCGACATCCACAGCCAGATCCCATGCGAGATCGAAGCCTTCATCTTCGGCAATATCGGCATGATGGCGGAAGGGCGTTGCAGCCTGACCAATTACGTCACCGGCCTGTCGACCAATATGGACGGCGTGTGTTCGCCGGCAGCGGATGTACGCTACGAAGAAGACGCCGCGCGCAACCTGACGATCAAGCTCGGGCCCGTCACCATCGACCGCTTTGCTTGCGGCGAGAGCGCCGGCTATCCGACCATCTGCAAGGGCCGCTATCTATGCGGCGCTCAGCCCTCCGGCTATTACGCCTTCGAGGAGCCGGTCAGCCTCAATCTCTCTGCTCTGCTCCCCGATCTCATGCGCGCCGGCGTGACCGCCCTGAAGATCGAGGGCCGCCAGCGCAGCCGCGCCTATGTTCGGGCGGTGGTCTCCGCCTTCCGCCGCGCCGTCGATGCCATCATGGCCGGCAGCGACCCGGGCCTCGCCGGCCTGTTGGCGCTGACCGAGGGACATCGCGAGACCGAAGGCGCCTTCGGCGGCAAGACATGGAGATGACTGTGGGCGAGCAGCCGGGCGACATCACGCTGGGGCCGGTTCTCTTCAACTGGAAGCCGGAAAGCTGGCGCGACTTTTATTTCCGCATCGCCGACGAAGCGCCGGTCACCGCCGTTTATCTTGGCGAGACGGTGTGCTCGAAGCGCGCGGTGCTGTTCGAGCCCTATTACGAGACCGTGGCAAAGCGGCTCTCGGCCGGCGGCAAGACGGTCGTCTTTTCGACGCTCTCCGAAGTCGTGCTTAAGCTCGATCGCAAGCAGGTCGAAAGCACCTGCGCCGTAACCGATTACCTGGTGGAGGCCAATGACGGCTCGGCGCTGCTGGCACTGCAGGGCCGTCCGCACCACATCGGCCCGTTCGTGAACGTCTATAACGAACGCACGCTCGGTTTTCTCGCGGGCAAGGGCGCGCGCAATTTCTGCCTGCCGCCGGAAATGCCGGCGACCGCCATCCGCCCGTTATGCGCCGCCGCCAAAAGCCTCGACGTCAGCGTCGAGGTGCAGGTGTTCGGCCGCATCCCGCTGGCGCTCTCCGCACGCTGCTACCACGCGCGCGCGCACGGCCGCGTCAAGGATAGCTGCCAGTTCGTCTGCGAGAACGATCCGGACGGATTGCAACTGCGGATGCTCGACGGCCGGCCGTTCCTTGCCGTCAACGGCATCCAGACGATGTCGCACGACTACCTCAATCTGGCGGGCGAGCTCGCGGAGCTGCGCGCCATGGGCGTGTCGCGTTTTCGCCTGTCGCCGCACAGCTGCGACATGATCGAGGTCGCCGCGATCTTCCGCGCCGCGCTCGATGAACGCATGTCCCCGTCCGAGGCGACGGCACGACTGCAGGCGCTGTCGCTCGGCGCGCCGTTCTCCAACGGCTTCTATTACGGCAAGCCCGGATTCAGCTGGACCGCAGCCGCCGCGCACTAGTCCCAAACCGCTCGGACCGAGCCCGGCCGGCCCGCCATCACCCGCATCGGCCCATCGCGGTAGAGAAGCCGCGGCACCATCTGTTCCGGGGCCACAGTTTGCCTCCCAGGGGGAAACGGCTATCACGGGCGGCAACAGCGGCAGCGTTACGGAAATGGACGACAGCGCGAAAAAGAATTGGTGGCAACGCCTCACCGGCGGGCTCAGGCGCAGCTCTTCGGCGCTTGGCGGCGCCATTTCCGATCTTGTTTCCAAACGCAAGCTCGATGCCCCGACGATTGCGGAGATCGAGGACGTGCTAATCCGCGCCGATCTCGGCCTCGACACTGCCGGCCGGATCGCCGCCGCGCTTGGCGCAAGCCGCCATGAAGCGGGGATTTCGCCCGATGAGGTCAAGGCGGTGGTGGCGGCCGAGATCGAGAAGGCGCTCGACGCCGTCGCACAACCGCTCGCGGTCGATCCGACGAAAAAGCCGTTCATCATCCTCGTCGCCGGAGTCAACGGCTCCGGCAAGACTACGACCATCGGCAAGCTCGCGGCCAAGTTCCGCGCCGAGGGCTTGAGCGTGATGCTGGCGGCCGGCGACACTTTTCGCGCCGCCGCCATCGACCAGCTGAAAATCTGGGGCGAGCGCGCCGGCGCGCCGGTGATCGCGCGCGAGGCCGGCGCCGACGCCGCCGGCCTCGTTTTCGACGCCGTGCACGCGGCGAAAGACCGCAGCGTCGACGTGCTGCTCGTCGACACCGCCGGTCGTCTGCAGAACCGCACCGAACTGATGCAGGAGCTGCAGAAGGTCGTCCGCGTCATCAAGAAGGTCGATCCAGCCGCGCCGCACGCGGTGCTGCTGGTGCTCGACGCCACCGTCGGGCAGAACGCGCTGTCGCAGGTGGAGATTTTCCGCAAAGCCGTCGGCGTTACCGGCCTGGTGATGACGAAACTCGACGGCACCGCGCGCGGCGGCATCCTCGTGGCGCTGGCGGCCAAGTTCAAGGTTCCGGTGCACTTCATCGGCGTCGGCGAAGGCGTCGACGATCTGGCGCCGTTTTCGGCGCGCGATTTTGCCCGCGCCATCGCCGGCATCGATGCTTAGTGGAGCATGATCTTTTCGGAAAACCGGCTTCCACTTTTCCGGATCATGCTCTAATTGAAGGCTCAACCAACATGCCCGCAACCACAAAGCCGCAGCTCAATCCGCTCCTCAAGCTCGCGTTCGACCTCGGACCGCTGGTGCTGTTCTTCTTCGCCAATTCCCGTTACGACATTTTCGTCGCCACGGCCACCTTCATGGTCGCGGTGGTGGCGGCGCTGGCGGCTTCCTATGTGCTGACGCGCGCGCTGCCGATCATGCCGGTTGTCACGGCGATCATCGTCCTGGTGTTCGGCGGTTTGACGCTGATCCTGCACAACGACACCTTCATCAAGATCAAGCCGACGATCCTCTATGCGCTGTTCGGCGCGGTGTTGCTGGGCGGACTTTTTTTCGGCAAGTCGTTGCTGGGCGTGGTGTTCAATTCGCTGTTCCACCTCACCGCGGAAGGCTGGCGCAAATTGACGCTGCGCTGGGCGCTGTTCTTTTTTGCGCTTGCGGTGCTCAACGAGATCGTCTGGCGCAACACCTCGACCAACGTCTGGGTCGATTTCAAGGTGTTCGGCGTGCTGCCGCTCACCTTCCTGTTCGGCGCGCTGCAATATCCGCTGCTGAAGAAATACGCCGCCGAACCGGCGGCGGAGTAATGCCCGTCGCCGCGCCGCCGCTTCAGGATGACGGAGCAGGAGCCGCCAGCGCCTTCTCGATCTCCGGCTTGAGCACCGTGTTGATGTTGTCGGCGGTGATCGGGCCCACCAGCTTGTAGGCGATGCGGGCATCGCGGCCGACCACAAAAGTCTCCGGCACGCCATAGACGCCCCACTCGATCCCGGCGCGGCCGTTCAGATCGGCGCCCGCGGCGGCGAACGGATTGCCGTAACGGCCGAGAAAGCGCCGCGCGTTGTCCGGCTCGTCCTTGTAGTTGATGCCGATGAGACGAAACCGGCTGTCCTGCGCCAGCCGCATTAACAGCGGCGCCTCGTCATGGCACGGCACGCACCACGACGCCCAGACATTCACCACCGTCACCGCGCCCTTGAAGGACGCCGCGTCGATCCCGGGAACCGCGGCGCCGTTGCGCTCCAGGCCGGCGACCGGCGGCAGGTTGGTCTGCGGCGCCGGATGGCCGATCAGCGCCGAGGGGATGCGCGATGGATCGCCGGAATAGAGGCGAATCAGGAACAGCGCGACCAGCGCGAGGAAAACCACCAGCGGCGCCAGCACTATGACGCGGCGCCGGCCGATATTCATGTTTTCCTTCGCGACCGCGCTCACGCTTCTTCCTTGGCCCGTTGCATCACCGGCTCGCCGCGTGCCGGAGCCGAGCGGCGCGAGAAGCCGCGCTTCTCCAGATCGGCGAGCTTGCGCAACTGCGCGCGGTAATCGAGCATCACCCATACGGTCAAGCCGCCGACGACCCCGCCGGCGGCGGCATAAGCCGCGACGATGAAGTCCATGTGGCTGACCGCTACCATCATCAGCTCGCGGCGCTCGCCTGCATCAGCCGCAAGGTCCGCACGCGGCGGCGCAAGATCTCGTTGCGCATGGCCGCGAGCAGCAGCGTGACGAAGGCCAGCGTGAACGCCCCCACAAAGATGAAAAGCGGAATGAGGATCGACTTATCGATTGTCGGGGCGCCAAGCCGCATGATCGAGGCCGGCTGGTGCAGCGTGTTCCACCAGTCGACGGAGAATTTGATGATCGGCAGGTCGATGGCGCCGACCAGCGTGAGAATGGCCGCGGCACGCGCGGCGCGCGAGGGATCCTCGACCGTGCGCCACAGCGCGATGACGCCAAGATAGAGCAGGAACAGCAGCAGGACCGAGGTCAGCCGCGCATCCCACACCCAATAGGTGCCCCACATCGGGCGTCCCCACAACGAGCCGGTCACCAGGCACATGAGCGTGAACGCGGCGCCGATCGGAGCGGCCGCCTTGGCGGCGACATCGGCGAGCGGATGGCGCCAAACCAGCGTGCCCAGCGCGGCGACCGTCATCACACCCCAACCGAGCATGCCGAGCCAAGCCCCCGGCACGTGGAGAAACATGATCTTGACGGTGGCGCCCTGCTGATAATCGTCGGGAGCAACCATCGCCTGATTGATGCCGAAGGCGAACGCGACCACCGTCAGGCCGCCGAGCCAGGGGATCGTGCGATTGGCAAGGTTCAGGAAACGGGACGGATTGGCGAGATCAGCGATGGCCATCGGCGGCTTTCTCTTGCGGCCCTTACCTAGTCCACTTCGGTATGCGCGCACAATGCCGGAATAAAGGCCGCGTCAATTTCGCATCAGCGGCGGCGGGGCTGCTGTGAGTTCCGACAGTCCCGCGCCGAAGTTGACAGGGTCGCTTCAATCCAAAAACCGCATTAGAATCATAAATTTGCCAGAACGTCCCCCTTAGGCTCCGACCCTTTGCAAACATGTGCCGCAAGCGATCGCTTACGTCGGAAGCGGCATGGCAGGGTCGATACCAGCGCGGACTATTCCAGTTCTTGCCGCAGCGCCGCGGCGGCGGCGAACGGCCCGACTACCAGGCTCGCGAGCGTCAAGGCGCAGAGGATCGTGAACGGCGTCCCGAACGGAACCGGCCCGACCACGGCCGCATTGGCCGCGGCGACGCCGAAGATCAGCACCGGGACCGTCAGCGGCAACACCAGAACGGCGAGCAGCAGTCCGCCGCGTCGGAGCGTTACGGCCAGCGCGGCGCCGATCAGCCCGATGAAGGTCAGCGCCGGCGTGCCGACCAACAGCGTCAACACCAAAGCGGCGGCGGCCCGCGGATCGAGGTTGAGGAAGAGCCCGATCAGCGGCGCAGCAATGATAAGCGGCAGGCCGGTGGTGAGCCAGTGGGCGAGACCCTTGGCGGCGACCACAAGCTCGAGCGGGGCGCGGCCCATAAGGATGAGGTCGAGCGAGCCGTCGTCGTGATCGGCCGCAAACAGCCGATCGAGCGCCAGCAAGCTCGCGAGCAGCGCCGCCAGCCAGAGGATCGCCGGGCCGATCCGCCCGAGCAGCGCCAGGTCCGGTCCGAGCGCGAAGGGTGTGAGCGTGACCACGACCAGAAAGAACAACACCCCCATCAGCGCGCCGCCGCCGACGCGCACGGCGATGCGCATGTCGCGGATGAGCACGGCGATCAGCGCGCGCATCATCGGCCTCCCCCCAGCCGCAGCTCTCGCGCGTCGTTGAGCCCAAGCGCGCTATGGGTCGCCGCCAGGATCAGGCCGCCGCCGGCAATATGCGCCCGCATGAATTCGGTAAGGCGCTCCTGCGCCGCGCCGTCAAGCGCGCTGGTCGGCTCGTCAAGCAGCCAGATCGGGCGCTTGACGGCGAGGATACGGGCGATCGAGAGCCGGCGCCGCTGCCCGGCGGAAAGATAGGCGGCCGGCAGGTCGGCGAGCGTGTCGAGCCCAACCGCCGCCAGCGGCTCGGCGATATCCGCGACGCCCGTGCCGAGAAAACCCGACCAGAACCGCAGATTTTCCGCCACCGAGAGCGAGGGCTTCAGGGCGTCCTGGTGGGCGAGATAGTGGGCCTGCTCGGCCACATTGAGTTCGGGGTCGCCGCCGTCTAAGGCGATGCGGCCGTGGGCGATGCGCACCAGCCCGACCAGCATGCGCAGGAGCGATGATTTGCCCGCGCCGTTGCGCCCGACGATGGTCAAAGCCTCGCCGGAAGCGACGGAAAACCCGACACCGGCGAAAACCTCCCGCCCGCCGCGTTGGCAGGCCAGATCGGAGCCTGAAAGCCGCATCAATACCGTCCTACGCGAAGAGGTAGAGCCGCATCGGTTCGCGTGTCGCGAATGATTCGGGTGGTTCCAGGCATCTTACCGACCATTTTTTGCCGATCTGGCACAAGTCTTGAAAAGACCTTATAAGCCGAGGCGCGGGCAGCGGCGTGTTGGCGACGCCTGCCACGTCCGGCCACCAACGGTCTGTTGGCGCCTGTTCCGGCAATAAACAACTGCGATTTTGCGCCGGTGGGGTGAGCCGCTAGATGGGAAAATGGTCATGAATTCGCTCGATAGCTTCAAGTGCCTGCGGTCGCTCAAGGTCGGTTCCAAGACGTACGCCTACTACAGCCTGCCGGTAGCGGAAAAGAACGGTTTGAAGGGCATTTCACGGTTACCTTTTTCGCTCAAGGTCCTGCTCGAGAATTTGCTGCGCAACGAGGACGGCCGTTCGGTCACCAAGGACGACATCCTGGCGGTCTCGCAATGGCTCAAGAACAAGACCTCCGAGCGCGAAATCGCCTTCCGGCCGGCCCGCGTGCTGATGCAGGATTTTACCGGCGTACCCGCCGTCGTCGATCTCGCCGCGATGCGCGACGCCATGCAGATGCTTGGCGGCGACCCGACAAAGATCAATCCGCTGGTGCCGGTCGACCTCGTCATCGATCATTCGGTCGTGGTCAATTATTTCGGCACCAACACCGCGTTCAAAAAGAACGTCGAGGAGGAGTACAAGCAAAATCAGGAGCGCTATCGGTTTTTGAAATGGGCGCAGCGCTCGTTCGAGGATTTCCGCGTGGTGCCGCCCGGCACCGGCATCTGCCATCAGGTCAACCTCGAATACCTCTCGCGCACGGTGTGGACGGCGAAGACAAAGATCAAATTCGCCGACAAGACCGTCGCCACCGAGCTCGCCTATCCGGACACGCTGGTCGGCACCGATTCGCACACCACCATGGTAAACGGGCTCTCGGTCCTCGGCTGGGGCGTGGGCGGCATCGAGGCCGAGGCCGCCATGCTGGGCCAGCCCTATTCGATGCTGCTGCCGGAAGTGATCGGGGTGCGTTTCAACGGTAAGCTCAAAGAAGGCGTCACCGCGACCGACCTGGTGCTTACCGTCACGCAGATGCTGCGCAAACGCGGCGTGGTCGGCAAGTTCGTCGAGTATTTCGGTCCGGGCCTGGCTCACCTGTCGATCGCCGATCGCGCCACGCTCGGCAACATGTCGCCGGAATACGGCGCCACCTGCGGATTCTTTCCAATCGACGACGACACCATCCGCTATCTGCGCGACACCGGCCGTTCGGCGGAGCAGGTCGCGCTGGTGCTCGCCTACGCCAAGGCGCAGGGCATGTATCACACCAAGACGAGCTCGGATCCGCTCTTCACCGAGGTGCTCAAGCTCGAGCTTTCCTCCGTCGAACCGTCGCTCGCAGGACCAAAACGCCCGCAGGACCGCGTGCCGCTCAAGGAGGTCAGGAGCGGCTTTGCGCAGGCCATGGACAAGGAATTCGGCAAGTCGTCCGAGATCGACAAGCGCGTTGCGGTCGAAGGCCGCAACCACACGCTCGGCAACGGCGATGTCGTGATTGCCGCCATCACTTCCTGCACCAACACATCCAATCCAAGCGTCATGATCGCGGCGGGACTGCTGGCCCGCAAGGCGGTGGCGAAAGGTCTTTCAGTCAAGCCGTGGGTGAAAACCTCGCTGGCGCCCGGCTCGCAAGTGGTCGGCGAGTATCTCGCCAAATCGGGCCTGCAGAAGGACCTGGATGCACTCGGCTTTAATCTCGTCGGCTTCGGTTGCACCACCTGTATCGGCAATTCAGGACCGCTGCCGCCGGAAATTTCCAAGGCCGTCAACGACAACGACCTGGTCGCCGCCGCGGTGCTGTCCGGTAATCGCAACTTCGAAGGCCGTGTCAACGCCGACGTGCGCGCCAATTATCTGGCTTCGCCGCCGCTGGTCGTCGCCTACGCGCTTGCCGGCTCGATGCAGGTCGACATCGCCAAGGCGCCGCTTGGAACCGATCAGAAAGGCCGCAAGGTCTATCTGCGCGACATCTGGCCCTCGAGCCGTGAGGTCAATGAATTCATCCGCAAGAACATCAACAAGCAGATGTTCACGCGCAAATACGGCGACGTGTTCAAGGGCGACGCGAACTGGCGCAAGATCAGCGTGCAAGGCGGGCTGACATTCGCCTGGGACCGCAGATCGACCTATGTGCAAAACCCGCCATATTTCTCGCATATGGCGCGGCGGCCCGAGCCGCCGACGGACATCATCGATGCGCATGTCCTCGGCTTGTTTCTCGATTCCATCACCACCGATCACATCTCACCGGCGGGTTCGATCAAAGTGGATTCGCCTGCCGGCAAGTATCTCATCGATCACAAGGTGAAGCCGGTCGATTTCAACCAGTACGGCACGCGGCGCGGCAATCACGAGGTGATGATGCGTGGCACCTTCGCCAACATCCGCCTCAAGAACCAGATGGTGCCCGGCGTCGAGGGCGGCATCACCATCCACTATCCCTCGCGCGCGCGGATGACGATCTACGACGCGGCGATGCGCTACAAGAGCGAGAAGGTGCCGCTGGTGGTGTTCGCCGGCAAGGAATACGGCACCGGATCGTCGCGCGACTGGGCCGCAAAGGGCACGGTACTGCTCGGCGTGCGCGCCGTCATCGCGCAATCGTTCGAACGCATCCATCGCTCCAATCTGGTTGGCATGGGTGTGGTGCCGCTGGTGTTCGAGGAGGGCACCTCATGGCAGACGCTCGGACTAAAGGGCGACGAGCAGGTGACCATCCGCGGCCTGCACAACGATCTCAAGCCGCACCAGCGGCTCATCGCCGAGATCATCGCGGCCGACGGCGGCCTTAAGCGCGTGCCGCTGACCTGCCGCATCGATACGGTCGACGAGCTGGAATATTACAAGAACGGCGGCATATTGCAGTATGTCCTTCGCCATCTCGCCGCGTAGCGCATGATCCGGAAAAGGCCTGCCCGCGGACTTGATCCGCGGGTGCCTCCGCCTTTTACGAAAAGCTCATGCTCTAGGCGGTAAGTGTTGAGACGGTCAGTCTTGGCTCACCGTGAATTGAGTGGCGGGTGACTGGCGCACCCGATATCAATGCGCCGTCACTAAAGCGTCATTGAGGGTTGGTGGGGGTGGAGATCGGAATGCTGCGTCGCCGCCTCGCGCCGGCAGCCCTCATTGCAGGCTTGCTGATTGCCGACTGCACGCTCGCGGGCGCCGCCGAGCCGCGCGCTCTCGTTGAGCTGTTCACCAGTCAGGGTTGTTCCTCCTGCCCGGCCGCCGACAAGCTGCTCGGCGAGCTCGCGGCCGATCCCTCGCTGGTCGCGATCAGCGCGCCGATCGATTACTGGGATTATCTCGGCTGGAAGGACACGCTGGCGAGCGCGGCGGATACGGCGCGCCAACGCGCTTATGCGCGCGTACGCGGCGATCGGCAGGTCTATACGCCGCAAGTTGTCATCAACGGCTCAACGCACGCGCTCGGCAGCGACCACGCCGCCATCGAGCGCGCGATCGTGCAAACCGATCGCAACGCGGCGATCATGTCCGTGCCCGTTTTGATGTCGGTCGGCGGCAGCAAGTTGAACGTCAGGGTCGAACCGTCAGGCAGGGATCGCTTCGGCGGCGAGGTCTGGCTCTGTCCGCTGGCGAGAGCCGTTCCGGTGCAAATCGGCCGCGGCGAAAATCGCGGGCGCACGGTCACCTATCACAACGTGGTGCGGCGCTGGGTCAAACTTGGCGATTGGACCGGCGCGGAATCAACCTGGAGCGTGCCGATCTCGGATATCGAAACCGCCGAAATCGATGCTGCCGTCGTCATGGTGCAGCAGGGCACGCATGATCGGCCGGGCATCATTCTCGGCGCCGGCTTCGTTCCGCTGGTAGGACCCGCAGCGGCCAGCAACGGACAGACAACCAAAGACAGGTGACGTCGAGGCGGCTCCGTCCTGCTGTCGTCCGTTGTCGCCATAAAAAAGGCCGGCGATCTGCCGGCCGTAACCATCTGGGATTGAACCTACGCAAAACTCTGGCCCGGTCCGTCCACACCCCGGGGGGCTGGGGGGCTGAGGAATCCGGAATGCGGTCCGGACCGGGCCCTGAGGCAACGGCTCACTGTTTCGCAGCCCAGCTTGGCGCGTGATGGGCCGAAATGGGGCCGCATTATGATTCGCCTAACGAATCCGTGATTCCGCCGGTCGAAATTGCCGCACCCAAGAGATTGCGCGGCGAATCCCGCCGTTCTGTCTGCCTCGCGCGATCCGCGGTGCAAATCGCCCTGCATGGCCCTTGCCGCCGCATCCGTCCGGCGCGATCATGAATCGATCGTGAAGCTTCGATGACAAGGAGGCGCCGTATGGCATTCGGCGAAATCGAACCGAGCGAGCGGCGCGGGGGCGAGGTACGCGCGCCCGCCCCCGCAAGCGAGGTCACCTTCAGCCGGCGCGAGCTTGACAGAATTCTCAATCTTTACGGCCGCAAGGTCGCTGCCGGCGAATGGCGTGATTACGCCATCGATTTTCTCAGGGATCGCGCGGTGTTTTCCGTTTTCCGTCGTGCCAGCGAATTTCCCATCTACCGGATCGAGAAAAATCCACGGCTTGGGCGTCGGCAGGGCGCCTACAGCGTCATCTCGGCAACGGGTCATATCCTGCGCCGGGGCCAGGAGCTCGACCGCGTGCTCGGCGCACTCGACCGCTCGCTCCGGGTCATCGCCGGCTAAGGCCTTCTCAATGCGGCGTCCGATCTCCGCTCTGCGGCGGAGCGTGTGCCGGAGCGCCGCTATCGCGGCGTCCGGGCAGAAAAAGACAGATCGGCTTGGCTGAACACGACGAGAGCGCAGACCTGCCCCGATCGCGCCGCGTCGTTGTCACGGCGCTCGGCACTTCGCAGGCGCTTGCCTGGGCATCGAGCTATTATTTGCCGGCTATCCTGGCCGACCCGATCGCGGTTAGCATCGACGTTCCGCGCTCCTGGGTCTTCGGCGCCTTCTCCGGCTCGCTACTGATAGCGGCCTTCGCCGGTCCGGCGGTCGGGCGCGTGATCGATCGCCACGGCGGGCGCGGCGTGCTCGTGCTCTCAAATGTCGTATTGGCCGCCGGCCTGGTCGCGCTCGCGGCCGCAAACGGCGCGGTCGCGCTGTTCGCGGCCTGGGGGGTTCTCGGCGTCGGCATGTCGCTCGGCCTTTACGACGCCGGATTTGCGGCGCTCACGGCACTTTACGGCCATAACGCGCGCGGTCCGATTACCGGCATCACGCTGTTCGCCGGCTTCGCCTCGACGGTGAGCTGGCCGTTGTCGACGTTTCTCAACGATGCGCTGGGTTGGCGGGAGACGCTGCTGGTCTGGGCGGCGATGAACCTCGTTATCGGTCTGCCGCTCAATTTGCTCCTGCCGGTCCCGACGCGGCTGCGGCATCACGCGCACCCGGCGGAACGCTCAACCGGGTGGAAGCCGTACCGGGAGATGTTGCTTCTCGCCTTCGTGTTCGCGGCCGCTTGGTTCGTCACCGGCTCAATGGCGGCACACCTTCCGAGATTGCTTGAGCGCGCCGGCGCCACGCCGCTACAGGCGATTGCCGCCGCCGCCCTGGTCGGACCAGCGCAGGTCGCGGCGCGCTTGGTCGAATTCTTCATGCTGCGGCGGAGCCACCCGCTGGTGTCGGCGCGGATCGCGGCGCTGCTGCATCCCCTCGGTGCGGTCGTCTTTGCGGTCATCGGGCCAGCGGCGGCGGCGGCCTTTGCCATCTTCTACGGCGCCGGCAACGGCCTTCTGACTATCGCGCGCGGCACGGTCCCGCTTGCGGTCTTCGGGCCGCAGGGCTACGGCGAGCGCACCGGGCTCCTCGGCGCCCCGGCCCGCGCGGCGCAAGCTCTTGCTCCGCTGCTGTTCGGCCTTTTGCTCGACGCCATGGGAACGTGGGTCATCCTCGTGTCAGTAGCGCTCTGCCTCGCTTCGTTTGCCGCGCTGCTCGGGCTGCATGCCAATCGGCCACAATGACCGCGCAGATGCCGCCCGGTGCTTACGGCGGCGTCGCGTCGGCACTGCCGAGCGGGCGTTGCATCAGCACGGTGTCGAGCCAGCGGCCGTCCTTGAAGCCGACGGCTTGCAGCGTTCCGATCAGGCGGAAACCGACTGCCGCGTGTAAGGCAATCGATGCGGCGTTCGCCGAATCGCCGATCACCGCGATCATCTGGCGGAAGCCGAGCGCCTGCGCCTCTCCGATGAGGCGCGTCATGAGCAGCCGGCCCAGGCCCCGGCGCTAGAAGGCCGGGGCGACATAGATCGTATCCTCGACGGTCCGGCGGTAGGCCGGCCGGGCGTGGTAATAGCCGGCATAGGCGTAACCCGCGACGGCACCGGCCTGCTCGGCGAGCAGATAGGGAAGACCATTCGCCAGCAGCGCCAGCTGGCGGCGCGCCATTTCCGCTTCATCCGGCGGCTCGATTTCGAACGTTGCCGTGCCATGCGCGACGGCGTCGGCGTAAATGCGGGTGATGGCCGCGATATCGCCCGGCCCGGCCGGCCGGATGTCAGCGTCGCGCATGGCGCATGCAGGTCGGCAAAAAAGAAAGCGCCCCGGACATGGCCCGGGGCGCTGACATTCCTTCGCGCTCGCTCAGCGGCGGTCGCCGAACAGCCGCAGCAGCATCAGGAACAGGTTGATGAAGTCCAGATAGAGCCGCAGCGCCCCCATGACGGCCTTGCGGCCGGCGACGGTGCCGTCGTCCATCGGACTGTATATTTCTTTGATGTTCTGCGTGTCGTAGGCGGTCAGCCCGACGAAGATGAGCACGCCGATGACCGAGATCGCCCAATAGAGCGCGCTCGACTGCAGGAAGATGTTGACTAGGCTCGCGATGATGATGCCGATCAGGCCCATGAATAGGAACGAGCCGACGGCGGTCAGATCGCGCTTGGTAGTGTAGCCGTAAAGGCTCATCGCGCCGAACGTCGCCGCCGAGATGAAGAACACGCGGGTGATCGACGCTCCGGTGTAGATCAGGAAGATCGACGCCAGCGAGATTCCGAGCAGGCCGGCATAGACGAAGAACAGCGTCAACGCGGTCGATGCCGAGAACCGGTTGATGCCGAAGCTAAGAAGCATCACCAAGCCGAGCGGCGCCAGGATGAAAAGCCACATCAGCGGCCCGTGGAAGATAGCCGCGCCGAAGGCGTTCAGTCCCGTGATATGTCCACCGACGACCTGAATGGCATCGCCGCCTGCGGCTTGATAGGCAAACCAAGCGACCAGTCCGGTCAGCGCCACGCCGGCAGTCATGTAGTTGTAGACGCGGATCATGTACGCGCGCAGACCCGCATCGATCGCTACTTGATCCGTGCGATAGCCGGTCCGGGCGGTCGCGATATTCCGGTCGAAGTCCGACATAGAGAATACCCCTGGTTATCCCGGCACCCGCCGGGCTTGCGTCCGGAAAGCCGAACGCGGATGTGGCAGGAATCTAGTGCGAAAGGCGCCCATACGCCAGATGGCACGGATGCGATATTTGCGACAGGTTACCGTTCGTTCACATTGGTGGCTCGCTACAAATTCCTTAACACCTCTGCGGGCTTGTGGCCGAGCGCCGTGAACGTGCCGGCCAGGCCGAGCAGCACCGTGACCAGCAGCGCAAGGAACGCGATGCCCGCCGCCTGGGGGCCCACCCAGACGAAGGGAAACTCCATGACGCGGGTGACGACGAGACCGGCGGCGAGCGAGCCGGCCGCGACGCCGAACAGCACGGCGGCAACCCCGATGAGCAAATACTCGACTGCGTAAGCCGCGAGCAGGCGAACACGCGTCGCCCCCAAGGTCCGCAACACCACCGCGTCATAGATGCGGAAACGCTGGCCCGCGGCCAGCGCGCCGCCAAGAACCAAGGCAGCGGCGATGAGCGTCACCGTGCTGGCGCCGCGCAGCGCCAGCACCAAGTTGCCGACGATATGATCGATCGCATCGAGGGCGTCCTTGACGCGAACGGCGGAGACCGTGGGGAAGGCGTCGGCCAGCGCCTTGATGAGCGCCGTTTCCTCCGCGGTCGTGCCGCCATCGGCAAAGGTCAGCGTCGCGATATCGGTATGCGGCGCGCCAGCGAAGGTGCCGGGCGAGAACACCAGCACGAAATTGATGCCGAGGCTTTGCCAATCGACGGCGCGCAGATTGGCAACCCGGGCCGTCACGTTGCGGCCGAGCACATTGACGGTGACGGTATCGCCGAGCTTGAGCTTCAGATCCTCTGCCGTGCGGTTTTCCAGCGAGACGAGTGGCGGTCCGGAATAATCCGCAGCCCACCATTCTCCGGCGACGAGGCGCGAACCCGCCGGAAGCGCGGGCGCGTAGGTGATGCCGCGGTCGCCGCGCAGCACCCAGGCCGAGCCCTCGCCAGGCTTGAGATCCTCGGTTTTGATGCCGTTGGCGGCGACGATGCGGCCGCGCAGCATCGGCACGCGCTCGATCGTCGCCTGCGGCGCCTCCTGGCGCACGAAGGCATCGAAGCGGTCGGCATCGCTCGACGGGATATCGATGAAAAAGAATGAAGGCGCCTTTTCCGGCAGCGCCGCCGTGAATTGTCGATGCAGATTGCCGTCGATCTCGATCATGGTGACGAGCAACGACAGGCCGAGCCCAAGCGAGAGCACGACGCTCGGCGTCAAAGCACTCGGTTGGTGGATATTGGCGACGGCGAGCCGCAGCAGCGTGGCGCGCGGGCGCGGCAGGCGACGCGCCAACCCCATGGTCAGCGCCGCGAGGAGCCGCAGCGCCAGGAAAATGATGGCGGCGGCGGCAACAAAAATCGCCGCCAGGCGGCGGTCATAGGCGAACAGGATCGCCAGCGCCGCGAGCGCGGCGACGATCGAAGCCGTCGCCGCCACGTAGCGGCGGCGCGGCCATCTGCGCTCGGCGGCGACCTGGTCGCGGAACAACATTGACACCGAAATGTCGCGCGCGCGTCCAAGCGGCCACAGCGCAAAGGCCAGCGCCGTCAGCAGTCCATAGGCGACCGATAGCGTCAGCACGGCCGGATGCAGCGAAGGCGCAACCGGCAGCGGAATAGCGGCGCCGAAGAAAGACGCCATCGCGAACGGCAGTGCCGCGCCGAGGCCGGCGCCGAGGCATGTGGCAAACAGCGCGACCGACATGATCTGCGCACAATAGACGGCGAAAACGCCGCCGCCGGTCGCACCGAGCGCCTTCAGTGTGGCTATCGTGTCGCGCTTGCGCGCGAGATGGCTCGCGACCGCGTTGGCCACGCCGACGCCGCCGACCAGAAGCGCGGTCAAGGCGACGAGGGTAAGGAATTGGCTGAACCGCTCGACGTTGCGTTCAAGCTGCGGCGAGGCCTTGTTGCGCGTGCGGATATCCCACCCGGCATTGGGAAATCGCGCCCGGGCCAGTTTTTCGATCGAAGCCACCGCACCGTCGCTCGCGCCGGTGGCGGGCAAGCGCAGCCGATAGTGCCAGCGCACCAGGCTGCCGGGTTGCAAAAGCCCGCTCGCACGCAGCGCCGCGTCGCTGGTGAGGAGGCGAGGTCCAAGACCGATGCCGCCGGCAAGTTTGTCCGGCTCTCCGGTCAGCGCCGCGCGCAGTTCGAGCACTGCGTTACCGATGCTGATGCGGTCGCCGGGTTTGAGATCGAGCCGCGCCAGCAACGCCGGATCGGCGGCAGCGCCGAATACGTCGCCTTGTCGGGCGAACAACTCCGCAATCGGCATCGCGGGGTCGGTCGCGAGCGTTCCCGACAGCGGATAGGCGCTGTCGACTGCCTTGATGTCGACCAGCGTCACTCGCCCGTCGGTGGTGCGTGCCATCGTCGGCAGCGTCGCGACGGCGGACACGGTGCCGTGCGCGCCGAGAAAGGCGCGCTCGCTGTCGTTTGCTTCACGTTGGACCAGCGAAAAAGCGAGGTCGCCGCCGAGGATCACGCCGCCGGCGCCAGAGAGGCCGTCGGACAGGCTTTGCGCCACCGAGCCGACCCCGGCAATCGCCATGACGCCGAGCGCGATGCAGGCGATAAAGACGCCGAAGCCACGCAGTCCGCCGCGCAGCTCGCGCCGAGCGAAACGCAGCGCCAGCGCGATCATGTTTTCGCGGCCATTTGCGGTTCACCGATCTGCCCCGAGTGCATGTGCAGCACCCGGTCGCAACGTGCCGCGAGCGCGGTATCGTGGGTGACCAGCACCAGCGTCGTCCCATGCTCGCGATGACCGCTGAACAGAAGCTCGATGATGTCGCGGCCGGTCGCCTCGTCGAGATTGCCGGTCGGCTCGTCGGCGACGATGATCGCGGGACGCGGCGCGAGCGCGCGGGCGAGCGCGACGCGCTGCTGCTCGCCGCCGGAAAGCTCGGCCGGATAGTGGTTGAGCCGGCCGCTCAATCCGACCGCCGCCAATTCGTTTGCGGCGCGCGAAAATGCGTCGCCCGCGCCGGCGAGTTCGAGCGGCACGGCGACGTTTTCCAGCGCGGTCATGGTCGGGATCAGGTGGAAGGCCTGGAACACGATGCCGATATTTCGGCCGCGAAAGCGCGCGAGCTCATCTTCATCGAGTTTGTGCAAGGTCTTTCCGGCTACGACGACCGAACCGCTGTCGGGCCGCTCCAGTCCGGTCATCACCATGAGCAGCGTCGACTTGCCGGACCCCGACGGTCCAAGCAGCGCTACGGCCTCACCGCGTCCTATATTCAAGCCGATATCTTTGAGGATATGAACGCGGGCGGCAGCGCCGCCGAGCGACAAGTTGACCCCGGTGAGCACGATGGCGTCGCCAGCGAAAGGATGCCCCGACGTGTCATTCATGGTTCCGGCTAAGCCTTGCCCCTCGCGCGCGGTCGATGCCCGATCATATGGGTACCGGAGAACTCTGCGCCAAATCGCGCATGCGGCGGTTTGCAGCGTTGCGCTGCTGGCTGCAACAGCGCCGCCCCGCGCGAACGCCGTGGAGCCGCTCAAGGTCGTGGCGCTCGGCGACTCGTTGACGGCAGGTCTCGGCTTGCCCGCCAAGGATGGCTTCGTGCCGCGCCTGCAGGCCGCGCTTGCCGACAAAGGAATCACCGTGGAGATCGAGAATGCCGGCGTTTCCGGCGATACCGCGACCGACGGGCTTGCCCGGCTCGACTGGTCGGTGCCGCCGGGAACCGACGCCGTCATCCTCGAGCTCGGCGCCAACGACATGCTGCGCGGGATCAATCCGCAGGTGACGCGCGACGCCTTGGACAAGATCCTCAAGCGCCTGACCGACCGCCATGTCGCGGTTCTGTTTTGCGGCATGCGCGCGGCGCCCAACCTCGGTGCCGACTACGGTCAGTCCTTCGAGCGCATCTATCCCGAGTTGGCGGTCAAATACGGCGTGTTGCTCTATCCCTTCTTCCTCGACGGCGTCGCCGCCGACCTCAGCCTGACCCAGCGCGACGGCCTGCATCCCGGTGCCGCCGGGGTGGGCGTAATTGTCGCGCGCATTTTACCGAAGGTGGAGCAATTGATCGCATTGGTCCACACTCACCATCCGTCGTAAGGGTTGCGCGCCGCGTGCGATCCCCGCATGCTGCGCGTGTCGCGAATCGCGGACCCACGGGTAGTCATGCCCCGTCTGTTCACAGCGCTTGAAATACCGCGTCATGTCGGCCAGTCGCTCGCCATGATGCGGGGCGGTCTGCCGGGCGCGCGCTGGATCGATCCCGATAACTATCACCTCACGCTGCGCTTCATCGGCGATATCGATGATGCGCTGGCGCGTGAAATTGCCGGCTTGCTCGGCCGCGTAGAGCGGGCGCCGTTCGAGTTGCGGCTTGACGGGCTCTCTTCATTCGGCGGCCGCAAGCCGCGGGCCGTGGTGGCGTCAGTCGCTCCGGTGGCGCCGCTGATCGAGCTGCAGGCGGAACTCGAACGGCTGCTGCAGCGGCTTGGACTCGAGCCCGAAGGCCGCAAGTACACGCCCCATGTCACGTTGGCGCGGTTGCGCGACTCGTCGAGCCGGGAGGTCGCCGACTATCTGAGCGTACGCGCCCACTACCGGTCGTCGTCGTTTGCGATCTCGCGCTTCGTGCTGTTCTCGTCGCGCTCGTCGGTCGGCGGCGGGCCTTACATCGTCGAAGAATCCTATCCGCTCGCCGCGACCGAACGAAGATTGAGGTGGGCGCAAAGCTCGTGACAGCTCATGGCGGAGCGCCGCAGCGCGGCGCGTCCGCAACAATGAGGCTGCGGCTTAAGCTCTCAGCATACGGGATTGCAGATCGAGCATTGCCGTCGCGAAGCCGTGGCTATCGGCCATCACTTCGCGCATCATCGATAGCGGCGTTGGCCGCGACGACTCGACTTCGCCGACGACGCCGCCGAAATCGAACGTTAGCTCGGCGTCGAATTTGCGCGCCAGCTGCTGCATGCGCCTGTTGTCGGCAAGGCACGCCATATGCAGCATACGAAAGCCGCGGTTGCGGGCGGTGAGCAACGTGCGGCGCAGCAGCGCCGAACCGACGCCGTGACTCTGCCACGGCTTCTCCACGCTGAAGGCGGCTTCCGCCTGCTGCGGCAAGCGCACGCCGAGCGGCCGCAGCTCAGCGGCGCCGCGCAACACGCCGTCGAGAAAGAAACCGTGCAGCACGGTGTCGAGAGAAATCGGCAGATCGACGTAGTTGCGAATGAAGTCGTCGGATACGCCGCCGCCGAATCGGCTGTGCCGGCTCTCAGTGTCCAACCGCAACATATGGTCGCGGTATTTGTCTGTTTCACCGACCCACAGTTTGCGGATTACGCCGCCTTCGGGAAGAACGTCCTGCATCCTACGGATCTCCTGACGTTAACGTCAAAGACCCTCCCGATCGCGTCCTCCGCTCCAGTGAACAATCGCGACGAACGTCTTTACGCGCGCGTCTCGAATCGAGACATCATGTTGTGCGTTGGCCGAAGTTTGCAAGCACAAGCATTGAGCAACATGCCTGCATTCCCTATACGCATGGCTAATTATTAGGTTTTGACAGTTTAGCGACGCTGTCTTGTCATGCGATGTGTAACGCCGCTAAGCGTTTGTCGTTCCCGCCACGCTTCGCCCGCAACGGTTAACAGAATATGACGAGCTCCATCACGGCACGATACGCCAGCGGCGTCGCCGCGGGCAAAATCGAGCGCGACGTCGCGCAGCTCGCCGTCGTTGACAAGCTGGCGCGGCTCGAGGCACGGCTTGCCGAATATCGATTGGCGCGCAAATCGTCGTCGCTGGGCTGGCTGTTCGGCAGCCGCGAAACCGGGCAGACGCGGATCAAGGGCCTCTACGTCCACGGCGATGTCGGGCGCGGCAAGACCATGCTGATGGATTTGTTTTTCGAGGCAAGTCCGGTAGTGCGCAAACGCCGCACGCACTTCCACGAATTCATGATCGACGTGCACGAGCGCGTTCATGCGTTCCGCCAGCAGATGAAACTCGGCGAGCACGCCGGCAAAGACCCGATCCATCTCGCGGCGGCCGAGTTGGCGCAGGAGGCGTGGCTGCTCTGCTTCGATGAATTCCACGTCACCGACATCGCCGACGCCATGATTCTCGGGCGGCTGTTCGCGCAGCTGTTCGAGCGTGGCGTCGTCGTCGTCGCCACGTCGAACGTGCCACCCGAGGAACTCTACAAGGATGGATTGAATCGTGCCTTGTTCGTGCCGTTCATCCGCTTGCTCGAGCAGCGCTTGGACGTGGTGCGGCTCGCCGCGCGCACCGATTTCCGGTTGGAGAAGCTTGCCGGCATGCCGGTGTGGTACGCGCCGGCCGCCGCGGCCGCGGATGCCGCGCTGGACGCCGCCTGGCGGCGGCTTGCCGGCGGCAATGGCGGCGCCCCTCAGGAGCTAGCGCTCAAGGGCCGCTTCGTGCGCGTGCCGCAAGCCGCCATGGGCGTGGCGCGCTTCAGCTTTCGCGACTTGTGTGAGGAACCGCTCGCTGCCGCCGATTATCTGCGCATCGCGCACGAGTACCACACCGTCATTCTCGATCGCCTCCCAGTCCTCACCTTCGAGCGGCGCAATGCCGCCAAGCGGTTCATCATCCTCATAGACACGCTCTACGACTTGAATGTGAAGCTCATCGCCTCGGCGGAAGCCGAGCCGGACGCGCTCTATCGCGCGGATCAGGGCTTCGAGGCGCAGGAGTTCAAGCGCACCGCTTCGCGCCTCATCGAGATGCGCTCGCAAGCCTACCTTAAGCGGCCGCACGGCGCCGCCCATGCGCGACTTTCCGGCGCGTCCACCGGGATCGTCGAGACCTGAATCTTCGCTCCCTCGCAACCTGGGGCGAGCCCGGCTTGAATACGCCCGCCGAAAGGGTTAATGACCGCGGCAGCCCCCCGCATCTTGGCTGTCAAGGATTTCTCCAATGGCGCGAAACAAGATTGCATTGATCGGCGCGGGTCAAATCGGCGGCACGCTGGCGCACCTGATCGGTCTCAAGGAGCTTGGCGACGTCGTCCTGTTCGACGTCATGGAAGGCGTGCCGCAGGGCAAGGCGCTCGACCTCGTTCAGTCGTCGCCGGTCGAGGGCTTCGATGCCCGCTTCAGCGGCACCAATTCCTACGAGGCGATCGAGGGTGCTTCCGTGTGCATCGTCACCGCCGGCGTCCCACGCAAGCCCGGCATGAGCCGTGACGATCTGCTCGGCATCAATCTCAAGGTGATGGAGCAGGTCGGCGCCGGCATCAAGAAATACGCGCCCGGCGCTTTCGTCATCTGCATCACCAACCCGCTCGACGCCATGGTGTGGGCGCTGCAGAAATGCTGCGGGCTGCCCAAGCAGATGGTGGTCGGGATGGCCGGCGTGCTCGACTCGGCGCGCTTCCGTTATTTTCTCGCCGACGAGTTCAATGTCTCGGTCAAGGATGTTACCGCCTTTGTGCTCGGCGGTCACGGCGACTCCATGGTGCCGCTGGCGCGCTATTCCGCGGTGGCCGGCATTCCGCTGCCCGATCTCGTCAAGATGGGCTGGACCACGCAGGCGCGGCTTGACGCGATCATCGAGCGCACGCGCAACGGCGGCGGCGAGATCGTCGGCCTGCTCAAGACCGGCTCCGCGTTCTACGCTCCCGCCACTTCGGCCGTCGCCATGGCCGAGAGCTATTTGCGCGACAAGAAGCGTGTGTTGCCCGCCGCCGCCTGGCTCAACGGCGAGTACGGCCTGCGCGACCTCTATGTCGGCGTGCCCATCGTCATCGGCAGCAAGGGGGTCGAGCGTATCGTCGAGATCGAGCTCAATGGCGCGGAGCGCGGCATGTTCGAGAAATCGGCGCAGGCGGTGCAGGGCTTGATCGAGGCCTGCAAGAAGATTGCTCCCGATCTCGGCAAGTGATGTATTGAAAGCTCCACCTTCTCGCGTTTCGGGCCTCGTCCGGGACCCTTGAGCCAGCCGCATGAACATCCACGAATACCAGGCGAAAGCCGTCTTGCGCGAATTCGGCGTGCCGGTGCCGCGCGGCATTGCGGCCATGAGCGTCGAGGAGGCCGTCAAGGCCGCCGAGGAACTGGGCGGACCGGTCTGGGTGGTGAAGGCGCAGATCCACGCCGGCGGGCGCGGCAAAGCCGGCGGCGTAAAGGTGGTGAAATCGATTGCCGACGTGAAGCGCGAGGCCGAGCGGCTGCTCGGTTCGACGCTGGTCACGCATCAGACCGGACCGCACGGCAAACAGGTGCACCGCCTCTACATCGAGGAAGGCTCCGCCGTCGCCCGTGAATACTACCTCTCCGCGCTGGTCGACCGCGTGACCTCGCGGCTCGCCTTCGTCGCTTCGACCGAGGGCGGCATGGATATCGAAGAAGTCGCGCGCACGCGGCCGGAAAAGATCCTCAGCTTCTCGGTCGATCCGGCGACCGGTTTCATGAGCCATCACGCCCGGGCGGTTACGCGCGCGCTTGGCTTTGGTCGCGAAATCGGCCAACTGGCCGAGACCGTACTGCCGAAGCTCTATCAGGCGTTTCTCGCCAAGGACATGAACCTGCTCGAGATCAATCCACTGGTCGTCACCAAGGCCGGCGAGCTCATTTGCCTCGATGCCAAGATCGGCTTCGACGACAGCGCGCTCTATCGGCATCCGGATATCGCCGCGTTGCGCGATCCGACCGAAGAGGACGCCAAGGAGATCGAGGCTTCGCGCTACGATCTGAACTACATCGCGCTCGACGGCACCATCGGCTGCATGGTCAACGGCGCCGGGCTGGCGATGGCGACGATGGACATCATCAAGCTCTACGGCGAGACGCCGGCGAATTTTCTCGACGTCGGCGGCGGCGCCAGCAAGGAGAAGGTGACGGCGGCATTCAAGATCATCACCTCCGACCCCAACGTGAAGGGAATCTTGATCAATATCTTCGGCGGTATCATGCGCTGCGATGTCATCGCCGAGGGTGTGGTCGCAGCGGTGAAGGAGGTCGGCTTGCGAGTGCCGCTGGTGGTGCGTCTGGAAGGCACCAATGTCGCGCTCGGCAAGGAGATCATCGCCAAATCCAACCTCAACGTGACTTCCGCCGACGACCTCGACGATGCCGCGCAGAAGATCGTCAAGGCGGTGAGGGAGGCGGCGTAATGGCCATCCTGGTCGACAAGAACACCAAAGTGATCTGCCAGGGCTTTACCGGCAAGAACGGCACATTCCATTCCGAGCAGGCGACCGCCTACGGCACCAAGATGGTCGGCGGCACTTCCCCCGGAAAGGGCGGCACCACGCACCTCAACCTGCCGGTGTTCGACACCGTGGCCGAAGCACGTGGCAAAACCGGTTGCGACGCCAGCGTGATCTACGTACCCCCGGCCGGCGCGGCGGACGCGATCTGCGAAGCCATCGACGCCGAAATCCCGCTGATCGTCTGCATCACCGAGGGCATCCCGGTACTCGACATGGTGAAGGTCAAGCGCGCGCTAAGCGGCTCGAAGTCGCGCCTGATCGGGCCGAACTGCCCGGGCGTCATGACTGCCGGCGCGTGCAAGATCGGCATCATGCCCGGCAACATCTTCAAACCCGGCAAGGTCGGCATCGTCTCGCGTTCCGGAACGCTCACCTATGAGGCGGTGTTTCAGACCACGCAGGAAGGCCTCGGCCAGACCACCGCGGTCGGCATCGGCGGCGACCCGGTCAAGGGCAGCGATTTCATCGAGATCCTGGAAATGTTCCTTGCCGACAAGGCGACCGAGGCGATCGTCATGATCGGCGAGATCGGCGGTTCGTCGGAGGAAGACGCGGCGCAGTTTCTCAAGGACGAAGCCAAGCGCGGCCGCAAGAAGCCGACGGTCGGGTTCATCGCCGGCCGCACCGCGCCGCCGGGGCGGCGCATGGGCCATGCCGGCGCCATCATTGCCGGCGGCAAGGGCGACGCGGAATCGAAGATCGCCGCCATGGAAGCCGCCGGGATCACGGTGTCGCCGTCACCGGCGCGTCTCGGCAAGACGCTTAGTGAAATACTGAAATCCTGATTCACTTTGTGTCTTTTCGCCGCCGCATCTCGCTATTAAATAGGTTACGAGAGAGATTGCCTGGGCCGGGCCGGCAATCGGGTCTTTCTTGCCGCACCTTGTGGTGCCTCTTCGCGCTGTGTCTTCGTCGTACCCCAAGTCAGGGGACCGCCCAGGAATTGCCCAATGTCTCGCCAGGACGCGAACGCCGCCTTCGCTCTCACCTCATTCCTTTACGGCAGCAACGCCCCGTACATCGAGGACCTGTACGCGCGCTACGAAGCCGATCCCAAGGCGGTCGACGCCGAATGGCAGTCGTTCTTCCAGAGCTTGAAGGATAACGCCGCCGACGTCGCCAAGAACGCGCGCGGCGCCTCATGGGGCAGGCCCGACTGGCCGCCGCCCGACCGCAGCGAACTGACTGCGGCGCTCGACGGCGGCTGGGCGACGGCCGGCGCGGTGCTTGGCACCAAGGTCAAGGCGCAGGCGCAAACCCGCGGCGTCGACCTTTCCGCCGCCGATGTCGAGCGCGCCACCCGCGACTCGGTGCGAGCGCTCATGCTCATACGCGCCTATCGCGCGCGCGGGCATTTCCACGCCAACCTCGATCCGCTCGGCCTGCAGCCGCCGCACGACGAGGAGGAGCTCGATCCGCGCACCTACGGCTTCGGCGAAGCCGATCTCGACCGTCCGATCTTTCTCGACAAGGTGCTCGGTCTCGAATTCGGCAGCATACGCCAGATCGTCGCCATCCTGCGCCGCACTTATTGTCAGACGCTCGGCGTCGAATTCCTGCACATCTCCAACGGCGCGCAGAAGGGCTGGATTCAGGAGCGCATCGAGGGACCGGACAAGGAGATCACCTTCACCCGCGAGGGCAAGCGCGCCATCCTCAACAAGCTGGTGGAGGCCGAAGGGTTCGAGAAATTCTGCGATGTGAAGTTCACCGGCACCAAGCGTTTCGGCCTCGACGGCGGCGAGTCGATGATCCCGGCGCTGGAGCAGATCATCAAGCGCGGCGGCGCGCTCGGCGTGCGCGATATCGTCATCGGCATGGCGCATCGCGGCCGGCTCAACGTACTGTCGCAGGTCATGGCCAAGCCGCACCGCGCCATCTTTCACGAGTTCAAGGGCGGCTCGTCGACGCCCAACGAGATCGAGGGCTCCGGCGACGTGAAATACCATCTCGGCGCCTCTTCGGATCGCGAATTCGACGACAACAAGGTGCACCTGTCGCTCACCGCCAATCCCTCGCATCTCGAGATCGTCGATCCGGTGGTGCTCGGCAAGGTGCGCGCCAAGCAGGACCAGCTCGGCGCCACGCCGGACGATCGCACCATGGTGATGCCGCTGTTGATCCACGGCGACGCGTCGTTCGCCGGGCAGGGCGTGGTGGCGGAGTGTTTCGGGCTTTCCGGGCTGCGCGGGCATCGCACCGGTGGTTCGGTGCACTTCATCCTCAACAATCAGATCGGCTTCACCACCAGCCCGCGTTATTCGCGGTCCTCGCCCTACCCTTCCGACGTCGCCAAGATGATCGAGGCGCCGATTTTCCACGTCAATGGCGACGATCCCGAAGCCGTCGTCTTTGCCGCCAAGGTGGCGACCGAATTTCGGCAGAAATTTCAGAAGCCGGTCGTGATCGATATGTTCTGTTATCGCCGTCACGGCCACAACGAAGGCGACGAGCCCTCGTTCACCCAGCCGCTGATGTACAAGGTGATCGCCAAACATCCGACCACGCTGGAAATCTACGGCAAGAAGCTGGTCGGCGAAGGCGTCGTCAGCGGCGGTGAAGTCGAGAAGATGAAGGCGGATTGGCGCAGCCGCCTCGACGCCGAGCTGGAAGCGGCGCAGAGCTACCGCGCCAACAAAGCCGACTGGCTCGACGGCCGCTGGGCCGGTTTCAGGACCGCGGGCGACACCGACGATCCGCGCCGCGGCAAGACCGGCGTCGACATCGCCACTCTCAAGGAGATCGGCCAGAAGATCACCACGCTGCCTGCGGATTTCCATCTGCATCGCACGCTCAATCGCTTTCTGGACAACCGGCGCAAATCGATCGAGACCGGAGCCAACATCGACTGGGCGACGGCCGAGGCGCTCGCCTTCTGCTCGCTGCTGCTCGACGGTCACCGGGTGCGGCTTTCCGGCCAGGACAGCGAGCGCGGCACGTTCTCGCAGCGCCATTCCGTGCTGATCGACCAGGAAACCGAGGGTCGCTATACGCCGTTCAATCACCTGCGCGACGGCCAGGCGCGTTACGAGGTCATCAACTCGATGCTTTCGGAAGAGGCCGTGCTCGGCTTCGAGTACGGCTATTCGCTCGCCGAGCCGAATGCGCTCACCCTGTGGGAAGCCCAGTTCGGCGATTTCGCCAATGGCGCGGAGGTGGTGTTCGACCAGTTCATCTCCTCCGGCGAACGCAAATGGCTGCGCATGTCGGGCCTGGTCTGCCTGTTGCCGCACGGCTACGAAGGCCAGGGGCCCGAGCATTCCTCCGCACGGCTGGAGCGTTTCCTGCAGATGTGCGCCGAGGACAACATGCAAGTTGCCAACTGCACGACGCCGGCGAACTACTTCCACATCCTGCGCCGTCAGCTCAAGCGCGAGTTCCGCAAGCCGCTGATCCTGATGACGCCGAAATCGCTGCTGCGCCATAAGCGCGCGGTATCGCGGCTCGACGAGATGGGACCGAACACCTCGTTCCACCGCATCCTTTGGGATGATGCGCAGGCGCTGCCGGGCGAAAAGATCAAGCTCGTCCCTGACGCCGCCGTTCGCCGCGTGGTCCTGTGCTCCGGCAAGGTGTTCTACGATCTCTATGAGGAGCGCGAGCAGCGCGGGATCGACGACATCTATCTGTTGCGCATCGAGCAGCTTTACCCGTTCCCCACCAAGGCGCTGATGACGGAGCTGGCGCGCTTCCGGGAAGCGGAGATCGTCTGGTGCCAGGAAGAGCCGCGCAACATGGGCGGATGGGTATTCGTCGATATCTTCCTGGAATGGGTGCTCAATCAGATCGGCGCCAAGCACCGGCGGGCGCGTTATGCCGGCCGGCCGGCTTCCGCGTCGACGGCGGTCGGGCAGATGTCGCTGCATCTGGCTCAGCTCAAGAACTTTCTTGAAGAGGCACTGGGATAGCGGAGGTCAGACGACAGACGACGGACGGCAGATATGGATTTTTCTTCCGTTCTTTGTCGTCCGTCCTCCGTTGTCTGTCATGCGCGCGAAAGAGGAATAAGGCTATGGCCGAAATACGCGTGCCCGCGCTCGGCGAGTCGGTGACCGAAGCGACGATCGGCAAATGGTTCAAGCAGCCCGGCGACGTGGTCGCGGTCGACGAGCCGTTGGTCGAGCTCGAGACCGACAAGGTCACGATCGAGGTGCCGGCGCCGGCCGCGGGCGTGCTCACCGACGTTGCGGTCAAGGACGGCGACACCGTTGCCGTCGGCGCGCTCCTTGGCGCGATCAAAGAAGGCGCCGCCGCCGCGCCGACGAAGCAACCGGTGCAGCCCGCTGCAGCGGCACCGCAAGCCGCGCCACCACCTGCACCGCCAAAGCCGGCAGCTGCTCCCAAGGCGCCGGGCGCCGAAATGCCGCTGGCGCCGTCGGTGCGCAAGATCGCGGCCGAGACCGGCATGGATGCGGCAGCCGTACCCGGCACCGGCAAGGACGGCCGCGTCACCAAGGGCGATATGCTGGCGGCCATCGAGCGCGCCGCGGCACAGCCGACGCCGGTTAGCGCGCCGGCCGCTGCGATCCAGGCCCGCGCGCCTTCGCCGCCCGACGATGCCGCGCGCGAAGAGCGCGTACGCATGACCCGGCTGCGCCAGACCATCGCGCGGCGGCTCAAGGATGCACAAAACACCGCCGCCATGCTCACGACCTTCAACGAGGTCGACATGACGCAGGTCATGGCGCTGCGCGGTCAGTACCGCGACCTGTTCGAGAAGAAGCACGGCGTCAAGCTCGGCTTCATGGGCTTCTTCGTCCGCGCCTGCGTGCAGGCGCTCAAGGAAATCCCCGCCGTCAACGCCGAGATCGACGGCACCGACATCATCTACAAGAACTACTACCACATCGGCATCGCGGTCGGCACCGAGCGCGGCCTGGTGGTGCCGGTGGTGCGCGACTGCGATATGAAATCGCTCGCCGAGATCGAGAAGACGATCGCCGATTTCGGCCGCCGCGCCCGCGACGGCGCGCTCAAGATCGAGGAATTGCAGGGCGGCACCTTCACCATCACCAACGGCGGCATCTACGGCTCGCTGATGTCGACGCCGATCCTCAATGCGCCGCAATCGGGCATCCTCGGCATGCACAAGATCCAGGAGCGGCCGATGGCGGTGGCCGGCAAAGTCGAGATCAGGCCGATGATGTATCTGGCGCTGTCCTACGACCACCGCCTGGTCGACGGCCGCGAGGCGGTGACGTTTTTGGTGCGGGTGAAGGAAGTCTTGGAGGAGCCGGCAAGGTTGGTCTTGGATTTGTGAACCTGTCATGCCCGGCCTTGTGCCGGGCTTCCACGTCTTGCCGTCGTGAGAAAAGACGTGGATGGCCGGGACGAGCCCGGCCATGACGTTGAGAGTTCGGAGTTATGCAATGCCTTACGACCTCATCGTCATCGGCACCGGCCCCGGCGGCTATGTCTGCGCCATTCGCGCGGCGCAGCTCGGGTTGAAAACCGCCGTCGTCGAGAAGAGCGCCACCTTTGGCGGCACCTGCCTCAATGTCGGCTGCATTCCTTCCAAGGCCATGCTGCATGCCTCGGAGCTCTATGAAGAGGCCGGCCACAGTTTTGCGCAGATGGGCATCAAGGTCGGCAAGCCGAGCGTCGATCTTGCCGCGCTGCTCAAATACAAGGAGCAAAACGTCGAGGCGAACGTCAAGGGCGTCGCGTTTTTGTTCAAGAAGAACAAGATCGACGCGTTTCACGGTGCCGGCCGCGTCGTCGCGCCGGGCAAAGTCGAGGTGACAGAAGCCGACGGCAAGACGCAGACGCTGGAGACCAAGAATATCTGCATCGCCACGGGCTCGGACGTCGCGCGGCTCGACGGCATCGACATCGACGAAAAGCGCGTCGTGTCTTCGACCGGTGCACTCGATCTTGCCAAGGTGCCGCAAAAGCTTCTCATCGTCGGCGCCGGCATCATCGGGCTCGAGCTCGGCTCGGTGTGGCGGCGGCTCGGGGCCGAGGTGACGATCGTCGAATTCCTCGATCACATCCTGCCCGGCATCGACAGCGAAGTGGCGCGGCAGTTTCATCGCCTGCTGCAGAAGCAGGGCGTCGCGTTCAAATTGTCCTCAAAAGTCACCGCCGTCGATACATCCGGCAAGACGCTCAAGGTGAAAGTGGAGCCCGCCGCCGCCGGCGGCGCCGCAGAGATTATCGAGGCCGATGTCGTGCTGGTGGCGATCGGGCGCATCCCCTACACCGAGGGCCTCGGCCTCGACGCGGCCGGCGTCAAGCGCGACAATCGCGGCCGCGTCATCGTCGATCCGCACTTCCAGACCAACGTCGCCGGCGTCTACGCCATCGGCGACGTCATCGCCGGGCCGATGCTCGCGCACAAGGCGGAGGAAGAAGGCGTCGCCCTCGCCGAAATCCTCGCCGGGCAGGCCGGTCATGTGAACTACGAGGTGATCCCCAACGTCGTTTACACCTACCCGGAAATCGCCTCGGTCGGGAAAACCGAGGAGGAGCTGAAGGCCGCGGGCGTCGCCTACCAGGTCGGCAAGTTTCCCTTCACCGCCAATGCGCGCGCCCGGGCGAACCTGATGACCGAAGGCTTCGTCAAAATCCTCGCCGACGCCAAGACCGATCGCGTGCTTGGCGTCCACATTCTCGGGCCTGACGCCGAGACCATGATCGCCGAGGCCGCGATCGCCATGGAGTTCGGCGCCTCATCGGAAGATATCGCACGCACTTGCCATGCCCATCCGACGCTGAGCGAAGCGGTGAAGGAAGCGGCGCTCGCGGTCGCCAAACGCGCGATTAATTTTTGATACGTGATTCGTCATTGCCGGGCGCTTTGCGCCGGCCCGGTGATGACGACTAAGTAGCGCTACTCCACGACGATCTTGACCTCGCTGCCCGACTTCAGCCGGTCGCCGGGTTCGAGCCCGTTGAGGACGCGGAAGCGCTCCACTTGGCGGTCGGCAACGGCCATGCGCCCCGCCAGCTTGTCGACCGTATCGCCGGGGCCGACCGTCACCACCTGGAGTCGCAAGGGCTTGGCATCCTCGATCTCGGCGAGGCTCATACGGCGGAAGGTGCCGATCGACTCGCGGAAGATACGGTCGGTCTCCGGCGTATGATGCTTGGCCGCATAGATGAAGCGGTAGACGTCGCTGCCGAAGCGAATGGCGTAGAGCCGGAAGTCCCATTGATCGCCCTTGGCGACGGCCGTCGCGCCCGGGAAGCCGTTGATGATGACATCCTCGACGGTGGCGGGGTCGATCTTCTCGATCCAGCCGGAGGTCAGATAGGCGGCAAGCGTCTGCTCCGCGGGCACCCGCACAACATCCAGCCGCAATGCCTGGCCGCCGCCGCGCTTGACGCCGAGAACGGCCTGCGCCGTGTTGTCGAGGGCGAAGCCTTCGGGGGCGGTAAAGGTAAAGCCGAGCCGCGGATGCAGGAAGCGCCGGCCGCGGACGAAACCTTCGCTCGGATCTTCGCCGAACACGATGCCGTCGATGCCGGAGAGATAAGCGACCTTGTCGCGTCCGCCGGCGGCACCCGGGCCGCTATATTGGCGGGCATTGGCCAGCGCGTTGCTGATGCGCTCGGGCGTCGCCGGATGCGACGACAGGAAATCCGGCGCGCGCGGATCGATGGCGCCGCTCTGCTGCGGCTTCAGTTCGGAATTGTGCTCCATCGAAGTGAGGAAGCGCACCGCGCCATAGGGATCGTAGCCGGCGCGCGCGGCGATGCCGATGCCGATGGCGTCCGCTTCGAATTCCTGCGCGCGCGAGAAGCTGGCGAGCGCGAGCTTCGATTTGGCGAGCGCCAGCGCCCCGACTTCCGGATCGCTGATGACGTCGCTGACGACGCGGCCGACCAGCGCGGCCTGCTTCGCCTGCTCCTCGCGGATCGCAGCGTGGCGGGCGATGACGTGTCCCATCTCGTGGGCCAGCACGGAGGCGACCTCGGACTCGTCATTGGCGAGCGCGACCAGGCCGCGGGTCACGTAAAGCTGGCCGCTCGGCAGCGCGAACGCGTTGATCGATTGCGAATTGAGTAAAGTGACCTTGTAATGCAGGTCGGGCCGCTCGGACGCCGCGACCAGCCGCTCGACGATCTGCTCCACCATGCCCTGCAGCCGGGGATCGTTATAGACGCCGCCATAGGCGGCGAGGATGCGCTGATGCTCGCGCAGCACCGCCGGCGACATGTCCGCCGCCCCGGCCACCTCCGCCGGCTTCGCCGGCTCCGGCAGCGAAGTTTGCGGCGCCAGCGACGGCGGCGAAGCGGTACAGGCGGCGAGCACGAGCGCCGCCACGGCGATACCCGCGTGGGCAAGCCGAAGCCTTGCCGTCCCGATGAACTGCCAAATGGTCACTGCTGCACCGTCCATCACTTGCGGTCAGTGATCTCTATCTGCTCCGGACGCGCCGCCTCGATCCAAGGCCCGCCGCGCTCCTCGACCCATCCGCGCACCCGCACGCGCCGACCCGCGAGACTCTTCGGGTCAAGACCCGCCGCCGCGAAGTTACGCGCATTTCGCTTCAGAATCGTAACAGTGAAGTCCTCGGTCCACCGCCGCCCGAAGTTCACGTAAATCGTGGCCCCGCTTTCGCGCACCGAAACCACCCGACCCTCGACCAGCGCAAAACGGCCTCGCGCGGCCAGCACAGCGGCGGGGTTATCGGCGTCGAGCAAGTCATAATACGAACCGGCCCAAAGGCCAAGCTTGGCGCTCCGCGCCGCGCTTTCGCGGGCGAGGAGTTCCGTGGCGCAGCCGCGATTGCCGACTTGGGCGGCAACACGGGCCAGCCCCAGGGCAATCAAATTCCCCTGCACCGAGCGTTCGACCCCATCGCGCACGGTCGAAACAAAGGCGACGACCCGGCCGTAGCGGTCGGTTTTTTGCAGTTCCGTCTGCCTGAGCCCGAGTTCGGTGCCGGCGAGCAGGCTGGCGAGCGCATCGCGCGCCGCCGCACCGCCGGAAGCGGCGCCGGAGTCCTGCGGCAGCGGCAGAGCCGGAATTTCGATCGCGACCAAGCGGACCTCGCGACCGTCATTGAGCACGAAGGTGCGGCCATCGATGACGCGGCTCGCGGTGCCGCGCGCAAAGACCTCGCCGCCGCATGCCATCGCCGACCGCGGTGCCTCCTGCGCCGTTGCGCAGAAACTTCCGTCTATCGCCGCACATCCGGCCGCAAAACACGCGGCCAGAGCCCCATCCCGCCACCCGATCATCGGCGTTGAGCGAACGGCGAGAATGCGGCAGCCGTGCGGCGGTCGTGGCTCTTCCAAATGGCGCGAGAGAGTAGGATGACGGCTTTATCCCGCCTTGCGATGCTTGGCGCTGGGCCGGGTGCCCCTCGCGGTCTCCTGCTGCGCCGCCTTCTTTCCGGCAATGGGCAGCAGCATTTCCTTTTGCCCCGCGATCTTCTTGCGGCCTTTTTTCGCGGCAGTGGGTCGCGTGGCGGTCTGCTTCTCCGCCTGCACCGAGCGGCGCAGCGCATCCATCAGATTGATAACCTTGCCGGTCGGCTCGTGCTTGGGCGCTTCGATCTTTTCGCCCTTGGCCTTCTTCTCGATCAATTCCTTGAGCGCGTGCTCGTAATGGTCCTCGAATTCCTGCGGCTTGAAATGCCCGGTTTTTGTTTCGACGATATGCCGCGCCAGATCCATCATATCCTTGGTAAGCTTGACGTTCGGGATATCGTCGAAATATTCGCCGGCGTCGCGCACCTCGTAGGGAAAGCGTAACAGCGTGCCCATCAGGCCCTTGCCGCGCGGCACCATGGCGATGACGTGCTCGCGGCTGGTGAGCACCACGCGGCCGATCGCCACCATCTTCATCTGTTCGATGGCATTGCGGATGACCACGAAGGCGTCCTGGCCGACCTTGCCGTCGGGCGCGATATAGTAGGGGCGGATACTGTAGAGCTCATCGATCTCGTCGCGCGGCACGAACTCATCGATCTCGATCGTCTTGGTGCTCTCGAGCGCGATCGATTCAAGCTCCTCGTCGGTGATCTCGACGTATTCGCCCTTGGCGACCTCGTAGCCCTTGATGATCTGATCGGACGGAACTTCCTCGCCGGTCTCGGCGTCGACCTTGCGGTAGCGGATGCGGTTGCCGGTCTCGCGATTGAGCTGATTGAAGCTGACCTTTTCGCGCTCCGAGGTAGCTGGATAGAGCGCAATCGGACATGAAACCAGCGAGAGCCGCAAATAGCCTTTCCAATACGCACGCGGGGCCACGGTTAACTCCTGCCTAACAACGCATTGACAATCGTTTGAATGATAGCGGGTTCCGGGATCATAGGGGAGGCGCCGGTAGCTGCGCGTTTCCGATTTGTTCCGCCCGCGGTGATTTTACGGTAAAGTAATTGCACGCAACCGATTCGCGTTCCCGGGAAGCCGTCACATGTCAGCCGTAGCTCGCAAGTTAAAGCCCAAGCCGAAGCTCAAAACATTCCACGCCAGCCTCCTCGTCACGCGCCTCGAGCAATGGTGGGTGGAGGCCGAAACCGCAGCAGAGGCGCAGGCGCTGTTGGCCGCGGGCCAGGGGCATCACTGCGAGCTTGGCGAGCGCGTCTCTGTCGAGCTGGAAAGCATGCTCGACGGCGCCGGCTAAACTATGCCGTGTACTAACAAAGCAATCTGTCCGCAGCTTTAGTTTTCCGACCGCTCTTACCCGAGAGCAGACATTGGTCAGGAAAATTTGCACGTCTGCTGGGGGCCAGCAGGCGACTCATGCACTGCAGCAAATTAGACGGCTAGAACAAGAAAAGCCGCCTCGCGGCGGCCCTGTCCGAAGTTGCATGAAGGCGCGGGTCACGCGGCTACAAGCGATCGCCTTCCCTTTTCTCTATAGGCCGCTAAATCCGGACAAGCTCGCCGCAGTTTGGTGCGTCCCGCGAAGCCGGCGCTGCCTGTGGCTGGTCATAGAGCAGCGCAGCCGGCGGCGGTATGCGTCGCGCCTTATCGCGGGTGAGGCAGCTTACGGCGCGGAGCAACGCTTCTAGCTATTGCCAATCATCGCTTGGCAACCGCGGCAAGCCGACCAAAGCGTTTGCGAGCGGGCTTTATGCGACGCAGAGCGCACTCTTAGTCAATGTTGAAGGATCGCAGCAGAGAGGATCTTCTCGCGCGCCTGATCAATTCGATCGGTGGGTCGAAACGTGATAGTAAGGCAGGCGACAATTAAGA